>DKZA01000051.1:0-31033 GCA_002492525.1 Lachnospiraceae bacterium UBA7086 | reverse complement strand
CGCTTCGCGGCCTCGGATTAGCGGAAGATTTTTAAGGAGGATTTAATATGGTCAACAGACAGAAAATATTGATTGTAGATGATGACAATAACATTGCAGAACTGATTTCTCTTTATCTGACCAAGGAGTGTTTTGAAACCATGATTGTCAATGACGGGGAATCGGCACTGACGGCGGTGAGCAGCTTTGCACCGAACCTGATGTTGTTAGATCTGATGCTGCCCGGCATCGACGGATATCAGGTCTGCCGGGAAATCCGTTCTAAATCTACCCTGCCCATCATCATGCTCTCCGCCAAGGGCGAGGTGTTTGATAAAGTGCTCGGGTTAGAACTTGGCGCCGATGACTATATGGAAAAACCTTTTGATTCCAAGGAACTGGTAGCACGTGTTAAGGCTGTCCTGCGCCGCTATAAACCGGTGGTAGAACAGCCGAAAGCCTCGGATGTCAAGAGCGTGGAATATCCGGATCTCATCATCAACCAGACCAACTACTCCGTCATCTATATGGGCAAAACCATTGAGATGCCGCCAAAGGAACTGGAACTTCTCTATTTCCTGGCCTCCTCTCCCAATCATGTCTTTACGAGAGAACAGCTGTTAGACCAGATCTGGGGATATGAATATATTGGAGACACCCGTACGGTAGATGTGCATATCAAGCGGCTCCGTGAAAAGATCAACGATCACGAAAGCTGGCGGATTGCCACCATATGGGGCATTGGCTATAAATTTGAATCCAAGACAAACTAACTGTAATTGACCTTTCCTGGCATAAAGACTTCGGACGGGGGTAACGATGAGAAAAACACTATATCTCAAATTAATACTCGCCTATATCATCTTCGGATTATTTGGATTTGTGGTAGTAGCAACTTTTGTCTCTGATATGACCATCAACCATTTGACAAAAGAGGAGGCGGATTCTCTTTACAGAGAAGCAACATTGATCGCCAATACCTATGCCGCCGACCTGTACAACTCAGAGGCTTCTCTGGAAGCAGTCAAAGCACAGTTAGACGCTCTGGATACGTACCTTGAAGCAACTATCTGGATCATCAACCCGTCTGGTCGTATGGTTCTGGATTCTTCCGCTCCCGTAAATGTGGAAAACGAAGTGGTCATAGAAGGCTTCGACCCTACCGTTACCGCCGGTTCCTATTACACGGAAGGTAATTTCTTTCAGACATTTAATGAAGATATGTTAAGTGTATTTGCTCCCATCACCTCCAATTATAAGGTAAGGGGCTACGTGGTCATCCACGCTTCCATAGCTGATATTCTGGCAGATGCCAATCAGCTGCTCAACATCTCCTACATCATGCTGGTCATTCTCTTTTTGCTGTCATTGATCATTCTGATATTTTTCACGGAGATTGTCTATATTCCTCTGCGCAAGATCACAGAGGCCACAGAACAGTATGCCAGTGGAAATATGCACTATGAATTTACGGTAGAAAGTGAAGATGAGATGGGATATCTGGCCGCCACATTGTCCTATATGGCCAGCGAGATTGCCCGTTCCGAGGATGACCAGAAAAAATTTGTAGCCAATGTTTCCCACGATTTCCGTTCTCCTTTAACTTCCATCAAGGGCTATCTGAAAGCGATGATTGATGGTACGATTCCGCCGGAGCAATATGAAAAATATCTCACCATTGTGTTAAACGAGACGGAACGTCTCACCAAGCTGACCAACAGCCTATTGACGCTCAACAATCTGAATACCAAGGGAATGATGTTGAATAAAACCGATTTTGATATCAATACCATCATCCGCAGCGTGGCCGCTTCTTTTGAAGGCACTTGCCGGCAGAAGATGATCGGCATCGAACTTGTGCTCACAGGCGATGAGATGTATGTGGTTGCTGATATGGATAAGATTCAACAGGTTCTCTATAATCTGTTAGATAATGCGATCAAGTTCAGTCACCACAATTCAGTCATCAAACTGGAAACGGCGGAGAAGCACAACAAAGTTTTTGTCAGTGTCAAAGACAGCGGTATCGGTATTCCCAAAGATGATCTGAAACTGATCTGGGACCGTTTCTATAAATCAGATCTGTCCCGCGGAAAAGACAAAAAAGGGACAGGCCTTGGCCTGTCCATCACAAAAGAAATCATTCAATCCCATGGGGAACATATTAACGTAATCAGCACAGAAGGCGTGGGCACCGAATTTATCTTCTCACTGCCGAAATCAGACGTGGAAGATGATGACTGATACGGCAGCCAAAGTTTAATACCCGGCCGCACCGGGCGGCGTAAATGCTCCTGCATCTTTTGCGGAAACTTTAATATAAGGCAGCCTGATAGTATTTCCTTCCATCATGGCTATGGAACTGATATCCCCGTCCGTAGCAAGTGTATAGGCAAGTTCCAGCATGGAAGCTGCCTGACCTTCTTTATCATTGTATACGGTTCCTATCATCTCTCCGTCTCTGACCGCTTCAAGTCCCACATCCGTTCCATCTATTCCTACCACTGCCGGCCAATCTTTCTGCGGGATATTCTGTGCCTTCAATGCATCTATAGCCCCCAGTGCCATATCGTCATTATTAGCCAGTACCAGTTCAATCTTATCCCCATACTCTTCCAAAAGCTGGCTCATCTTCGTCTGTGCCTGCGCCCGGTTCCAATTCGCAATGGCATATCCCAGCTTCTCTACCGGAACACCCTTTTGAATAATGGTATTGACCGAGTATTCTGTACGCACGATAGAATCCTGGTGGCCCACTTCTCCTTCCAGCACAATATACTGAAAAATACCGTCCTGGTTTTTGTCAAGCTCTTCCCGTTCTTCAAAGGCTTCTGCCGCCAGTTCTCCCTCCATAATGCCGGATTCAAATGCCTCTGCGCCCACATAATACAGCTTATCCCAACGCCCCAGATCTTCCTCCACCAGTTCCCGGTTAAAGAAAATCACCGGCACGTTATTTTTTTCTGCTGCATCTATAATCGTAGTAGGATCTGTCCGGTCCACCAGATTGATACAGATAACGTTATATCCTTCCTTAATCATAGATTCGACCTGTTCATTTTGTGTGGACTGACTGCCCGATGCATTATAAATCTCCACGTTAATCGTAATACCGGTCATTTCCTGCTTTTGAGTGGCATAAGAATTAAAAGCCGTCATCATCTGCCCGACAAAGGTATCATACTGATCGTATACGGAAATGCCTATCTTAATGCTTTTGACCGGCTGATCTGTCACGCTGCCGCAGCCAAAAAGCATAAAAATCCCTGCCATGATCACTACCAATAATTTCTTTTTTCTCATCATACACATTCCCATCCCATTGTTATGATAAATACATTACTAAATCACTGTACGAGTGGAAACAGAAGTTTCTGGATATCTTCTTCGTACAGCACTTCCGGTCTTACCACCAGAAAACTCACAACCGAATTTTGTGTAGAAGCCATGTGATCCTGTAACCGTGCCGCAATAATCGCAACACTCTGATACCCCATATGAAACTCATTCGGAACAATCAACACTTTAATAAGTTTCTTATCCAGATAATATACATTCTTCTCGGAACATCCTACCCCATACAAAGAACAGGATTGTATCCCTGATTCCGTCAAAAGATCTACTGCCCGTTCTGTCTCATCATTTTCCAGTGCCACTAAAATTTCCGCCGTCTCCAGCTGTTTACTCTGCACAATATCATTGTCGGTAATCTGCCAGAGTATTTCTGCACCCGTATCTTCCATTTCATCCAGAAAACCCTTCAGCCGCTGTTTCTGGGAAAGTCTTTCCTTATGTCCCATTAAAATCCCGATTTTTTTCCCTGTAAGTTCTTTCTCATCCTCTTTTATGGATACGGCAATCATTCTGCCCATCTCATAGTTTTCCGGTATCACGGCCGGGAAAATCCCTTCCGGCTGCACATCTGTCTCTACAAGCAGAATATCAGCTGCACCGGCAGATTCCTGTACCTGCGTAAAGATCTCCTCTCCCTCGCCGTCACACATCTGGACAATGATTCCTTTTGCCCCGTTTTCACTCTCCCGTTGAATCAGTAATTTTTCCTCCTCCAGGTTTGACAGCTCACCGGTTGACACAATATTTAATTGCACATGATAATCTCTTGATGCCTGTTTCAAGCCTTCCCGGAAAGCAAACCAGCGGTCGCTGCTGCTATTATCAACAATCACCGATATCGGATATATTTTCTCCTCCTGCCCCTTATTCAACATACCGTAGGAAGCATAGGCAATTATGATACACATCACTGCTGTCAGGCACCCGATATATATTCTGTTTTTTTTCATTGGCCCCTCCATTTACCTGCTTCCAGCTTGTCCCGCGTTTTTTCCGAATAACAGATATAAGGAAGATGAATACGCACAGTTGTTCCTTCATCCGGTACGCTTTCGATTTCCAGTCCATACAATTCACCAAAACATAATTGAATCCGATTATGCACATTAATTAATCCTACACCCGATCCATGTTTTCGTACCCGGTGGTTTTCTTTTAAAAGCTGCCTGACCTCCTCCTCAGGCATGCCCAGTCCGTTATCTCTCACTTCAATATAGATATCCTCATCCTGTCTATAGCCTTTTACAAGGATTTCTCCCTCTCCGTCCATACATTCCACGCCGTAATAAATGGCATTTTCCAAAAGCGGCTGCACTACCAGTTTGATCGTACAGCAGCAAAGTATCTCCGGATCGATCTCAAACTTTACGTCAAAAACATCTTTATAACGCACCATTTGTATATTCATATAGTTACCCGCGTGTTTTAGCTCATCCTCCACACTGATGACCGTTCTTCCGCGGCTTAGACTGATACGGAATAAACTTGCCAGCTGCGTGACCATAAACACCGCATCCTGGTACCGTTCTCCCTCGATCATCCACACAATGGAATCCAATGTATTATAAAGGAAATGCGGATTGATCTGCGACTGCAGTGCGTCCAGTTCACTCTTCCTTTTTTCTTCCTGTTCCACCAATATATCCTGCATCATCTGCCTTATCTGTGCTACCGTGGCCCGCAGCGCCCTTCCCAGATGTTCTACCTCTATCGGCCCGCCCACATAAATATCTGAATTCAGGTTCCCGGTTTCCCACTCTTTCACAGAGCCATTTAACTTTTGCAAAGGCTTGGCTATCTGTGCGGACACAAGCTGGTTGATAACGACTACCGTAAGCAATGACAACGCTACAAGCATAACCATAAAGAAACGCATGTCCGTAATCCCCATCTGGAAAGAGGTGATGGGTGTTACACAGACAATCTTCCATCCTGTATAACTGACAGTCTTCACTGTAATCAGCCGTCTCTCCCCATCAAAAACTTCCTCATAGGTTCCGTCATCATAGCGCACGGCATTTAGGTTATTCTCCTGATACAGATCTGCATAGATGAGTTTCTGTTTGGGATGATAGATTATCTCTCCCGAACTGTCCATCAGGTAAAAATATTCCGACGTGTTATCCTTATTTGCTTTAGACAACAACTGTTCAATACTACTGTAATTCATGTCTACCAACAAGACGCCAAGCGTGGATTTACCATCATTGGTCAGTTCCACAGCCCGGCTTAAGGAAATCACCCAGTAATACCGATAAGACGGATCGTCAAAAAGATTTTGTACATGCGGGGTGGAAAAGTGAAAGTTTTCCATCTGACTTACCGCCTCCTGAAACCACTCCCGCTCCGTTACATTAAGATTTTCCTTTTGATTCGCCACAGGTGCCGCAGCAACCAGCATACCCTCATTGGTATAACAGGCGATACTGATCAGATTATCCTTATTGGCCTCGTAGAGCAGATTCATCTCTTCGCCCATACTTTCATAGCCCAGATCTTTATCTTTGATCACCGTATAATACATGGCGTCCGAAATCCGCCGCATATTGCGCAGATAATCTTCCAGATTGATAGCCGCCTGATTGAGTACCTGCTCCGTCCGTTCTATTGTAATATCTTTGGTTTTATTGACAAACTGCTGATACAGCATAATACTCAAAAAACACACACTGCACACGGACACGATCGTAAAAGAAATAGATATGGTCATCTGAATACTGTAGGATCTGTGACTGCCTGTATATTCACTTTTTTTCCTGATAAAATACCCTTTTATCCTGTTCACGTCTGTTCCCGCTTGCTTACTTTGTATTTGGAAGGTGAAACGCCAAATTTCCTTTTAAATACATAGCTGAAATAATTGGGATCTGCGTATCCCACTTTCTGCGCCACAATATATGTCTTTTCATCCTGCTCTAAAAGAAGTTCTACTGCTTTCTCCATTCTACAGTCTGTCAGATAATTAATAAAGGTTTTTCCTGTTTCCTTTTTGAATAAAGTAGAAAAATATGCCGTGCTGACTCCCAGATTCCGGCAGATTGTCTCCACCGAAAGATTCTGCTCTCCATAATGCTCCTGCACATATTCAACGGCTTTTTCCACAAAGGATTTCATGGTATCATCTCTCTCGCTTAAAACCATATCCTGCATCCGGCCGGCAATCTCCAGCAGCCAGTTTTTCAGTTCCTCAGGAGATTCCATCTGCATGGCCTGCCCATAAATATCCTGCTGTTTTTCAAACACGTCTTCTATATTAATCTTATTGCTGCCAAAGCGAAATACTTCCGTAATAAACGTCATCACAAAAACCCGATATCTCATAATGGAAGAAGAACTATCTGCAAGATGCCTGACTTCCTCAGATACAGCCTGTTCCAGCTTTTCCCGATCACCCATCTTAATCTCCCTGATAATCCTCTGGATGCTTCCGCTTTCTCCCCAGCTTTCTTCTTTCTCCTCATAGGGATCTATTTCCGCTATATTAATAGCCCTCTCACTGCCGTACATCACACGGTAGGAAGCAGCATGTCTTGCACTTTCATAAGAAACGGACAGCTCCTTCATATTATCGCATATATATCCTACCCCGGCCGTCACAGTGATACCGCAGGCCCGTTTGGTAAGCTTACAAAACTTATCCATGGTATCCGTATATCGGGCACCTGCATTTCTTTCATCTGTAATGGAAGTGATCAGGATAACATCTCCCAGATAGACAAATATCCTGCTGTCCCATTCCTTTTGCAGCTGCTCTTCTGCCAGACGCTTCACAGAGATTGCTGCCAGAAAAGAATCCATCTCTGCCGGCAGATTCCTTTTGCTGATATGCACAACTGTCACGATATAAGAGGACTCTGCCCACTGGATCTGATAGTTCTGCAGATTTTCTTCAATCTGTTCCTGCGACAGCCTTCCTTCCAGAAGCGAAATATAGAAGTTCTCCTGGAGCACCGGCAGACTCTCCAGATAATATTGCCGCAATTTATCAATATTACGTCTCTCATCCAGTTCCCTGTCCAACTCTATTTTTATTCGCTCAAATACTTCTCGCAGTTCTTTCTCATTAATAGGCTTTAAAATATATTCCATAGCCTCTATCTTAATTGCCTCTTTGGCATATTCAAATTCATCAAACCCGGAGAAAATAATAATCTTTATTTTCTGATATGCCTCTTTCAGCTTTCTGCTCAGGGTAAGTCCGTCCATATAGGGCATCTTAATATCTGTCATGACCACATCCGGCTGCAGTTCTTCCGCCATCTCTAAAGCTTCCACACCGTTAGCGGCATATCCCACAATATGAAATCCCATACTCTCCCAATCCAGTTTTCTGATAATGATCTGACAGACTTCTTTCTCATCATCTACCAACAGAACGTTATACCAGGCCATTTCCCTTCTCTCCTCCCCATCCTGTTTTACCTATACCCAAATCTCAGCCTCCGTATTTTTGTTCCATACGGCGCCACAAAATACCCATAATAAGAGTTGCTGCTATAAACTCTCCCAATGCCGCATACGTATTAATAAACATAAGAAAGGCCATGACCAATGTAGCAAACGCCAAAAAGAAAATCAACGAAGAGGCGCTCTTAACGTACATTGCTGTATCTTTTACCGGCGGTTTATGCTTGCCGCGTATAGCGGTAACATCTTTCATAACCAATAACCGCACCCCGTAATAAACAAGAACCGCAAATAACAATAGGGGAATCCCTGCCACCTCTAAAAATCCTTCACTCTGCATAGCCTTCCTCCATTCTACCAGCTAAAATGCCACCAGTTAAAACAGCGGCCGAAGCTTCTCTCCGGCCGCTATGTAAAATCTGTTATTTCTTAGCAATATACTTTCTGATATCCAACGAAATTGCCACAAAGATTACAATACCGATTGCTATGTACTGTGCGTTCGCATCCACACCAAGGTACTGAAGCGCTACCTTTAGGAGTTCAAAGACAGTTACACCGATGACAGCCGAGCTGACTCTGCCCCGGCCGCCTGTGACGGACACACCGCCGATAGTACAGGCAGCAATGGCTTCCATCTCATAACCATATCCCAACTGTACCGAAGCGCCTCCTGACTTTGCACCGAGCATAAATCCGGCAAGTCCATACATAGCTGCCGCCTTCATATAGATCAAAATCAACGTTAACTTTACCGGCACACCGGCCACTTCCGCCGCCTGCATATTGCCGCCGATCGCATACATATATTTACCGTGGCGTGTCATATTAAAGATAAACCACGTAATCGCCGCCACGATCACGGCAATCCATATCAGATAATTAATGCCCAGGAACTTTCCGCTGCCAATATCCGTATATGCCTTCACATATCCCCCAAGAGGTGTAGCCTTCGTATAGATCATGGATATGCCATATACAATCTCCATCATTGCCAGCGTTGCAATGAAGGGCGGCACGCTTAAATACGCGATAAAGAATCCCGTAACCGTTCCAAACAATGCACAGATCACCATTACAATAAGCAATGCTATAAAGGGATTGAGCGGCTCCATATCCGGGAAAAACTTATTGGAATAATCCATCTTTTGCAGCAAGGTTCCTGCAATACAGCCGCCAAAGCCGATCATACGTCCGGCAGACAGATCACATCCGGCAGTAATGACACAACCCGCAATACCCAGCGCTATTACAAGTCTTGCACTGATATTCATCAAAATATTCATCAGGTTATTCGATGTAAAGAAATTATCCGATGTAAATCCGGTATAGATAACCAGGACAAACATAACGATGATAACGCCGTTATTGATTAAAAAATCATTTATTTTCTTTCGATTCATCTTTGCCATTTTATTCTCCTCCCACCATCAAAACTGCGTCGCAAACGCCATAACTTTTTCCTGTGTCATCTCATCCTGATTGTCCAGCTCACCAGTCAGTTTTCCATTACACATAACACAGATCCTGTCCGCCATGCCCAGAAGTTCCGGCATTTCCGAAGAGATCATGATAATGGCCTTGCCCTGCTTTGCCAGAGATCTCATGATTTCATATATCTCATGTTTTGCTCCCACATCAATACCGCGGGTAGGTTCATCCATGATCAGAATATCCGGATCATTCGCCAGCCATCTGGATACGATAACCTTCTGCTGATTACCGCCGGAAAGATTAGAAATATGCTGTTTCATACTGGGGGTCTTAATATTCAGCATCTTAATACTGTCATCTACTATTTTATTGATCGTCTTATGGTCAAGAATGAATTTTGCCAGCAGATTTTTCTTATAGACTGACACACCCACATTATCTTTCACGGAAAGACACCCGAAAATCCCGTTTCCTCTGCGGTCTTCCGTAATCAGGCCGATTCCTGCGTTCATAGCATCAATGGGATGCTTGATCTTCACCTTTTCACCATGAATCAAAATTTCACCGGAAGCCACATTCCGGATTCCGAAAATACCTTCCATCAGCTCTGTCCGCTGAGCGCCTACCAAACCTCCAAAGCCGAGAATTTCTCCTTTGCGGAGCGTAAAACTTACATCCTGGAAAGAGTTGCCGTGAATGGAACACAGATTCTTTACTTCCATCACCACTTCGCCTATGTCCTGCTCTTTCTCCGGATAAATATTGGTAAGCTCACGTCCTACCATCTTTTCAATGATCTGGTCCGTGCTGAGCTCTTCGGCTCTCCAGGTTCCAACATAGGTACCGTCCCGCATAACCGTGATATCGTCGGCAATGCGTTTGATCTCATCCATTTTATGAGAAATATATACCATGGTGACTCCCTTGTCCCGCAGATCATTCATAATGCGGAACAATGCTTCCACCTCATTATCCGAAAGAGACGATGTGGGTTCATCAAAAATAACAACTTTAGCCTGCTGTGATACCGCCTTCGCTATTTCCACAGACTGCATCTGTCCGATAGAAAGTGTACCAAGCTGTGCTTTGGCCGGAAAATCCATCTTCACTTCTTTTAACCACATCTCTGTATCTGCATACATCTTTTTATGGTCAACAATCTTAAGCGGTCCAAATTTTTTGACGGGAAATCTTCCAAGATAAAGATTCTCTCCCACACTTCTTGCCAGTACAGGCTGTAACTCCTGATGCACCATGGCAATGCCATGTTTCATCGCTTCGTCCGGATTCCCGATCTCAATCTTCTGACCATCCAGAATAATCTCACCCTGATCCATTTTATAGATGCCAAACAAGCATTTCATCAATGTGGATTTCCCTGCTCCGTTTTCACCCATCAGAGCGTGAACTGTACCTGGACGAAGAGACAGCTGCACATTGTCCAATGCTTTTACACCTGGAAATGACTTGCAGATTCCCTTAAGCTCCAGTTTATAGTCAGCCATTTTACCCCTCCTTCTGAAAAAGGTGCGGATGCCGCTATCGCATCACCCGCACCATATTACTTCCTGTCAAATAATGATCAACTACAGGAATTATTTAACCATATCAAGGACTTCCTGTGCCTTATCCTGTGTAACTTTCACGTAGTCACAGCCGATATAATGCTCATTGCCTTTGCCTGTCAGATAATTGATCGCTGCATCTGCCGCACTGTGGGACTGTGAGAAGTGATCGTTAAATACGGTACCTGTCATGGTTCCTGCTAATACATTCTCAAGTGCCTCTGACAGAGCGTCCACGCCTACCAGGTAGATATCCTCACCGACTTTACGGTCTGCTGCCTGGATTGCCTGTAATGCGCCAAGAGCCATAGCATCATTGTTACAGAATACAACTTCTACATCGTTACCATACTGTGCAAGTGCATTTGCCACGATTGCCTGTGCCTGATCCTGCTGCCAGTTACCTACCTGGTCGCTGAGACATTCCACTTCCCATCCTGCATCTGTAAGAGCCTTAACGGAGAACTCTGTACGATACTGTGCGTCTACATTCTCAGGGTCACCCTCTACCATGATGTAATCTACTTTGCCGTTGCCGTTCATATCAACCTTATCCAGACCAAGATCTACGATCATTTCGCCCTGGAAAGTACCGGACTGACGGGCATCACAGCCTACATAAGTAACATCCCAGTTATTGTCAGCCCATCTCTGCTCCTCGTCTGCTACCGGCTCACGATTGATGTATACCAGCGGGATGCCTGCTCCCACAACCTTATCTGTGATGGTCTCTGCGGAAGAGGAATTAACCGGGTTAATGATCAATACATCAACGCCCTCTGCGATGAAGTTATCAATCTGTCCGGACTGTGTTGCCTGGTCATTTGCACCGTCAACAATATTGATATTTTCTTTGCTGAATCCCTGTGCAATCAGATAATTCTCAAGCTCTGTACGGAACAGGGTCATGAAGTTATCAGAGAACTGATAAATACATACACCCACCTTCTTGTCTGCAAGGCTGCCGGATGCCTCTGCTGCAGGTGCCTCTGCTGCGGGTTCTTCAGCCGCAGGTGCCTCTGCCTCTGCCGCAGGCTCCTGTGCTACGGGTGCTGCCGCTGGCTGCTCGTTACTGCCGCCGCATCCTGTGATAATCGTTGCCATCATTGCTGTCGCCAGAATAGCGCTTAAAATTTTCTTTTTCATTTTCTACCTCCCACAAAATTTGTTTTATGTTGCATTGTTATTATAGCAATCCCCTTTTTCTAAAAACATAGAATATTCTTCTGTCTTCCTATAAAATCCTTTGATTTTTTTGTGTAGATTGTGCATTTATAATAAATGCAGAAGCAAATATATGTACATTATGCACATATCATGTTTGGAATATATTATTTATGGAATAAAAAAGAGAGAAGAAACCCTTTCCAAGATCTCTTCCCTCTTTTTCCTTCTATTTTGTGTCTTTATTGCTTTTCCCAGGAGAGACGGTGCAATTCTCCTTTCAGCTGCATATCCATAAAATGATTCTGCCTAAGCGCCTCATACAAAACAATCGCCACAGAATTAGCCAGATTCAATGACCGTATCTTACCAAGCATCGGAATACGGATACAGCGCTCCGGATGCTCCACCAGTATTTCTTCCGGGATCCCTGCGCTCTCTTTGCCAAACATAATATAATCATCAAGGCCAAAAGATACTTCGGAATAGACCTGTCTGGCCTTTGTGGTGGCATACCATATCGTAACACCCGGATGTTTCTCCTGAAACTCTTTATAATTGATATAGCGGGTTACATCCAGATGTTCCCAATAATCCATACCCGCCCGTTTGATTGATTTTTCATCAAGCCGAAAGCCCAACGGCTCAATCAGATGAAGCGCCGTGCCTGTTGCTACACAGGTACGGCCGATATTTCCCGTATTAGCCGGAATCTCCGGCTGATGTAAAATAATGTTCATATATATATGTCCTGCTTTTGTCTTTGCCCCAAGCGGCATACGAATCAGCGTGCTTTGGCGCGCAGTTTTTCCACAAAATCTGCCAGTTTCCCGATTGCCAGCTTCAGATTATCCAAAGAATAGGCATAAGAAATCCGCAGATATCCCTCACCGCAGTCACCGAACGCCGTACCCGGCACCACAGCCACTTTCTCTTCTTCCAGGAAGCGATTGGCAAATTCCTCGCTGGTCATCCCAAATTCCTTAATGCAAGGGAACACATAGAACGCCCCAAAGGGTTCAAAACATTCCAGCCCCATCTCTTGAAAAGCGTGCATCAGATAACGTCTTCTCTGATTATAAGCTGTCTTCATTTCCAACACATCCGGATCCCCGTTGCGCAATGCCTCTACTGCCGCATACTGGCTTGTGGTGGGTGCGCACATGATCGCAAACTGATGAAGCTTCACCATCTGCTCCAGAATCACTCTGGGACCGCAGGCATACCCTAATCTCCATCCGGTCATGGCATAAGCTTTGGAAAAACCATTGATCAGAATGGTTCTCTCCTGCATACCTTCAATCTCCACGATGGACACATGCTTCTCTTTGTATGTCAGTTCCGCATAAATTTCATCAGACATAACAAGAATGTCATGTTTTCTAATGACTTCTGCTATCTCTTCCAAATCTTTGCGCTCCATAATGGCACCCGTTGGATTGTTCGGGAACGGAAGAATCAGAATCTTGGTTTTCTCCGTGATAGCATCTTCCAGTTCCTGGGCCGTCAGCCTAAACTCGTTCTCCGCCTTCAATTCAATAATCACGGGCACGCCGCCGGCCATAATGGCACAGGGTTCATAGGATACAAAACTCGGCTGCGGAATCAATACCTCATCTCCCGGATTAATCACGGCCCGCAGTCCGATGTCAATCGCCTCGGATCCACCCACCGTAATCAACACTTCGTGTAACGGGTCATAAGTAACACCATGTTTTCTCTTCATATAATGGCATATTTCTTCTCTCAATTCCTTCAAACCGCTGTTAGACGTATAAAAGGTACGCCCTTTTTCCAGCGAATAGATACCCTCGTCCCTAATATGCCATGGTGTATCAAAATCCGGCTCACCCACACCGAGAGAAATCGCGTCATCCATCTCACTGACAATATCAAAAAATTTCCGGATACCCGAGGGTTTCAAATTGACCGCCTGTTTGGATAACAAATCTTTCACGGTGTCACCTTCTCTCTTGTATCTTCGTATTTTTTAGCCAGAATCGTCCCATGGTCCTTGTACTTTTTCAAAATAAAATGTGTCGCCGTGCTCAAAACAGAATCCAGCGTTGACAGTTTATCGGACACAAATCCGGAAATCTCTTTCAGGGATTTTCCTTCCAGGGTAACAAGCAGATCATATCCTCCGGAAATCAAATACACGGAAGTAACTTCCGGATATTTATAAATGCGTTCGGCAATATTGTCAAATCCCTGCCCTCTCTGGGGGGTCACCCGCACCTCAATCAATGCGGAGACCTTTTCAATGGAAGTTTTTTCCCAGTCAATCATCGTGTGGTATCCACAGATAATTCCCTCCTTTTCCATTGCTTCCAACTCATTCACCACATCAATCTCTTCGACGCCAAGAATCACCGCCAGTTCCTTTAAATCAATTCGGCTGTTTCTCTCCACAATCGCCAACAATTCTTCTCTCATGATTATTTCCTCCTCTACTTTATGCAAAGATATGATAAATCTGATCTGTTTTCGGCATATCCAAAAAGCGCTTTTCCTCGCCATGATATAACACCCTGTCATGACTGTCATTGGTCTTGCCCACCACCACCACAGGTATCTTTGCCCCGGCAAGTTCCGCAGCCAGCTTCTCTCCATCCCATGCCGTCATCATCAGACATCCGCCCGACAGAAGCTCATAGGGATTTAAACCAAAATATTCGCAGATCTCTATCGTCTCCTGCCGCACCGGTATTTTCTTAAGATTCACATTTAGTCCAACGCCTGCCCCGGATGCCATCTCCCATAAGGCTGCAAATATTCCTCCCCGGGAAACATCGTGCATACCGCAAACGCCGGACTTCACGGCGGTGGCGGCCTCCGGTATGATAGACAGAAATCTGTCGTAATCGGCCGCATCTTCTATCATACGCATGGGGAATCTCTGAGCAAGTTCCATCCGATAGCGTTTTGCAAGCCGTGCCGTTCCTTCCAGTCCGATCCACTTACTCACCACAATATCCTGTCCCGGCGCAATACCCGGCAGCCGCTTCGCCAAAGAGGCCTCCCTTTGCCCTACGCCGGTCACTGTCATCACAGGCTCTCTGACCACGGCAGTGACCTCGGTATGCCCACCCAGAATCTGTGCATGCAGCATACTGCATATTTCCTGTGTCTGCTCCATCAACCGGGCAAGTTCCGTTTCCTCTGTCTCTTCCGGCAAAAGGATTGTCAGGAGTACCCCTAACGGTTCTGCGCCTGCCGCCGCCACATTATTGAGCGCCATAGGCACTGCATACCGTCCAAGTTCTGCAGGCGGTGCCGTCACCGGTGTGGTTGACAGTACGATTTGCATCCCTTCTCCATGCGCCAAAATGGCGCAGTCTTTCCCTATCCCTGCGCCACTGATCACTTCTTCCCTGTATGTCTTTATCTTTCTTAATACAGAACGTTTTAATACGTTCTCCGATATTTTCCCTTGTCTCATGTTCCCTAGTCCAATACTCTGTCAACGCTTACTGTACCGGTACTTCCGCCGGAGGCTGCTCCGGTGCCGGCAATACTGGCGGTACTTCCTGCGCTGCCGCTGCTGCCGCCGCTGCATCTGCCTGTGCCTGCGCTGCTGCAGCCACATCTTTGTAAGCTTTGGACACAGCTTTGACTTCATCTACACTATTGGTCGCTACGGCCGCCATTATGGCATTATAAATATTCGGATCTGCTGTGGCCACGCCCACAGTCGCACTTCTGGGCGCCTTCATATAAGAACTGCTGTTGACCTGTTCACGGCTCACTTCCACACCGTTCTCTTTCACGACCTTCCACAACTGGGCCTTGTAACCCACATGTGCAGACTGCACCACACAATACCCGACCGGCAGAGATGCGTCTGTGTAAATCACTTCAGTATCGGGAACAATCCGCTCTAACACAACGCTCTCATACACAACCTCACGATTACTGTCTCTGTCCTCTACGCCATAGATTGTGAATGTTATCTGTTTATCCGGCGTTGTAACACCTTCAATATAGATAGGATACTCCCGGTTATTTTTAAATTTAAAATCCTTGCCTGAAGACTCGGCAATCGCCGCATCCGCCGAAGGATCCACATAAGTAACAATCATAGAATGATTATAACGCTCCGTCACCTCAAGTTCCGCCCGAAGCACCGCATTATACAGGGTCGTGGATACCTGGCAGATACCGCCGCCCAGACTGTCTACCACCTGTCCGTTTAAATAAGACCCCGCCATATAATAACCGTTTGCCTCCGTGAAAGGAGAAACGGCCTCATATGCAGAAAATTCTTCACCTGGATACAATGTTGTACCATTGATCAGACTGCATCCGTTTGCCACGTTAGCGCTCCTCGATCCGCCGGAAGTAGAATAGCTGGTGGTAAAGGTACCCAGCACATCCTTCACCTTTGCCAGGCTCTCTGTCGTTCCCTGCGGCTCATCCACCACTACTACCAGATCCACATCGCAGGCACTTCCATCCCACTCTCCCGTCAGATACTCATACACAGAATCCACGGAAGCTGCGGTGTCAATTACCTTGCCCATCTCGCCTTCCGTAATCTGAAAACCCTCCTCCGTCTTGGTGAGCGTGGCATTGACAGCCTCTTTATTATACTGAGCAGCATTTTCTTCAATCAATGATTGAATCTTATTTTTATCAAATCCAAAACGAACCTCATAAATTTTATTCTGATGTTCCAAATCTTTTAATTCTTTATAGCAGCGCAGAATATCTCCGTCTCTTCCGAAGCTTGCCACCTCATCGAGAATTTCCTCATTACCCCACTTAAGGCCGAGATCTGCAGCCGAAGCCACGATCGTCCCTTCCTCCTCAACATGGAGCGTAATCGGTACATCTCCAAAAGAGCTTACATATTCCTCTATCTCTTTTCTTGCCTCTTGCGCCGATTTATCCGAAAGATCAATATCATTGACATAGATGCCCCGCTGAATAACAGTCTCCCTGGCCTTGGCCGGCATACCGACTAACAATGCCATCATAAATGTCATCAACATCAGCCTGAATACTTTTTTCATAAAACCCCTCTCTCCCCGCAGGAATTGCCTGCCCGGAGAATCTGTGATAAAATAAATCTGGTCTTACGCTCTACAGCGCACCCACGATCAGCGGGATAACCATGGCCAGAACAACAATAATAATAATGATGGAAGAAATAATCTTCCTTGTTTTTCTGTTAAACATCCTATAAAACCTCCACACTCACTGAAAGGAATTATATATGAATTTTATACTTTTTGCAAGCACTCTCATACTTGGTTTCATAATCGCTTTCGCAGTCTCCAAAGGCAAAAAAACACAGGCGGCACTGCAAAGAGAATATTGGCAGAAAGAAGCCGCCGCCAACAACACCAGGCGGAAATCCTTAGATGACCTGGACTATATTAAACTGCCCATGGAAATATTCCCTATGGAGCTTTTGCCGGACAATCCAAAGGTTGAAGATTACCGGCAGATTATTCTCTCCCTCTCGGAATGTTCCATTGTCAATTTTACCGGCATCTCCAACACGGATCTGAAACTGCGCTACGGTGCCCCCAATATTGACCTTCTGACCTCCTACGATCAAAACTATACGCTTCTGGTCCGCACCTTACAGCAATGGGCGCAGGCGCTCTATGATGCCGGCCACACGACAGAGGCTTGTCAGCTTTTAGAGTTTGCGGTATCCACAGGAACCGATGTCAGTGCAACCTACCGTCTGTTATGTGAAATCTACCACAAACAGGGAACGCCTGACAAAATCGCCGGACTCTATCCCATCGCAGAAACTTTAAACTCCGCCATGCAGAAATCTATCGTCCGTATTCTGCAAGAAGCTGATCAATCTTCCTGCTAGCCTCGCTGCGGGTCAGGCTCTCAATCTCATAATCTATTATCAGTTTATGCTTGTCCACCAGTTTATATAACTGTTCTTTCTGCGGAATAGTCAATGGGGTATCGCGTTTGGCCTGATAGATAAGCGGTCTTGGACAAAACGGGCTTTTGTCTCCTTCCTGAATCTTGGCATCATAGAATTCTTCCACAAGTTTCCCATATAAAGCCACTGTAGCTTTGGCATCTTCCAAGGCCCTGTGTGCGCTGTGGGGAATTGCATAATGCGCGCACAGACTGCCAAGACTCCTGCTCTCCAGATTCTGCAAATACTTGCGGGCAATCCTCAGCGTATCGATCCCCTGTCTTTCAAATGACATCCTTTCATTCACAGCCGCCTTTTTAAGAAAAGAATAATCAAACAAAACTCCGTGTCCAAGAAGCGGCTGCTCACCTGCAAATGCCAAAAATTCCGGTAGAATCTGCTCTATTTTGGGAGCATCGGCAAGCTGCTCATCCCGGATTCCCGTCAGCTCTACAATCCGCTCTTCCAGTTTTCTTCCTGGATTCACAAAACTCCTCCACTGCTCCACAATCTGTTTTTTTTCCACTCTGACCGCACCGATTTCTATAATTTTATCCCGTTTCGGGTCAAGTCCTGTTGTCTCTAAATCAATACATACGTAAGAATCTGTCACTCTCGTTCTCCATTCTAAAACGCCACAAATATAATCCTGGCATCGCGGGTCAGCGCATCTCTTGTCATATAGTCAAACACTACAAGAACCGGCTGCTCACAGGGTTCTTCGGCCAGCGTAAGTTCCTCCCTCCACACCGGATATCGAAATAATTCCGCATGGGTCATCTTGCTCATCTGCCTGCTGTCATAAGCCCCATAGGATGATAGCGCTTTCCGTTTTGCCTCTTCTTCGGTATAAAATTCCCGAAGTCTCTTTTTACATGCCGCCTTTACAGTTTCGGTTTCCCCCGGTGCGAACTCCGGCCTGCTCTTCCCGTTCTCCCGCAAATAAAAATCATAGATCAACGCCTCCCTGCAAAGCCTCTCCTTCTCTAAAAGCGCTGTAGTCATCATAAATTCCATAAGCGCCTGATAGCGGCTGATGCGGGTCTGAGCCTGCTGAAGGCAGCCTTTCTTACGGTAAAACTGTGCCAGCGCCGTATAGAGAGTGAAGGCATCCGGAAATGCCTTCTCCAACAGACCCATGGCGGTACGGAACTGTCCGCTGTTATAGTATATTTCCACCATCTCTTCCAATTCCTTTAAAAGAAGCACTTTCTCATAAGGCAGCCATCTGGTAGATAACACTTCATAAGGCGGCACTGACAAGTACTGTATCCCATAGCCGGCAGCCGTCCCATACAGGGGAGAACCTTTCAGCACTTTGAGAAATCCCAGCTGCAGCTGTTGCGGCCGCATTTCGTAGACCTCATTAAAAGAGTGCGCAAAGCTCTCGTAATCCTCAAACGGCAGCCCCGCAATCAAATCCAAATGTATGTGAATATTATGAGCCTGTCTAATCTTAGAAACCACATATCGAAGCCTCTCCATATCTGCATGACGACAGATTTCCTTAAGAGTCTTCGGATTTGTAGTCTGTACGCCGATCTCCATCTGAATCAGTCCTGGCCGCATCCGGGAAAGCAGTGCAAGTTCCTCCTGTGTAAGAATATCCGCCTCTATCTCAAAGTGAAAATTGGTCACTCCGTTGTCATGCTCTAACAGATAACGCCAGATAGAAACCGCATGTTCATGATCACAGTTAAACGTCCTGTCAACAAACTTTACCTGTGCCACCCGCTGATCCAAGAAAAACTGCAATTCCCTTTTTACCACATCTATGCTGCGAAAACGTACTTTCTTATCTATAGAAGAAAGACAATAACTGCATCGGTACGGACAACCGCGACTGCTTTCATAATAAATAATTCTATTAGCAAATGCGGAAAGATCCTCAAAAGGAAACGGTATCTGAGACAGATCAAGCAGCCCTCGCTCTTTCGTCCTTACAATCCCATCTTGTCTGTATACAAGCCCATGTACTTCGGAAAGCGGCCTTATCCCTTCCACCAATTCCCGGAATGTCTCTTCTCCCTCGCCCGTCATGATACCCCTTACCATGGGAAACTGCTCAAGAATCCGCTCGGAATCATAAGATACTTCCGGTCCCCCGAGCCAGATTTCTGTTTGCGGCAATATCTTGGGAATCTCCTGCAAAAGTACGGACACAAACTCCCAATTCCAAATGTAACAGGAAATAGCCAGCATATCGGGGCTTTGTCTGTATAAATCCGCCAATATTTCCTCCCGGCGCTGATTGATCGTGTACTCCGCAACAGCGATCTGCCGACCCTCCATCTCGCCCGCATATGCTTTCAGGCTGTAAACTGCCGGATTGGAATGTATGTATTTTGCATTAACCGCCATCAATAGAATTTTCATTGCCACCTTCAGATTTCTTTCTCCTGTACTTCTTAGCTATTACTAAGTAATTGCGAAACTCGTCTATAATTGTTGAAATTGCACAAACAGTATAACCAACACAGACTCGCTTTCGCTCCTTTCAAAACGCAGCAGTACTAGGCTCGAAAGTACCTCGCCAAGTACTGGCGTTTTTCTAGGGTCTGCTTATGGTTATACTATTTGTACAATAATTACAGCACCGAAATGAGTTTCGCAATTACCTATTAGATATTACAAGTATATCACAGTTTCTTTTTCTCTATCTATCGAAAATTAACTATTTGTGAAATATATTCTCTATTTATATCACTATATTCAATTTATCGTGTATTCTTCTATATTTATTGTTTCCATACAAAAAGTTAACTATATCTTGTGGTTTTTTGCAAAATTTATAAGCTTTTGCAGGAATATACAAAAGAATTATTCTATATCGAATATCTTTATTAAAAATTAGAATATTTTTCTTTCAAAAATCAACTACAATGACAAAAAGGGTGTGCGAATGAAGACAAGGATCAGGGAATTACGATTAGAAAGAAATCTGACACAGCAGACTTTAGCGGAGTTCTTGGGCATCAACCAGACAAGCTTAAGTAAAATCGAATGTGGCACAAGTACTCCGGACGGACTGCTTTTATTTGATCTTGCCAGATTCTTTCATGTCACCACCGACTACATTCTATTTCTTTCTGAAGAGCGTCTGAATGCAGACTATTTATTAGCTGACAATATGTTTCATCTCAAAAAATATCAGCATCTTATCGCCATTTATCAGAAAATGAATCAAAGACAACAAGAATACTGTTACAAGTTTCTTTGCAGTATGCTGGGCATGAATGAGGATCTGTAAAAAATGAAATTTGGTGCCATGGTGACTCCATGCCTTTCATATTTTTATAAACTACCTATGTCATTTCTGTTGGTCTGACAGCACCCTGTTGATGAAACCTTTGAAACTGTCAGATCAGTCTACGCACCGCAAGGTGTGTCTAAAAAGGCGGAATCCTAAGATTCCGCCTCACTTCTTAATCAATGCTTCATTAATTGATAGAGGCCGTAAACCGGTCAAAGGCCGCCTGCCCCTCTTCATCCCTCTTGTAAACACCGGCATCCTCCAGCACCTGCATAAACACATTGCCGATTTCTTTATGCAGAATTTCCATGATGTTTTCCCTGTTCACGTCCTGGTAACCGGGCAGGAACGCCTCCACCCAATCCGCATGTTTCTCCAGTTCCTCATCTTTGCGGATATCGGCACCCGATAAGATGGCCTCCGCCAGGTGTTCCATCTCCCCTTTGAGCCGGGCAGGAAGTACCGCCAGACCCATAACCTCAATCAGACCAATATTTTCTTTCTTGATATGATGCAGATTGGCATGGGGATGATATACCCCAAGCGGATGTTCCTTCGTGGTGATATTATTGCGCAGCACCAGATCCAGTTCAAATTTATCGCCCCGTCTTCTGGCAATAGGCGTGATGGTATTGTGCGGCTCGCCGTCCGTCTCGGCATAAATAAATACTGCTTCGTCGCTGTATCCCCGCCATTTTTCCAAAATCACATCTGCCATTGCCACCAGCCTGTCAGAATCTTTGTGGGATATCCGGATCACGGACATGGGCCAGTTCACGATTCCCGCTTCCACATCTTCAAAACCCTTGACTGTAAAGTTTCTCTCTACAGGCGCTTTCGCCATGGCAAACTCATAACATCCGCCCTGAAAATGATCATGGCTTAAGATAGAACCTCCCACAATCGGCAGATCCGCATTGGATCCCACAAAATAATGAGGAAACTGCTTCACAAAATCAAACAGCTTACAGAACGTGTCATGTTCAATCTTCATGGGAATATGACTGGAATTGAACACAATACAATGCTCATTATAATATACATAAGGAGAGTACTGAAACCCCCACCTGCTGCCGTTTATGGTCACCGGGATAACCCTGTGATTCTGTCTGGCAGGGTGATTGATCCGTCCTGCATAGCCTTCATTCTCCATACACAAAAGACACTTGGGATAACCACTCTGCTTTGCATTTTTAGCCGCCGCAATCGCTTTGGGATCCTTCTCCGGCTTAGAGAGATTAATGGTGATATCCAAATCCCCGTACTTGGTAGAAGAAATCCACTTCTGATCCTTTTTAATACGGTAGCGTCTGATATAATCCGTATCCTGACTCAGTTGATAGAAATAATCGGTGGCCTGCTTCGGGTCTTTTTCATATTTATCATGAAATTCCCTGATCACTTCACTCGGTCTGGGTACCAACATACTCATAATCCTTGTGTCAAAAAGATCCCGGTACACCACCCCATTCTCTGAAAGGATTCCCTTCTCATAGGCATAATCCAGCATTTCCCCGAGAATCCTCTCCAAATCCTCCACAGTCACCTCAATATTCTCTTCTGCCTCCTCCAGTTCATCCAGCTCAAACAATTCCAAAAGCCTGTTGGTGGTATATATCTGATCCTCTTTTTCAATCAACCCCGTAAGCAACCCATACTGCACAAGTTCCCTGATATTTTTCTGAATCATCTCATGCCTCCTTGATAATATCTAGCAATACATCTACATAACATTAATGCGGAGAAGGCCCGCACTTCAGGGACTTCTCCTATGTGAGACATAGAAGTTCTTTGCGAAACGCCCTCTGGCGTGAGCATTAGAACTTCTTCTCACATTTTTCTCGGCCCATCCCCGATCTCCACCACATAGAAATCCGCTGTCTTACCGACGCGCTCTTTATAAGCCGCCCCGACTTTTTCCTGAAACTGCTCCAGCGCATCGTCTTTCACAATGCTGACCGTACAGCCTCCAAAGCCGCCTCCCGTAATCCTCGAACCGATAACGCCATCCACCTTCCATGCTTCCTCCACAAGAACATCTATCTCCTCACAGGAAACCTGATAGTCATCCCGCAATGATACGTGAGAAGCGTTCATTAACTCACCGAACAATTGCAGATTATTATTCTTAAGTGCATCCACCGCACGGATTGTTCTCTGGTTTTCATAAACCGCATGCTTCGCCCTCTTTATGCGGACTTCATCTTTGATTGCAGACTTATGCGCCTCAAACTCCTCTTCTGTCAGGTCGCCGAGCCCCGTTATCTTTACCACCGTCTGCAACTCCTCCAGTGCCTTTTCACACTCGCTGCGTCTTACGTTATATTCTGAATTGACAAGAGAGTGTTTTACATTACTGTTGGTCACCACAATCTTCGCCCCGTCCAACACAAGCGGCGCATACTGATAAGACAGATCCGCCGTATCCAGGAAAATAGCATGATCCTTTTTACCCATGGCGGAAGCAAACTGATCCATAATACCACAATTCATGCCGTTAAAATTATTCTCCGAATACTGTCCGATCTTTGCCAGATCAATATTAGTCACCTCAAAACCATACAGATCTTTCAGAAAGTAACCCGTCAATACCTCTAAAGAAGCAGAAGAGGATAATCCCGACCCGTTGGGGATATTGCCGTTTAATACAATATCCAGTCCACAGTCCATCTTCATGCCCCGCCCGGCAAAGGCCCACATAACACCCTTCGGATAATTTGTCCACCCCGCCTTATCGGAGGGTACCAGATCGTCAAGACTGCTCTCGATAATCCCCAGAGAGTCAAAATTCATAGAATAAAAACGAAGCTTCCTGTCCGTCCTCTTTTTCACAGCCGCATAGGTTCCAATCGTCAGTGCACAGGGAAAAACATGTCCGCCGTTGTAATCCGTATGCTCCCCAATCATATTCACCCGCCCCGGTGCAAAATATACGCTGACCCCCGCAGCATCGCCATACACTTCTTCAAATTTTCTTAACACCGCTTCTTTCATACCCGCTCTCCTTCTCTTTTCCTGTTTTATTTCTTATTTAATGTTGTCCTATATCCCCCGCAACACTCTGGATACACAATTGTGCGCAACCGGATGCGTTCTTTAACTCTTCACATCTATCATATTAAATATTCCTCGTCCATTAAATATCTCTTTGTTATCAAAACCAGTCAAAATGTTATTTTATTAATCTGATTAATAAATTCCTCCACCTGCCGCAGATATTCCTGATTTCTCCTGCTTCCACCCTTTTGCATTTCTTTGCGGTAATTGGAAGGCGACATCTTCTTCATCTGCCGGAAAGCCTTGGCAAACACCAACGGATCACGATATCCGCACGATAAGGCAATGCTCTCGATGGGCAGAGCCGTAAGCTGTAAAAGTTCCGTGGCCTTCGTAATCCGGAAAGTCGTCAGAAACTGCTGTGGCGACATGCCTAAGGAATTTTGAAACAACGTATAAAGATAACTTCTGTTAATGCACACATACTCGGCTACATCTGTGACCTTAATCGGATTACAGTAATTACTCTGAATAAAGGATACTGCCTTGCGCACATAAATATTAGCCCGGTCAGCCTCATTGGCCTTCTCTATCCGGCTGCCTTCTGCTATCACAGACAAAAAGACCCCCAGCTGTCCGTTACGCCTGAGGTCATTAGACAAGCCAAAGGTATTATGTTCCATCATATCTTTCACAATCTGATACAGTTCTTCCGAGGCATCCGACTTAAAAACAGGCTGTCTCACCGACAGCCCGATATTCTCAATATATTCCGCCGCCTGTGTGCCACTGAATCCCACCCACACGTAAGTCCACGGCTCCTCCTCATCCGCCTGATAGAAGGCAAGCTCATCAGGCGTGATCAAAAATCCGTATCCCGCCTCTAAAGGATACTCTTCCCCGCCAATGGAAAATTTTCCTCTGCCGCTTAAGATATAATGAATCAGATAATGAGGCTTTAACGCCGGCCCGAAACTGTGCAGTGATTCCGTTCTGGATAAACCGCAGCAATTCACATACAGACTGCCTGTCTGCTCTCCGGCAAACTCCAGCTTATATGCTTTCTCCATTCCTTACGACTCCTTTTCCAACGCTGCCTTCCAGGAAAGTACCTCCTCCTTGCAGGCCTCATAATCAAACTGGTCCACCGCCTTCACAATCCTTGCCCTGCGGACAGACCATGCTTTGCCCAAATCATACTTCTCCAGCGCCCCCGCAATTTCCTCACCGCCGTCTATATCATACTCCTCCATACAATGCCATAACTCTTCCAGAAGCGTATGTACCTCTTTCCGATTAAATCTTCTCTTTTTCCCTGTATAGGTACGGTCAATACGATAGGGCGCGATACTTTGGTATAAGTTCCTGTAAGAAACTAATAATCCGGGCGTTCCCCTCTCAATAGCCTCCCAGTCTCCCTTTTTGGCATCAGCTTCCAATACCTGCGCCATGTCAGCTACTACGGTTGCACCCAGATATCGGGCCGCGCTTTTCAAAGAATGGACTCCCAGCGTATAAGCTGTAAGATCTCTCTCCTGTACCGTATCCTCTATCCCGCCTGCTTTCTCTTCAATGTTATCTGCAAAATCTGTCAGCACCTCAAGATACAGCGCCCGGTCATTGTCGGAATAGGACATGCCAATCCCCACATCAATCCCATCCATCTGCCAGGCGGACAAATCTTCTTTCTCCGCATCCTTTTGTCCGTCCCCTGACTCTTTCTGGTTAAAAATAAGCCTGTTTTCCGGCAGCCACTTAAATAAAATCCTGTCCATGCTGCGCCTCTCAAGCGGCTTAGCCAAAAAATCATTCATGCCGGCTTCCAGACATAATTCCCGGGTTTTTTCCTCCACGTTGGCTGTCAATGCCACGATCACCAGTTTCTTATACCGCTCTTCCCCCATACCGCGGATCACCTTCGCCGTATCCGCACCGCTCATACCAGGCATCATATAATCCATGAGCACCAGGTCATAAGCGCTGTTTTGCACCATCTCCACAGCCTGCTCTCCGCCGTCCGCCGTCTCGACCTGCATTTGGTAGGGTCTGAGCAGTCCCTCAGCCATTTTCCGATTCACCCTGTTGTCATCCACAAGCAAAATCTTAACATCCGGTGCCGTGAACGCAGCCTTCCCGTTCTCTTTTTCCCCATGCTCCGCCCGCCCCATATCTCACAGAACACTTTCCAGCTTCCCAAGCAAGGCTTCCTTGGAAATAGGCTTCACAATATATCCTGCCGGATTCAGGGCAAGACATTCTGTTATCGTTGACATATCAGACTGACCTGTCAGGAAAAACACCGGGATATCCTTCGTATCCTCCCTGCTCTGAATAACTTTTAAAACCGCCGCTCCATTATACATAGGCATCATATAATCCAATAAAATCAAATCCGGCTTATGTTTCAGCAAAAAATCCAATGCTGTCTCTCCGGAATTGACTACGGATACCCTGTAAATATCCTGCAAGTAATAACGCAGCGTCTTTAAAACTGAAACTTCGTCATCAATGATCAGTACATGTTTGCGGTCTGATCTGTCGTCAGCCGGTTCAAAAACTACATCCGCTTCCCTCATCATATTCAACACTACCTTTCTTGCAACCTACACAACCTGTCTTACCATTATTGTATCACCTAACAACTTCCATTTCCACTGAAACTTATCGGAATATCCCTGCTTGTTTATAAATTTTTTGTTATATAACAGATAACAAAACAATCGGGAAATTCTGGCAGTCTTACCATAACTTCCCGATTGTTTTATTCTTCTATTCCGTCGGCGCTTCATACGTCTCCACGTCTGACAACAGCTTTTCCCAGGCATCCTCATGCTCCACATAATAAAGCGGGCATTTCTTGCCGCCGCAGTCATAATGCCTCAGAATATCTTTGGTCGTAAGATCATATTCTTCTAAAAGCCATGCCAGTGTATGTAATAAAGTCTCATACGTCTGCGGTGTAAAAGATCCGTCTTCTGCAAGATAGCAACACTCAATGGAAATCGAATCTTCATTTCTTCCTATCACCGCATAAGCCTGCTCATTCAGCGGAATACACTGTATTATCTCGCCGTCATATCCGATAATCAAATGCGCGCTGGCAGCCCGCTCATGAGTCTGTGCAAGATTCGCAAAATAACTGCGGTTATTTTCCGCCGAGGTTCCCTTGTTTGCCGTATAATGGACAAACACACTGTTGACCTTTTTAAGTTTTGTTCCCGGCCTGGAATAATCGTTTATCTCCAGATAATCCTCTATGATTTCGGGCGGTGCAATTTTTTTGCCACTCACTTTATCCGATATGGCGTCCAAAAAACCTTCTTCCTTCTCTGCCATATCATACGTATCCCGATGAATATAACGATAAGCCGCCCCTATTGCCTGATAAATAAGTGCCAGACAGACTAAGATAAAGAGAACTGCCGCGGCACGGCTCATAAAGATTTTCCTCCGCCTTGCTCTGCGCCGCTTGATAGACTTTACCGGACGGGGATTCCCGGGCTCCGGATAATCCACCGGCACCATAAACTGCAGCTCTTCTTCCCGGCGATAGGGAACAGCCCTCGCCTGACGGGATTGTCTCCTCGGTGTGGATTGCCCTATCTGCCGGATTTCCCGCTCCTGTCGAGAGCGCCTCTCTCCGGGCGGAACTGTCTGCTTTACCTGTCTTCTCTGTGGTGCCTGTCTCTCCTGCTGTGACTGTCTTCTCTGCTGTGGCTGTCTCCCCTGCTGTGACTGTCTCCTCTGTTGTGTCCGTCTCTCTTGCTGTGACTGCCCTGCCGACCTTCTCTGCCTCGGCCGTGCAGCCCCTGCCCTTCCTTGTTCAATCTCCCATAACTCTACAGTTCCCTGCTGTACTCTTCTCCTGTCATCCCTCTGTAACTGCCCCATTTCCGATTCCCCTCTTTAGTAATTTCAGCCGTATTTATTATAGCTGAGAAATCTTTAAAATATCTCTAATAACCGGCGGAATATTGCCTTTCACACATCTATATTATTAGAGCGGGGAAATTAAAAAAAGGTTACATAATTTCTTAAAATTTTTTTAATTATACAATGCAGATACTATTTGCCCATGTAAATCTTCCAACCCTTCCCAAAAAATCTGCTCATTCTCATAATCCACTTCCGACAATCCACCGAAACTCTCTTCCAGATCCTCCCGGTCATAAACATGGATTGCATCCTCACGATCGTTTCCGGGCGGCTGCCTGACAGAAATGCTGATCTCATTCACATTGCCAATGGCATAAAACAGCATGGCGGCATTAAAATATATCATATCCAGATCCTCCTGCGGGATGCTGTCCCTGGTCATCTCATATGCCAGGCGCAGCGAATAAGGCTCCTGCTTCGTCTGTAAAGCAAACTCTCCCGTAAAATTTAAAGTTGACGGTACAGGCAGAGCATTGACCAGGGCACCCACTTTGCTGTTATCTCCCACATAGGGCGTCCGGTTATCCGTCATGGCCTCAAACAGCTCCTCCCTGATTTCCCGGTTAAGGCTTAACACGATTACCTCCTCCGCCACAGATTCCAGTTCCCCGTTAATCCTCTCCATCTCTTCCCGATATCTTTCCTCTACATCCTCATAGTCCGCCTTAACATAAACATAACATCCCGTATGAGACAATTCGCCCGCCGGAATCTCTTTGGCCGGATAAGAAGTTGTAGTAATCTCTTCGTTGGGAAGATAATCCGCCTTATCTTCCATGATATAGGTGGTGTCATCTTCCTCTGAAACAAAATTCTCTGAAGCAAGATCCTCCGCAGAAAGACTCTGTCCCTCTTCGTAAGGCAAAAATATGGTATAAGTATCTGTATCTTCGGGAGCCGGAATCTGCGTGTCATCCCCTTCTTCCGGCATCATATATTCTGATGCCGTATTACTGCCACTGTCTTCCTCAGGCAAATAAACATGTTCTGTTACCGTATTGCTGTCTGTCCCTGGTACGCCATTTGTCCCGGGATCCTCATTTCCATCCTGTTCGGCCGGCGTATAAGTATGCATCGTCCTTTCCGTCACATGCTCTATAGGAATTCCCAGATAATCTTTCAGCAGATCGTTATCCCCATAATCCCCAAGAGGCACGACTCTGCGTCCTTCATCCACCAGTCCGAGGGTTTCCTGCAAACTTATCCTGCAAAATCTTCCCACTTCTTGGTTTGACTCTATGTGATAAACTATGATGTCGTCATTCCCCGTCTCCTTCACCTGTCCGCAGACTTCCCGGATACTCTCCGGCAGCGGAATCTGCATATCAGATCCCGTCACAATATCCATATCCTTACGGAACACCAGAATCCTGCTTCTCTCTGAACTTTTTGTAAAAGCAAGGACAAAGACCAATGCCATCAACAGAGCCGTCAAAATGACTGCTGTGCGAAGAACTTTGGGCTTCTTTGCAATAAATCCAATCCGCTCTTTTACACTCTTCCCGCTGCCGGTCATGGTGGTAGCAGTGCAGATGACATCAGAAATCCGTGCCTTGCCGGTAATGATAGAAAGCAGAGTCTCCCCATAAGAAATTCTCTCCTCCTCGCCTAAAAAAACAAGAGCCGTCTCGTCGCAGGCCAGTTCGCAGTCCCGCTTTGACAAAACCGCCGCCGCCCACACCAAAGGGTGAAACCAGTATACCGTTACCAGCAATCCCCGAACGATACCCCAGAAACTGTCCCCATGTCTCTTATGGCAAAGTTCATGCGTCAGCACATGACACAATCTGTCAGTATCCTTCACAATATCCGGCGCCAGATAAATTACCTCACGCCCCGGCAGCCCATAGAGACAGGGCGACGCCAGGTCTTCTACAAGATAAACTTTCATATCCTCATATATTCCGGCAATTTTTAACGGCAGTTTCTCCCGCAGCGCTTCCTCCGACTCTTGTGACAGTTCCATGGCTCTGCGCCTGCTTTTCAGCCTGCGGCTGAATATCCCGTTTGTAACAAGAATCCATGCGGCAATGACCATCATACCTGTAACCCACACCATACCCAGCACATCAAGCCAGCTGAAACCAAGATGTCCTACCATGAACAAGCTCGAGCCCTGAAATTCTCCTGCAACACTGTCCGTCGTCCCGGCAGAATCATCCGCCAGAAGATGATAAATGCCATTTCTGGAATCTATTGTCACCTGAATCGGCTCCTCCAACCGTTCCACCACATCATCCGTACGCAGTTCTATAAGATGATGCCGGTTCATTCCTTCCATCGGCAAATTTACAGGTATGGACACGGGAATCATAAGCCTAAGAACCACCAGCAGCCAAAGTGCATATTGAAACCTGCTGCCAATCTCTCTTCTGAAAATCCGCCGGATCAACAGAATACAGATGATCAGCACAGATACCGTAATCATAATTTCCTTCATATTATAAGCCATTGTGCCCTATCCTTTCTGCGCTTTACTTTCCAAAGCACCTGTATCCTAAAATTCCTTATCCCTCTGTGCTTTCGCCTGCCCTAAGATATCATAAAGCTCCTGTATATCTTCCTCCGACAGCGCCTGATCTTCCACCATGGCATTGACCATCATACCAAGACTGCCGCGGTATACCTTCTGCAAAAAACCGCGGGTCTCCTGCATGGATACTTCCTCCCGGGATACCAGCGGATAAAACACCTTCGCCCGGCCGCCATCCCTATGCGCAATGGCATCTTTCTTTTCCATGCGGGAAAGCATGGTAATAATAATATGCTTATCCCATCCTGTCTCTTCGTACAGCATATTTTTAAGTTCCGTAATTGTGCTCTCCTGCTCCCAGAGCCGATTCATAATTTTCCATTCTCCATCCGATAAACTGACCATTTTATTCTCCCTCTTATAGCTGAAAATATATGGTATACTCGTGTATACCTTTTGTAAGTATACTCTATGGGTATACACGTGTCAACCCCTTTTTATGACATCGCAGCCTTGACTGTTCCGTTGAATCTTTTCCTATATCATACAAAAAAGGGGCTGTTGCAAAAGTAGAT
>DKZA01000043.1:3207-86929 GCA_002492525.1 Lachnospiraceae bacterium UBA7086 | reverse complement strand
TGTTGATGATCCAGACCCGGAGCAAGAGGATGAGCCTGTTGATGATCCAGACCCGGAGCAGAGCGGTGACGTTGTTGAGAAACTCAAATCGGAGCAAATGATACAGGCGGATGCCGTTTTGGGAACGAAACAAAAGGGAAAATCTGCCGTCAATGCAGATGCAGAGCAAAACATATCTACCGGCCCGGCTCTGCTGGAGTGGCTTGAGGCGCACAAGAACACCGGCGGTACGGCCCGGCTGACAGATAATATCGTTGTAGACGAAGACTACAGCTATTGTCCAAATGGAACAGACAGACCATCTGTTGCTGTTAACACGGATCAATATACCATTACCGTGACCGGGGAAGTAGAGCTTTGCAGTGATGGTCAACTCGTCTTTTCGGGACAGCCGGATGGTAAAAGTATCTTTTACGTGGCCTCCAAGGGTATGCTTTCCATGCTGGGGGTTATAGTGGAGAGCGGAAACGGACAGTGCGCATTATGGCAGGAGGAAGGGGCTGGATTAATCATTGAGGACTGTGATATATCCGGAGATATTCACTATGCAGACATGCCTTTCGTAATTTACCAGAACCCTGTAAGCGTTGTTGTGGAAGAAGGACAAACATTGAACGATGTGCTTTCTGCGCAAGTCAGCTGTACCGTCAACAGACAGGGGAAGACCAGTCATAATGAACAGGTTTTGCTTTCGTGGGATCTGGAAGGAACTGAAAATCTGCAGGAGGAGAGACAACGCTTTAACCTGCAGGGTACCTTTTTAGACATGATGTCCGCAGAACCGGCATCGTGTTTGGTAATTTATAATGATTATCCGCTGACCTTTACAGAGGTGAAAGCAACGGTGAGCGGCAGCTATTATATGTTTCAGGGATGGTACACAAAACCGGAGGAAGACTTGCCGATTACAGTCATGTCGGAATATTCTTTTGATGGGCAGAATTGGATGATCGCTGAAGAAACGAATGATTTTCACAGGGGGTTCTTTATTTGTATTAAATCTGAACCGTATGAGATAGAGGAGCATCCCAACATATATATTCGTTTGCAGTGGAACGATAACGGAAGCAGACATTTTTCTAATGTGCTTTGCTATGCGGCCGATAATTTAGAAAATGTGGAGGATATAGGCGGCAGCCGGGGCGGCGGAACTTCCATTATCAATCCGCCGGAAACCCCCCAACAAAGCATTGTAGATGATTCTTCAGATGAAAAGCAGGTGAAAGCCGCTGACAGCAGCAGTGATTCGGGTAATGCCGGATCACAGACGGGGTCGGATACAGCCTCAGATAATACCACCGCAGCCAATCACGGAGGTGCCGATATGATTCAAGGCGAGGCAGATGGCGGACAATCTTCCATGGAAGAGAATTCTGGTGCGGATAGAGAGCAGCCGTTGTATGGAGGGCAGTCTCATGCCGACACGGAGCAGCCGCCTTATGAAGAGCAGAATCATGCCGGCACGGAGCAGCCGCTGTATGGAGAGCAGAATCATGCCGGCACGGAACAGCCGCATTATGAAGAGCAGTCCAATACCGGCACAAAGCAGTCATTATATGCGGGGGCAAAAGCTGTTGGCGGTGAGGAATCGCCGTCGGTATCTTTTTCCCGGGCGAATGAGCAGGCGGTATATTCCGACACTCACAAAAGAAGTTATCTTGTAATCGCAATAGGGTTTGTACTATTGTCGGCTGTTTCCGGAATAGTAGGGTTTTATATTCATTCCCACTCGGGAACAAACAGATAGCCCTTGTAGCGTTTGGTCTGAATGTAATCATGATTGGGACAAATATCATGGAGTTTCTTACGGATGCGTCCCATAATAACCTGCAGTGATTTCTGCCCTTTGTTAATCGGTGCTTTCCATACGGAGTCATAAATCTGTTCGGGCGTATAAATTTCATTGGGATGTCTTGCAAGAAAATACAACACATCAAATTCGTAGGAAGATAAATCGACAGAATAGGTTTCATAACTTACACTACAGGAGGAAGGGCAGATGGAAAGGGAACCATAAGTAAGCTCCTGGGGAGGCTCGGCGGCTCTGCCGGAACGGATACGTGCTTTTACCCGAAGCTCCAATTCTTTTAAATTGTAAGGTTTGCATACATAATCGTCTCCGCCGACGGATAATCCGCGAATCCGGTTTTCTTCTTCTGTATAACCAGAAAGGAAAACGATGGGCAGACCTGTCTTGGAACGTATCTTTTCGCATAAGAGGAACCCGCTCATATCAGGTAAATCAACATCCAGGATGACACAGTCAAGAGCATTGGACAAAATGATCTTTTCTGCTGCTTGTGCTGTATCAGCGCAGACGACATCATAACCTACTGCGCTAAAATAGGTTTTATTATCCGCCAATATCATGGGATCGTCATCTACCATCAAAATCTTATACATAAATCATTCTTCCTTCAACTTTTTTTCTAGTATAACATAAAAATATTTTCCAAATAGATTTTTTGTCCGGAAAATAAGAGTGAAAATAAACGTCAGGTAACAATCGTTGCCGGGCGCTTTTTTTCGGCTAAATATATTATAGAATAATGCTATGAAATTCGGAAGACAGAATATAGGTGATATCATACAAAAGAGGGGTAAAATATGTTAGGTGGTTCCGTATACATAGCATTTATTCGGTATGGCGTAAGCCTGGCAGGAGTGATTTTGTTGTATTTCCTCCTAAGTGAATCGCGGTTTGACAAAGAAAAGACGATCACCTGTTACAGTGGGTTTTCCGTGGCGCTGATTTTATTGGCGTGCGGCTGGTATATGGCTGATTGGGAAAGCTGCGTGCGGATGGCAGCATTTACAATGTATATGTGTTTTGCCGTTTTTGCTATTTTTATGAGCAGAGATTCTTTTTATCTGGCCGTTTATAAGCTGGCATTGGTTTTTTATCTGATGTCGGTTTTTGTGATAGGCGGTCTGGAGATGTCTATTATTTTCTTTGACCGTAATGTATGGGCGGATATTATTTGTCGTATTCTGTTGATTTTATTTTTGGCACTTCTGCTTTATAGATTTGTCAGAGAACCCATGAAGGAATTCGGTAATTACGTAGAGAATGAAACGGATCATTTCAGTGTTGCCTGCATCATCATCTGTATTTTACTTGGTATCGGTTATATCTTAAATCCGACTTTGAACAGAGAAATAACGCCCCAGAGGATTTATCAGATTTTGGTCAATCTGATTTTGACGGGAACATTGCAGCTTCTTGTTTTTCGGTTTTATCTGCATGTGGGGAAAGAAAAGGAGTACGAGAGAGAAAACCAATTGATACAGATGAATTACAGGCTTTTGGAACGTCAGCTGGAAATTCTGGAGGAGTCTGTGGAATTGGGCAAACGGCTGCGGCATGATGTCAGACATCATAATGCAGTTATAGCGGAGTATGTGCGCAGGGAGCAGCAGGAAGAATTATTGCAGTATCTGCAGGAATATGACAGGGAAACGGATCAGGGAATACCCAAGACGATATGCGCCAATTCTGCGGTCAATAATATCCTGTCAGCGTATACCAGGAAGGCACAAAAAGAGCAGATTAAGGTTACACTTGATGTAAAACTGGAAAAGAATCTGCCTGTACGCAGCGTTGACCTGGTGGCGATTTTAGCTAATGTTTATGAAAATGCAATTTATGCCTGTATGGATGTGATGAAACAACCGGACGGGCGGGAGTGCTTTATCCATCTAAAACTGAAAACCAAAGAGAAGAAACTGGTTATTTCCTGTAGTAATACCTGTATCATGGGGCCTGTTTTAAAGGACGGAAAACCCAAGGCAGACTTTACGGGAGGTGTCGGAATTTCCAGTATTATCAGGACGGCCAAGAAGTATGCCGGAGAATATGACTTTAAAAATAATGATGGGGTATTTGTGTTCAGTCTGATCATGCATACAGAGCCTGTATTTTAAAAGTATATTCTTATTTGATAAAATGTTGATGGGATGTTCAAAGACTGTTATAATAAAGTATTATCGGTTCCTATTGGTTTGTAGTGGTATAACACAGAGAAATAACATAAAACTTTAGAGGAAGCCATGAAAGAGGGGAAGCATATGAACAAGACGGACAAAAACAGTTTTTGGGGAAGCATCAAGGGAAACATTATTTCTTATGTGGCGTTGTGTACTGTGGTTATTATAGTGGTAACGGCTACGATCAACAGCGTTGTGATGAGAAATGTGCTGATTGCAGACGGTCATGGTACATTGATGAGAGAAGCGGAAGATACCGGTGAGTTGATTGACCAGTGGCTTGTCAGACAGGCATATATCGTTGACACAATGAAATGCGGACTGGAAACGATGGACCGGGATGATATGGAATCCGTCATGGATTATCTGGAGGCCAACCTTTCCCAGAATCCGGATGCCCTGATGTATTATTGCTGCTTTGGCTATGATGGTGGCGTGTTCCCGGCAAATCATTCTTCTCTGGATCTGGATCCCAGTACCAGAGGATGGTGGAAAGATGCGGTGGGAACGGGAGCCTTGATTTATACGGAGCCTTACACGGACTTTGCGACAGGGCAGATGATCGTTTCCATAGCGGAGCCTTTTACTCTGGATGGTGAACAGGCAGTGGTCCTTGCGGATATCACGATTGACAGCCTGATTGAGATGGTGCAGGGCACAGGAACGGATGAAAGTGTGCAGACTTTTCTTCTGGCGGCGGATAATAGTGTGATCACACATGAGAATGAGGAATATCTGCCCAAAGAAGAAGGGAATACGATCTTATCCGAGGTGCTTACGATTGATCTTGACCGAGAGGATGTGTCTACCTTTCAGGATTATGATGGCGTTTCAAAATATTTTGTTGTGCGGGAAATAAAGACAACCGGTTGGCAGATCGGAATTACACAACCGGTTTCTGTAATCAGCCGTGAGGTAAGGAACAGTCTGATGTTCCCGCTGTTAGTGGATATTGTTCTCCTGGCCGTGTTCATCATTCTGTTAAATATTGTGGTAAATCGGCTTTTAAAGCCTATGGCGGAAATGAAGGCTTTTATCAAAGATAAAGTAATCGGAGCGAAGAACTGTGCAGTAGAGAAAAAAGAGGTCAGAGAAATCAGTTATCTGATCGGAGAACTGGAGAGAAGGGTAATATCTACCATACAGAAAACACAGCAGGAGACCGGGCTGATTCGGAATATGATATCGGAGACAGACTCACATGTGTCGGATATGAACGGCAACATCATGGAAATCAGTGCCGTTATGGAGGAAACAGGGGCAAGTGTGGCAACACAGACAGCCAGTATCAGCGATATTGATACAAACTGTCAGCAGGTAGCCAAGGATATGGATGAGCTGCTTAGGAACACACAGACCATTACCGAACGCGCAAATGAGATTATCATGCGGGTGGAGCAGATGGTTCCCGATTTGCTGGATGATAAGAAAAATGCCATTCGTATTACCATGGATAGTAAGAAAAATCTTGAGAGCGCTATAGAGGAGACGAAAGAAATCGGAAAGATCGTGGAGGTATCTGAGGCAATCAGTGCCATTGCGGGACGGACCAATCTGCTGGCGCTTAACGCTTCCATAGAAGCGGCAAGGGCGGGAGAAGCCGGAAAAGGGTTTGCCGTGGTGGCAGATGAGATTAAGAATCTGAGCAATACGACCGGGAATGAGATTGAGAAAGTAAACAAATTGGTTGGGAGAGTTATGGAAAGTGTGAATAAACTTTCCGGTGCGAGCAATAAAATCATTGCCTTTCTGGATGAAATCGTATTGAAAGATTATGATAAACTGGAAACCCTTGCAGGCAGTTATAAAGAAGACGCGCAGTATTATGTGGAAGTCAGTAATGTACTGGGAACACATATTGAGAATTTGAGCGCATCGGTTACCAATATCAATGAGATTATAGACACGATCGACGTTTCCCAGAAAGAACTGGACGAAGCTGTTCAGTCGGTCAATGGAAACCTGCAGATGATCACGAGTACGAGTGAGAATGTTTCTGAAGAGACAAAGAATATCATGGAGAGTGTTACCTCTTTGCAGGAAACGGTGGAACAGTTTAATCTGTAACGGTTCATAGTTAATCCGAATGGTAAGAGAATATTATGTACGTAAAAAAGGGAAGGGAAGACCTTCCCTTTTTGTGTTACAATTCGGGACGGATTTTAACAATTCGTGCCACGCTTATGGGAACAAGACGGCAAATTAGTTATACTGAATCTATATGTTCACGATATTCATGGATGCACCAATTTTAATCTGATTCAATTTAAATATAAATAGGGTGAGAAAATGGAGGATGTAATGAACGACTGGATTTTGGTAGTTGACGATGACACATCAAATTTGAAAATGGCAAGCTATATATTGGGGCGGGCGCAGATGCGTGTAAGCTGTTTGAAATCAGGTAAGGATGCCGTGCAGTTTCTGAAGGAAAACAGGCCGGATCTTATTCTGCTTGATATACATATGCCTGAGATGGATGGTTTTGAGACAATTCTGGCTATTCGTGAAAACGAGACAGCAACAGACATTCCCGTCATATTTCTTACTGCGGATGATGACAGCAATACCGAGAAGCAGGGATTAGAGGTAGGGGCGGTAGATTTTATCAAAAAACCTTTTGTGCCGGAAGTTCTTCTGCTCCGTGTGCGTCATACCATCGATTTAAGCCGCCTGCAAGCGGATCTGGAGCATGAAGTACTCAAAAAGACGCAGGAGATTGCGGCGCAGCATGAGAAGCTGGAAAGAATATCCATGCAGATTGTCAAAGCCTTATCCGGCGCTGTGGACGCAAAGGATACCTATACAAACGGGCACTCTTTAAGAGTGGCGGAATATTCCAAAGAAATTGCGCGCCGGGCAGGCCTTTCAAAAGAAACGCAGGATGATATTTATATGATGGGGCTGCTGCATGATGTGGGAAAAATCGGTGTGCCGGATGCAATCATCAATAAACCGGCGCACTTGACGGAGGAGGAGTTTTCGGTGATCAGGAACCACCCGGTTATGGGAGCAAGAATCCTTAAAAATATTAAGGATTTTCCCAAGCTGATTACCGGCGCCAGATGGCATCATGAGCGTTACGACGGCAAGGGATATCCGGATGGCATTGTCGGTGACGAGATTCCTCTGGAAGCCCGGATCATTGCAATAGCGGACGCTTATGACGCCATGAGTTCGCGAAGAAGCTATCGTGACGTGCTCCCGCAGGAAACTGTCCGTACAGAGATTGAGAAGGGGAAGGGAACACAGTTTGACCCGGTGATGACGGAGATTGCGCTTAGCATGATTGATGAAGATAAGGATTATCAGATGCGGGAAAGTTGAGGAAGGAAAAATGAACGATCAGGAAAAACAAAGAGCAGCGCATCTTTTGATATTGCTCTGTTATACAGTCCTATCATGTGTGCTGATAGGCGAGTCCCTGCTTATGGGGTGGGAGACGTGGGCGGTTGTATTACTGCCGATTGGTGTTATCGCAGGGTGGATGCTGCATATCAGGAACAGGCTGTCGATGGATGTCAGGCTGGATATTTACATTGTTCTGATGATGCTTGTCTACTTTTTTTATGGAATCCACGAGACCAGTATGTTTGATCTGGCGCCGGTCATGATAACGGTAATGGTGCTGTGCTCTTCTACGGAGAAGTACAGTATCATTAAAATATGCATGTTTACCTATTATCTGACAATGGCTTATGACTTTTTCCTCGTGATGGACAGCTTTGCGGATGCGGAAGAAGCGCCTCTTTTTATCAGCCGTCTTCTGCTCCATCTCATGCTGGTGTATATGGCAGGCTGGCTGCTAAAGGTCATGGTACAGAGGCGGGTTAAGGAAAGAAAAACAACAGAGGATATGATTGCAAGACTGGAGGAGATTAATCAGAGAACGGAAGACTTTCTTGCCAATGTGTCACATGAGCTTCGCACGCCGATTAACGCAGTGACGGGCATCTCATGTGTCATGCTGAAAAATGAGGAGGATCCGGAAAAAAAGAAAGATATCTTTACCATACAGATGGCGGGGCAAAGGTTGTTTGGCCAAATCGAAGATATTCTGGATTATACGGAGATTGACAATGAAAAGATCAGCATCAGCGAAGAAGCTTATATGGTATCTTCCATTGTCAATGATGTAATCAGCGAAAATCAGATGCAGGAAAGAGAATATATGCCGGAGCTGATTTTTGATTTAGACGCTGCAATGCCGGCTGTTCTTCTCGGGGACGGAAAAAAGATTAAGAAAATCCTCAGGCATTTGGTAAACAACGCCGTCAAGTTTACCAAAAAGGGCGGCGCTTATGTCAGAATACACGCGCTTCGCAAAGACTACGGCGTAAATCTGTGCATTACTGTCAGCGATACCGGCGAGGGCATTTCCGGAGAAGAACTTGAGAAAATTACGGAGGGCTTTTATCAGACAGATGGCGGAAGGAGTCGAAGGGCCGGAGGCCTGGGGTTAGGGCTGCCGATTGTGGCTGGTATGGTCTCTTACATGGAAGGGTTTATGCAGATCAAGAGCAAAGAGGGATGCGGCACCATGGTATCCGTGAGTATTCCCCAGAAGATAGCGGATCATAAGCCGATGATCACTTTGAAAAACCGGGAACGATTATGTCTTGCATGTTTCCTGAAACCGGAGAAATATGAGACCCCTGAAGTGAGGGACTACTATAATGAAACGATCACCCATATGATAGAGGGTATGGATGTTTCCATACATAGGGTATTTAATATAGACGAATTGAAAGCGCTGACGGGGATATATCAGATTTCCCATTTGTTTATCGGTGCGCAGGAGTATGAAGAGAGCAGCACATTGTTTGAGGATCTGGCTGACAGGATGACGGTGATTGTGGTAGCGGATAAGCATTTTGTCCCGCCGTGCGACACGAAGACAAAGCTTCTTAGAAAACCGTTTTACTGTCTGCCTATAGCAAATATGCTGAATACGGAAGAGGTGCGGGACGACTTTTCCTTTGGGGAAAAGCGGATGCTCTGTCCGGATGTAAAAGTTCTCGTGGTGGATGACGAACCGATGAACCTGATGGTTGCGGAGGGAATCCTTAAGGAATACGAAATGCAGGTCAAGACAGTGCACAGTGGAATGGCAGCGCTGGAACTGTGTGAGAAGGAAGATTTTAATTTGATTTTTCTCGATCATATGATGCCGGAGATGGACGGTGTAGAGACGTTAAAACGACTGCGCCGGATTTTGGCGGATTCCGAAAGAAATGCCACAATCATCGCCTTTACCGCCAATGCGGTCAGCGGTGCGCGGGAAATGTTTTTCGAGGAAGGCTTTGATGAATTTGTGTCGAAACCGATTGAAATAGTGGAGCTGGAACGTGTCCTCAGAAATATACTGCCAAAGTCGGCGGTTCAGTATGCAGATAAAGAATATAAAACAGAGCGGAACATGGATTGCCGGGGCGGTGAACAGCCTGAGGGCATACGGGAACAGCCGTCATCCGATCAGGGAAAGCAGTGGAAAACAGATCTGTTGGAGAAATCAGGGATTCATACGAAAACAGGTCTGCAATATTGTCTTGATAATACAGAGTTCTATGATGAGCTGTTGATCAAATTTGCGTCAGATGCGGACGGAAAACAGGAGGATATCGGCAGATTTTATGAACAGAAAGATTGGGAGAATTACTGTATTGTAGTTCATGCATTGAAGAGTACAGCCCGCATGATAGGAGCGGAAGCACTTTCCGATCTGGCTAAGGGCCTGGAAGATGCGGCAAAAAACCGGAATGTGGAATATATCGGGATGCATCATGAAAGTCTTCTTGTTAAATACCAGGAGACGGCGCAGAGTATATGGGATATTTACGGCGAGGAAGAAAAGAACGGAGAGCAGAAGGGATATCAGGAAATCTCTGGTTTGGAGTTGTGCAGAAGGTTGAAAGAAATAGAGGATAGTCTTAACACATTTGAGGCGGAAAAGGCAAAGACACTGATAGAGCAGCTGAGCGGTTTTGTATATTGCGGAAATTCTGTGGCCGGACTTTTGGAAGAAACCGAGCGGGATGTGGATGATTTTGAGATGGCTGCGGCATCAGAAAAAGTGAAAGCACTGATACGCGGTGTGGGGGATGGTGAAACGTGATGAATTTGAAGAAAATAATAGAGCCCATAGGAGATTCCAATGTAACGCTGCAGGAGCGGCTGTTCCGTCTCCTGACGCTGGTTGGATTGATTGGTATGGCGCTAGCCGTTATCATGGGAATTGCGGCCGGAGAAAGTGCTTTAAATAATATCGGAATGATACTGGGTTTTATCATCTTTTTTGGACTGATTTATTTTTCAATCCATTTTCATAAGATACAGACGGGAGCCGTAATTATCGGCGGGCTTCTCGTGTATCTGGTAATGCCTTTTAATTTTCTGACAACAGGCGGGCTTTATGGAGGCGGCTCAAGCTGGTACCTGCTTGCCATGGTATTTGTGGCGCTTCTTGTTGAGAATAAGATTAAATATGTGTTGATGGTCAGCGGATTGTTCATCAGCTGGGGCAGCTATATTCTGGCATATTTTTATCCCTCTCTAATCGCTATGCATACGGTCGAGATGGCTTATATCGACTCTGCGGTATCCATGACAGTGGTTACGATTTTAACGTGTGGTATGCTCCTGTTTCAGAATTCCATTTACCGCTCTGCAAACAGAATGGCCAGACAGCAGAAACGGGAAATCGAAGAACTGAATCGGGCGCAGAACCGTTTCTTTTCCAGTATGAGCCATGAAATCCGTACACCGATCAATACGATTATCGGCTTAAATGAAATGATCCTGCGGGAAACGGATTCGGATGAGGTCGCTGCGGATGCAAGGAACATTCAGGCGGCCAGCAAAATGCTTCTGGCGTTGATTAACGATATTCTGGATATGTCTAAGATAGAATCCGGGAAAATGGATATTGTGTCCGTCAGCTATGATGTGGGAGCCATGCTGTCGGATATTGTCAACATGATATGGGTGCGGGCAAAGGAGAAGGGTCTGGAATTTCATGTAGACGTTGACCAGAAAATGCCCTCACAGCTTTTGGGGGATGAAGTGCGGATTAAGCAGGTATTAGTAAACGTGCTGAATAATGCGGTCAAATATACCAACGAAGGCTCTGTTACTCTTTCGATTCAGTGCAGGAAAAAAGAGCGCGGGTGTGCGCAGGTTGTTTATTCCGTGGCAGATACAGGTATGGGAATTAAAAAGGAGAACATTCCGTATCTGTTCAACGCTTTTAAGAGAGTGGATGAGGAGAAAAACCGTCATATTGAGGGAACAGGACTTGGACTTTCTATTGTGAAACAGCTTGTAGACCTTATGGGCGGTGATGTTTCAGTTAACAGCATTTATACAAAAGGAACAACTTTTATCATTACATTACCGCAGGAAATCGATGCCGAAGAGGAAATCGGGGATATTGATATAGAGGCGCGTCATGCAATAAATGCAAGAAAATATTATAGAAGAAGCTTTGAGGCGCCAAGGGCGCGTATCCTGATTGTGGACGATAATGACGCGAACCTGATGGTTGAGGAGAAGCTTTTGCGGGATACGAAGGTACAGACGGAAACAGCGTGCAGCGGAGCAGAATGTCTGCAGAAGACTCTTCATAATCGATATGACGTCATTCTAATGGATCATCTGATGCCGGAAATGGACGGTGTTGCATGTCTGCATGAAATCCGGATGCAGGCGGGCGGTCTGAATCAGGAGACACCGGTGGTTGTTCTGACAGCAAACGCTGATGGGGAAAATCAGAGACTATATAAGCGGGAAGGTTTCGACGGGTATTTGACAAAACCGGTTACCGGAGGACAGCTTGAGGCGGAGTTGTTAAAGCATCTTCCAAGAGAGATTGTGAACCTGGCGGATAGGAAGGATTCTTTCGGTGTGATGCAGACGCCTTTTGTTGAGCGCACGAAAAAGAAAGAGTTGCTTTTGATTTCCACGGACAGCGTCGCCGATCTGCCGAAAGAAATGACAGATAAGCACCGGATTGCTGTCATGCCATACCGGGTCGTGACAGAAGGCGGCGAGTTTATAGATGGACTGGAGACAGGAACAGACGGTGTGCTCTCCTATATCCGGAGCGGCAGAGAAGCTCATTCTAAGTCTCCGAGTGTTGCCGAGTATGAGGCTTTTTTTGCGGAGCAGTTAACGAAAGCGCAGAGCGTGATTCATCTGACGATGTCGGGAAAAGTCAGCAAAGGCTACGAGAATGCGCTGGTGGCATCAGAAAGTTTTGATAATGTGGAAGTGATTGACACTGGACATTTATCCAGCGGAATGGGCATCATCGTTTTGCAGGCGGCTGCGTATGCTGCCAGTGATATGTCTAAGGAGGATGTGATAGAGAAGATAAGGCAGATCAGCTTTCAGATCAGAACAAGTTTTATTGTGGATGATACGGAATATCTGCTGCGTGCAGGAAGAATTTCGCCCAGAGTTAATGCCATATGTAAAGCGTTTATGGTGCATCCGGTGCTGGTTCTGAAAAACAGTAAAATGCTGGTAGGAGCCATTATGATCGGGACGCAGAAAACGGTATGGAGGAAGTATATAGAGTCTGTACTCAAGAATGTGGGCAGAATAGACAAACGGCTTTTATTTATCACGCATGCCGGGCTGTCCAACGAAGAACTGCAGGAAATTGAGAGGATGGTTAGAGAGAAGATTGACTTTGATGAGATTATTTATCAGAAAGCTTCGCCGGCGATTTCGATTAACTGCGGTACGGGAGCATTTGGGCTGCTGTTTATGCTTAACAGTTCAGCCATGACCAGCAAATAGGCGAATCATGCTTGCATGAATGAGCACATTTTGTTGGTCATGAGGAGAACGCCTGATTATGAGCAAAAATAACTGCGAAGCAGTGGAGAGCACGTAAGTGCGATTTTGCGAATGGCGTGTGCTGAACTGTTGCAGAATGGAAAACAAAAAGTAGTTGATGAGGGAAATTTCTATGAAAAGAGAAAGAAAGAGAATCCTATTGCTGGCGCTCACAGCAATACTGCTGATTGCCGGATGTGGGAAAAATCAGGAAAGTGTAAGTTTAGAATTGGCACAAGGGGAGTCTGATTTAGCGTATATACAGTCTAAAGGAACGCTTGTGGCAGGCATTACGGATTTTGCGCCGATGGATTACCGCGATGGGGAAGAATGGACGGGTTTTGACGTCGAACTGGCAGAGGCTTTTGCAGAGAGAATAGGCGTTGTTTTGGAACTCAAAGAAATCGACTGGGATAACAAGACCAGCCTATTGGAAAAAGGAGAAATTGACTGTATCTGGAATGGCATGACAATGACACCTGTGCTGATGGAATCCATTTCCTGCTCACAGCCGTATCTTTCCAATGCACAGGTGGTCGTGATGCATGAGGAAGAGCTCAAACAGTATCAATCAATAGAGGAATGTCAGCATCTGCTGTTTGCCGTGGAGGCAGGTTCCACGGGGGAGGATCTTCTGAAGGAGAAAAAATACCGCTATACGACACGGGCAACACAGAAAGAGGCATTGCAGGACGTTCTGGATAAGAAAGCGGATGCGACAGTGATTGATATTATCATGGCAGCACATAACACCAGTGCCGGGGAGGAATATGATAAGCTTGGATTGGCCATTCCCCTTAATGATGAAAAGATCTGTGTGGGTTTCCGTAAGGACTCTGATTTGACACAGGAGGCGGATGCCTTTATTCAGGCGGCATATGAGGACGGAAGCCTAAAGAAACTGGCAGAAAAGTATGGGATTGAAAATGCGGTTTTGGAATAGCCTATGTATAAAGTTTAGAAAGAAAACAGAGGACCCATTATCCACCAGGTGATAATAGGTCCTGTAGATTCAGAGCTTCTCTGGTTCCGGATATTCTACACCGAAAGTATCGACGGTAACACTCTGCATTATCTGATTTTCAAGGGGTCTGTCAGAATAATCGGTAGGTGTTTCCGCAATCTGATTTACCACATCCATACCTTCTATCACTTTTCCAAACGCTGCATAAGCGCCGTCCAAGTGCGGGCTTGTCTTGTGCATGATGAAGAACTGACTACCCGCGGAGTCGGGATGCATACTTCTGGCCATGGACAGTACACCCTCTGTATGTTTTAGGTTATTGTCAAAACCGTTCTGCTTAAATTCACCGCAAATGGAATAGCCCGGACCGCCCATGCCTGTGCCCTCCGGGTCGCCGCCCTGGATCATAAAGCCTTTGATGACTCTGTGAAAAATCAGGCCGTCATAGAATTTGGCGTTGATCAGGCTGATAAAGTTGTTGACGGAAACAGGGGCAATATCGGGGTATAACTCCGCTTTGATCACATCCCCGTTTTCCATGGTAAAGGTTACAATTGGATTTTTTGTATTCTGTGACATAAGTTCCTCCATTTTGCATGTTTTTCATTTTTGAGACTTTTAAACCCGCAATATGGTATCATTATATATATAAAAGACCGGATATTGCAAGAGGGCTGATGATATTTATGGGAGCCCGGACATGGAGAACAAATATGTTACAAAAAATAATCATATGGGCTGATGAAAAAATGCTGCAGCAAAATATTTGGAACAGGCTAAGCGGCCTGTGTCATGATCTGCAAAGACATGGTGTTGGATTGTCTGTCGGAAAGCAGGAACAACTGTCGGCAGAGGAAGCAGAGAATACTTTATACCTTACCGATTCCGAAGAGGAATACCGGGCACTGCGGCAGAAAGGCAGGTATGTGCTGCCGTATCGGCATGAAGGAAATAAGGAGGCGGGTTTCGCTGGGGCCTTGTATGTGTTGGAACAGATAGAGGAGGCGGATTATGAGGCTTTTGATATGGCGTATCGCCGAATGGCCGGACTGCCCTGGGAAATACTGACCACTAAGAGATGTGTCGTCAGGGAGACGACAGTGGAGGACGTGAAGGCTTTTTATCGGATCTATGCAGATGAGTCCATCACAGCGTATATGGAAGATTTATTCAAAGATCCGGAGGAAGAGATTGCGTATACAAAAGAGTATATTGAGAAAGTATATGGTTTCTATGGATACGGTTTGTGGACAGTTCTAGAGAAAGAGAGCGGGCAGGTCATCGGCAGGGCAGGGGTCAGCTGGCGGGAAGGATTTGACCTGCCGGAACTGGGATTTGTGATTGGTGTGCCATGGCAGAGGCAGGGGTATGCCTACGAGGTGTGCAGTGCGATTCTTGCCTATGCCGGAGAGGAACTGGGGATGACGCAGGTACAGGCCCTGGTGATGGAAGGCAACAAAAAGTCGGCGGCGCTTTGTGAGAAGCTGGGATTTACACAAAGTAATGAACGGGTAGAAGTGGACGGGGAGATTCATACGGTGTGGGTCGTGAGATTTTAAATCTGCAAAGTATACCCCAAAAACTGCGATGTATACCGCATATCCCCCGGAATGAGCCTTTTTTTGTTAAATTATAGGAAGAAGTCATATAAAATGACGAAAAATAGGTTTATAAGGAGGGTACATGAAATGACTGTTGAAAAGAAAGAAAATGGAAAGGAAATTACGCTCCTGCCCATAGGGAGGCTTGATACGACTACTGCGCCGCAGTTAGAGACACAGATTAATGCCGTTCTTGATAAAGCGCAGCAGCTGATTCTGGATTTTGAGGGGTTGGAATACCTTTCTTCGGCGGGCCTGCGCGTACTGTTATCCGCACATAAAGCGTTTATGAAAAAGGGTAGCGGAAAAATGATCATATGCCATGTCAATGAGACCATATATGAAGTTTTTGAGGTCACGGGTTTTCTGGATATTCTTAATATAGAATAGGTAAGGAGCGTATATGAAAGAAGTAACGGTTGAAGCAACAGTGGAAAGTATTCCTGTCATTACGGAGTTCGTAGATGAACAGCTTGAACAGTACGACTGTCCGGTAAAAGCACAGGCACAGATTGATATTGCCATTGATGAACTATTCAGCAATATTGTTCATTACGCTTATCATCCCGGGACAGGGCCGGCAACAGTGCGGGTGGAAGTGGTGGAAGAGCCGCTTTCCGTGGTGATAACCTTTATTGATCAAGGGGTACCATACGATCCGCTTGCCAAGTCTGATCCGGATGTGACACTGTCCGCGGAGGAACGGGAAATAGGAGGACTAGGGATCTATATTGTTAAAAAGAACATGAACGAAATTACCTATGAGTATAAGGATGGACGCAATATCTTGAAAATACGCAAGGAGTTATAGCGCATATGCTGGAGCAGAAAGATCATAAGGGATTATACAGGGAAATCGTAACGAATATGCTGGAAGGCGTTATGGTGATCAGTATGAATGGAAAGATCACGATGTTAAATCCGGCGGCGGAACATATGCTTGGACTGACACAGAAGGATATCGGAAATTCTTTCGTTAATGTGTTTCTGACCAGAGAAGGTACAGATGCCTTTAATGAGGTGATTCTGGATACCATTTATGAAAAAGAAAAGGTAAGCAATATGCCGGTGGATTACATGCTTGGGGAAGAGATGAGGAATCTGACTCTGACCACAAGTTATATTCATAACGACGGAGAAAAATCGGTGGTTGTGGTGATGGAAGATGTTACGGAACTGAACGAACTTCGGGATGCACAGACTGCCTTGGACAAAATTAAGAAGCTAAATAAGGAGTATGAGAAGGCAAAGGACGAAGCAATCAGGGCCAATGAGGCCAAAAGTCTTTTTCTCTCCAATATGTCTCACGAAATCAGGACACCTATCAATGCGGTGCTTGGCATGAATGAGATGATTCTCAGGGAATGTACGGACAAACAGCTGCTTTCTTACGCCGCCAATATCCGCAGCTCCGGTAAAACGCTCCTGTTTCTGATCAATGATATACTGGATATGTCAAAGATTGAATCCGGCAAGATGGAGATTGTTAAGGTGGAGTATGCACCGGAAGATTTGATGATGGATTTGTGGAACGTCATTTTTTTGCGGGCACAGGAGAAGGGGCTTACGATTCATTTTTTCCTCGATGAAACGCTGCCGCGGGTTCTCTTCGGAGATGATGTCAGAATAAAACAGATTGTGACCAATCTGCTGACTAATGCCGTCAAGTATACGCCGCAGGGCTCAATTGAGATGAAAGTGACATATGAGAGACAGGCAGAGGGGGAGATTGGGCTTATCATATCCGTAAAAGATACGGGAATGGGTATCAAGAAAGAGGATATGGGGAAGCTGTTTGAGAGTTTCCAGAGACTGGATGAGGAGAAGAACAGGAATATTGAAGGTACCGGTCTGGGGATGAATATTACCATGTCACTGCTTAGACTGATGGACGGTGAGATGAAGGTAGAGAGTGAATACGGAAAAGGCTCTGACTTTACCGTCACGATACCACAGAAAATCGTCTGTGATGAACCTGCGGGGGATTTTGAAACGATCAGGAGCAGACGGGAACAGAATCTTTCCATGAAACAGCAGTTTTTTGAAGCACCGGAGGCAAGAGTGCTTGTGGTAGATGACAACAGCATGAATCTCACAGTATTTCAATCACTGCTTAAGCGTACCAAAATGCAGATTACCACGGCGGATTCCGGAAAGAAATGTCTCGAACTTGTGCAGAAGCAGCAATATCATATTATCTTTATGGATCATATGATGCCGGAAATGGACGGTATTGAAACACTCCATGAGATCCGTAAACTTTCAAATTGCCCCAATCATGATACACCGGTTATAGCGCTTACGGCAAATGCGTTGTCAGGGGCGAGGGAAGGTTACCTGAAGGAAGGATTTGCAGATTTTCTGACCAAACCGATTGACGGTGATCTGTTGGAGCAGACGACGATGAAATACCTGCCCGAAACGTTGATCAGGAACGCAATGGAGGCAGGAGAGGAGACAGAGAAAGATAACGTGGAGATGGATGATAAGAAATATCTCCAATATGGCATTTCCATAGAAAATGGGCTGCTATATGCGAAGAAAGACAGGGAAATGTATCTGGATCTTGTGCGGATGTTTGTCAAAGACCGGACAAAGCAGGACACCATATATCAATTTCTGGTCGGAGAAAACATGAAGGATTATGCAATCCTGGTACATGGTTTAAAGGGAAACGCGAGAATGCTTGGTGCGGATCAGCTGGCGGATATGGCGTTTGAACATGAAAAACAGAGTAAAGCAGAGAATCTGGAATATGTGAAAATGCATTGGGAAGAACTGCTTTCAATCTGGGAAAAAACACTGGATGGTTTTGAAGAGCTTATTCGTACATATGGCAAAGAACAAGAGGATAAATACGCTGCAGTAAACAGTGACGGCAAAGATGTGTTGATATTGTCAGAATGTGACCTGGCAAAAGTAGTAGATTTTTTGGAGGATTTCGAGACCGATCAGGCGATAGAACTGTTGAAGGAATGGATAGGCCGTCCTCTGGAGCCGTCCATGCATGATTGTATTAAGAATGTGCTGATTGCACTGGAAGATGAGTTTGACGAGGAAAAGGCCATAGAATTACTGAAGGAAAAAGGAGGAATGAAAGATGTTATTTGAAAAAAAGAAAATAGTAGCTGTGGATGACAGCGGTATTATTCTTAAAATGTTGATAAAGGTATTAGGGGATAAATACGATCTGCATGCCTTTTCCGGCGGACGGCGGGCGCTCCAGTTTCTAAGAGACAGAACTCCTGATCTGATCATCCTGGATATTGATATGCCGGAGATCAATGGATATGAAATGCTAAAGATGATCAAAGAAAGAGAGCATCTGCAAAAAGTACCGGTAATCTTTCTGACATCGAACAATGATAAGAACCATGTGGTCAAGGCCGTGGCAGGCGGTGCAAAGGATTATGTGGTCAAACCGATTGATGAAGAGATTTTGATGGATAAGGTACATGCGGCATTACAGGATGCTGAGGCAAATGATGCAATTAGTTGGAATGATATCTGATTCAGGCATCCATTGTATGTAGATATTCCACACAGAGCATTGTGATATCATCGAACTGCGGCGCTTCTCCGACAAAGGCATCAATATCTGCCTTTATGGCAGGGAGAAGTTCCGCAGGTTTTTTGTCAGTATTTTGCGCAAGGATATCTGCCAGGCGTTTCATGCCGTAAAGTTCGTGGTCTTTATTTGTGGCTTCCGTCACACCGTCCGTATACTGGAAAATTTTATCTCCCGGTGAAAGCTGGATGCTGCCGCTTTGATATTTCGTGTTTTCCATACCGGCAAGCACAAATCCGGCGCGAAGCTTATGGGGTTCATAGGTGCCGCCTGATTTGGCAATAAAAGGCAATTCATGTCCCGCATTGACAAAACGGAATTCGCCGGTCACAAGATTGAGAATCCCTTCAAAGGCGGTAATAAATAATCCTTCGTTGTTGGATTCACACAGCAGATCGTTCACTTCTGAGAACACATCCCCCAAATCCACATTTGGCTTTGTATGATCTTTGATCAGCGTCTTACCGATTACCATAAAGAGTGCGGCAGGGACGCCTTTGCCGGACACATCGGCGATTACAAGGGCAAGATGGGTTTCATCTACCATAAAGAAATCATAGAAATCACCGCCCACTTCCTTGGCGGGATTCATGGATGCATAGATATCAAATTCCGGCCGATCCGGGAAAGCGGGGAAAATACAGGGCAGCATATCTGCCTGGATTCTTGTGGCCACGTCCAGTTCCGTAGAGATGCGCTGTCTTTCTTCACTGTCCTTAATCTGCTTTTCTAACAGACGTCTGGTTCGTCCGGCTACCGTGGTGCAGATAGAAGAAAGACCAAGAAGGATCAGAGCCCGTGGGAACACAAAGAAAAGAGATGCCTCATACAGCATTTTGCCTGTAATGACCCGGTTTTCTATGACAGGCTCTGTCACCAGCAGATTCAAATCCCCCTCTCCTATGTACATGCCAAGATAAATAGAGGCGGAAAAAAGTACCCATGAGGATATCAGAGTCAGCTTGGTCAGTTTTTTGGAATAATAATGGCAGCTTAATGCGAGTGGCACCGCCCAGGCCAGAACGCCGTGTTTGGGCATAGCGCTGGACAAGATGAAAATGCTGATAATGCCGCAGATGACGATGACGTATTTTAGCCAAAGAGGGGTACCGCCTGTTAATTTGCATAGCAGGGCCGGCAGCAGAAAAAACAGGATTGTAAAAGGCATACCGATGTTCATGATCTTAGCCGGAATAATAAAAATCCCCAGAAGGTTAAACAACCATGCCAATGCGCCCACACCGGCACAGACGGCAAGGCATTTGGCTGCATATTGATTGGCTTCGGCTTCGTTTTCTAAAAGTGCTTTCCATTCTGAATCTCTATCTATATTGTCATTTTTTTTATCCATATTCTTTTTCACCATAGTACCTCACTGTTAGTATTTCTTGTGACGCAGGCTCAATAACCTGCGTCTATTATATCATGAATCAGAGATTCATGATCGTCATTCGCCGTTCGTCGAATATGCAAGCATACTCTCCTCACTAACGCTCATTATATCATATAGATAATAGGACGGGTTTGCAAAGGATACCCCTAAAAGTACAATCTGTACCATGAAAAGTGCGAATGATACCAATATTTATATATACTGCGCTTTACAAGTAATACCTAAATGTCTATAATAAATAATCGCAGTCAATTATCCGGACAGGAAGGATTATATTTATGACAAAAGAATTCCGAAACTCTCTCTGCCTTATTCTGACAGCCCTTGTCTGGGGTGTTGCCTTTGTGGCGCAAAGACAAGGGGGCGCTGCCGCGGGACCATATACGTTTAACTGTATCCGCTCTTTGATGGGGGCGGCGGTACTTTTGCCGGTCATTCGCCTTTTGGACGGTCATACGGCAGGGCATAAGCCCAAGACACCACAGGACAGACGCAGACTGTGGATGGGAGGGATTTTGTGCGGAGCAGTGCTTTTTGTAGCCAGTACGTTTCAGCAGATGGGAATGTATTATGGCACCACCGCAGGTAAGGCGGGTTTTTTGACGGCGTGTTATATTCTGTTGGTGCCGGTACTGGGGATATTTCTGGGTAAAAAATGCCGCTGGAATGTCTGGATAAGTATTCTGGCAGCGGTTGTGGGACTTTATTTTTTATGCCTGACGGAAGGTTTTTCCTTTTATGTCAGTGACGTTCTGGTGCTGTTGTGTGCAGTCTGTTTTTCTGTGCATATCATGGTGATAGATCACTTCTCTCCGTTAGTGGACGGCGTGCGCATGTCCTGTATTCAGTTTTTGGTCTGCGGGATATTGGGACTTGTGCCCATGATAGGAGTGGAGATTTTACACGCGCCGGGGGGCATACAGGGATGGGCACAGATGTTTACAAGTTGGGAAGTGTGGATTCCGATCTTGTATGCAGGCGTCATGTCCTGCGGTGTGGGCTATACGTTACAGATTATCGGGCAGAACGGGATTAACCCTTCGATCGCTTCTTTGTTGATGAGTCTGGAATCGGTATTCTCCGTACTGGCGGGGATGCTGATTTTACATGAGACCATGATCGGACGGGAAATTCTGGGGTGTATTCTGGTGTTTGCGGCAGTGTTGTTTGCCCAGATAAATCCCGGGGAATGGCAGAAGAGAAATAAAAAATTCTGACAAATCATCAAATTTATGCTTGACACCACAAAACGATGGTGCTACAATGCAACACATAAAAGCAAAGGCGCTTTGAGGAAACTCAAGGCGCTTTTTTCGTGCAGAAACAGAGCCGGCAGGAAAGGAGAAATGGAGCGCTCCAGGTCTGCTGCTGCACGAAACAACAATGAGGAGGGACTATTATGACAAATGAGATTATGGAGGCCATGAACGGGCAGATATTTGGTGTCTGGTTTTTGATCGGCGCAGCGTTGGTGTTCTGGATGCAGGCGGGATTTGCTATGGTGGAGACAGGTTTTACAAGAGCCAAGAACGCCGGCAATATCATTATGAAGAATCTGATGGATTTCTGTATCGGAACGGTAGTATTTATTCTGATCGGTTTCAGTCTTTTGCTGGGAGAGGACATGATGGGACTGATCGGCAAGCCGGGATTTGATATCTTTACGGCATATGAAAGTTTTGACTGGTCAAACTTTGTATTTAATTTAGTGTTCTGTGCGACCACGGCTACCATTGTATCCGGTGCTATGGCGGAGAGAACAAAGTTTTTAAGCTACTGTATATATTCCGCAGTGATTTCGGCTTTGATTTATCCGATTGAAGCGCACTGGATCTGGGGCGGCGGCTGGCTTGCACAGATTGGATTTCATGATTTTGCAGGATCCTGCGCCATTCATATGGTAGGCGGTATCTCCGCTTTGGTGGGCGCTAAGATCTTAGGTCCTCGTATCGGTAAGTTTAATAAGGACAAAAACGGCAAGATTGTTAAGGTCAATGCCTTCCCGGGACATAATCTTCCGATCGGAGCCTTGGGGGTGTTTATCCTCTGGCTTGGCTGGTATGGTTTTAACGGTGCTGCGGCGACCAGTGTGGAGCAGCTGGGTTCCATTTTCGTAACAACAACGATTGCTCCTGCGGTAGCAACTGTGGTATGTATGATTTTTACATGGATTAAATATGGCAAACCGGATGTTTCCATGTGCTTAAATGCATCTCTTGCAGGTCTGGTAGCTATCACGGCCCCTTGTGATGTGACAGATGCTTTCGGCGCTATCGTAATTGGTGCGGTGGCAGGTCTTCTGGTAGTGTTCGGTGTCTGGCTGTTGGATTATAAACTTCGCGTGGACGATCCTGTGGGCGCGGTGGCAGTACATATGATGAACGGTATCTGGGGAACGATTTCGGTAGGTTTCTTTGCCACCAGTACGGCGCCGGGATATTCTATCGCCAATGCTTCCGGCAAGGAGATTGTGGGTCTGTTCTATGGCGGTGGCTTTGAGCTTCTCGGTCTGCAGCTTATTGGCTTTGTATCAGTGGCGGCATGGACGGCAGTGACCATCACCATTGTGTTTATGATCATCAAGGCAGTTGTGGGCCTTCGTGTTTCACAGGAGGAAGAGATTGTGGGTCTGGATTCCAAGGAGCACGGTCTGGCATCCGCTTATTCAGGCTTTAGCATCATGGATGTTTCTAATACCATGTCCATGGAGGTCAATGAGAATACGAGTCTGGGTGTGGAGGAGTATGATAATGCTTCCCCGGCACTGAAAGATGCGGCAGTCAAAGTGGCACAGGTACCGATTGCTTCCGCTACAGGCATTTATAAGGTGGCTATTATTGCAAAACTTTCCAGATACGATAAACTCCGTAAGGCTATGAATGATCTGGGCGTGACCGGTATGACAGTGACACAGGTAATGGGTTGCGGCATCCAGAAGGGCGCAGGAGACAGATACCGCGGTGTTGAAATAGATGCCACCCTTCTTCCGAAAGTCAAGGTGGAAGTGGTAGTCAGTAAGATTCCGGTGGAAGATGTCGTGGAGGCAGCCAAGAAGGCGCTCTATACAGGGCACATCGGAGACGGCAAAATCTTTGTTTACAATGTGGATAAAGTTGTTAAGATCCGCACAGGAGAGGAAGATTTTGCAGCATTGCAGGACGTTGAATAAGCGTTTACCTATATCCCTTAGTTTGTATATATATTCTAAAACGGATCCTCCGGCGCTCCACCGCCGGGGGATTCGTTTTAATATGGGAAAACAGATGTTGTTTTGGGGACAAATGATGCAACTATGATGCAAAAATGATGATATTATGATGCATGCTGTCTGTATTCTTAAAAGAGAGAAGGATACAACAGAATCAGGGGGAGGAAGGAGCGCAATAACGGAACACCATGTTGTATTTAACGGTGACTTACGATATGATAAAAGAAAGCTGAGGGAAAGATATTATTATGGAAGGAATACAAACGGGATATGATGGTTATGCAGCGGAAGAAGAAATAAAAACAGATGATACAGAGGTCTTAAAGAAAGGCAAAGTAATAGGAAGAAAATGGCTGTTTGTCCTTGCGGCAGTGATTGTCCTGGCGGTTATAGCAGGCGGCGTGGCAGCGTATCTGGTGAGTACAGTGCCGAAAGGATATCATGATTATACAGTACAAAAAAATCAGTATTATGTGGAGTATTCCGATAAATACCCTTACTGGGATGTATTGACGGTAGAATATCCGATACTGGCAGGGACCAGGGAGGAACCGATTGAACAGTTGGAGCAGATCAATTCAAAACTTTATGATACAGCCATGGACAGGGTAAACTACTGGCATCTTAAGCCCAATGATGAGGTGCAGAAACTGCAGGAGGAATACAGTATTTTCAGCAGTGATGTGCAGTGCGACGTGACATATCACAGTCAGTATCTTATGAGTGTCAGCTATAAGGAAATTTATGCACCGATCAGTCCTGTCTGGTATGTCTATATGACACAAAGGGCTTTAACGGTGGATCTTTTGACCGGAGAAAGTTATGCGTTGGGAGATATACTGCGGCTGGATGAGGGATTTGCCGGCTTGTGGGTGGATAAATTTAACGAAAAGCTGGGAGAAGAAATGATTGCCCCGGAAGATGTGGATATCTTTATTGACTGGTTTAACTGTTCGGATAAAGAACTGGAGAAATATTATGATTTTGTTCCTTTTTTCTATGTGACAGAGGAGGGGAATTTTGTGGTTGGTGTTTCTCTGGACCCTAAGGTGGCGGCACTTTCTGGCAGCGATCCGTCCAACAGCACCTTTTATACAGAACTTACAGCGGAAGAAATTGCGCCTTACAAGAAAGAATCCTTATTCTGGGATAGACTGGATAAGTCGGAGAGTACCGGCCGGGTGCTTCCGTGTATGGAAAAAGCAGATAACTTGTGGCTGGGGGATCAGGCAAGCGTATGGGATTATTGGGAAGAAAAGAGATAAGAATATTTGCAGTAGCGGCGGTGCTTTCAGGCAGTATACCGCTTTGCGTACAGGCGGAGGGAACTTTTGCATTAAAAGACGAAAAACCGGAATTGGGAGAGTATTACCTGCTTCTTCCGGCGGAGAAAGAGATATATGAAGTGGCTGCCGGTGATTCCTTATGGAATATATCCGAACAATTATGGGGAGACGGCAGACGCTATATGGATTTGTATGAGGCCAACAGAGAACAGATTACAGATCCTGACTTGATTTGGCCCGGTCAGATTTTAACGGTAAACCGGTCTTGGCATCTGGAGAAACAGAGCGGACCCATAGGGATCAAGTGGGAATCGGTCTATCAGTTTGATACGCCCCGGGGATGCAGCGTAGGTATGTTATATGGACAGGAAACCGGTGCCAACTGCACTTTGTCTGGAGGCGGAGAAGGGTATAATATTGCCTGCCTGATTCGGGAAAAAGAAAATGTTATGGAAGGACCGGAGGATTATCGGATTTGGGAAAAGGCTGTTTCAGATTATGCGGAAAAGGAATATGCGGAGACGGTACGGGATCTGGTATTTGAACATTATTTGACCGAGGATGGAAGGAATGTCTGTCTGTATTCTTATGTGTATACGATAGATTTATCCAAGTATGATGCCGTTGGCAGCATAGAGGTAGAAGTCAGTGCAGGATTTACGCAAAGCGATCATATGCAGGCTGATTTTGTAGGATTTAGTACAGAGGGTGAGATCAGGGATAAAGTGAGATATGTGACGGCAAGCTTTGAGGAATTGCTGCCTGAGGGAAAAGCATGTAATGTGAATGATGAAAACATGCAGATTTATCCTGCAGTTGATTGGGGGCCTGTCTCTTACAATGCGATTGCTTGGATCGACAGTTATTTTGATGATAAATTGAAGGAGATTACAGGATATAGAGAGAAAGAAAAGAGCAGCAAGGAAACACTTCTTGATCAGATGAAAGAGGGGAAAGGCGTAAATGGCGGCAAGAAAAAAGCAGGAAATTGAATTCCGTTATTATGAGGTTCCGGAAGGAGAACAGGTACTGGCACTTTTGGGTGAAAGCTGGCGCCGTGCTTATGGGGATGATGTGAGCAGTCTTCACTTCCATAATCTTTTGGAGATCGGATTCTGTCTTGAAGGAACTGGGCATATGGTGCTTGATGAGAGAACGGTTTCTTATGCGCCGGGATCGCTTACGGTAATTCCTCAGAATTTTCCTCATGTGACGAATAGCTGGATGAGCAGCCTAAGTTACTGGGAGTATCTATTCCTTGATCCTGAGGCTATTTTGAACACAGCCTATCCTGAGGATGGTATTTTTGTACATAAGCTTATGGACAGGATTAATCATGATGCGGTATGTCTTGACGCAGGTGAGAATGAAGAGTTGGTTTCTCTTGTGCGTATGGCGATGGAAGAGTGCCGTGATCGTAAGAGTTATTCGGGGGAGGTTTTACGGGGTATACTGCTATCGATTCTCATCATCGTTGCGAGAAACGATATTGAGCCTGGGGGGGGGTAAAACCGGAAAAACGTTCGCACAGGAGCGGCCTGGATCAGATTATAGATGCGCTGGATTATATGAACAAACATTATATGGAGGAGATTCGTGTAGCAATGCTTGCCAGACAGTGCTCCTTAAGCGAGACGCATTTTCGCCGGTTGTTTGTGGAATATATGGGAATGGCGCCGGCGGAATACCTGACGCTGGTACGAATTCAGAATTCCTGTGAGATGATTAAGAAAAGCCGCTATTCCATGGAAGAAGTGGCGCAACGAGTAGGCTATCCTACGGTATCCACATTTAACAGGAATTTTCGCAGGATTGTCGGCACATCTCCTTACCAGTATAAGAAGAACAGGGAGAATTATGAAGGCAAATTGATGAACTTTAAAGTCTCTGCCAAAAAAGGTTGGTAATTTGTACATAAAAAAAGAGAATAAAATCGGAAAAGAGCAAAAATGACTGTCAAAATGGTCAGATTTGCTCTTTTTTAGATTGAATACGAAAACATAATCAACAAAAATATTGGTATAATGCACATACAAAATAAATCATAAGTCTTAAAAGTATACAAATTGCCCATAAAAGAAGAAAAAATAATGTTTAGAAGGATTTATGGTTTATTTTACCAAATAAAGGAGGGAAAATTCATGAAAAAGAAATTGGTATCGATTTTGGCAGCCGGCGCTATGCTGGCAACAATGCTCACCGGTTGTGGCGGTTCCGGTACACAGGCTCCGGCAGCAGACAATGGTGGAGCAGATGCGGGAGCAGCGACAGAGGCGCCGGCGGCAGATGCGGCATCTGGAGAAGAAACACTTACGGTATGGTGTTGGGATCCTGCATTTAACTTAAATGCTATGTATGAAGCAGAGAAGGTTTATCAGAAAGATCATCCGAACTTCAAGTTAAATGTGGTAGAGACCCCTTGGGAAGATATTCAGACCAAAGTTACCACAGCGGCAACTTCCGGTGATCTGAGTACATTACCTGACATTTTCCTGATGCAGGATAATGCGTTCCAGAAGAATGTTATCAGCTTCCCGGATGTATGCATGGATCTGACAAACAGCGGAATTGATTTCTCCCAGTTCGCAGCAGGTAAGACAGCTTATTCCGTAATCGACGGCAAGAACTATGGTGTTCCTTTTGATAATGGTGCGGTGGTTGCATGTTATCGTACAGATTATCTGGAGCAGGCAGGCCTGACCATCGATGATTTTACAGACATCACATTTGACCAGTATATTGAGAACGGGAAAAAGGTTCTGGAAGCAACAGGAAAGCCCCTCATCTCCATGCAGGCAGGTGAGTGCGACCTGATCATGATGATGATGCAGTCTGCTGGCTCTTCTCTGTTCAATGAGGATGGCACAGCCAATATCGTTGGCAATGACACTTTGAAGGTTGTTATGGAGACATACAAGCAGTTGAAGGACAGCGGTGTATTGATTGAGGTCAACAGCTGGGATGAGTATGTAGGATCTCTTGTAAGCGGCGATGTAGCAGGTACCATCAACGGATGCTGGATTATGGCTTCTATTCAGACAGCAGAAGACCAGTCCGGTAAGTGGGCGCTTACCAATATGCCCAGTCTTGTAGGTGCAGCAAACGCGACCAATTACTCCAACAATGGCGGTTCTTCCTGGGCAGTTACTACGAAATGTGCGAATCCCAGTCTGGCAACAGATTTCCTGGCAAGTACCTTTGCAGGAAGTACAGAGTTGTATGATAACATCCTTCCCAGCGGTGCTTTGGCAACATGGGCTCCGGCAGGTGATTCCAACGCATATGCGACACCCAATGAGTTCTTCGGCGGCGATGCAGTATCCGCTAAGATCGTTGAATTCTCCACTAAGGTACCGTCTAATATCACAGGTGTATACTACTATGAAGGACGTGACGCTGTGGCGACGGCAATCACCAACTATATCAACGGTTCCGATATTGAGACTGAGATGAAGACAGCAGAAGATACTGTGAACTTCAATATGGGACAATAAAAAAAGTAAATTTGCTTCGCAAATTAACTTTGCGAGATCCGCTTCGCGGACTCGGTGAATAACGAACGAAGTTGAGAGCTAGATTGCGAGATCCGCTTCGCGGACTCGGTGAATAGCAGACGGGCTATCACAGATTTAATAGTTAATTTAAAAATAGGGGAATGGTTTTTACAGGCTGTTCCCCTTTTTTCTCCAATGGCAGAGAAGGAGGGAGTTTCTTGAGTAAGCCGAAAAAAATGACACTCAGCCGAAAACATAATCTTACGGGGTGGGTATTTCTGGCGCCGGGTGCGCTTTTGATTCTTTTGATGAGTTTTGTGCCGATGGTGAGAGCGTTGCTCTTATCATTTAAGACGGGTGTAGGGGCAGCGATGAAATCGTGCGGCATCCTCAATTACACTCGAATGTTCCAAGATGCAGTTTTCGTACAGTCTATTAAAAATACGTTTTTCTATTTGATTATTCAAGTGCCGATCATGTTGGTTTTTGCTTTGATTCTGGCATCTATACTGAATAATAAGAATCTTAGATTCAAAGGGCTTTTCAGAACGATGATCTTCCTGCCCTGCGCTACCTCGCTGGTAGCCTATGCGGTTATATTCCGCTCCCTGTTTGCCAACAATGGTATCATTAATCTTTTACTGGTCAATCTGGGGATTCTGGATCAGCCTTATTCTTTCCTGACACATACATGGAGTGCAAGGATTGTCATTATCATAGCGCTTTTGTGGCGGTGGACAGGATATAATATGGTATTCTATCTGTCTGGCTTACAGAACATTGAGTATTCTGTATATGAGGCGGCCAAGATTGACGGTGCCTCGGCGGTACAGACATTCTTTAAGATTACGGTGCCGCTCTTAAAGCCAACGATTCTGTTGACGGCGATCATGTCTACTAACGGTACCCTGCAGTTGTTTGATGAGTCCGTGAACCTGACGGACGGTGGCCCGGCAAACGCCTCCATTACCATGTCGCATTACATATATAATATGTCCTTTAAGTATGTGCCGAACTTCGGTTATGCGGCGGCAATGTCCTTCTTAATTTTGATACTGGTTGCCGTTCTGGCGTTCTTGCAGATGAAAGTGGGTGATAAGCGTGACTAAAGGCAAAAAATTCGGTATGTATCTGTTTTTGTGTATTGTATCCTTTATCTCTGTATTTCCGCTGTACTGGATGCTGAGTGCGGCAACAAACAAGAGTGCGGAGGTGGTTGCCGGGCGGCTGATTCCGGGCGGCTATTTCTTTGAGAACCTGAAGAACCTTCTGGCAAACCAGAATGTGGGAAGAGCGCTTGGTAATTCTTTCAAGTACGCAATCATTCTGACAGTGGTATCTTTGATTGTCAGTTCTCTTGCAGGATATGGATTTGAGATTTATCATGATAAGGCAAAAGACACGGTTATGAGCATCATTCTTCTGGCAATGATGGTTCCTTTCGTGGCAACGATGATTCCTTTGTTCCAGATGTTTTCCACGGCAGGCTGGCTGAATACCACGATCGGATTTATCCTGCCTACGGTCTCCACACCGTTTTTGATCATGATGTTTCGGCAAAGTGCCAGATCCTTCCCGCATGATATCATGGAGGCGGCCAGGATCGACGGTTTGTCCGAAATTCGCATCTTTTTCCAGATGTTTATACCGACTATGCGTTCTACTTACGCGGCGGCTATGACGATTACTTTTATGAACGCCTGGAACAGTTATCTGTGGCCGAAGGTAATTATGACGGATGCGACCAGTCAGACAATGCCGATGGTAGTTGCCAATCTGACACAGGGTTATGTAACAGATTATGGTATGCTGATGTTAGCGGTACTAATCTGTACCCTGCCTACCGCAATCGTATTCTTCTGTTTGCAGAACGCTTTCGCAGAAGGTATTACGGGTGCTGTGAAATAACGGATATTATAATAGAATATATCTGTTCGATAGGATGATTTGGTAACTTTAAGGTGTCAGGAATATCTGGATTTTGAGATGTTTTTGGCACCTTTGTTATATACGTTTGCCAGACTTAATATGAGGGAGTATCATAAAATGAGGGAAAGGAGTGTTGCTAGCGTATGGCACAATTTGACTACAATAAAGTAAAGGATCCACAGTTTTTTAAAGAAAATGTGCTTCCGGCACATTCTGCACAAAGAATTTACAGGAACAAAAAGGAATATATGCGTCGGCAGAGCTCTCTGATTAAATCATTGAATGGAGTTTGGAAGTTTTCTTACGCCGTCAATATCAATTCTGCCATAGACGGATTTGAGAAAGATGCGTATGACTGCAGATGCTGGGAGGATATTCGAGTGCCGGCGCATATCCAAATGGAGGGATATGATATTCCGCAGTATGTCAATACGCAGTATCCATGGGACGGAAGGGAAGAGATTGAGCCGGGCCAGATACCCGAGAGATTTAATCCGGTTGCCAGTTATGTGAAATATTTTGAGCTTCCAGAATCTATGAAGGGAAAAGAAGTCCGTATAGCTTTTGAGGGAGCAGAAAGCGGTATGGCGCTGTGGCTGAACGGATTCTATGTGGGTTACAGTGAGGACAGCTTTACGGCATCGGAATTTAATCTGACGCCATATCTGCGTGAAGGGGAAAATAAACTGGCGGTACAGGTGTTTAAATGGACTGCTTCAAGCTGGTGTGAGGATCAGGATTTCTTCCGTTTTTCCGGCATTTATCGGGATGTATATCTATATGCGGTTCCCAGTGCGCATATGGAGGATCTCAGTGTCAGGACGTTGTTTGAAGAAGATGATTTTGAACGGGCGCAATTATCTGTAAAGTGCAGATTCTCCGGCAGCGGTACGGTAAGAATCCGACTGCGGGATCGGGAGAAAATACTCTGGGAGGAGGAAAAGACGGGGGCTGCTTCCATGGTGTTTGCGGCGATGATTCACAGACCAAGGCTTTGGAGTGCAGAGGATCCTTATTTATATGATCTGGAGATAGAAATGGTGGATAAGGGAGGTAATCCTTGTGAATACCTTCTACAGCCTGTAGGATTTCGGAAATTTGAGATGAAGGATAACAGGATGCTGTTAAATGGAAAACGTATTGTGTTTAAGGGTACCAACAGGCATGATTTCAGCTCTGTTTCCGGTCGACATGTCTCTTACAAAGAAATGGTCAAGGATATTGTGACGATGAAGCGCAATAATATCAATGCTATCCGTACCAGTCATTATCCGGATGATGAGAGACTTTACGAGCTTTGTGATCGTTATGGGCTATATATGATCGCGGAGAACAATCTGGAATCCCATGGCACATGGACGGCTTATTTAAAGGGAAAGAAGGATTTATCCTTTGTTGTGCCGAAGGATAAGCCGGAATGGAAAGAGATGATGTTTGACCGCATCAATTCCTGTTATCAGCGGGATAAGAATCATCCGGCGATACTGATCTGGTCGCTGGGCAATGAGTCCTATGGCGGCCTGGTACTGTATGAGATGTCCCGGCTGCTGCGCAGACTGGATGATACGAGACTGGTACATTATGAAGGCGTCTTTAATGACAGAAGTTATAATGATTCTTCGGACATGGAAAGCCGTATGTATGCTACGGTGGAAGATATTGAGGAATATCTTGCAAACGGGGATGGAAAGCCCTTTATCTGCTGTGAGTACACGCATGCTATGGGCAATTCCTGTGGAGCGATGCATAAATATACGGAATTGGCAGATCAGGAGAACTCCGGGTATCAGGGTGGTTTTATCTGGGATTATATTGACCAGTCTCTCTATAAAAAAGATCGTTACGGCGAATGGTTCCAGGCTTATGGCGGTGATTTCGGGGAGCGGCCTACAGACTATAATTTCAGCGGCAACGGTATTGCCTACGGCGGCGAACGTGAGGCATCTCCTAAAATGCAGGAAGTAAAATATAACTATCAGAATATTTCTGTGACAGTGGGAGTAAAAGAGTTTACGGTGTGGAATAAGAACTTGTTTGTCTCCACGGACGTTTTTCGGTGTGCGGCACAGCTTCTGTGCGATGGTGTAGTCATGGAAGAGAAAGAACTTGCCGGAATCTGTGTGGCGCCTGAAAGCCGGCTCAGCTTTCCTATGCCTTTTGCGGTACCTGAAGAACCGGGAGAGTATGCGGTTACGATTTCCTTTTTATTAAAACAGGATACACTCTGGGCCAGGGAAGGCTATGAGATTGCCTTTGGACAAGCGGTAATTGCAAAAATTACAGAGAAAACCAAAGAAAAAGAAAAATCTTATATACTGATCCGCGGCAATGACAATTTTGGCGTGCGTGGTGAGAATTTTGAGGTGCTGTTTTCAGAACTTGCGGGAGGGCTTGTGTCCTACCGTTATGCAGGCAGAGAGTTGATCGAGGAAATACCCCGGCCAAATTTCTGGCGTGCACCTACCGATAATGACATGGGTAATAATATGACAGGCAGGCAGGGACAGTGGAAACTTGCCAGTATGTATGCAACCTGTAAAGGGGTGGGTAAGAAGCTTGATGTGCCGGGCGAGGCCTGGGAGAATCCAATCGTCCGGGAAGAGAAAGATTATGTCAGTGTGACATTTCTTTATGATCTTCAGACCACGCCGGCGGCAGGGTGCCGATTGTCCTATAAAGTATATGGTGACGGACGGGTCCAGACAACACTCTCTTACGATCCGGTGGAAGGATTGCCGGATATGCCAGAGTTTGGCGTAATATTCAAATTTAATGCCGATTATGACCGCCTGGAGTGGTATGGCAACGGGCCTGAAGAGACGTATGAAGACCGCAAACAGGGAGCCAAACTGGGTATCTACCGCAACAAAGTGGAGGATAATATGGCGGCTTATCTGGTTCCTCAGGAGTGTGGCAACAAGACCGATGTTCGTTATGCTAAAGTGACGGACAGACAAGGGCGCGGAATTTTGTTCACTGGGGAAAACTTAAATTTCTCGGCGCTTCCCTACACGCCGCATGAGATTGAGAACGCAAAACATCCATACGAGCTTCCTAAAGTGCATTATACGGTGGTGCGTGTTTCCAGGCAGCAGATGGGCGTGGGCGGCGATAACAGCTGGGGTGCACCCGTCCATCCGGAGTACCACATTGATGTGAGTAAAAAGATCGAGTTCAGTTTTACATTTTGTGGAATTTGATAGTGTTAAAAAGGGCAGATTATGAATCTGTCCTTTTTGCCGTATGATAAAATACGGGTATCTGGTTGTCTCCTGAAGAATATATATGATATGATAGAAACATAATTTTGTACTAAAGAAGCGTTTTTTGGTTCAGAATAATAAGATGGAATATAAATTCGGCGAAAGACCGGAGAATGGAGGCGGGGATGCGTAAAACTAAGATTGTGTGTACATTGGGGCCGTCCACGGACAATGAGGAAGTATTAAGACAGATGATGCTGGCAGGCATGAATGTTGCCAGATGCAATTTTTCTCACGGAACTTATGAGGATCATAAGAAAAGAATGGATATGGTAAAAAAACTTCGTAAAGAAGTAGGAAAGCCGGTGGCAATCCTGCTTGATACCAAAGGACCGGAAGTTCGTGTGAAAAACTTTAAGGATGGAAAAGTTGTGTTGGAAGAGGGACAGCTTTTCACACTGACTGCAGATGAAGTGGAGGGTACGAAGGATAAGGTGAGTGTCACATACAGCCGCCTCTATGAAGATCTGGAGGTGGGGATGCGGGTACTGATCGATGACGGCCTGATTGAGATGAAGGTGGAGAAGGTAGATAGGAATGATATTGTCTGCCGGGTGATAAACGGCGGCGCAGTTTCCAATCACAAGGGTGTCAATGTGCCGGATGTTGATTTGTCTATGCCCTATATCAGTGACAAGGATAGAGAAGATATCTTATTTGGGATTGCACAGGATGTAGACTTCATCGCGGCATCTTTTGTGCAGAAGAAGGAGGATATTCTACAGCTTCGCAAACTGCTTGAGAAAAACGGCGGTGAAGACATCAAGATTATCTCCAAGATAGAGAACGCCCAGGGGGTAGCCAATATTGATGATATTATTGCGGTGTCGGATGGTATTATGGTGGCCCGCGGCGATATGGGGGTAGAAATTCCTTATGAGGATGTTCCGGTAATCCAGAAGAAGATCATCAAGAAAGTATATCGTGCAGGCAAGCAGGTCATCACTGCCACGCAGATGTTGGAATCCATGATTAAGAATCCAAGACCTACCCGGGCGGAAGCTACGGATATTGCCAATGCAGTCTACGACGGGACCAGTGCCATTATGCTTTCTGGAGAGACGGCAGCAGGGGCATATCCGGTGGAGGCAGTCAGGACAATGGTGCGGATTGCGGAGCGCACCGAGCAGGATGTGGACTATCGTAAAAGATTCTTCTTGTTTGAGCGGGAGGCAAATCCGGATATTACGGATGCCATCTGTCATGCTACCTGTACGACGGCACTGGATTTAAATGCTACCGCCATTGTGACAGTTACCAAATCCGGCAGGTCGGCCAGAATGGTATCCAGCTATCGCCCCAAAAGCGATATTATAAGCTGTGCCACTACAGAGAAGGTGTGCAGACAGCTTTCTCTGACCTGGGGTGTGACGCCGCTTGTGATCAAAGAAGAAAAAGAAGCATATGGGCTTTTTGATAAGGCAATTGCAGCTGCCGAAAAAAAGGGCCTGTTAAAGACAGGGGATCTGACGGTTATTACTTCCGGGGTGCCGATTGGGTGTTCCGGCACCACCAATATGATCAAAGTACAGATTGTGTAATGCGATGTCAGAAAGGGCGGCTGTCGAGAGAGACTGGTCCTGAGAGTATTTCTCTGGCCACATAGAGAGTGCTGTCAGCCCGGGCGTTCATGCTCCATTTCACCAATGTCATAGTCTGCTTTTCTATTTCGATACAGGTAATACATCGGGGATGGACGCAGCTTCCGGTGTTATAATAACTGGCAGGCATTGTGGGCAGGGCAGGACGGTGGGTGTGGCCGGTGATCAGGATGTGGTGGTTTTTTTCAGCCCATTGGTTTAAACGGTTTTCACATTTGTTTTTGGTGTGATAGTTCTTGGCGGCACTGGTGGGATCCAGGACGCCCAGATTTTCCAGAGGACTCCAGAGATACCGGACAAGGAAGCGGGAAACAGGCCAGAATGTGGAGTTTAGCAGACTGGCCTGATGTCCGTGAGTCAGATAAAGAGAAACACGCGACCTGTTGCCGGGCAACAGGTCTGTGGTAAGGATAATGCCTTCATAAAAAGGAAACGCGGGAAAGAGAGACTGCACTCTCTTTTTTCTTTTGACAATATCATGGTTGCCATAGAGCAGATACAGACGATTCTGCTGATGAAATTGGTCAAAAAGCCAGAAAACGTTGCTGTGGATGTCAAGGATATTTCTCATACTCCGGTTTTCCCACAGTTCGTCTCCGTCTCCCAGTTCGATATAGGTAAATCCTTGTCGATAATAATGTTCCAGCGCAGCAAAATACAGGTGCTGGTTTTTGAGGAAATTGTCGGCAGAATTACCGATGCCTCTGTGACAGTCACTCATCAGAACATAGCGGGAGCGGTTGGAGAAGGGTAGCAGAGGGGCGTTTTGAAAAGCACGGTTAAGACGAGAAGAGGCACTCATGATCAATACTCCTTACAGTGGCGTTTATGACAGCGTTTGTGAAAGCGGCGCAGTCTGAGAAGCTTTCGGAAAGCAACCGGGATATAGTAATACAGATACAGGATTCGATCTTCCGTACAATAGAAAGGTCTGGTGACCCATAGATAAAGTCTGCAGAATATCTTGTTTTTCCATTGGGAGAAGCGGCGCCAGAACCGTGTGAACAGATTGTATCTTTCTGCGGTGTTTTTGCAGAAGACAAAGCATACACTGAGCCCTTTGACGCAGATAGAATCTTCTCGATAGCCGGCCCGCGTAAGACCATCTACAAAGGCGGAGAGCATTTCTCTGTTAGGGAAGCCGATATTTACTTCCAGGGAGAGGGAAGAAGGTCTGGAAAAGCAGCCCACCAGAAAGGCGGTGAGCCACCAGTGGCGTCCGCAGTTGCGGATACAGTCATTTCCTTCGTTGCACAGCAGGAAGGAGCAGTCCAGCATTTCGTTTTCTTCGGCACAGGAGAACCAGGTACTTTTGTAATCTTGTTCAGGAACGATACCATCCGTATGATAAATACCGATTTCAGCACCGGTATTGATACCGTACTGGCCTTTCCACAATTCAATCAGCCAGGTCCTGCCGCGATAATCAAAGTAGACGGGAAGCGCATCAAAGACCATCTGGAAACGAGGAGCCATATAGTCATAGAGGTAGGTGTACCCGGCTTGTTTTTGCCAGGCGTCTGTTGTGGTAGAGAAGATACCGCTGTCACAGTGAAAACAGTAGCCGAAGGGGTTTACCAGTTCATCCACAAGAGAACATTTGGCACAGCAGTCCATGGTGTTGATTTTACAGATGATTTTTTTCCTGCGGCAGTGAAAGAAGATACAGCCAAGAAGGGCTGCGAGCAGTAGGGCAAAGAGTAAATAATACATAACTTAATATCCTATGTGGTTTTACTCTATTTTATGACGATAAAAGTGAAATTGTTCGGGATATATGTGCAGTTTTTATCATGTCAAAAACAGACAGGCCACCGGTACCGTCACAAGACTTAAGATAGTGGTAAGGATGATACCTTGTGAGATAGATTCTGTGTCCATATCCATTTGTTTGGCAATCATGAGAGGCATGTTGGCGGACGGGACGGCAACCATCAGAAGCATGGTGTTTATGATTAACGTATTGTCGATCCATTTCCGCATAAGCAGGACGCAGCCGATAGGCACCAGGATTTGTCGAAGCAAGGTAAAGGCATAGAGCTTTGGATGTGAGAAAATATCTCTGGGCGCCATCTGCGCAACGGATACGCCAAGAACCAGCATGGACAAGAGTGTGGTGGCGCGTCCGGCATAAGAGAGCGTGGACGACAGGATAACGGGTACCCGGAAATCACCCAGATAAAACAGGATGGTAACTGCGGCGGAAATGGTACCGGCATTGACAAACTTCTGCAGACGGCCGGATGTCAAGGTATTTTCCAAAACAGATCCGTTCTCCCTGGCTTGTCTGAGAGCGGCCTTTTGCAACATGGACATGCCGAAGGTATAAATCAGGAGGTTGAACAACAGGTTAAAGATGGAGACAAAAATCAAGGATTTACTGCCAAGTACTGCAGAAGCCAGAGGGATACCGATAAAGCCTACATTGCCAAAAACGGTCAGCATCTGATAGGCATAGTGGAGTTTCTTTGGCTCGCCAAGGAGATAGGGGATTAAAAAACCTACGGCGATCAGGATTGCAAATACCACGGCATAAGCGGCTGCGGCAATACCGAGTTCGCGCAGGGATACTTTGGGGCCCTCCTCAAAGGCAGAGCAGATTAAAAGAGCCGGATTGGTGACATTGATGATAATGCCGGAAATCTGTTTGGAGGTTTCTTCCGATAACATTTTACGTCGGTATAGAACCATTCCGATTCCAATCAGGATGAAGATAATGATCATTTGTTGTAATACAACTAAGATACTCATTTAGGGCTCCTTTTTAGATTAAATATCATGTTCCTCTATTGTAGCATGTTTCTAAAAATATGGAAGAGAAAAATATTTAGTATAACAAAGAGGGATAGCTATAGACGAACCGCGGTCGGATATTATATACTTAATAAAATTGTTGTGCCGGGTTTCACGTGCTGTCTTAGTATCGGATAAGAACGGTGCAGAAGTGAGGTAATGATGAGACAATATATTATGGCGCTAGATCAGGGGACTACCAGTTCCCGTTGCATTTTGTTTGATCAGAAGGGCAGTATCTGCAGCATGGCCCAGAAAGAATTTACGCAGATTTATCCCCAGGCCGGGTGGGTGGAACACAATCCCCGGGAAATCTGGGCATCTCAGCTTGCGGTGGCGATCGAGGCCATGGCCAATATCGGCGTGGGCGCGTCCCAGATTGCGGGAATCGGAATCACGAACCAGCGGGAGACCACCATTGTGTGGGATAAGGAGACCGGTGAGCCGGTGTACAATGCAATCGTATGGCAGTGCCGGAGAACGGCGGCATATATTGACGGATTGAAAAGTCAGGGTTATACGGAGATGATACAGGCCAAAACAGGGCTTGTACCGGATGCCTATTTCTCGGGGAGTAAGATTGCCTGGATTTTAGACCATGTGGAAGGCGCCAGGAAGAGGGCCGAGCGTGGTGAATTGTTGTTCGGCACGGTGGATACCTGGTTGATCTGGAATCTGATGAAGGGTGCCGCCCATGTGACGGATTATACCAACGCTTCCCGCACCATGCTCTACAACATCCATACGCTGGAGTGGGATGAGGAATTGCTTTCTATCTTACGGATTCCGCGCCAGATGCTGCCAGAGGTAAAACCCTCAGGCACGGTGTTTGGCATGAGTGAGAGCAGTATTTTCGGCGCACCAATCCCGATTGCGGGAGCAGCAGGAGACCAGCAGGCGGCACTTTTCGGACAGTGCTGTTTTGAGCCGGGGCAGGTAAAGAATACTTATGGAACCGGGTGCTTTCTTCTGATGAATACAGGACAGGATGCGATTGCAAGTAAGAGCGGTCTTTTGACCACGATTGCTGCAGGAAATTCCGATAGGCCGGAGTATGCGTTGGAGGGCAGCGTGTTTGTGGCGGGAGCGGCAGTGCAGTGGATGCGGGATGAGATGCGGATGATGAAGATATCGCAGCACTCTGAAAAGTATGCCATGCGGGTGCCGGATACCAATGGCGTTTATGTGGTGCCTGCTTTTGTGGGTATGGGTACCCCCTATTGGAATCCTTATGCAAGAGGTACTGTAGTGGGTATCACCAGAGGGTGTCAGAAAGAACACTTCGTGAGAGCCGTGTTAGAGTCCATTGCGTACCAGTCCATGGACGTATTAAAGGCTATGGAGGAAGATGCGGGGATTCCGCTCGGAGAACTGAAAGTGGATGGCGGTGCCAGCGCCAACGATTTTCTGATGCAGTTTCAGGCAGATATTACGGGACAGGCAGTGTACCGGCCGAGCTGTATCGAGACGACGGCATTGGGAGCGGCTTATCTGGCGGGCCTTTCAGTGGGCTATTGGAAGGATGAAAAGGAAATCTGTGCCAACTGGCAGCTGGGGAGAAGATTTGATGTGTCTATGGAAGAGGAAACCAGAAAGCAGCTGATGAAGGGATGGAAGCGTGCCGTTAGATGTGCGCTTGCCTGGGCGGAGGATGCATGATGACAATGCATACCGCGATTACGAAATAGATATAGCAGAAGAAAGGAAATCTGACAAAATGAATATTACCTATCATGAACAGAACAGAATGTTTAAACTGGATACGCCGCATACAAGTTACTGTATCGGTATTGTGGATGAAGAAAATTTTCTGGGACATGTGTATTACGGAAGAAAGCTTTCGGAGGATAACCTCACTTATTTGATGCGCACAAAAGAGGCGCCTTTTGTCCCATCTGAGAATAACCGTGATAGGACATCTTTTCTGGATACTTTTCCGATGGAGTATACAGGAAATAATCTGGGCGATTACAGAGAGGGTACTTTGGCGGTACGGACGCTGGGAGGACATACAGGTGTATCGCTTTCCTATGTTTCGCATCGTATTTATGATGGGAAAGAAGCACTGGAAGGTCTGCCGGCGACATTTGGCGAGAAGGAGTCCTGCCGCACTCTGGAAATTACCTGTGAAGATCAGGTATTGCACTTGCAGGTTATATTATCTTACAGTATTTTTGCGGACACCGATGCGATTGCCAGAAGCGTGAAGATCGTCAATGCAGGGGAAGAGGCTGTTTATCTGACCAAGGTTCTGTCGGCTTGTATGGATATGGATAATGAAGAGTATGAGATGATGACGCTGCACGGTTCTTGGGCCAGGGAACGGGGGATTCAGACACGCCGGATCATGAAGGGCAAACAGAGCGTCTGCTCGGTCCGCGGAGAGTCGAGCCATCAGGAACATCCTTTCATGGCCTGGAAAAAGAAAAGCACCACAGAGGAAGAGGGCGAAATCTATGCTATGAATTTTGTGTATTCCGGTAATTTTCTGGCGCAGATAGAGGCGGATCAGTTCGGATCGATTCGTGCCGTCATGGGAATTCATCCGGATAATTTCTGCTGGAAACTGGAGGCCGGGGAGAGCTTTCAAGCGCCTGAGGTCATCTGCATGTATTCAGCGCAGGGAATCGGAGGCATGACCAGGAATTTTCATGATCTGTACCGTGAGCACTTAATCAGAGGAATCTACAGGAATAAGAAGCGGCCTGTTTTGATCAATAACTGGGAGGCCACTTATTTTGAGTTTAACACGCAGAAGCTTTTGGATATTGCAAGACAGGCATCCGAACTGGGAATCGAGATGCTGGTGATGGACGACGGCTGGTTTGGTCACAGAAATGATGATAACAGCAGTCTGGGGGACTGGCAGGTGAATGAGGCCAAGATAGACGGCGGGCTCAAAAGCCTGGTGGAAGAGGTCAATAAACTGGGCATGAAATTTGGCATTTGGTTTGAGCCGGAAATGATCTCACCGGATTCTGAGCTGTACAGGGCACATCCAGATTGGGCGATTCAGATTCCGGGCAGGCGGGGCAGTCTCTCCAGGAATCAATATGTGCTCGATCTGACCCGTAAAGAGGTCAGAGATTATGTCTATGATATGGTGGCGGCAGTACTGCACAGTGCCAATATTGAATATGTAAAATGGGATATGAACAGGCAGTTGAGCGATTTCGGCAGTTATGGGCTTCCTGCGGACAGGCAGGGAGAACTTCTGCACAGACAGGTACTTGCACTTTACGAGATGCAGGACAGACTGACAAGAGAGTTCCCTAATCTTCTTTTGGAGAATTGTTCCGGCGGCGGAGCCAGATTTGATTCCGGCATGCTTTACTACAGTCCCCAGATATGGTGCTCCGATGATACGGATGCCGTGGAGAGATTATCCATTCAGGCAGGTACGGCGCTGATTTATCCGTTGTCCACTATGGGGGCGCATGTGGCTGACTGTCCCAATCATATGGTGGGGCGGGTGACGCCTTTTGCGACCAGAGGGTATGTGGCATTAGCGGGTACTTTCGGTTATGAGCTGGATGTGACGAAGATACCGGAAGCAGACCGCAATATGATTCCACAGCAGGTGGCCATGTATCATCAGTATAATGATCTGGTGCGCCAGGGGGATTATTACCGGATTGCACATTATGCCGAGAATCATTATTATGACTGCTATGAGGTAGTCGCCAAAGACAAGAGTGAAGCTTTGATTACCTATATTCAGGTGTTGAACAGACCTAATTTCCACAGCAGGCGGATTCACATTCCGGGACTTGATCCGGACAAAACGTATGTGATCGAGAATACGGAAGATTGGCCGGAGATAGAGCAGACGCAGTATCGCGGAGATGCACTGCACTATGCGGGGATCAATATACCGCCTATCCGGGGAGACTTCCAGGGAAGATTGTTACACTTGAAGGCCAGGTGATATGCAAGAACAAGAAAAGTAGAATTTACGAATAAAGAAAGAAGGACAGATAGTATGATTGTACAGAAATATAAAGACATGTTACAGGGAAAATCCGTGATCCGGCAGCTGTCGGAGTTTGCGACGCAAAGAGGAAAAGAAATTGGCTATGAAAATGTGTTTGATTACAGCCTGGGAAATCCATCCGTACCGACGCCGCAGGCTTTTACGGATACGATGATTCGGATGCTTCAGGAGAGAAATCCCATGGAACTTCATGGTTACAGCCAGAGCCTGGGGATTCCTTCGGTGCGGGATAAGGTGGCTGCCTCTCTCAATCAAAGGTTTGGGATGAATTATACAGGAAATCATATTTTTATGACCACCGGTGCGGCGGGGGCTATCGCTCATGCCGTGCGGTGTGTGACTGAGCCGGGGGATGAAGTACTTACTTTTGCGCCTTATTTTCCGGAATATGCGCCGTATATCAATCTGACAGGAGCGGTTCTTAAGGTGGTGCCGGCGGATACGGAGAGTTTTCAGATTAATTTCGAGGCCTTTGAGCAGATGCTGACAGAAAAGGTGATGGCGGTTCTCATCAACACGCCTAACAATCCTTCGGGCATTGTTTATTCCACGCAGACCATACAGGAATTGGCGCGGATCATGCGGGACAAAGAGATGCAGTACGGTCATGATATTTTCCTGATTTCCGATGAACCATACCGGGAGATTGTCTTTGCCGGGGTGGATTCACCTTATCCGTCTAAGTTTTATGATAATACTTTGTCTTGTTATTCCTTTTCTAAATCGCTGTCCCTGCCGGGGGAACGGATTGGTTATGTGGCAGTGAATCAGGCCTGCACGGACGCTGATATTATCAGTGTCATGTGCAGTCAGATATCCAGAGGCACAGGACATAACTGCCCGCCGTCCATTATTCAGCTGGCTGTGGCCGAGGTGCTTGATCTGACCGCAGATTTGTCAGTTTATGAAACAAATATGAACCTATTATATAAAGAGCTTACGGATCTTGGGTTCGAGTGTGTAAAACCCGGTGGAACATTTTATATTTTCCCGAAGGCGTTGGAGGAGGATGCAGTTGCTTTCAGCGAGAAAGCGAAGAAATACGATCTGGTCTTAGTACCCAGTGACAGCTTTGGGGTGCAGGGATACTTCCGGCTTGCATATTGTATTGATACGCAGAAGGTGGAACGGTCGCTGGAAGCTTTCCGCAAATTTGTAAAGGCGGAGTATTAGAGTCTGGAGGGAAAATATGTATCAGGCAGGACTTATTTTAGAAGGCGGCGGTATGAAAGGCATCTATACTGCCGGTGTGTTGGATTTCTTTATGGATAAAGAGATTTTCTTTTCTGATTGTTATGGGGTATCGGCAGGTGCTTGTCATCTGTGCAGTTATCTTTCAAGACAGAGGGGGCGTTCCTATCGGATCAGTCTGAACTATCTGGATATGAAACAATATTGCAGTATAGAAAGCCTTTGCAGGACAGGTGATCTTTTTGGTGTGGATATGAATTATAAGTTGATACCGGATTACCTGGATCCTTATGATTTTGATGCCTTTGCGGAATATGAGGGCAGGGCCTATGCGGTGGCGACTAACATTCGGACGGGAGATGCGGCTTATCTGCCGTTAAAAGATATGCATAAGGATATCGTAGCTGTACGGGCGTCCAGTTCTCTGCCGTTAGTGTCCCGAAATGTGAAAATAGACGGTGAATTGTATTTAGACGGCGGTATCTCTGATTCTATTCCTATCAGACAGTCCATACGGGATGGAAACCGCAGGAATGTGATTGTTATGACCAAAGAGGAAGGGTATGTGAGACAGCCGGCAGGGGCAGAACTTGCGGCTGTCCGCATCAGGTATCTGCAGTATCCTAAGGTTTATGAACTGATGCGGGAGAGGCATCTTTCTTATAATAATACGGTACAATATATTGAGGAAAAGAAAAAGAGCGGGGAGGTATTTGTAATCCGGCCGAAATGTGAGAATAAGGTTGGCAGAGTGGAGAAAGATAAGGAGAAATTAAAAGCTCTCTATAAGGAGGGTTATGATGATGCAAAGAATTGTTATCTGGATCTGCTGGAATATTTGGAAAAGACCTGAAGACGGAAAGGTATGGGAGTGAATATGGATATTATAGAAATTTTAAAAGCCGTGCTGTTTGGTGTGGTAGAGGGTATTACGGAGTGGCTGCCCATCAGCAGTACCGGGCATATGATACTGCTCAATGAGTTTGTGACACTTGATGTGAGTCCGGAATTCTGGGAAATGTTTCTGGTGGTGATTCAGCTGGGCGCAATCCTTGCAGTGGTATTATTGTTCTGGAATAAAATATTTCCCTTTCAATGGAAGGAAAAGCCCGTGGTGCGCAAAGACATATTTGTGCTCTGGTTTAAGATTCTGGCGGCCTGTGTTCCGGCCGCAGTGATAGGGCTTGCGTTTGATGATGTGTTGGATGCGCTGTTTTATAATCCCTGGTGTGTGGCGGTTGCGCTGATCGTGTTTGGTATTGCCTTTATCGTGATTGAGAATAGGAATAAAAACAGTACACCGAGGATTACGGAACTTGGTCAGATTACCTATCAGACGGCGTTTCTGATCGGTGTGTTCCAGCTTCTGGCTGCAATATTTCCGGGTACTTCCCGTTCCGGAGCTACGATCGTGGGGGCGCTTTTGATCGGTGTTTCCAGGACGGTGGCGGCGGAGTTTACTTTCTTTCTGGCAATTCCCGTGATGCTGGGGGCGAGCCTTCTTAAAGTCTTGAAATTTGAAGGGTCTGTTACAGGTATGGAGACGACGATATTATTAGTGGGTATGGTGGTTGCCTTCGTGGTGTCTGTGCTTGTGATTCGGTTTTTGATGGGTTATATTAAGAAACATGATTTTAAAGTATTTGGCTGGTACCGTATTGTGCTTGGCGTGGCTGTGCTGGGATATTTTATGATGAAATAGGGAGTTAACCGGACGAAAGCCCGCATTTTTATGTCATTTCGTATAAAATAATGAGGCAGAGCGTAACTATTTGTTACAGTTTGTTAGTTGACAGTGCATCGGGATTGCGCTAGAATCTTCATATGGTCCAAAGGTAGGAATGGATTCATGGATAAGATTATGAAAAAGTCAGAAGTGGAACGTGCAGCGTTCAAAGAGCCAAAGATGGGGAAGGAGATTAGTCATGGCAGACACAAAGAAAACAGCAATCGTTAAACCGGCAGCGAAACCAGTAGCTGCTAAAGCCGCAGATACAAAGACAGCACAAGCAACGACAACACCGGCAGCATCTGTAGCAAAGACAGAGCCTAAGAAAGAGGAGACTAAGAAGGCAGCCGCAGCAAAGAAGACGACAGCAAAGAAGACTACAACTAAGAAGACTACAGCTAAGAAAGAGCCCGCTAAGAAGACAACGACGGCGGCTGTGAAAGAGACAGTACATGTACAGTTCGCAGATAAGTCCTATACGTCAGAGGATCTTGTAAAGATTGCCAAGGATGTATGGAAATATGATCTGAATCAGAAAGTTGGCGATTTTAAATCTGTTGAGTTGTATGTAAAGCCTGAGGAGAGCGTTGTTTACTATGTAATCAATGGCGAAGTAAAGGGTAGTTTCGGAATCTAGTAAGATTTTGGAAAATGTTCGTGAACAACTAATCGGAAGAATGTAAGCAGTTAATTTGAGGATACTTTAAATTGACTGCTTTTTTCTTTTATATTTTTTTAATAATTTTTTTGTATCCAGATGTTGACAATAAAAATCTTAAGTGATAACTTACTACTAGAAGGTGTTAGCACTCTAGTGAATCGAGTGCTAACAATAGGAGAAATGGTATGCAGTTAGATGAAAGAAAATATATAATATTGCAAGCCATCATTCGCAACTACTTAGAGACAGGCGAACCGGTAGGCAGCCGTACGATTTCTAAGTACACTGATTTAAACTTGAGTTCGGCTACCATCAGAAATGAGATGGCTGATCTGGAAGAGCTGGGATATATTCTCCAGCCCCACACTTCCGCAGGCAGGATTCCTTCCGATAAGGGTTATCGTCTATATGTGGACAGGATGATGGAAGAGAAAGAACGGGAAGTGGAAGAGATGAAGGAGATGCTTCTTGAGAAGGAAGATAAGATGGATCATCTCTTAAAGCGTGCGGCAAAGGTACTCGCCAATAATACCGACTATGCGGCGCTGATATCGGCACCGCAGTATCATCGCAACAAGGTGAAATTTATCCAGCTTTCCCAGGTAGATGTCGATCAGATTCTGGCAGTTATTGTGGTGGAAGGTAATGTCATTAAGAATACCATATTGACGGTGGCTGAGAGATTGGGTGAGGAAACACTTTTAAAGTTAAATATTCTTCTCAATACGCATTTAAACGGGCTGACTCTGGAAGAGATTAATCTGGGAATGATTGCAGCCATGAAACAGCAGGCCGGGATTCACAGTGAGATTGTAGGGAATGTTATTGATGCGGTGGCGGAGGCCATCAGGGCCGACGAAGATCTGGAGATTTATACCAGTGGAGCAAAGAATCTCTTTAAGTATCCGGAACTTGCCGATCATGAACGGGCCAGTGAGCTGATTACAACTTTTGAAGAGAAACAGCTGCTCAGTGAACTGGTACAGGATAATCTGGCGGATGAGAACAATACCGGTATACAGGTTTATATCGGCAGTGAGACACCAGTGGCGGGAATGAAAGACTGTAGTATTGTGACAGCCACTTATGAATTGGATGAGGGGATGAAAGGAACGATCGGTATTATCGGTCCCAAGAGAATGGATTATGAGAAGGTAGTCAGTAATCTGAAGCTATTAAAGAAACAGTTGGATGATTTATATAGAAATAACTGATCTTGGTCAGTTTTGACAGAAAGGAATGAAAAGCGTGGCAGAGGAAAAAGATAAGATGCAGGAAGAAGATCTGACGATGGAAACTCCGGATGGAGAACAGGCAGAAGAAGCGGCGGAGACTGAAACCGTGAAAGAGGAAGAAACCCCGCAGACAGAAGAGGCTTCCAAAGAAGATAAGAAAGAAAAAAAGAAAAAAGAAAAAGCGGATAAGAAACAGGATGCTTTGAAAGAGAAAATTGAAGAGCTGGAAGACCGTGTGAAACGCCAGATGGCTGAGTTTGAGAATTTCCGCAAACGGACGGAGAAAGAGAAAACGGCGATGTTTGAGACTGGTGCCAGGAGCGTCATAGAGAAGATACTTCCGGTTGTGGATAACTTTGAGAGAGGTCTTGCGAGCGTTCCCGAGGAAGAGAAAGACGGTGCTTTTTTACAAGGCATGCAGATGATTTACAAGCAGCTTATGACAGAACTTGAGAACATGGAAGTAAAACCGATTCCCGCGGTGGGAGAGGAATTTAATCCGGAATTTCATAATGCGGTGATGCAGGTGGAGAGCGAGGAATTTGCCTCTGGGGTGATCGCTCAGGAACTTCAAAGAGGTTATACTTACCGGGACAGCGTGGTCAGACACAGTATGGTTGCGGTAGTAGAGTAATAGGATGTAATATATTTAACAATATATCTAACCAAAACAACAAATTATAATTCAGCTTTATGATAAGCAGGAGGGAAAAATTATGAGTAAAATTATCGGTATTGACTTAGGAACGACCAATAGCTGTGTTGCGGTTATGGAGGGCGGCAAGCCCGCTGTTATTGCCAACACAGAAGGCGCAAGAACAACACCGTCTGTGGTGGCTTTTACCAAGACAGGAGAGCGGCTTGTAGGTGAGCCGGCGAAACGTCAGGCAGTTACCAATGCTGACAAGACCATCGCTTCCATTAAGAGAGATATGGGTACAGACAGGGGACGTACCATTGATGGCAAAAAATATTCTCCGCAGCAGATTTCGGCTATGATTTTGCAGAAGTTAAAAGCGGATGCAGAGAATTATCTGGGCGAGAAGGTGACAGAGGCAGTTATCACGGTTCCTGCATACTTCAACGATGCACAAAGACAGGCAACCAAAGATGCAGGTAAGATTGCAGGACTTGATGTAAAACGTATCATCAACGAGCCTACGGCAGCAGCGCTTGCTTATGGTCTTGACAATGAAAAAGAACAGAAAATCATGGTTTACGATTTGGGCGGCGGTACTTTTGATGTGTCCATCATTGAGATTGGTGACGGCGTAATCGAAGTGCTTGCGACCAATGGCGATACTCATTTGGGCGGTGATGATTTCGACCAGAAGATTATTGATTGGATGCTTGCCGAGTTCAAGGCTCAGGAGGGCGTAGATCTGTCCAATGATAAGATGGCGCTTCAGAGATTGAAAGAGGCGGCGGAGAAGGCGAAGAAAGAACTCTCTTCCGCGACCACAACCAATATCAATCTGCCGTTCATTACAGCTACTTCGGAAGGACCGAAACATTTTGATATGAATCTGACCAGGGCGAAGTTCGATGAGCTGACCCACGATTTGATAGAGAAGACAGCGATTCCGGTACAGAACGCTATGAAGGATGCCGGACTTACCAATGCGGATATCGGCCAGGTGCTTCTGGTAGGCGGTTCCACACGTGTACCTGCGGTGCAGGAGAAGGTAAGACAGCTGACAGGCAAAGAGCCCAGCAAATCCCTGAATCCTGATGAGTGCGTGGCTCTGGGTGCTTCTATTCAGGGGGGTAAGCTGGCAGGCGATGCCGGTGCCGGTGAAATCCTGTTGCTGGATGTTACACCCCTTTCTCTTTCCATCGAGACACAGGGAGGTGTGGCAACCAGACTGATTGAAAGAAATACCACGATTCCTACCAAGAAGAGTCAGATCTTCTCCACAGCGGCAGATAATCAGACAGCAGTGGATATCAATGTGGTACAGGGCGAAAGACAGTTTGCGAAAGACAATAAGTCTCTTGGACAGTTCAGACTGGATGGTATTCCGCCTGCAATGCGCGGTGTGCCGCAGATCGAGGTAACCTTTGATATTGATGCTAACGGTATTGTGAATGTAACAGCCAAGGATCTGGGAACAGGCAAAGAGCAGCATATCACAATCACGGCGGGTTCCAATATGTCCGATGATGAGATTGATAAGGCGGTCAAAGAAGCGGCTGAATATGAAGCACAGGATAAAAAGAGAAAAGAAGCTATCGATACCAGAAATGAAGCGGATTCCTTTGTATTCCAGACAGAAAAAGCATTAAGCGAAGTGGGCGACAAGATTGACGCTTCCGAAAAAGCCGGTGTGGAGGCTGATTTACAGGCAGTGAAAGATATCCTGGAAAAGACCAAGGATCAGGAAATGACGGACAGCCAGATGGATGAACTCAAGGCGGCGAAAGAGAAACTGACCACTTCCGCACAGAGTCTGTTCACCAAGATGTATGAGAACATGCAGCAGGCACAGGCCGGCCCGGATATGAGCAACATGGACGGCGCAGCAGATGCAGGCACGCAGGAAACGACGGCTGATGATGTGGTAGACGGAGATTACAGAGAAGTTTAAAGATAGAAAGACAGGCAAAGTAGGAAGGGTTTAATCATGGCAGAACAGAAACGGGATTATTATGAGGTGCTCGGTGTAGATAAAAACGCTGATGATGCCGCGCTCAAAAAAGCATACAGAGCTTTGGCAAAGAAATATCATCCCGATATGAACCCCGGTGATGCGGAGGCGGAGAAGAAATTCAAAGAAGCGTCCGAGGCATATGCGGTCTTAAGCGATCCGGAGAAGAGAAGGCAGTATGACCAGTATGGTCATGCCGCCTTCGATGGCGCGGGCGGTGCCGGCGGCTTTGGCGGTTTCGATTTTAACAGTGATATTTTCGGTGATATTTTTGGTGATATTTTTGGCGATATCTTTGGCGGCGGCAGCAGACGCGGGGGCAGAGGAAGCGGCCCTATGAAGGGGGCAAATCTGCGTACCAGTGTCCGTATAACCTTTGAAGAAGCCGTCTTTGGCGTAGAGAAAGAGATTGAACTGACGTTAAAGGATGAGTGTAAGTCCTGTCATGGTACCGGAGCCAAGCCCGGTACCAGTCCCGAGACTTGTAGTAAATGTGGAGGTAAGGGACAGGTGGTGTACACAAGACAGTCACCTTTTGGCGGCATTATGAGAAATGTGCAGACCTGTCCGGACTGTCAGGGTACCGGTAAGGTGATCAAAGATAAATGTTCTGACTGCCGCGGTACGGGATATATTGCCAGCAAGAAAAAGATTCAGGTTTCAATTCCGGCCGGTATTGACAACGGACAGTGTGTCCGCCTGCGCGATAAGGGTGAACCGGGTACAAACGGCGGCCCGAGAGGAGATTTACTGGTAGAAGTGGTAGTGGGAAGGCATCCCATTTTCCAGAGACAAGATGAGAATATCTATTCTACTGTGCCCATGTCTTTTGCCGTTGCAGCTCTGGGCGGCGAGATTTTGATTGATACGGTAGACGGCCGGGTCATTTATGAAGTGAAGGCAGGTACACAGACTGATACAAAAGTCCGACTGAAAGGGAAAGGAGTACCATCCCTGCGTAACAAAGATGTGCGAGGAGATCATTATGTGACGTTGGTGGTACAGGTGCCGGATAGACTTTCTCACGAAGCCAAAGATCTGCTAAAGCAGTTTGATGAGCAGACGGGTGACAGCTTAAATGCAACGAAGAATATTACTTCAGATCATGCGGAAGAGCAGGCAGGCGGAAAGAAGAAGAAAAAGTTTGGGAAGTTTTAGAGCAGTTTAAAGTTACTTTTCACTTGATTATGTCTTAAATGAATTGATTTTTTCATTTATATGGATATAATATAGATAGAGCAGTAATGCCTCGATGTAAGAGCATCGTAAAAAGTTGTGCTGCAGATGGAGCAGGGTAATTTTCCATATATACAGATGTCATTACCGGACATCGAGCCTGGCAGCTTGGATAAAGCTGTAGTCCACGTAGGGGACTTAATGATTCCTACGTCGTTAAAGGTATCTTTACTGGATGCCGAGGCTGACAACCAGCAAAAAACTCTTATTATAGCTACAGATTGAGAGGTGTGGTTTCACACCTCTCTTTACATTAGAGGAAGTTTATGGCAACTAAGGCGGATAAGAAAAACAAGATACGGAAGGAAATCATTGGTGCAGCAGCGGCATATAGTAATAGTCTGGCGGGGAAAAAATTCCTTTATGTTTATGGAAAGGAATTTTTTGAAGTGGTTTTTCCGACAGATCATTTTTTGCATCTTACAGGAGTAGAGACAAGACTGTCTGCCAAAGACTTTTATAAAAATGCCAAGAGAGGGAAACTAGCTGATAATCAATTTTATTTTTCAGACAGACATCCCTATGCAAATGCAAGGAAGAAGCTGCCTTGTCTCAGGCGGATATCTGAATTAACAAATGAAATGGTATGTATATTAAAGGATATGCGTACACAAAGTGTTATATATAAAATCAGCGTCACGAATCTGGAGTTTACATTAGGACTTACAGAGAATATAGATAAACAGGGTAAAAAGATAAATGAGCTGTTTTTGCCAATGTCATTAAGAGTTGAAGATTCTTCAGTGGAAAAGAGTGCAGGCGGTGAAATTGTAGATTTTATTTTTGAAAAAGATGCAAGCCTTGTAAAATATACAAAGCTATTAGTAGCCGATCAGAATAAGGTTATACCTGAAAGTATACATTATCTTATCGAAGATAGATTTTATAAAGATAAAATTGGATAGAGTAAAAGTTTAAAAGCGGATATAGAAATAGCTGTTTTTATACAGACAGAGGAGGAAATCATGACCATAGATTACAGACTGGCTAATGTAAATGATCTGGAGGAAATTAATTTATTGGTACAAAAAGCAATTTCCAAAATGGAAGACAATGATATCCATCAATGGGACGAATTATATCCGACCAAGGAGGATTTTGCGAATGATATAAAAAACGGCGATTTGTATGCAGGCATCATAGGTTCAGAAATCGCTGTAGTGTTTGCCTTAAATCAGGAGAGCGATGAAGACTATAAAAATGGAACATGGGCCTATCCGGAAAGAGCTTATTTTGTGCTGCACCGCCTGTGTGTCAATCCGGCATTTCAGAACAGGGGTGTTGCCGCAAAAACCATGCAGTACATTGAAGAGATGTTGCGAAACAAAGAAATCCAAGCAATCAGACTGGATGTTTTCAGTAAGAACCCCTATTCCCAGAGACTGTATGCCCGGGCAGGATATGTTCAGACCGGTACAGCTGACTGGCGAAAGGGGCGGTTTTATTTGATGGAGAAATATATTCGGTAAGCGAGGAATATATAACACAGACACGGCTGTGCCAGTTGGCAAAGCCGTGTTCTATATTATATAGTGAAATTCCTCCGCTTATCCGAGTTCGCGGAGCGAATTTCGTAAAATTAATTTGCGAAGCAAACTAACTTTTTTATGGGGTAGGAAAAGTCATCTCTATCCGCTTTATTGCTTCCAGTTCTATACTGTCGATTCGTGCAACCTGCTCTTTGATAACTTCGTGCAGGGCAGCCATGGAGGAGGTACTGTCCACATATGCGCCTATTTTACGAGGTGAAACATACAGATACATGCCGTGTTTTATCAGTTGTTCTTTATAAGGCATCAGATCAATCTCCCATGGCGCGCCATTGCAAAAGTTATCATGGAACATTTCTCCTTCTATGAAGGCATACCCCACATCTCCTTCATAGCATACCTTTAACAGGAGTTGTTTCACATCGGCAAAAACCTCTGGATCAAATTGCAGTACCGCACGGCCGTTCACTACTTTTGTGGAGGTAAGAGGACTGCCCACCACAGGTCTCTTCAGTGCACCGTCTCCTTCTTTGTTGACGGTACTCACATCCTTCCATGTAAATGGCAGTTCTTTTGCTTCCTGAAAGCTTTCAAAGATTTGGAATACACCGTCTGTGCCTGCACTTTTTAACGCTGTGTTTCCGAGATACATAACATCGTCTGCCGGCGGGAATATTCCAATCTGTACATTTTCTCCGCAGTGATATTCCAGTTCCAAACTGCCGTTTTTGTAGAGTATCGGATCATCAGACAGGAAGAGGCGGCGTTTTCCTTCGGCGTCAATTTGCCACAGCCTGAGGCCTTCCGGTTCCGGTAAGGTACATATAATACATTCCGTCCCATCTTTCCCTGTGAAACGAAAGGTACAGCAGCTTTCTCCTGTAAGAATTACCTTGTTTTTCACGATGCGGCAGCCATTTTGGGGCTGTAAAATAATATTTTCCTCCTCAAATACAAACTCGCTTTGGCTGTTACCGGTCTGTACGAAAAAGAAATATTCGCTTCCGCCTTCCAAAACTTTGGTGACAAGCTGTGCTGTAGCATATTTTAGAGGATGCCCATGGAAGTCAAACCATAGTGGCCAGATAGCAAAGCCGTTTTGAGGCAGGTTCAATGATCCTTCTTCCGGGACACGTATGACGCCCCGGTCTGTCTGTACGGTTATTGCAAAATCCTTCTGCTCGATGCCCTCTACATGATCCTGATAGTTATTGATAAACAAAAAGCCTTGTCCAGCCTCGTCCACGCGCACAACGTACCGCAGGGTTTCTACATCCTCAGGCTGTTGCACGACAGCTTCTTTGGAGAGGACCGTTTTGGTGGCTGTTACTTCCTTTTGAAATTCCTGGTAAAATAAATGCTGCAGTTTTAATTGATGGAAGGATTTCCGAACCTGCCCGAATTCTCCCAGCGGAGCCTGATAATCATACGAGAATTTCGGGACATCACATTCATTCAGCCAGGGAATCTTTTTCCCTTTTGGGTGTGTTCCCCCATGATACATATAGTATCCAAGGAAGTTGCAGCCGCTGCCTGCTTTCACTTGTGCCATTGCCCCTACGCTCTCCATCGGAAGTTGAAACCGGTAGGGATAATATACGTTCATGCCGCCGCCCATTTCGCAGCAGGCGTAAGGATAATCTTCCGCCGGGTATTCGGGATCAAAATTATAATATTTGGGTGCCGTATTACAGTGGAAATCGCCGTACAGATATTCTCCCGTGGCTGGGTGTTCTTTTAATTTTCCGTCATAGAACATCCACGGTCGGAACGCATATCCGCCCCATAGCGGGAGCACTATCTGCTCAGGTGCGCAGGCACCGCCCCAGGCAGTCGCTGTATATAATGGCACATCGAACCCAACTTTTTGCGCAAGAGTTTTAAGCGTCGCCATATGTTTCTGGCCTTCTCTGCCGCTGACCAGCCATTCTTTACTGTTCTCTGTTGTCAATTCCCAGGGACAGGATGCATGCTCGTGTTCATTTTCCAGTTGCACGCCGATGACTGGCCCGCCGTCTTTGAATAACAGGCCCTCTGCCTGACGGTAAATCTCTTTGTAGAACCGTTCTGTATATTTTAAATAGGTTTCATCATCGCATCTAAGGTCAAAGGGCCGGCCAAACAGCCAGTCCGGGAAACCGCCGTTCCGACATTCTCCATGAGAAAAGGGGCCGATGCGCAGTATGACATACATGTTGTTCTTCTTGCACAGCGTCAGAAAACGTCTCAGGTTTTTGTTGCCGTTCCAGTCAAATTCGCCCTCTGTCTCTTCGTGATGTATCCAGAAGATATAACCGGCAATGATGTTGACGCCTCCTAATTTCATTTTAATGATCTCATCTTCCCAAAGAGCTTCGTTCATACGGGAAAAGTGCGCTTCTCCGCAAACCGCAAAAAAGGGTTCACCGTCCAGGGTCAGGAAATAATTACCCACCGCCAATTCTTTCCCTTTGTCATCGCATCCACTCATATGGATGGGAGAAGGATAAAAAGGATTCTTTATCTTTCTTGCATCAATATTGTATTCTCTCATTTAAAATGTTCCCTCCTGATTCCTACGCATATCCGAGTCCACGAAGCGGATTTCGTAAGGTTAATTTGCGAAGCAAATTTACCCTTTTATGATATAGAAAATTATTCCGCATATCCGAGGCTGCGAAGCAGTCCTCGTAAGGTTAATTTGCGAAGCAAATTTACCTTTTTTATTTAGAGCTTCCTACAATGCCTTCCACAAACTGTTTCTGCATGGTCAGAAAAACAATGATAATCGGCAGAGTGGCCAGCACAATTGCCAGCATCAGCTGTCCATAATCCACATAATAGGCAGAGGCTAACGAAGATAGAAGCAGCGTGAAGGTTTTCTTTTCATTACTCTGTATCACAATAAGCGGCCACAGATAGTTATTCCACTGTTTCATGAAGGCATAAATGGCTGCGGCGGCAAAAGTAGATTTCATCGGCAGCATGACCAGATGAAAGAAAATCCGAAACTCCCCGGCACCGTCTACTCTGGCAGCTTCAATCAGTTCCGTCGGATAAGATTGGAAACTCTGCCGGAAGAAAAAGACCAAAAAGGGCATTGCGATGGTAGGAAGAATGATTGCTGTATGGGAATCCAGCATATTAGCTTTGGAGGCCATTTTAAACAGCGGAATCATCTGTGCGGAAAAGGGAATCATCATGGAGAGCAAAAACATGGCATATACCACATTTTTTCCTTTTGAGCGGTATTTTTCAAACCCGTAGCCTGCCATAGCACAGATTAAAATAGACAGGAACGTGTAGAGTAATGTTGTTTTTATTGTGTTCCAGCAGACCAGAAATACATTGGCAGTGTTCTGGAGCTGCGTCCAGTTTTCTTTCAGGTTTTTGCCAAACCACATGTTGCCGCCCGTGATGTCTACACTGGAATTTGTTGCCCCTGACAGCATCCAGTAGAAAGGAAATACAGAGATCAGCACAGCTGCCAGCAAAAATAAGTGGAGTAGTATGTTTTTGAACAACCGTATCTTTTTTTCCTTGGACATTGTTGTTTCACCCTTCCTTTCCTGCAACGCTGAATTGAATGATGGCCAGAATGATCATCAGAAAAACGACCATATAGGAAATTGCCGATGCGTATCCAAAATTGGGCGCATAGACAAATGACTGGTTATAAATATAGTGTGACACCGTCAGTGTGGAATTGGCCGGCCCGCCCTGCGTGATATTCATTGTCTCGTCAAACAGCTGTAACGTGCCGTTAGTGGACATGATTGCTGTCAGAAGTACAATGGGTTTCAACTGTGGAATCGTCACGCGAAAGAGGGTTTGTGCTGCATTGGCGCCGTCTACTTTTGCGGCTTCAAAGGTTTCTTTCGGGATATTCTGCAGGGCGGACAGATAGAAGATAACATTATATCCGGTCCAACGCCACAACATGGCGATGATAATAACTGCTCTCGCCCATGTGGAATTTTGCAGGAACTGAAAGGGCTGTTCCAAAATGCCCAGACGCATCAGGACCTGATTTATAATACCGTCCAGAGAGAACATCATTTTAAACAGGATCGAATACGCGACCAGAGACGTGACGCAGGGCAGAAAAATAGAGGTTCTGAAAAACCCTTTCCACTTTAGGAAACGACTGTTCAATAACACCGCAAGGATTAAAGCAAGCATAAGCATAATCGGTACCTGGATTACCATGTACAGGAAGGTGTTTTTTAAAGACTGTAGGAAAACCGCATCTCCGAACATCCTTTTAAAATTCTTCAATCCTACAAAGGTGTATTTTCCTCCTTCCATGCTCTGAAAAGCAAGGGCCAGTGATTCTACTGCCGGATAAATTGTAAAGAGCAAATAAAGGAGAAATGCCATGGCTATAAAGGCCCATCCGTATCGGTTGTAATTAGGTCCCGTTTTCTTGTGACGTTTCATTTCCTGTTCCTCCATTCCAATATGCGGATGCATAAAGGAATTCATTATGCATCCGCATGATTTTTAAGGGAATTTTCGCGTATCCGAGTTCCGCTTATCCGAGTTCGCGGAGCGAATCTCGCAAAGTTAATTTGCAAAGCAAATTAACTTTTTTTACCTGCCCAACTGATTTGCCAACTGCGCTTCAGCCTGTTCCAGAGCTTCGTCGATACTTACTTTTCCTTCAAACAGATTGGCAAGAGCGGTGGTGATTGCATCATTTGCCTCAGCCACATAACCGCCGTAATTGACAGGAATAACATCCGGCAGTACTTCGGCGAAGAGGCCGTTCAGTTTCTGCCCGCCGAAGAATTCATCCTCTTCTTCATACACGCCAGTGTCGTAGGCGGGAATATAGGAACCCATAGCACCCTGATTGCGCATGATGGTATCATAGAAGTCCGTATTACCTTCCCATACACCCTGCAGGAAAGCGATTGCCTCATCTTTTACCGGTGAATTTTCCAATACATACCAGCTGGAGCCGCCTACATTGGAGGCGTTGATGGAAGAATCCAGGGTTGAGATTCTGGGGATTCTGGCTGCCCGCCACAGTCCTTTCTGATCTTCGGCCTGACGGATAGACGAGATAAACCAAGGGGCATTGACAACAGATGCCACTGTACCGTTATTTAAGGCGCCTGCGCGTCCCTCTGTACTTTCAGCTTCATAGAGGATTCCGGCTTCTTTCATCTTTAAGATGATATCAAAGGAAGCTTTCAGTGCTTCATTATTTTTGATATTGATATTGCCGTCTTTGTCAAAGTACCATAAGCCGCAGGACTGCATCATCGCTCTTACCAGGGTGGTCTTATTGTTGGCGATTTCTACGATCATCTGTACACCGGTCTTTTCTGTGACATCTTTTCCTATTTCAATGAACTCATCCCAGGTCAGGTCCTGCATATCTTCTTCGGTATAGCCTGCCTGCTCAATCAGATCCAAACGGTAGTAGAGCGCTGTCGCTCCGGTATCAAAAGGCAGTGCATAGGTTTTGCCGTCCTGGCTTACGGCATCGACCTTAAAGGACAGGTACTGAGAATAGTCAAATTTATCTGTCAGATCCGCAAATGATCCGGGGAAAGTGTTCAGATACTTACCTGATACATAATCCTCCAGAAGAACGATATCTGGCAGACCGTTTCCGCCGCCGGCCAGTGCTGTCTGCAATTTTACATAAACATCTTCTTTGGAAAGGCTTACCACATCCACATTGACATTTGCTTCCGGATGTGTTTCCCCGTAAACACGGGCAGCTTCTTTCATGACTGCTACATTAAAGTTGTCATCCCAGGCCCACACTGTGATGGTTTTGGCTTCTCCATCCTGTGCCGGCGCGGCGGGGGCTTCTGTTTCCTCGGACGCTGTGTCCTGGGTTGTCTCCTGCTGTGCAGCAGGTTCATTGGTTTCCTGCGGTGCGTTTCCTGAGTTTCCGCAACCGGTCAACATTGTCAGAGCCAGAGCTGCGGCTGTGATTGTTGCTGTTAGCTTTCTCTTCATAATTTTGTCTCCCTTCTTGTCTTCGTGTGTTCGTATATAGGAACTATAGTTCTATATACGTCTTATGGATTTATCCTAACACATGCAATAAAGTTTGTAAAGATATTTCTTGCAATTATCTTCTTTTCATGAATTTATCCAAAATATTCGCCATAGAAATGAACAATGTGCAAAAAAAATATCTTAATGTTTGACACCTGACTTTTCAGATGATATAATTCATTTAGTTCTTATATAAGAACCAGACATTCATATACGTTAGGAGGAAGTCATGGAACAAGATAAAAACATACATCGTTCTACCAGCAGAGTGTTGGATATTTTGGAACTGGTGGCTGCCAATCCCTCTGCTTATACGCTTACCGATATCTGCAGTATTACAAATTCTCCCAAGAGCAGCCTGTATCCAATTCTTTATACGCTGACGGCCAGACATTTTCTTACCATTGACAGCAATGCGCATTATAGAATCGATTATTCGGCTTATCAGGTCGGCAATGCCTATCTGACGCAATTAAATTTTCTGGACGAAGTGGAGAAGATACTTACCAATATGACAAATATCTGTCTGGAGACTTCTCACTTTGCCACGCTTGCTGACGGTGATGTCCTGTATCTGAAGAAAATAGATTCACCGGAGTTTATCCGTATGACATCCAGAGTCGGTAACAGGATTCCGGCATACGGCACTTCTCTGGGGAAGGCTCTCTTGATGGACTGTGAAATGAACGATCTCAAAAAGCTCTATCCCAATGGATTAAAGGCACTGACGCCCAATACGATTACGGATTTTGATACGCTGCTGGAACAGATTCACACAGCGCGTATTCAGGGCTTTACTTATGAGATTGAGGAATCTACACAGTATATCCGATGCTATGCCGTGCCGATACGCAAAGCCGGTCGTGTAACTGCCGCAATCAGCATTGCCATACCTGTTTTCCGCTTTTCTGAGGAAAAGGCTTCTCTGGTGCGGACGCTGCTTTTTGATGCCAAGAATAAAATAGAAAGTATTCTCAACAATGTGGATACAGATATCTATGGTCTGCTCTAAAATATGCACAAGGAGGTGATTCATATGGCTGAGGTTATCACTTTTGGAGAAACGATGGTATCTTTTACCCCGCAGGAACATACCCGTCTGTCTTATGGTCCGGCACTCAATATGAGAATTGCCGGAGCAGAGAGCAATACGGCTATCGGTTTGTCCCGTATGGGACACTCGACTGCTTTTATTTCCCGTATCGGGACGGACAGTCTCGGACAGTTTGTGCTCCGTTCGATCCGTGCGGAGGGGATTGATACTTCTATGGTCAATCAGGATCCGGAACATCCTACCGGTATTATGGTCAAGGAGCCGAGGCTTCATGCAGAGACAGTCGTTTATTATTACCGTACAGATTCCGCTGCCTCCCATATGTCCTGTGAGGATATTCCGGAACAGGAAATTGCAAAGGCAAAAATCCTTCATTTTACAGGCATAACTCCCATTCTCAGTGCATCCTGCAGACAGATGACGTACCGTGCCATGGAGATTGCAGCGGCGCATCATTGCGCAGTCAGTTTTGACCCTAATATCCGTTTGAAGTTGTGGAAGGACCAGGATTATACGGCGCTGATGCGGGATTGCATTTCCTGTGCCACTTATCTTTTGGCGGGGGTGGATGAATGTAGGATTTTGTACCATACGGATGAAGTGGAACGTATTGCGGATCAGGCTTTTGCCACTGGTCGTCTTGAGTGTCTGGCATTAAAAGACGGAAGCCGGGGTGCCTGGATTTGTGACAGGCAGGGCATCCACAAAGTGGCTCCTGCGGATTGTATGTGTGTTGATCCGGTAGGCGCAGGAGATGCCTTTAATGCCGGTTTCCTCGCGGGTATACTGGATGGAAAATCTTATATAGACAGCGGCGCTTTGGGGGCGTTGTGCGGGGCACGGGCCACGGAAGCCTACGGGGATACGGAAGGATTGTCAACGAAGGCGGAGCTGGATGAGGCACTGCAGCATAATATGACGGCCTGTCGTTAAAGTGCAAATTCTGCGAAGAAAATTTACTTTTGGGAGGAAGATTGGAATGGACACACTTATCAAAAAGCATCCTGTCATTGCCATTTTACGGGATGTATCGGACGATGACCTTATGGATTATCTGAACAGTCTGTACGCAGGAGGCCTGCGCGCTTTTGAGATTTCTTTCAGCGGCGCTAATGCGCCGGCACAGATCAGGAGAGCCAGAGACCATATGCCTGCCGATGCTTATATTGGCGCCGGCACCGTATTAACAGCCGAAGACGCCCGCACAGCGGAAGATGCCGGAGCGGACTTCTTTCTGTCGCCTTCGACAAACCCGGAGGTTCTCTCATATTGTGCCGCACGTGGAATCAAATTTTTGCCGGGGGTTTTCAGCCCCACGGATGTCAGCGTCTGTCTGGAATATGGGTTTCATACATTAAAGTTGTTTCCAGCCTCCAGTCATCTGATGCGCTATATTGAGGCGCTGCACGGCCCGTTCCCTCATACGGATTATGTGGCTGTGGGAGGTGTCTCTGCCGCCAATGCGGCAGAGTATATGAAAGCTGGTTTTGTGGGGGTGGGAATCGGCGGTTCACTGGCGGATCCCGAGGCTTTCCGGCAAAAGGACTGGGAGAAAATCACTCTGTGTATACAAGCATTTCTGGAAGATCTGCGAAAGGAGAAACTGATATGAAAATAACGTCGATCAATACCTATTTAGTCCGTCCGCGCTGGTGTTTTGTGGAAATAGAAACGGATGAGGGCATTACCGGCTGGGGAGAAGCCGTAATTGAGGGCAAGGCCTCCACCGTAAAGGCTTGTGTGGAGGAGATGACAGAATATCTTATGGGCAAAGACCCAGGCCATATAGAAGATTTGTGGAACCTTTTGTATCGTGGCGCTTTCTATCGGGGAGGCCCTATTCTTATGAGTGCGGTTTCCGGCATAGATCAGGCACTCTGGGATATCAAGGGGAAGTATTATGATACTCCGGTTTATGAACTGATGGGAGGAAGCTGTCGTGACAGGATGAAAGTTTATTCCTGGGTGGGCGGCGACCGTCCGAGTGATGTGGCAAATGCTGCTAAAGAACGGAAGGACAGCGGTTTTCAGGCTGTTAAAATGAACGCTACAGAAGAACTGCAGTATATTGACAGTTATGATAAAATTGACGCCGTGCTGGAAAGAGTCGCATCTATCCGTGAGGCTGTCGGGAAATATTTCGGTATTGCCATCGACTTTCATGGCAGGGTGCACCGCCCTATGGCCAAGATACTGGCTAAAAAGCTGGAAGAATTTGATCCCATGTTTATCGAGGAACCTGTTCTGTGCGAAAATATGGAAGCCTTTCATGAGATTGCTGCCTGCTGTAATATTCCTATCGCAACCGGCGAACGGCTTTTTTCCAAATGGGATTTTAAACGTCTGTTTGCAGCCGGCGGTGTCGATATCATTCAGCCGGACCTCTCCCATGCAGGCGGCATTACCGAGGTGAAGAAGATTGCTTCTATGGCGGAGGCGCATGATATTGCTCTTGCACCGCATTGTCCTTTGGGGCCCATTGCCCTTTGTGCATGCCTGCAGGTGGATGCCACTTGTCATAACGCTGCGATTCAGGAGCAGAGCATGGGTATTCATTATAATGTCGGCAAAAGTGTTCTGGATTATGTCAGGAATCCGGAGGATTTTACTTTTGAAAATGGCTATGTCCGTCTTCCCAGACGTCCAGGCCTGGGCTTTGTGATCAATAAGGAGCTGGTCCTGGAAGAAAACAATACCCCGCATCATTGGAAAAATCCGATATGGAGACATGCGGATAATTCCATTGCGGAGTGGTAACGGGCAGAAAGGAAAGAGAAGAAGATTCCCACAGGAATTAAGGAGTTTTGCCTTAATTTTTGTGGGATTTTTCTTAATTTTAGAAATCCGAGTGTACAGTATCTTCTTTTTCGGGTATAATAAAAACGTTTAGGAATTATAAAGGAATAAGAAGACAAACGAAAAGAAACGTGGAAAAGAGGTTCATATGTTTTGTAAGAAAATGACAATAAAAAGGACAGCGGTAATCGTTGCCACCATGTTATGCATTTCGGCATGTATGACAGGATGCGGCAGTAAAGAGGAACCGATACCGGAACCGGAAATAGAGGAAGTGATTCCGGAGGAAAGTGTGGAAGATACTCAGGAGGCGGAGGAGGAACCCGCTCCGGGAGAACTTACTGTTATCGGAGAAAGAGAAATCGTGAACGGCGAGATGCAAAGTTATCTGACCGGTGAGTGGACAAGCGAGAAGGCGGCAACGAGACGTCCCATTGCGGTGATGATTCCCAACAACCGGCCGGCCATGCCGCAGTATGGACTTTCCCGGGCGGGCATTATCTATGAGGCGCCGGTGGAAGGACGTATTACCCGTCTGATGGCGGTGGTGGAGGATTTTGACGATCTGGAAAGAATCGGACCTGTCAGAAGCAGCCGTGATTATTATGTCTATATGGCCATGGGATATGAGGCAATCTATTGTAACTGGGGACTGGCCGTGCCCTATGTGGAGGAACTGATCAACAGGCCGGAGTATTATAATGTCAGCGCCGCGGTGGAAGGTATTCATAATCCGGCGGACGAGGCCTTTGCCAGAGTCAAACGAGGGGATGGTTATGCCCTGGAATTTACAGGCTATCTGATGATAGACGGGTTGTTTGACGCGGTGGAGCGTCTGGGTTATGACTGGAATTATGATGACAAATATGAGCCGCCGTTTTTGTTCGCGGCGGACGGCGTGAGAGCAGAGTATGAGGAGAATGAATCGGTGAACATGATCTATCCGGGCGGTAAGGAAGGATCGAACCCCAGCGGCTACGGGCAGTATCACCCCTATTTTGAGTATCATGATGATGATCACCTATATTATCGTTATCAGGATGGTAAGGAACAGATTGATGAATTGGACGGTAAGCAGCTTACCTTCAGCAATGTGGTCTTCATGTATTGTAATGGAGAGAAAAGGGACGAGCATGATTATCTGGCCTTTGAAGTGCACGGAGAAGGGAAGGCGCTTGTTTTCACTAACGGTAAGGTGATTGAGGGCAAATGGGAGCGCTATGGCGGCGATTTCACACCGCCCAGGTTCTATGATACGTCCGGTGAAGAGATTATTTTCAACCAGGGCAAAACCTGGATTTGCGACATCTGGAATGATTATGCGAACTTCGTGGAATATGGAGAAGAATGAGTAGAATATGGACAAGAATGAGTGGTACCGGGTAGGAGAGGATATCCGCGATCAGGTACAGCGGGCGGTGGAGACCAGTGACTTTACGGGTCTTGGAAAGACCATAGGCGATACGGTGAACCGAGCAGTAGGGGATATGAGCAATAACCTGAACCGGGCAGTGGGGGATATGAGCGATAACCTGAACCGTACGGTGGGAAACAGCTTAAACCGTACGGTGGAAACCGTAGGCGACGCCGTGAACCGGGCTGTAAGTGATGTAAATAACAGTATTTCTTCCATGGAACCGGGAAGAAACAAGGTATCATACCGCAAGAGCGACAAGTACCGTAAACCTAATATACGTCCGGATGCCAGGCTGTTCGACAGACATCCCAAAGGAGAAGCAGCTGGTATTGTATGTATGGCAGTTGGCTATAGTTCCATGGGGATTTTTGCCTTGGTTCTGGTAAGGCATCTGATCAGTTTCCTGTTGTACGGCGGGAATGTGGTGCCTCTGGCTATTACGGGAGCAGTGTTTCTGGCAGGGTTTATCCTGGGCTCTTACGGGTCGCGTCTGAAAGGCAGAACGAACCGTTATCGGGTTTATGTGGATATGGTGAAAGAGAAACTGTATTGTTCCATTCAGGATATGGCTTCAAGAACCGGCAGAAGTGAGAGGTATATCCGACGGGATTTAAAGAAGATGATGCGGCTGGGTATGTTCAGACAGGCGCATCTGGATCAGAAAGAAACCTGTCTGATTGCCAGCAATGAAATGTATGAGCAGTATAAGCGGACACAGAAGCATTACGAAGAGACGCTGCAAAATGAAAAACAGAAGGCGGCAGAGTCACGGGTCGGCGACATGGAGTCAGAAGCACAGGGCAGCGAAGTTGATCAAGTGATTGAGGAAGGGCGGGGATATATCCGCCTGATCCGCCAGTGCAACGATGAGATACCGGGCGAGGAGATGTCGGATAAGCTGGATCGTCTGGAAGTGCTTGTCACAAGGATCTTTGCCCAGGTGGAGAGGGAACCGCAGCTTGCACCGGAACTTCGCAAGATGCTGAGTTTCTATCTGCCCACAACCAAGAAGCTTTTGGAGGCCTATCGGGATCTGGACAGACAGCAGATTGATGTGTCCAATATTGCACAGACAAAACGGGAAATAGAAATGGCAGTGGATACCATTAATGAGGCTTTTGAGAAATTTCTGGATGAGCTGTTCCGGGACAAAGCCTGGGATATTCAGTCGGATATCTCTGTGTTACATACCATGCTGAAGCAGGACGGATATTTAGAGAAAGATTTTGATGCGCAGGAAAAAGGGTGATTATGAGGAGGTTACTATGAGTGAAGTGGATTTAAAGCAAACAGGCGCGCCTACCCTGGTGTTTGGGGAAGTGATGGAGGAAAAACAGCCGCTGGTGGAAGTGGAAGAGGCGGGAGGACTCAAAGAAACACTGGATGATACGATTTTAAGCGAAGAAGAGAAACGGCAGGTGGAAGAGTTCAGCAGACAGATCGATCTGCATAACTCTACCGCTATTTTACAGTATGGTGTGGGAACCCAGAAGAAGATGGCAGATTTTTCCGGTGATGCTCTGGAAAATGTTAAGACCAAGGATCTGGGAGAAGTGGGAGAGATGCTCTCCGGTGTGGTGGCACAGCTGCGTGACTTTGAGGAAGATGAAAAAGGATTTCTTGGTATTTTCAAGAAACAGGCCAATAAGCTGGAAAATCTCAAGACAAAATACGCCAAAGCGGAAACCAATGTAAATAAGATCTGCGAGGCATTGGAAGGACATCAGGTACAGCTTCTGAAAGATATTTCTATTCTGGATAAGATGTACGATTTAAATCTGACCTATTTTAAGGAACTGACCATGTATATTCTGGCGGGGAAGAAAAAGCTGCAGGAGACCAGGGAGACAGAACTGCCGCAGCTTATTGACAAGGCACAGAGAAGCGGCCTCGCAGAGGACGCGCAGGCAGCCAGGGATCTGGAGGCCTTGTGTGACAGATTCGAGAAGAAGCTGCATGATCTGGAACTGACGCGGATGGTATCTATTCAGACAGCGCCTCAGATCAGGCTGGTACAGAGCAGCGACACCATGATGGTGGAAAAGATACAGTCCACAATCGTCAATACCATTCCGCTGTGGAAAAGTCAGATGGTGCTGGCGCTTGGGGTGAATCATGCTAAACAGGCGGCTCAGGCACAGCGGGAAGTGTCGGATATGACCAATGAACTTCTCAAGAAAAATGCCGAGGTGCTTAAAATCGCAACGGTGGAGAGCGCGAAAGAATCCGAGCGCGGTATTATTGATATGGAGACATTAAAGAATACCAATGCCAGTCTGATTTCCACGCTGGATGAGGTGATGAAGATTCAGTCGGAAGGACGGGAGAAGAGAAGGGCCGCAGAGGCAGAGATGAAGGCCATGGAGAATGAGCTTAAGGAGAAACTTCTGCAGATCAGCGGACGATAGAAAGAAGCCGGCATAAAGAGAAAAGGGTGCTTTCATGAAATGGATGAAATTCAGGATTAAAACAATCGTAGAGGCGGAGGATGTGATCATCAGTACTCTCTACGATATCGGGTTAGAGGGCGCACAGATTGAAGATAAGGTGCCGCTTACCGCTTTGGAAAAAGAGCAGATGTTTGTGGACATTCTGCCGGAGGGACCGGAGGATGACGGAATTGCTTATCTGAGTTTCTTTGTGGAGGAGAAAGAGGATGGCAGTCTGGAACTGAATGGAACGTCCACGACCCGTGATGCCATTGTGGCACAGATAGAAGAGGAACTTGAGGGTCTGCGTCTGTTTATGGATATCGGCGAAGGCACTATTTTGGTGACTAAGACAGAGGACATCGACTGGATCAATAACTGGAAACAGTACTTTCACCAGTTCTATATTGACGATCTTTTGGTAATTCCGTCCTGGGAAGAAGTCAAAGAAGAGGATAAAGGCAAGAAGATTTTACATATCGATCCGGGTACGGCGTTCGGAACAGGGATGCACGAAACCACGCAGCTTTGTATCCGCCAGATGAAGAAATTCCTGACCAAAGATACAGAACTTCTGGATGTGGGGACAGGCAGCGGTATTCTGGCGATCCTTGCGTTGATGTATGGAGCCAGACATGCGGTGGGAACAGACCTGGATCCTTGTGCAGTGGAGGCTGTGGCGCAGAACATGGAGGCGAATGAGATTCCGGCAGAGAAGTTCTGGATGACCATTGGCAATATCATTACGGACAAAGAAGTGCAGGACAAGGTCGGTTATGCATGTTATGATATTGTGGTGGCGAATATCCTGGCTGACGTACTGGTGCCGCTTACACCGGTTATTGTGCATCAGCTGAAAGAGGGCGGCATCTATATCACTTCCGGTATTATTGATACCAAGGAGCAGACAGTACGGGAAGCCATAGAAGCGGCAGGGCTTACCGTGATCGAAGTGACTTATCAGGGAGAGTGGGTGTCAGTGACGGCACGTAAGGGGTAGAAGGGGTAGCCTTTGATGTATCGTGGAATAGGGAAAATATGAAAAAAACGACAGAAAAAACAACCATGAAATTATTAAGATGTCTGGCGGGAATTCTGGCGCTTGTCTGGATGTGCGTTATTTTTGCTTTTTCGGCACAGACCAAAGAGGAGTCCAGCGCTGTCAGTGAGAGTTTGAGTTACCGTATGGTCAGTTCTACAGGACATTTCTTCCATTGGAATCTGGATGAGGAACAGATGCGGGAAATTGCCAATACCATTGAATATTTTGTGAGAAAAGGGGCGCATATGACAGAGTTTGCCATTCTGTCGATCTTGTTGTTTGTCTGGCTTGGTCTGTGGGAGATGGCGCTTTTTCGCAGGAGTGCGGCAGCGTTTCTGACGACTGCTGTATACGCTGCCAGCGATGAATTTCATCAATTGTTTGTGGCCGGAAGGTCGGGACGGATCAGCGACGTGCTGATAGACAGTTCAGGCGCCTTGTTAGGTGTAATCGTTTTTATACTGCTTGGCAGGTTGATTCAGACAATAAGGCGCAGGAGAAGCAAAAAGAGTCAGGAACCAGGCTGATGTAGTAAATATGCGGATCAGACTGTAGGAGTAAAACCATGTATCAGTTTTTTGTAGAACCATCACAAATACAGGGTAAGAGGATTATCATTACCGGAAGTGATGTAAACCATATCAAAAACGTTCTGCGCATGAAACCCGGTGAAGAGATTTCTGTAAGCAACGGGATGGATGGCAGAGAATATCGATGTGGAATAGAAGAATTTGCGGAGGATACAGTCGTCTGTACCCTCCGCTTTGTCAAGGAGGAAGGCGTGGAACTTCCTGCGGAAATTTATCTTTTTCAAGCGCTCCCTAAGGCGGACAAGATGGAACTTATTGTACAGAAGGCTGTGGAACTGGGCGTTCATGAGATTATTCCGGTGGCGGCGAAACGTTGTGTGGTAAAGCTGGATGAGAAAAAGGCAGCCAACAAGGTGAATCGATGGCAGGGGATCAGTGAGGCTGCGGCCAAACAGAGCAGACGGGGTGTGATACCGCTGGTGCATACACCGGTCACCTTTCAGGAGGCGGTGGAGACTGCCAAAGATATGGATGTCCGATTGATTCCCTATGAACTGGCAGAGGACATGTCTCATACCAGGTCTTTGATAGAGGCGGTAAGGCCCGGACAGCGTATAGCGGTCTTTATCGGGCCCGAGGGCGGCTTTGAGGAGGGCGAGATTCAGACGGCATTGGCGGCCGGAATAGAGCCTGTTACACTGGGCAAAAGGATTCTCAGGACAGAGACGGCAGGACTTACGGTTCTGTCCTGGCTGATGTATCATCTGGAGGAATAGGAGCTGTAAGTGACCTTCTTTAAAAAAGCACATAGTATAGTATATAAGTATGAAGAGAAGAATATTCCTAAATTTTTGTCTGTGACAAAACTTCCGTAGAATATGAAATCTGAGAGAAAGGAACGGCTAAAATGGAAGTGTATTTGGATAATTCTGCGACGACCAGATGCTTTGACGAGGTTGCGCAGTTGACGCACAAGATCCTGTGTGAACATTACGGCAACCCTTCCAGTATGCACCATAAAGGCGTGGAAGCAGAACAGTACGTAAGAGATGCCAGAGAGACACTTGCAAAAATCTTAAAAGTGAGCGAAAAGGAGATACTGTTCACCTCAGGGGGAACGGAATCTGATAATATTGCACTGATCGGTACGGCGATGGCGAACCACAGGAGAGGCCGTCATCTTATTACAACACGGATTGAACATCCGGCTGTCTTACAGCCTATGGCATATCTGCAAAACCAGGGGTTTGAGGTGACTTATCTTCCGGTAGACAAAGAAGGCAGGATACGGCTTCAGGATCTGGAGCGCGCCATCAGACAGGATACCATTCTGGTGTCGATTATGCACACGAACAATGAGATAGGCAGCATACAGCCCATTGCAGAGGCAGGGGCGCTGATTAAGAGATGCAATCCGCAGACGCTGTTTCATGTGGATGCGGTACAAGGTTTTGGTAAATTCCGTATTTATCCGAAAAAAATGCAGATTGATATGTTATCGGTCAGCGCCCATAAGATTCATGGGCCGAAAGGCATTGGTTTTCTTTATGTGAGAGAGGGCGCTAAAGTAAATCCGATCATGTACGGCGGCGGCCAGCAGAAGGGGATGCGTTCCGGCACAGAGAATGTGGCCGGGATTGCCGGAATGGCCATGGCGGCGGAAATGGTATATCAGGATCTGGATCGTGATATGGAGAAAATGTATGGACTGCGGGAGATGCTGATAAGCGGGGCCAGCCGGATAGAAGGAATAAAAGTCAATGGCTGTCCGGGCAGGGAAGGGACCGCGCATATTGTGAGTCTTTCCGTACCGGGCGTCCGCAGCGAAGTGCTTTTGCATGCGTTGGAAGAACGGGGCATTTATGTGTCCGCAGGAAGTGCCTGCGCTGCCCATAAACCGCAGCCTTCTGCCACGTTAAAGGCCATTGGTGTGGAGAAGGAACTGTTGGAGTCTACAATCCGTTTCAGCCTTTCTGTATTTACTACCAAGGAGGAGATTGAATATACGGTGCAGACTTTATGCGAGATGGTGCCCATGCTGAGAAAATATATGAGACGATAAAGAAATCGTCCGAATCACACAGAATTTTATAATGGTAATAGATTCAAATGGCGGGGCGGCAGTGAGAAATCTATCCGTGCCGCCATGAGAGAACAATACAATGACGGATGGGAGACAGATTGCAGTAAACTGCTCTGACATGGAGGAATAGTATGTACAAGTCATTTTTGATTAAGTACGCCGAGATCGGTGTAAAGGGGAAAAACCGTTATCTGTTTGAAGAAGCCTTGGTCAAACAGATTAAGTATGCCCTCAGGAAGTCGGAGGGAGAATTTGCCGTGCGCAGAACGGACGGACGTATTTACGTGGATGCACTCACAGAATTTGATTACGATGAAACGGTGGAGAACCTGCAGAAAGTGTTCGGAATTTCCGGAATCTGTCCGGTGGTGCATGTGCAGGATGAGGGTTTTGAGAAGCTGGGAGAGGCCGTAATCTGTTATATAGATGAAGTGTATCCGGACAAGCATAAGACGTTTAAAGTGGCGGCCAGACGGGCGCGCAAGAACTATCCTCTTGATTCTATGGAGATCAACAGGGAATTGGGCGGTATTGTGCTGGATGCGTATCCGGAGATGAGTGTGGATGTACACAAGCCGGATATTCTTCTCAACGTGGAAATCAGGGATATGATTTATCTTTATTCGGAAATCATACCCGGGCCGGGCGGTATGCCTGTGGGTACGGGCGGCAAGGCGATGCTTTTGCTCTCGGGCGGTATTGATTCCCCGGTGGCTGGCTGGATGATCGCAAAGCGCGGGGTCAAGATTGATGCGGTGTATTTTCATGCGCCGCCTTATACCAGCGAGCGCGCAAAGCAGAAGGTGGTGGATCTGGCCCGCAAAGTCTCAGCCTATGCGGGGCCTGTTTATCTGCATGTTATCAACTTTACAGATATTCAGCTTTATATCTATGATAAATGTCCCCACGATGAACTGACGATCATTATGCGCCGTTATATGATGCGTATTGCGGAACACATTGCCAGACAGACCGAGTGTCTGGGTCTGATTACCGGAGAGAGCATCGGTCAGGTGGCATCCCAGACCATGCACAGCCTGGCGGCTACCAATGAAGTCTGTACCATGCCGGTGTACAGACCTTTGATCGGTTTTGATAAGATGGAGATTGTGGAGATTTCTGAAAAGATTGATACCTATGAGACGTCTATTCTTCCCTATGAGGACTGCTGTACTATTTTTGTGGCGAAACATCCGGTTACAAAGCCGAATCTAAACATCATCAGAAAGCACGAGCAGAATCTGCAGGAGAAAATAGAGGAGCTGGTGGAGAAAGCGGTTACGGAGGAGGAACTGATTATTGTCCGTTAGAGGTGGCGATATAGAGGCAGTCTGGTGATGAGACTGCCAACAAAAAAGAACCACTTACACAGTGCAAGTGATTCTCCCTTTTTCTCTCGCAAAGAGCGATTACATGATGTAGGGTTTCAGAACTTCCATAACTTCATCAGTTCCATCTTCGGCATGGATATTGAGGTCAATGGGTTTGGATAAATCCAAACTAAAGATACCCATGATGGATTTGGCATCGATTACATATCGGCCGGATACTAAATCGAAGTCATAATCAAATTTTGTGATATCGTTTACAAATGATTTAACCTTATCAATAGAATTGAGTGAAATCTGTATTGTTTTCATTTGGAAATTACCTCCTTTACTTTTATGCTTTCTGCTATAATACTAAATGTTGCGGGTATAAAAGTCAATGCTAAAACAACACAAAAAACACGGGGATTACTATGAAAAGTGTAGCATTACATAATTTGGGATGTAAGGTGAACAGTTACGAGTTAGATGTTATGCAACAAATGTTACAAGAAAAGGGCTATAGAATTGTATCATTTGATGAGCCGGCGGATATTTATATTGTAAATACCTGTACTGTGACTAATATTGCTGATAGAAAAAGCCGGCAGATGCTTCATCGCGCGCGGAAAATAAATCCGCATGCCGTGGTGGTAGCCGTGGGCTGTTATGTACAGACGGGAAAAGAGATCATTGTAAAGGACGGTACGGTGGATCTTGCCATCGGCAATAACCGTAAGAGAGACCTGATTGAGATTCTGGAGAACTACCTGGCAAAACGGGAAGATACGGGAAAAGCGGTCTGTGATGTAATCGATATCAATCAGGCATGTGATTATGAAGAAATGAGACTACAGAAAACAGCGGAACATACCCGGGCCTATATTAAAATTCAGGACGGCTGCAATCAGTTCTGCTCTTACTGTATTATTCCTTATGCCAGAGGGCGCGTCAGGAGCCGCAGAGAGGAAGATATCCTGAAAGAAGTGCGAGGAATTGCCGGGGAGGGATATAAAGAGATTGTATTGACCGGCATACACATCAGTTCTTACGGAACAGACAGGGGCAGCTGCGAGCTGGTGCCTTTGTTATATAAACTGCATGAGATAGAAGGAATAAGCAGGATCAGGCTGGGCTCTTTGGAGCCGCGTATTGTGACGGAGGAGTTTGCGAGGGAAATCAGCAAAATGCCTAAAGTCTGTCCGCATTTTCATCTTTCCCTGCAAAGCGGCAGCGATGCCGTTCTTCGCAGGATGAACAGACATTACGACCGCGAAGCATATTTTCAGGCGGTGGCATGTCTGAGACGATACTATGAAGACCCGGCGATCACCACGGATGTAATTGTAGGATTTCCGGGAGAGACGCAAGAAGAATTCGAGGAGACAGAAGAATTTCTTCGGCGGGTACGTTTTTTTGAGATGCATATTTTTAAGTACTCAAAGCGAAAGGGTACCCGGGCGGCTTTGATGGAGGGACAGCTTACGGAGGCTGAGAAGGGCAGGCGCAGTGCCATTCTTATGGAGGAGGGACGGCGGATGTCCCATGCGTACCGGGCCGGTTTTGTGGGCAGGGAAGTGGAAGTTTTATGGGAAGAAAAGCAAGTGATAGACGGACAGGACTATTGGATAGGACATGCTATGCAGTATATCCGGGCGGCAAAGCATACACAGGATGGAGAGGATTTGCATAATACTATTGTCTGCGGAAGAATCACCGGTTTTTTGGAAGAGGATATCATGCTGTTTGAATGATTTTCCGTAAAATGTCAGGAGAGTATGTCTAAGCCGTTTTCAGGCAGAGTCAGACTTTGTGATTGAATTTTGTGTGACGATAGAGTATTATGGTAATAATAGGGATAAAACCAAATCGAGACAATAGATAAGGGCGTGAAACGATGCAGGATTTAGAGAATACACAATTTTTTACGGTAGAGACCGAACCGGAGACAGGAGTGAAGCTGGTGCTGTCTACGGTGTATGAAGCACTGACAGAGAAGGGATACAATCCGGTTAACCAGATTGTGGGATATATTATGTCCGGTGATCCCACATATATTACGAGTCATAAGAGCGCCCGCAGTCTGATCATGAAAGTCGAGCGTGATGAACTGGTAGAGGAAATGCTGGTAGAATACATCAAGAATTCTATTGTAAAAGGACAGTAGATTGAGCGAAATGTGCAATCTATACAGGAAGAGATAGCGGCAAATGAGAATCATGGGATTGGATTTCGGTTCCAAAACGGTAGGAGTGGCCATCAGCGATCCACTGCTGGTTACGGCGCAGGGGATTGAGATCATCAGAAGAAAAGATGAGAATAAACTGCGGCAGACCCTTGCCCGTATCGAGGAACTGATCGTGGAGTACGAGGTTACCAGGATTGTACTGGGATTTCCCAAGAATATGAACGATACGCTGGGTGAAAGGGCCGCCCTGTCTTTGGAATTTCAGGACAAGTTGGAAAGAAGAACCGGTCTTCCGGTGGTGATGTGGGATGAACGCCTCACTACGGTGGCGGCGGACAGAGCGATGATGGAAGCAGGCATCCGCAGGGAACACCGCAAAGACTACGTGGATAAGATTGCAGCGGTGTTTATTCTGCAAGGATATCTGGACTATCTTGCCAATAAGGAGAATAAGTAACGTGGAGAAAATTATTTTTATGCCGGAGGGAGAGGAGCCTGTTGCATTTTATGTGCTGGAGCAGACTAGGCTTGGCGGTGTGGATTACCTTCTGGTGACAGATTCCGAGGAAGAGGACGGCGAGGCGCTTATCATGCGCGATACTTCTTCGGCAGATGAGGAAAATGCAGTATATGAAATCGTAACGGACGATGAAGAATTAAATGCAGTGGCAGCTGTATTTGAAAATATGCTGGACGACGTAGAACTATTATAATGTTTGATGGAGGGAAGATTTTTTGAAGAAAAGTGAAGATGGAAGATCAGCCAGCAGGCTGAAAGTTATCCCATTAGGCGGGTTGGAGCAGATTGGGCTTAATATTACTGCCTTTGAATATGAGGATAGCATTATTGTGGTGGATTGCGGTCTGTCGTTTCCAGAAGATGAGATGTTGGGAATAGATCTGGTAATCCCTGATATTACGTACTTAAAAGATAATTCGGATAAGGTGAAAGGTTTTATTATCACGCATGGGCATGAGGATCACATCGGGGCATTGCCTTACGTGTTAAAAGAGTTAAATGTTCCTATTTATGCTACGAAACTGACCATGGGAATCATAGAGAACAAGCTTACGGAACATGAACTCATGGGAACCACCAAGCGGAAGGTGGTAAAGTTTGGACAATCTGTCAATTTAGGACAGTTCAGGATTGAATTTATCAAGACCAATCACAGTATTGTGGATGCGGCGGCGCTTGCGATTTATTCACCGGCAGGCGTGGTGGTGCATACGGGAGATTTTAAGGTGGATTATACGCCGGTGTTTGGAGATGCTATTGATCTGCAGAGGTTTGCGGAGATTGGCAGGAAGGGCGTGCTTGCATTGATGTGTGATTCTACCAATGCAGAACGGCTTGGATTTACGCCCTCCGAGAAGACGGTTGGACAGACTTTTGATTCTCTTTTCTTAGAGCATAAGGATACCCGTATTCTGATAGCTACTTTTGCGTCTAATGTAGACAGAGTACGACAGATTATTAATACGGCGGATAAGTTTGACCGTAAGGTAGTGGTGGAAGGCAGAAGTATGGTCAATATCATAGACACTGCCTCTAAGCTGGGTTATTTGCAGATACCGGATCGAACCCTGATAGATGTGGAGGAGTTAAAGAATTATCCTCCCGAGAAGACAGTTATCATTACCACCGGAAGCCAGGGAGAGAGTATGGCGGCGCTTTCCCGTATGGCGGGCAATAATCATAAGAAAATATCCATTATGCCGGGAGATACGGTTATCTTTTCATCACACCCCATACCGGGAAATGAGAAGGCTGTGACCAATGTTATCAATGAGCTGCAAATGAAGGGTGCGGATGTGATTTTCCAGGATGTGCATGTATCGGGGCATGCCTGTCAGGAGGAGATTAAGCTGATTTATTCTCTGGTGAAGCCCAGATATGCCATTCCTGTTCATGGAGAATACAAACACAGAAAGGCGCAGGCTAAGATCGCGGCACAGTTAGGAATCGCAAAGGAGAATATCTTTATGCTGCAGTCCGGTGATGTGCTGGAGATGGACGATAAGAAGGCCGAGGTGACAGGTAAGGTACCGGTAGGAGCTATTCTGGTAGACGGTCTTGGAGTCGGTGATGTGGGGAATGTAGTGCTGCGTGACAGACAGCATCTGGCGGAAGACGGAATTCTGATCGTGGTGCTGGCGTTAGATTCTCACAGCGATCAGCTGGTGTCCGGCCCGGATATTGTTTCCAGGGGATTTGTTTATGTGAGAGAGTCCGATGAGCTTTTGGATGAGGCAAGGTTGTTGGTGGATGAAGCGGTGCAGGATTGCCTGGATAGAGGCAAGACAGATTGGGGTAAACTTAAGGGTACAATCAAGGACGTGTTAAGCGATTTTGTCTGGAAGAAGACAAAGAGACGGCCAATGATATTGCCAATTATCATGGAAGTATAGATAAGACCTAATTGGGGAAACGTACTTTAAGGAGGGACCAGCATGTCAGACAGCGAGATGAAAGAGGCTATCAAGCAGTTTGCAGATAAGATTATGGCATCCGATACTTATAAGGAGTATCTGCATCAGAGAGAGAGGATTAAAAAGCAGCCGGAGTTGTATGACAAAGTAAATGAATTTCGGCAGCGTAACTTTGAACTCCAGAACGAGACCGATGGGGAGGACTTATTTGACCGCATGGATGCTTTTGAAAGGGAGTATGAGAAGTTCAGGGAAAATCCTTTGGTAGATGATTTCTTAAGAGCGGAACTGTCTTTCTGCCGTCTAATGCAGGAGATAGATCTGCTGCTTGCGCAGGCCATAGATTTTGAACTTTGATTTATCTGGAGGTTTGTATGAAAATAGGAGCGATTATCGGGGGCACCGTGGAGCTTATTATTAAAATAGTGGCATTTGTTTTGATCGTCATGTTTATCTTTAGGACAGCAACGAAAGCCTATGATTATGGATACCGGGTGTTTGCGGAAGAACCGATGACAGTGGGTGAGGGCAGGACCATCAGTATTTATGTGGAGGAGACAGCCTCTGTCAAAGAGATTGGGCAGATGCTTCAGGACAAAGGGCTGATTCGGGATGCCAATTTGTTTGTGATTCAGGAATTGGTGTCAGAGAGCCATGATAAGATACAGCCGGGCATTTATGATCTGAATACTTCTATGACCAGTGAGGAAATGCTTTCCGTGATGTCCACTGTTCCGGAAGAAACGGAAGATCTTTCAGAAACCGGTGTTCCCAGCATTGAAGAAATTACCGGTATCAGTAATGAGCAGATGTCCGAAGCGAACGGAGAACAGGAAGGCGATGCAGAGGAAGAGACGCAGGGAGAAGACGGTTCCGGAGAGAATGGAGATGAGTAGCCGGAAGATATAGCACAGCAGGAGGGCATATGCCATGATAACAGACGAGCGCATGAGCGCATTTATTGATTCGCTTGAACCCGGCAATACGCCTTTCTTAGATCAGATAGAACGTGAAGCAAAAGAAACCAATGTGCCCATCATACGCACGCAGACCCAGGGGCTTATCAAGTTCCTGCTTGCGGTGCGTAAGCCGATGTCTATTTTAGAAGTCGGCTGTGCCATTGGTTTTTCTGCGTTATTGATGAGCGAGTATGCACCGGAGGGGTGTCGGATTACGACCATAGAAAACTATGAGAAACGGATTCCCATTGCCAGAGAGAATTTCAGACGTGCCGGCAGGGAGGGGGAGATCACACTGCTTTGCGGTGACGCGGCGGATATCTTGAAAGATCTTACGGGAAGCTATGATCTTATCTTTATGGATGCGGCCAAGGGGCAGTATATCAACTTTCTGCCGGATGTGGTGAGACTGCTTGGAAAGGGCGGCATTTTGCTTTCTGATAATGTATTGCAGGATGGGGAAGTGATAGAGTCCCGTTTCGCGGTGACAAGAAGAAACAGGACGATACATAGCAGGATGCGGGAGTATCTGTATGAGGTAAAACATCATGAACAGTTAGAATCGGTGATACTGCCGGTGGGGGATGGTGTGACAGTAAGTGTCAAAAAGTGAGGACAAGGTTTTGAGAGAGGTTTATCATGAGGAAGAGACCAGAATTGTTGGTTCCGGCCAGCAGTCTTGAGGTGTTAAAGACGGCAGTTGTTTTCGGGGCGGATGCGGTTTATATCGGCGGAGAGGCTTTTGGGCTGCGGGCCAAAGCCAAGAATTTTACCATGGAAGAAATGGCACAGGGTATTGCGTTTGCCCATGAACGAGGCGTGCGGGTGCATGTGACGGCGAATATTCTGGCCCATAACTATGACCTGGAAGGTGCAAGGGCATATTTTCAGGAATTAAAAGAGCTTGCTCCTGATGCGCTTATCATTGCGGATCCGGGGATGTTTATGCTGGCGAGGGAAATCTGTCCCGAGGTAGATATTCATATCTCTACCCAGGCAAATAATACCAACTATATGACCTACAGGTTCTGGTATAATCAGGGGGCAAAGCGTGTTGTCTCTGCCAGGGAATTATCTTTGCAGGAATTGAAGGAAATCAGAGCGCAGATTCCGGAGGAGATGGAAATGGAGAGCTTTATCCATGGGGCCATGTGTATTTCCTATTCAGGGAGATGTCTTCTGAGTCATTATTTTACAGGCCGGGACGCTAACCGTGGAGCCTGTACCCATCCCTGCCGTTGGAAGTATGCGGTGGTGGAGGAGACAAGGCCGGGAGAGTACCTGCCCGTTTATGAGAATGAACGGGGTACTTATATTTTTAATTCTAAAGACCTGTGTATGATCGAACATATTCCGGAGCTGATTGATGCGGGCATCGACAGCTTTAAGATTGAAGGAAGAATGAAGACAGCGCTTTATGTGGCGACTGTAGCGCGTACTTACCGGCGGGCAATCGATGACTGCCTTGCATCAAAAGAGCAGTATCTGGCCAACATGGACTGGTATCTGGCGGAAATTGCCAAGTGTACCTATCGACAGTTCACTACGGGGTTTTATTTTGGCAGGACAGATGAAAATACCCAGATTTATGATAATAGTACCTATGTCAATGAATATACTTATTTGGGCATTGTCGGAAGCCTGGTGCCTGTGCCGGAAGCAGACGGCAGACCGTCTGTGGATAAGGAGCCATGTGCCTGTGCCCGTATCGAACAGCGTAATAAGTTCAGCGTGGGAGACGATATTGAAATCATGAAGCCGGACGGCACCAATGTTCCAGTCAAAGTGCTTGCCATGTACGATGAACAAGGACAGCCGGTAGAGTCTTGCCCCCACTCTAAACAGGTGATTGATGTGAAATTGAGTCAGATGCCGGCAGTGTATGATATCCTGCGCAGTAAAGTACAGAAATAGAAAAGAAAAATAAGATACAGAAGAGAAATAACAGATTGGAAGAAACGATATGACCTACATGGCTATTGAATTTTATATATTTGTTTTGGCTGTACTACTGCTATATTATGTTCTTCCCCCAAAGAACAGATGGCTTGCGCTGTTGGGCGGGAGTATATTCTTCTACTGGAAGGCTCTTGATACGGGAGCCGGGATGGCAGTGATTCTGGTCACCATCGCCATCGCTTATGGTGCCGGGCTGCTGCTTCAGAAGACACCCAAAAGAAGCATACTTGCAGCTGCGGTGGCGTTGGTGATTCTTCCGTGGTTTTCCTGCAAAAACGGTAATTATGTTCTGGAAATCTTATTGCATAAAGATGCCGTCTCATGGATTGTGCCGTTGGGCATTTCCTTCTATACGCTGCAGATAATTTCCTATCTGGCTGATATTTATAAGGGCAGGATTGAGGCGCAGAGGAATCCTGCCAGGTTCGCTCTGTTTGTGATGTTTTTTCCGCAGATCGTGCAGGGTCCCATACCGCGTTATGATAAACTTGCCGGACAGCTTTATACCGGACATTTGTTCTGCGAAAAAACAGTAGTGACGGGATTTTACAGGATGTTGTGGGGCTTTTTTCTGAAACTGATGATTGCGGACAGGGCAGCGGTGGTGGTGGATGAGATATTTGACCTTCCCCATCAGTATATCGGCTGTTATGTTCTGGTTGCCGGTGTTTTATACAGCATACAATTATATGCGGATTTTGCAGCGTGCATTTCCATCTCCAAAGGGGTGGCCAATCTGTTTGGGATTCAGCTGGCGGATAATTTTCATCATCCCTATCTGGCAGTTTCTGTCAAAGATTTCTGGCATAGGTGGCATATATCCTTGAGCGAATGGCTCAAAGATTATGTGTATATTCCGCTGGGCGGCAGCCGCAAAGGACGGATCAGAACTTTTATCAATCTGATTCTGACATTCGTAGTCAGCGGCATCTGGCATGGTGCAGGACTGCGGTTTGTGGTCTGGGGGTTATTACATGCAGCTTATCAGATTATGGGCCAGCTGACGGAGGGTATACAGCACAGGGCGGTCGAATTCTTAAGGCTGGAAGAGGATTCGGAAATAATGATATGGATACGCAGAACATGGACTTTTCTGTGTGTGATGGTGGCATGGATTATTTTCCGGGCTGAGAACCTGCGGACAGGCATACAGATGATAAGCAGTATGTTCCGCGTCAGGAATGTATGGATTTTTACCAATGATGCGCTGTTGTCTCTGGGGCTTGACTGGAAGGAGTGGGTGGTTTTGATCGTTTCCATTCTGATTCTTCTGCTGGTCAGCGTGAAACAGGAAAGAGGAGTGGTTTTTTCGGAGGTGATCTTCAGACAGCCTCTCTATATCAGATGGGCGTTTTATCTGGTGGTCATCTTTGGAATCATGACTTACGGAGCCTATGGTATGGGGTATGACTCGCAGGCATTTATATACGGGGGATTTTAGGCTATGAAGAAGAATAAAAGATTTGCTTTCAGAGCGACAGGTTTTTTTGCAGTATTTATGATTTGTTTCTATGTGTATACCAGATTGATCACGCCTAAATTTTTTACGGATATTGACTGGCCTACGACCACCACTTATGCCGGATTCTATGATCTGGAGAAAAATACGGCGGATGTGCTTTTCTTAGGAAGCAGTCATGGGGTTACCTCCTTTGTGCCGCAGGAGCTGTACAACCAGTACGGTATCACCAGTTATAACCTGGGCTGTGAGCAGCAGGGGATGGTGACTTCCTATTATTGGTTGAAAGAGGCGCTTCGTTATCAGTCTCCCAAGGCCGTTGTTCTGGAGTGTTATTTCTGCTTTCCTTATATGGTAGATGAGCCTCTGAATACAGAGGAGAGCTATACGAGAAAGGCGCTTGACTTCATGAAATGGTCTCCTGTTAAGGCGGAGGCGGTTAAGACGATATGTGCGGTGGATGAGAAACAGGATGTGTGGAGCTATTATTTTCCCAACGTGCGCTATCATACCAGATGGGAGAATTTAGACAGGAATGATTACCGATATAAAGAGATGGCAGGCAAATCCGGGTTGAAGGGATTCGCACCCCTGTATTTTTATCTGGGGGAAGCGGGGGAGAATTTTGTGCCCCATGATACCAGCGAGACCGACGAGCGGGCTGAAATGGCGCCCCTGATGTTAGAGTATCTGGATAAGATAAATGATCTGTGCAGGGAAAACGATATTACGCTGATTCTGACGATTACTCCGGCTATGGCGGCAGACCTTACCAAGTGTAATGCCGTACAGGCCTATGCGGACGAAAAGGGCCTTACTTTTATCAGCTTTAATGAGCAGGGCGTTTATCAGGAGATGGGCTATCAGATTGCGGTGGATAATTGTGACGATGGACACCCGAATATATGGGGCGCAGTGAAGGTGACCGATTATATGGGTGCGGTACTAAGCAAACAGTTCGGTATCGAGCCTAAAACGCAGCGCCAGTGGGAAGAAAGCAGAGAAGACTATGACTTTATCATGGATCAGTGCAGCCTGGACCATACCGGGGATATTGATACCTATCTGTCGGCGCTTGATCATAAGGAGTATGCGGTTATCTTTGCTTCTAAAGATGAATTTACCGGGGCGCTGAGAGAATCTACTCTGGCTATTCTAAGACAGCTTGGTCTGTCCGCGGAGTTGGCCGGACAGGAGGGGTGTAATTATCTGGCGGTGATTTCTGACGGTAAGGTATTGATGGAAGAAGTATCTTTTGGGACGGTGGAGTATCGGGGAGCAATCCAGGGCGGATATATGCCTCTGTATGCGTTCAGTACCAGGGATGAAGAGGGCAATGGATTAGCTTCTGTGCAGATTGGGGGAGAAGAGTTCTCCAAGAACCAGAGCGGACTGAACGTCATCGTTTATAATAACCAGACGCGCAAGATTGTGGACAGCGTGTGGTTTTGTACCTATGAGCCGGAGAATACCATGGGAAGATAGGATTGTGTAATTTAGACAACAGATTGATGAAAGTTATTTATTTTTATATAAAATAGACGAAAATACAAATTAGGTATTGCAATTAAAAAAATTATAGAGTATCTTTATAGAAAAGGTTGTATACAGGTATCCAGAACAATGATGTTCCAAAAAGGTTTATTTTTGGAACATTTTTTTATCGAGGAGGAGAAAAAATGAGCGAAGTATTTAATGTGGAAGAGATTTTCGGGCAGGATGTGTTTACGCTTGGCAAGATGAAAGAACGTTTGCCGAAGAATGTGTACAAAGAAGTCGTTAATGTGATGAATCGCGGCGGTGAGTTGTCTATGGATACCGCTAACGTGGTTGCGAAAGCGATGAAAGACTGGGCCGTGGAAAAGGGAGCTACCCATTATACCCATTGGTTCCAGCCCTTGACCGGAATCACGGCGGAGAAACATGATGCTTTCGTGGCACATCCCGATGAGACAGGCAAGATGATGACGGATTTCTCCGGTAAAGAGCTGATTAAAGGAGAACCGGATGCTTCATCTTTCCCGTCAGGGGGATTGCGGGCTACCTTCGAGGCGAGAGGTTATACGGCATGGGATATCACGTCCCCGGCTTTCATCAAAGAGTCCGGCTGCGGTAAGATTCTTTGTATTCCCACGGCGTTCTGCTCATATACAGGGGAGGCGCTGGATAAGAAGACACCGCTCTTACGTTCCATGGAGGCGTTAAGCGATCAGGCTCTGCGGATTGTACGGCTGTTTGGCAATACAGGAGCCACCAAGGTGGTTGCATCCGTAGGGCCGGAGCAGGAATATTTCCTGGTAGATAAAGATTTATATATGAAGAGGACCGACCTGATGTTTGCGGGCCGTACGCTGTTCGGAGCACCGGCACCCAAGGGACAGGAGATGGAGGATCATTACTTCGGGGTTATCAGAGAGCGTGTAGGCGCTTATATGAAAGACCTGAACGAAGAACTGTGGAAATTAGGCGTCACAGCCAAGACACAGCATAACGAAGTGGCTCCCGCACAGCACGAACTGGCACCCATTTATGAGACCGCCAATATTGCGGTAGACCACAACCAGATTGTGATGGAGACCATGAAGCGGGTTGCAGTACACCATAATATGAGATGCCTGCTGCATGAGAAACCCTATGCGGGCGTGAATGGTTCCGGTAAGCATAATAACTGGTCGATTACCACAGATAACGGGGTGAACCTTTTGGATCCCGGCGATACGCCCAATGAGAATGTGCAATTCCTTCTGGTGCTGGCATGTATCATGAAGGCTGTGGATACTCATGCAGATCTTTTAAGGCAGTCCGCTTCCGATGTGGGTAATGATCACAGACTGGGGGCTAACGAGGCACCTCCGGCAATCATATCTATCTTTTTAGGCGAGCAGTTGGAAGATGTGGTGAGACAGCTGATTGAGACGGGAGAGGCAACCTCTGTCAAGGAGGGTGGTATCCTCTTAACAGGCGTTAAGACCCTGCCCGATTTCCAGAAAGACGCTACGGATCGTAACAGGACGTCCCCGTTTGCCTTCACCGGCAATAAGTTTGAATTCCGTATGGTGGGCTCCGCGGATTCCATTGCAAGCCCTAATACTACACTTAATGCCATTGTGGCGGAAGCTTTCTGCGAAGCGGCCGATATCCTGGAGAAAGCCGAGGATAAAGAACTGGCGATACACGACCTGATCAAGGAATATATGACCAAACACCAGAGGATTATCTTTAATGGTAACGGCTACTCTGACGAATGGGTAGAAGAGGCTCACAGAAGAGGGCTTCCGGATATCAAATCCATGATTGAAGCGGCAAGTACGATAACTACAGATAAGGCAGTAAAATTGTTTGAGAAGTTTGGTATCTTTACCAGGGTGGAACTTGAGTCCCGCGAAGAGATTATCTATGAGACCTATGCAAAGACCATTAATATCGAGGCCCTTACCATGATTGATATGGCCGGCAAACAGATTGTTCCTGCGGTTATCCGTTATACCAAGGCACTGGCGGATACGGTAAATGCCGTGAAGATGGCTGGTGCAGACGCTTCTACCCAGGATGAACTCTTAACAGTGGTGGGTGAGAAACTGACGGCCATGCAGGCGGCTCTGCACAAACTGGAAAAGGTGGAGAAAGAAGCTTCTGCCATGGAAGATGCCAAAGAGCAGGCATTTTTCTATAAAGACACGGTCAAAGTTATTATGGAAGAACTGCGTCAGCCGGCAGATGAACTGGAGATGATCGTGGATAAAGAATACTGGCCGATTCCTACTTACGGTGAGCTGATGTTTGAAATTTAGAAGCCATAGAAAACCGTCGAAAAAATTTTTCAAAAAAATAAGGAAAAGGGCTTGCCAAACAGGCTCTTTTCCTTTATAATCGTTAATTGTTGATGGGCTATCGCCAAACGGTAAGGCAACGGACTCTGACTCCGTCATTTCAAGGTTCGAATCCTTGTAGCCC
>DKZA01000043.1:0-2910 GCA_002492525.1 Lachnospiraceae bacterium UBA7086 | reverse complement strand
TTCGAATCCTTGTAGCCCAGCTTATGTACCCCGGTGAGGATGAATCACCGGGGTTTTTGGTGTTTGCTGTTTGTATCAAATTAGTTTACCGTAAAGCATATCAGAGATATTTTGAAAGTATTGCTATTGTTTGCATTTTATTTTAATTGTATTTGCCATAAAAACTGTATATAATTTAAGAGAAAACAGGATAATGAAAAGGATGTCTCAAGAAAAGAGGGGAATGATATATGTCACAGGCGATGCAGGATCTGATAGAACAGTATATTTCTGAAATTAAGAAAATATATGGTTCACATTTGCGGAAGGTGATTTTGTATGGTTCTTATGCCAGGGGCGACTTTGGAGCGAATTCGGATGTGGACATTATGATATTGCTTGATTTGTCAGAGTTGGATTTAAAGGCATACAGTCAGAAACTTTTTTATATGACATATGACTTTAACTTAGATAATGATTTAGATATAAAGCCGATCGCTAAAAGTGAAGCACATTTTATAAAGTGGACTGAAAATTATCCGTTCTATGCAAACATCCATAAAGAAGGAGTGATTTTATATGGCGCAGCCTAAAGAAGATATCGGGACTCGAAAAGATTTGTGTTTATATCGAATCCAGACTGCCAGGGATAATTTGAAAGCAGCCAAAATTTTATTGGCGGCTGAAGAGTATAAGAGTGCTAATAACCGGTCCTATTATGCTATTTTCCAAGCAGTAAATGCAGTCCATGGTTTGAATGGGGATTCTTTTAAACGTCACAAGGATGCGATTGGAAATTTTAATAAAAATTATGTAAAAACAGGAATTTTTTCAAGAGAAATCGGAAGAAAAATTGGTGAGGCGGAAGAGATACGTCATGCAAGCGATTATGATGATTTCTATATTGCCAGCAGAGAAGAATCTGAGCGTCAAATTGAGGTGGCTGATGAATTTATAGAATTGGTTGAAAAGTATTGTGAGGAACGTATGCGGGCAGAGGCAGTCGAAAATAAAGAATAGTACCCCGGTGAGGATGAATCACCGGGGTTTTTTAACGATAAAAATAGATACTTCTTGCATATTATACCGCTACAGCGGTATAATAAATAAAAAGGAAAAAACTATGTTGAAAGAATATTTAAATACACATAACATTTCCATATATAGTATTTCTAAGAGCAGCGGGATTTCTTACAGCACTTTAAACGATATTGTAAATTGCAAGGTGGAAATTGCAAATGTGAAAGCAGGAATAATACATTCTCTTGCAAAGACACTGGGGATTTCCATGGATGCGCTGTTTGAATTATGTAAAAATGATATTGTTGTCCGGTCAGAGAGCTATGATGTATACGGTTTCGTTGAAAAAAAGAATAAGAAGTACTATTTGCGTTTTGAATATAAGAATAAAGAATACCAGTATGAGATGTGCCCTGTAAAGCGGGAGGCTTCAATGTTTATCAATAGTATAGCCCTGTGGGAGATGGAAAAACACTTGCTTGATCTTAAGATGGAGGATGCATATGCTTTATGTATTAAAGAGAAAGGATGAAATTGTAACACTTGTAGATTTTCTTGAGGATGGGAGTGTGTATAAATTTCATCAGGACCTGGTTAATCCGGAACTTGCACCTTTACACGATCAGAATAATTATGATTGGCTGAAACAATGGTGGAAAAGACGATCTGTGCCAATCAGTCAGGGACATATAAGAAGTATGCTTGCGAAGAAGGGACTTCTAGGACCGGAAGATTTCCTGTTAAGAAATCTGGGATTGTCATTAACGGATTATTATTGGATATCGCCGCTTGATTCCGGGCTTACATGGAAAGACGTAAATTTGTTTGATAATGAATTTCATGGAGATATCTTAATCAGTGCAGATGAAAATGAGATAAAAGATGAAATGCCGCATTATACACCGAACGGTTCTTTACAGGGCACTCTTGAAAAAAGCTGGACAATATTACATGGGGAAAGAGGAGTGCTCAAAGGAAACCGTGATCAATTTTCTACAGAAAGCATTAATGAAGTCATTGCATCTAAACTGCACAGTATGCAGGGCTCTGATGCTTATACGGAATATAAATTGATTAAGATTCATGGGCGGGAGTATGATTATGGCTGTTATTCAAAACTCTTTACGTCACAAAAAAAGGAATTGATTTCGGCTTATGATGTTGTTATGTCAAAGAGGCAGCCTGATCATAGTTCTTCTTATGAACATTTTGTCCATGTTTGCGGCGAACACGGAATGGATACGGATAAACTCAGACAGTTTATGGATTATATGATCCTGACTGATTTTGTTTTATCTCAAAGAGACAGGCATTTGGATAATGTATCCATATTAAGGGATGCCGACAGCCTGCAATTTATTGCTCCGGCGCCTATTTATGATAGCGGGAAATGTCTGTTTGTTCAGGATAGCGTCCCGATGAATGATAGAGAGTTGCTAAGCATAAGAACTGAAAGCTTTGCAAGTGATGAAATGAAGATGCTTAAACTTGTAAAGAATCGAAGCTGTCTCGATGTGACAAAACTTCCGGCAAGATCGTATATAGAGGAATTGTATATGATGGATTCTAAGATGGATGATCATAGAATTACACTGGTTGGAGAAGGGTATGAGCGGAAAATAGATTTACTTAGAAGGTTTCAGCTTGGAGAGGATCTGAACACGATTCAAATGGCTGTTCCGGCAAGGCGGCCGGCAATGACAGATACAAAGGATGTTATGGTATAGATGAAATACAGACAAGAGAGGTGCTAAGCTAAAGATTAAAACCTGTGGCTTAGCACTTTATTTTGTGCGCTATGAGCATGCTCTAACGGGTGAAAGTACCGTACGCGCCTAGGTAAACTCTTCACCCAACAGTCTGTAGTTTTTAAAGTTGTAAAGCTATATGCAAATAGCGAACCAAAACGGT
>DKZA01000004.1:6113-43420 GCA_002492525.1 Lachnospiraceae bacterium UBA7086 | reverse complement strand
CCGATAATCTAGTATTATTCTTCATTGAATGCCGCTTTAGATTAAACTAAGATAATAATTCAAAGACACCAATTAGATTGCAAAATAATTTTCCACGATAATCAGAAATTTCTCTCTATTCACTTCACCTCCATCAAATTCCTAGGATGCCGATGGAACAGAATATCCTTCTGCTTCCCATTTGACACATGCGTATAAATCTCTGTGGTGCTGATAGAGCTGTGCCCCAGCATCTGCTGAATATAGCGGATATCAACGTCCTGCTCCAACAGGAGCGTGGCAAAAGAGTGCCGGAACATATGGGGTGTGATATGCTGGTCGAGATTAGCCAGTTTGGCATAGCGGTCGATCATAAACCGGACGGATTGGTCAGAGAGCTTATGTGCCAGCCGGTTGACAAAGAAATAACCGCAAATCTCGATATCTTCCCGAAATGTTTCATAGTACAGCCTTAAGGCAGACAGGACATCGGGATTGCCCACTTGCAGGATTCGCTCTTTAGCGCCTTTGCCGTAGATGCGGACCGTGTTATTTTCCAGATCAATATTTTGCGGCTTTAGGGAACAAAGTTCTGAAATGCGCATCCCGGTGGCAAAGAGGAGCTCAATGACGGCAATATCCCGAATACAGCATTGTCTTTGATAGTCTGTCCGGGCCAGGTCTTTTTGCGCATACAGAGTTGCTAAAAAGGTTTGCAGGGAGTGAAAAGGAATTGTCTTGGGAAGGAGTTTGGCTTCGCGGAACCGTATATCCAGTTTATCGAATGGGTTTCCAGATAGGATTTCCCGATAGGAGAGATAGTGGAAAAAGGCTTTCAGACTTGCGATTTTGCGTTTTACTGTTTTGGGCTTGTACTGTTTATGTAGGATGGTAAGATAGGAGTCGAGGGAATCTTTTGAGAAATAGTCGGCAGAGGTGTTATTGTAGGAAGCATATTGTTTCAGGTCGATGCGGTAGGCTTTCAGGGTTTTGGAATCCAGGCGCTTTCGGTACCTACAGTATTCCAGGTATATTTCAATATGTTCATCTATTGTATTCATATGCAGTCACGCTCCTTGTTTTTTCTTTATTATGAGGGGCGGACTGCCTGTTGTCTATTATTTTATCTTTTTAGGAAGGTGCTGGCAGTTGTCTGTAAAATCAAGCCGGACAAGTTTTTTGCCGTTGGGCAGGGGACGTTCTTTTTGTGTATCCAAAGAGTATCCGCTCTGTTCCATGGCCGTGGTCAGGGCTGTTTTTTCTATATTATGATGTACCTCTTGCAGTCCGTCAAAGACATGGAGGTACGGGGAATCGGAAACAAACCCGTCGTCTGTATTTATTTGAATGATGCACGATATACAGGATGGCTTGACTTTTCTGATCACATTCTGAAAACAGCGATATCCGATGTATTCAATCAATAAATCTGCCACAATCATATCTGCATGGGGAAGAGTGAGGTTTTCACCCGTTAAATCCGCAGGGATACATTCGAGTATGCCAGCTAAATTCTCATAGCGTCTCTCACATTCTGCCAGATACGCGGGGTTAAGATCAACGCCGTATACTTTTCCTATGTTGGCAGGAATATGTTCTAAGCCATTGCCGCCTGCAACGCCGAGAATCATGACAGTATGTATGGGATAGTCATGGAATTGTTCTTTCATCATTTCATTCAGGGTCTGAAGCTGCATGACGGATTGTAATTTCATATGATTCTCGTAATCTGAGAGATTGATTTTGTTCCATGGATTATTCATTTTGGTTTCCTTTATTATGTCGTTTCCATTTATAAACAGGGTTCTACCCCTTTAATCCTCGTGATTGTCGCTCCATATCTTCAATCATAATGTCATAGATATCACCTAAAGAAGCACAATACTCAAGAACCTTCCAGGGCTCGTTTGTGTGAAAATGAATTTTTATTAATTCTTCATCTCCAACCGCCAGCAGGCAATCTCCTTTAAAATGACTTGTAAAATATTCGGTTATTGTATCTTCGTCAAGATTTTTACCCTCAATCAACAGCTGCGTATCATACTTAAATTCTAACATGATTTTCCTCCATAATATCATAACAGTTGAATTTTGAAATTTACCTATATAGCCATTGCCTATTCCAGCAACGTAATTTTATATACCTCGCCCAATTGTGCCATTTATAATCCCCAGGCACAAGGCTAATGAATATTAGCGTTTATTTCTTTTACGATTTCAACAACCGTTATATTTCCGTCAATGAGCATTTCTGAAACAGGCGGTTCATCGGATGTATTCGGTTCGTTTTTCCAATACAACTCTGCAAGTCTCAGGTTTTCTTTTTTATCGGTTCGTCCGTCAAAGCATTTTGCAGCATCTCCGATAAAGCAGTTACCCTCTATCTTCAGCTTTACAATGTTGTAAGTTGGTCTTCCGATTTCTGCAAAAAATTTTCCCCAGTTATCTGCTTCTTCAAAGGTCTTGGATACATACAGACAACTCATTCTTGACGGATATTGGGGGTATTTCTTTTGCCGTACTTCTTCTAATGCCAATTCCCGTAATGCGACGGAAGTATGATGTTCTAAATTTTCCTCATCATATTTGTCGGGATTATTATATATATCGTTTACAATATTCAATTTGTCATATACTCTATTGAATACGCCGCTATGATGTGTTTCATCAAACACAATCTGTTGTCCTATATACATAGGCTTATCTGTTACAACATGGAAAACATACATCTTTGTTACCTCCTTTATGCGATAGCCAGTATAAACCCAATCACCGAGAATAAATTACAGAAACAATGAAAACACATACTTATGTACAGATTCTTTTTCCGATAAGCCACATAAGCCGCCGGCGTAAAGGCTGCTATGCGGAATACATTGTTGAAGGGCAGCCAGAAGTGATACAGGGAAAATAATATGGCGATCAGGATCGGCGTAAACCGGTTCTGTTTTTCATAATGAGAGGTCAGATATCCCCGGAAGAACAACTCTTCTGTTATAGGCCCCAGCAGTACATTAAAGATACTATAGTAGATACAGGTCAAAACCAGAGTCGGTCTGGAGAAGGAGCGCAGATACTCCATGTCTGTCCAGTCAAACCCGGTCGGTAAATGATGCAATACGAAAGCCCTTAGGGATGCAAAAATCTGGTTTTCCACAGGGGCAATGGATATCGAGAACAATCCTGCCATGCCAAAGAGCAGCAGCGCCATAAGCAATACGTTCCAGACAGGCATTTTTTCCTGGCCGCATAAAGCACTTTTCAGGGAATAAGTGCCATATTCCTTCTTGCTGGCAGATAAGATGATGCCCAGTTCTATGGGCATCAAAACAACAGTTCCTAAGATACAGAACAATAACAAATGCGGTATCTTAGAAAACTGTCCCAACAGCAGGTATGCCAGAGATAACAGGGATGTGGGAATAAAGATTCTTAACAAAAGGCCCTTGGTATTAATGGTATGCATGGGTATTTCTCCTTCGTGGACTGATAGAATACGAACAATATTATACAGCATGAATAAGCCAAAGGAAACACCTGCGACATAAATACAAGTTACTTTTCACGCCTATGCCAATATATCAGCCTGAACAGATATAAAATTCTTAAGGAGGCCCTGGAACAGCATCAGCACTTAGCGAGGTCATGAGTTGCTGTGCAACTCGTCGAGCTTAGTGTCTGTTATGCTGTGAAAGGAGCGAGAGCGGGCTGACGAAGAATTTTATATTTGTTTAGGCGACACTTTGGGCTAACATGTGAAAAGTAATATATACAATATCCGAACACCGGATTGGCATTATATTCTTCCCTTTTTTGATATTCAATATGATACAATAAAAATAGAATAAACAGCCTGTATCTCAAATCCGTTTTTTATATCAAATAAATTTAGGAAACTATCAAAAGGGGTATTTCCATGCGAAAGAAGAAAGTCATAAAAGCCATTCTTTTTATCATCCTGTTCTGTTTTATTGCCTATGTGATACTGGTTTATTTTCTTGTCAGCGCCTGCCTGGTTCCTTCTTTTATGGATCGGTTAAATGCTTTTGAAGATATTACCAGAAAATGTTATTCGGAACAGGTGCAGACAACGGATATCCAGGAGAACAGAAGCAAGCTTCTTGCAGATACAGCTCAGTGGCTTGAAACAGCCGGGCGAAAGAAACTTTCTGTGCAGACCGATGATGGCTACACACTTATTGCGGCGGAATTTGCGGCCCCGCAGGACAGTGACAGGTGGGTGCTTTTACTGCACGGCTATACTGGGTGGAAGGAGGAGATGTATCAGTTTGCCTACTGGTATTATGAGCAGGGGTTTCATGTATTGGTGCCGGATCTTCGGTGTCAGGGCGAGAGCGAGGGAGACTTTATCGGCATGGGCTGGACGGATCATTACGATTGTCAGTTGTGGATTGACTATATTCTGACCTGTACACCGGATGCGCAGATCGTACTGCACGGTCAGTCCATGGGGGCGGCGACGGCGCTGATCATGACAGGCGCAGAGAATCCTTCCGGCCATATTGTGGCGGTGGTGTCTGACAGCGCTTATACGGATGCCTATTCGATGTTCGGCGATAAGATTACGGAGTGGTTTGGCCTGCCGGCATTTCCTTTTGTGGATTCTGCCTGTCTGATGCTGCGGCTTCGGGGCGGTTATGATCTGCGGGACGCCTCTGCCCTGCGGGCGGTGGAGCAAAGTAAGGTTCCTACGTTGTTTATTCACGGGGATGAAGACAAGATGATTAACGTGGAGATGTCATGCAAGCTGTATGAAGCTGCGGCCTGCCCGAAGGAACTTTTGATCGTGGAAGGAGCAGGACACGGACAGACCCAGGAGAAGGATCCGCAGGCTTATTATGGGACAATAGAGGGTTTTTTGACTGAATATGTACGATGAAAGGACAGAATTGGCAAAATTAAAGGAAAATTAATATGGAAAGAAGTAGTACAATTATGGTAAATATGCTAAAATTTAGGTAGTGACCGGAGAGTCTGTATACCCAAAGAAAGGCATGGTTGTCTATGGAAAATAGAATAAAAAGAAAAGTGTACACTTGGATAAATCTGACCGCCCTGCTGCTTTTCACAGCTGTATTTGGGGCGGTATTTGTTATGGGACGGGACGCAGGTGTGGTACATGCGGCGCAGAAACGCACGGTGAAGGTTGGATTTTTCCCCATGGAGGGATATCACGGGATCAGTCAGGACGGCAGTTACAATGGTATGGATGTGGAATATCTGGAGAATCTGTGTGATTATGTGAATTGGGAGATAGAGTATGTGCCTTGTGATAGTTGGGATGATGCTCTTCGGCGTTTGGAAGAGAAGGAACTGGATCTGGTGGGGTCTGCCCAGTATTCCGGAGAACGGGCCGAAAAGTTCCAGTATGCCAGTCTGGCCAGCGGTTATACTTTCGGTGCCATTGCGGTGGCAGGAGACAGTACGCTTGCCTATGAGGATTTTGATGCCATGCAGGATATTACTTATGGCATTGTGTCAACGTATGTCAGAAGACAGGAGTTTAACGAATATCTGGCGGACCATCATATTTTAAGCCCTAAGGTGCGGGAGTATGAGGATACGGCTGCTTTGCATAAGGCATTGGCGGACGGAGAGATTGACGCGCTGGTACATTCTCTCACGGAGGTGCGCGAAGGCCAGAGGGTGATCGGGCGGTTTGCGCCCATGCCGTTTTATTATATTTCCTATCAGGGGAACAGTGATGTGATGCGGGAGTTGAATCAGGGTATTGCGGATTTGAAGATGAATCGGCCGGAATTGGAAAATGAGCTGATGGTGAAATATTACGACAGCCGCCTGGATCAGACCGTTCTTTTGACCAGTGAAGAAAAGCAGTATATCGATCAAAAGGGGACTTTGACGGTAGGATATCTGGATGGCTATTATCCTTTTTCCTATGAGGATGAGAATGGGGAATATCAGGGACTTTCTGTTCAAGTGCTTGACGAGGTGGCGGTGAGCACGGGTGTGTCCTTTGCTTATGTGAGAATGGCGAATATGGAAGAGGCCAGAAAGGCGCTTTGGGCAGGGAGTATCGATATCTTAAGTTATTGTGATGAATCCCCTGGTTTTATGAAGGAGGAAGGAATAGCCGTGACCAAGGGATATGCGCAGGTGCCCCAGGTTATCGTCAGAAAGCGGAGTAATAAAGTGGAACAGATTACAATGCTGGCAGTGACTAACAGCGGTATTTCCGGAGACGGGAACCAGGGATTCGTGAAAGATCTGGATCAGATCATGGTGTTGGATTCTCAGGAAGAATGTCTCTATGCGGTGGAATCGGGCGAGGCGGATGCGGCTTTGTGTGACGGATATCTGGCAGAGTATCTGATGGGAACCGGTTTTTCTCTGGGAAAGCTTGAAATACATAATGTTTTAAATGATTCGCGCATGGTATATATGGCGGTGAGGGATGATCAGGATTCGCCGCTTCTGGGCATTATGAACAAGGAACTTCTGGCTGTTACGGATAAGATGGTGAATGACTATATGCTTCGGGACAATTTCTATGCCAGGATGAGCATAGAGACCTTTATCAGTGACCACAGTATTCCTATTATCCTGATCTTGACAGTCTGTGCTTTATTGGTGATTCTGGTGCTGTATAATATGTTAAAGAACAGCAGAAGAATTCAGAAATTGATGTATAAGGACACGGAATTTAATATATGGAATCTGAATTATTTAAAATACAGGGCATCCTTAAAGCTGACAGAGGACAGGTTCCTTAAGTACGCTATTGTGTATACGGATATCTGTCAGTTCAAGAGCTATAATGCAATTTATGGATGGCATGCGGGCCAGCGGATCCTGGAACTTTCCATTCAGGAGATATCCGCAAAAATCGACAGTGTGAAAGAATTATATGCGAGAAGTTATGGCAGTCATTTTGTGCTCTTTGTCTGTTATGAAAATATAGAGTCCCTAAAGCGGCGTATCATGAATATTGCAGACGGAATATCCGAACGGATTTATGAAGAGACTGGGATCCGGATGGCACATGCTATGGGTATCTGTGCAATCGAACAGGAGGATACGGATATTCAGCTGGCGCTCTCTTATGCGATTCAGGCGGTAGATCCGTTAAAGGACAGCCATACTAATGCCATCCGGGTTTACGACGATGCGATGAGGGGGCAGCTGCGGGAGCGGCATGAGAGGGAGAAACTTTTGGATTCGGTAGACTTTCAAAAGGATTTTGTGGCTTATTATCAGGCCAAGGTGGATATTCGCAATGAGCAGATCGTAGGAGCAGAAGCATTGGTGCGTTTTAAGGATCCCACAGATAACGGAGCAATCCGGGCACCGGGCTTTTTTGTGCCGTACTATGAGCAGACCGGCAGGATTACGGAGATTGATTTCTTTGTGATGGAGAGTGTCTGCCGGATGCTTCGTAAGAGAATCGACGAAGGGAAACGGGTAGTGCCGGTCTCCTGCAATTTTTCCCGGCTGCATTTTGTAAAAGACGGGTTTCCGGAGAAGTTTGAGGCTGTGATCAACAAATATCAGGTGCCCAAAGAGCTGATTGAGGTGGAGATTACGGAGACTCTGGTGGTGGAGGAGATGCAGCAGCAGAAAGTAAAGGAAAATGTGGCAGTCCTAAGGGCCAACGGCGTCAGACTGTCTATTGACGACTTTGGGTCGGGCTATTCTTCTCTGGGAGTGTTTGAGCAGATTCCGGCGTCCGTGATCAAACTGGACAGGTCTTTCCTGCTAAACAATGAGAACCGTACCAGACAGGTGCAGATAATGAAGAATATCGTAAATCTGGCAAAAGACCTGGAGGCCCAGGTGGTCTGTGAGGGCGTAGAAACACAAAACGATACGGAACTTATGATGGAAATTGGTGCCTATGTGGCCCAGGGGTACCGTTATTGCAGGCCGGTTCCGGAAAATGAGTTTGAGGGAATGTTGGTATGAGGAAGAAAATTATGGTGATCATCTGTATGTTGGCGGCGCTGTTATGCTTCTTTTATTGTCTGGTGGTATTTATGATCAGATCAGGAAGTCATTTTTATATGATCTGGGGCGTGGGAGGCCTGTTTCTGATTGGATTGGCGTTGATGATAAAATTTGACTGGTGGAGTCAATTACCCCTGGCGCTGCGGCGGGGAATCGGCCTGGCAGCGGCGGCAGGGATTGTGTTGTTCCTGGTGGTGGAAGGCTGTATTTTCGCTCACTATGGGGACAAAGGCAGGGAAGACCTGGATTATATCATTGTGTTGGGAGCGCAGATGAAACCGGCTGGCCCCAGTGTGGTATTGAAATTCCGTCTGGATGCGGCCTATGAGTATCTGATGGCTAATGAGGAGACGGTTTGTGTGGTTTCCGGCGGGCAGGGCAGCAACGAGCCCTGTACCGAAGCGGAGGGCATGTACCAATATCTGGTGGAAAAGGGTATCTCACCGGAACGGATTCTGATGGAGGATAAGTCCACGGACACTTCGCAGAATATTGCGTACAGCGCAGAATTGATTGGCAGAACGGATGCGGATGTGGGGATTGTCACGAACAATTTTCATGTGTTCCGGGGCGTGATGCTGGCGAGGCATGCAGGCTTTGAGAACGCTTGCGGAATCGCGGCGCGCTCTAATGTTTATTTGCAGCCCAACAATCTGATGCGGGAATTCTTCGGGGTGATGAAAGATCTGGTTTGCGGGAATATGTTGTAGTGAGTTTATTTGCTTTTCACATGCTAGCCAGGCTGATAAATGGCGTAGGTGTGAAAAGTAAGGGTTTATCATTTCTCTGCTTGGCTTGTGGAAGATGGTGTGGTAAGATAGAAAAGATAAGAGGATAACGGACAAAGGGTGGATATAGGGAGACAAAAGTGAAATCTCGTAAGACATACAATAAGATAAAAATCAGAGTTGCAGTCTGTGTAGTCTGCCTGGGAACCTTACTTACCGGTTGCGGTGCGGAGGGTGTGGAAAGTTATACCAAACAGGGTATGACGGCAGTGCAGGAGCTGCGCTATGACGAGGCGCTTTCGCTTTTTAGCACCGGAGAAGAGAACGGCGAAGATAAAAGACTGCTGTATCGGGGCATGGGAATTGCCTATATGGGTAAGACAGATTATGAATCAGCGATCGCTTATCTGGAGGCGGCTTTGAAACTGAGTAATGGCAGAGTGGAAGATATGGACTTTGATATGAACTATTATCTGGCCACGGCTTATTTTAAGAACGGGCAGGCGCAGGAAGCAATACAGGCTTACAATGCGATTCTGGCGCTTCGGCCCAAAGAAATGGATGCTTATTATCTGCGGGGGTGTGTGGAATTGTCTCAGAATGACTTTGAAAAGGCGCAGGCGGATTTTGACGCGGCCATTGCTCTGGACCCAAAGAATTATGATCAGATGATACGCATATATATGGTGTTGGATGAGTACGGGTACAAAGAAGCAGGGCAGGGATATCTGCAAAATGCCATGACGGAGAATGAGAAATCTATCTCAGATTATGATATGGGCCGGATCTGTTACTATATGGGTGATTATGAGAATGCCCGTAACTTTCTTACCAATTTAAAGACCACAACGGATTATGGCGCGGCGCTTTATCTGGGCAGGACCTATGAGGAACTGGGAGATTTTAATTATGCGGCCTCCATTTATGCGGATTATGCGGAGTATGACCAGACGAAGGCGGAGATTTACAATCAGCTGGGATTATGCCGGATGCAGATGGGTGAATATGATTCGGCCCTTGCGGCTTTTCAGGCGGCTATGAACGTTGAGGATAACGGTATGATGCAGACGCTTAAGTTTAATGAGATCGTAGCTTACGAATATATGGGCGATTATAAGACGGCGGCGGCGCTGATGAACAGTTATATGCGAAGTTATCCGGATGACGAGACGGCGAAGAGAGAGTATGATTTCTTACAGACAAGATGAGGAATTGACAAGGAAATCGGGCAATGGTAGTATGAAACCAAAAGAATAAGGGAGCGTGTGGATGAGATGAAGAGTACATATGTGCGGGTAAAAGGTATCATCAAGAAAGACGACAAGTATCTGCTGATCAAAAGATGGGTAGACGATCATATTCCGGAACCCTTTGTATGGGAATTTATTGATGCGGAAGTTGCGCATGGAGAGGCGCCGGATGAGGCCATGCTTCACGCGATCACGGAGCTTTTGTCTGTGAACGGTACGATTGAGAAGATTGAATATACCTGGTCACAGCTGATTGGGGAGACTCACTGTGTCGGTATTGCTTATTTATGTTCCATCGCGGAGGAGGATGAGTCCAATATTATTTTGCCGGAAGAATATGGCAGCTGGGAGTGGGTAAAGAGAGAACAGTTCCCTTACTATATTGAGAATCAGTATGTACTTAAGGACTTGGAAGGAAAAACACTATGATCGGTAAGTTAATTGAAAATATCAAAAAGAAACAGGCGCCTGTCATGGTCGGATTAGATCCGACCATGAAACTTGTGCCGGAGCATATCAAACAAAAGGCGTTTGCAGAGTACGGCGAGACACTAAGAGGCGCTGCGGAGGCAGTCTGGATCTATAACAAAGGTATCGTGGATGCGGTGTATGATCTGGTGCCGGCGGTAAAACCGCAGATTGCCATGTATGAGCAGTTCGGCGTGGAGGGAGTTGCCGTATATCACAAGACAGTGGAATATTGTAAGCAAAAAGGTCTGGTAGTGGTGGGAGATATCAAACGCGGCGATATCGGTTCCACTTCCGAGGCTTATGCGGTGGGGCATCTGGGACAAGTACAGATCGGTTCAGCCAGGTGTCGCGGGTTTGATGAGGATTTTGCCACCGTTAACCCCTATCTGGGATCTGACGGTGTGAAGCCCTTCATTGAAGTATGTAAACAGGAGAAAAAGGGCTTGTTTATTCTGGTCAAGACCTCTAATCCCAGCAGCGGGGAGTTTCAGGATCGTCTGGTATTGCCGGATGGGTGTACGGATGCTTCTAAGGCAAGACCGCTGTATGAACTGGTGGGAGAACAAGTAGCCAGGTGGGGTGCCGATCATATGGGACAGGAGTATAGCTATATCGGTGCAGTGGTGGGCGCAACATATCCGGAAATGGGCAGAGTCTTAAGAGAAATTATGCCCAAGTCTTATATTCTGGTGCCTGCCTATGGAGCACAGGGCGGCAAGGGTGCAGACCTTGTGCATTTCTTTAATAAAGATGGCTTGGGAGCGATTATCAGTTCCTCCCGGGGAATCATCGGAGCTTATCAGCAGGAAAAATATGGAAAGTACGGAGAACAGAATTATGCTGACGCGGCAAGAGCCGCGGTTGTGGATATGCGGGAAGATATCGCACAGGCACTGAGATAGGAGGATTCGGAACTATGGAACAGTACAAACAGGAGTTTATCGAATTCATGGTGGACTGCCAGGTGCTCAAATTTGGGGATTTTACTCTAAAGAGCGGCAGAAAATCTCCCTTTTTCATGAACGCGGGCGCTTATGTGACGGGGGCACAGCTGCGCAGGCTGGGAGAGTATTATGCACAGGCGATTCATGATCATTATGGATTGGATTTTGACGTTTTATTTGGACCTGCATACAAGGGGATTCCTCTGGCAGTGGCGGCAACAATGGCAATCAGCGAACTTTACGGCAAGGAGATTCGTTATTGCTCCAACAGAAAAGAAGTGAAAGACCATGGTGATACCGGGATTCTTCTGGGCAGTAAGCTTAAAGACGGAGACCGGGTGGTGATCATTGAGGATGTAACCACTTCCGGCAAATCTATTGAAGAGACATTCCCGATCATTAAGGCTCAGGCGGATGTGGAGATTAAGGGGCTGATGGTATCCTTAAACCGTATGGAACGCGGACTGGAGAGTGAAAAGAGCGCACTGGAAGAGATCAAACACAAGTATGGGTTTGAAGCCAATGCCATTGTGAGCATGGAAGATGTGGTAGAGAGCCTTTACAATAAGCCTTATAAAGGGAAAGTTTATATTGACGATGCATTGAAGCAGTCGATTGATGCATATTATGAGCAGTATGGAGTAAAATAGAGAGCAGGAAAGGGAGCGGAAAATGGAAGAGAGAACTTATAAGACAATGGGCGGTTCCGGCGCGCTCAGCATCGCAGTCGGTGTGGTTGCTCTGGTAGTGGGTGTGGCAAGTGGTGTGCTTCTGATCATCAGTGGCGCCAAGTTATTAGCGGGAAGAAGTAAAATCTTATTCTAAGGACAAAGAGATGAATGGGTGTTTTCGGCATGGACGAAGATGCCCATTTCAAATTCCGGTTGGTCTTACGGCAGTAAGCGGTCTGGTTGCGGAGGCGTCTATGGCAAAGAAGAACAGTTTCATGTTTACGAATAAACAGCATACGCAGAAAGGGATTATGGCGACGATTCTGGGTGTGATTTCCCTGGCTACATTAGCTTATATGATTATCATGAGTTATCAGCGGGCGGGAGATGTGCCTTTGCAGTATGGCGCTGCGGCGTTATTATCCATGATCTTTGCCTTTGTGGGAATTGTGCTGGGGGTTATCTCTAAGTCGGAACGGGATAAGTTCTATTTCTTCAGTTATCTGGGTATCGGGCTTAATGTGCTGGTGCTGGCAGTGCTCAGTGTGATATTGTATGCGGGAGCGTATGCATAGTATTGTTGAAGCAGGGAGGAACTGGTAATGGAAGATAGGTTGATAGATGAGAAAGAGCAGGAAAATCTGTTAGGCGAGAGGTATGCGCTGGCTTTGGAGCGTATACGGGAGATACCGCAGGAGTCGGTATGTGAGGAAGCGTTTCAGCAGTATTTCAGTTATATGGCAGAGTTTGTTTCGCTGGTCAACAGAACTCTTAATGTGGTGGAAGGCGGGAAACTGCGGCAGATGACTCTGGATGAGTTACAGTCGCTAAACCATGACCTGTACGCGGATATTCTGCCGGAGCATTATGGTATGAGTTATGGTAATCCTGATTATGCAGTGGATTGTCTGGGCGAGTCAATGGGACAGATGCTGTGTTTTTTGTATGCAGAACTGCGGGGAATGATTCCCGCGGCATTTGAGTCCGATCGTTTTGACATGGTGATTCGGATGGAACTTCTTCTGGAAGTTTATCAGGCATTTGTCTGTGCGGCGCAGGAGGGAATGGAACAGGCGAAGAAGGAAGCGATTCGTCAGATTCTTTACTGGTATGTGAGTGATTATTATGAAACGGAGACGGTACAGCACACGGCCGGGCTTTTATGTCCGGACAAGGGTTTTGCACGCCGTATCGTTATGGAGAGTGACCTGACAGATCTTCGTTATCTTTATTATTATGGGGAATATGTCACGGAGAATGAACTGGAAACAGCCAGACATCTGAACCGTATGCCGATGGAGAAGATAAAACTGATGGCGGATACTTATACGGAAGGGTATCGGATTGGCTTCGAGGTGGGCAATAAGGATATTTCTATCAAGGAGACGGTTAATATCCGTTATTTCCTGGGATTTGAGCGCATGATACGGGAGGCAGTTGTAAACTTTGACCGGATTGGTCTACAATCCACTTTCTATCGTGCGGGCAGTAATATATTCCGGGGCAGGAGTGTCGATAAGAACGGGTTTAGCGGAGCCAATCCCAATAAGCAGTTTGATTATGACCATAAGGAGGATCTGGCACTGGTGTTGGATGGCGTTCTGGCGGAGCGCAGACTGGAAGGTTTAAGAAAGGCTTTCGAGCAGTATAAGAGTCAGGCGGCGGTATTTGGCGGCCCGGCGGTCTTAGAGATCTTCGGAGAGAAGCCCTTTGTGCCAAAGAACAAGAAAAACGCCTGCCATCTGTCGGAGAGGCAACAGAAACTGGCGGTGGAATATGCGGGTAAGGCGGGAGCTTTGCAGAATGAATATATTAAGGGCGAAGAGAGAAGCTTCACCATTATTGCGTTCCCGGTGCCGGATATCGGGGAGCGGTTTGCGGAGATCTTTGACGATATTGTGCGGATTAATACGTTAGACTACAAGCTGTATCAAGGAATCCAGCAGACGATCATTGATGTGTTGGACAAAGGATTGACTGTACAAGTCAAAGGAAGCGGCGGGAACCGGACAGACTTACAGGTTCAGTTGCACCGTCTTGAAGATCCGGTCAGACAGACGAACTTTGAGAACTGTGTGGCGGATGTCAATATTCCGGTGGGGGAGGTATTTACATCGCCTCTGCTGACCGGTACCCAGGGAATCCTTCATGTGACCAGAGTTTTCTTGAATGAATTGGAATATAAAGATTTCTGGCTAAGGTTTGAGAATGGTATGGTGACGGATTATGGCTGTGCCAATTTTGCCTCTGAGGAAGAGAACCGGAAATATATTAAGGACAATGTGCTTCATCATCATGACAGTCTTCCGCTGGGGGAGTTCGCCATTGGCACCAACACTACGGCCTATGTGGCGGCAAGGAAGTATGGCATTGAGGACAAAATGCCCATATTGATTGCGGAGAAGACGGGACCTCATTTTGCGGTGGGAGATACCTGTTATTCCCATGCGGAGAACGTGCGTGTCTATAATCCTGACGGTAAGGAGATCATAGCCAAGGATAATGAGGTGTCGGTTTTGCGTGACACAGATGTCAGCAAGGCATATTTCCAGTGCCATACAGACATTACGATTCCTTACGACGAGCTGGGAGAGCTTTCCGTTTTGACCGGAGACGGAGAGAAAATTATTATTATCCAAAATGGTCAATTTGTTCTTTCCGGCTGTGAGGAGTTGAATCGGGCGATGGAGAAGCAGTAGGAGGAAGACATAAAAGGGCAGGAGGAAGACATAAAAGATAGTTGCGCATCAATAGAAAATCTAGTACACTGATAGATAGGAAAAGTATGTCCTGCCACAAGATGTTGTGTCGGGAGGTTAGATAAAATACTTCGATGTACAGGGTAAGGAGGACGGATAGATGGCACAGGTAGGTATTGTGATGGGCAGTGATTCGGATATGCCTGTTATGGCGAAAGCCGCGGATATTTTGGAAGAACTCGGTATTTCCTATGAAATGACGATCATTTCCGCACATCGGGAACCGGACGTGTTTTTTGAGTATGCAAAGACTGCGGAGGACAGGGGATTTAAGGTGATTATTGCAGGAGCGGGCAAGGCGGCTCATCTGCCGGGTATGTGTGCGGCAATCTTTCCTATGCCGGTTATCGGTATTCCCATGAAGACTTCCGATCTGGGCGGTGTGGACTCTCTGTATTCTATTGTACAGATGCCTTCCGGTATTCCGGTGGCTACGGTAGCGATCAACGGAGGGCTAAATGCCGGAATCCTGGCGGCAAAGATTCTGGCAGTTTCGGATCCTGCTCTTTTGGGGCGTCTGAAGGAGTATTCCAGAAGCCTGAAAGAGAGTGTACAGGAGAAAGATAAGCAACTGCAGGAAATGGGCTATAAGACATATCTGAAAGCTTAGGTGGGATGAAGGAGGATAAAACCATGGATTACAAGACCGCAGGCGTCGATATTGAAGCCGGTTACCGTTCGGTAGAACTGATGAAGGAATATGTGAAGACAACCATGAGGCCGGAGGTATTAGGAGGACTCGGCGGGTTCTCCGGAGCATTTTCCTTAGAGAAGATCAAGGGGATGGAGAAGCCGGTGCTTCTGTCTGGTACGGACGGCGTGGGAACGAAGATTCAGCTGGCCTTTCTCATGGATAAGCATGATACGGTAGGAATTGACTGTGTAGCCATGTGTGTGAACGATGTGGTCTGCGCAGGAGCAGAGCCTTTGTTCTTCCTGGATTACATTGCCTGTGGCAAGAACTATCCGGAGAAGATTGCTGCCATAGTCAAGGGTGTGGCTGAGGGCTGTAAGCAGGCCGGCGCGGCGCTGATCGGCGGTGAGACGGCGGAACATCCCGGACTGATGCCTGCGGAGGAATATGATCTGGCGGGATTTGCTGTAGGCGTGGCGGAGGAAAAGGACCTGATCACGGGTGAGAACATTAAGGCAGGGGATGTGCTGATCGGCATTGCGTCTTCGGGTGTACACAGCAACGGGTTTTCCCTGGTGCGGAAGGTATTCGCCGTGACGAAAGAAAGTCTTGGTGTCTATTATGATGAATTGGGAACGACGCTTGGGGAGGCGCTGCTTACGCCTACCAGGATTTATGTGAAGGGTCTGCACGCGGTTCGCAAAGCAGGTGTGACGATCAAGGGATGCAGTCATATTACGGGCGGCGGATTCTATGAGAATATTCCCAGAATGTTGCCGGAAGGTGTGTCTGCGCGGGTGCAGAAGGATAGTTACCCGATACCGCCGATTTTTGGCTTGCTGCAAAGAACCGGCAGTCTGGAAGAAAAGATGATGTACAACACTTACAATATGGGACTTGGCATGGTATTAGCCGTTGATCCGGCGGATGCGGATAAGACAGTGGAAGCCTTGAAGACGGCAGGTGAGCAGGCCTATATTGTGGGTGATGTGGTGACTGGTAATAAAGAAGTTATATTGTAGATATCCGGCAGGAAGGATGGAGAAAGATGTTTAAGATAGTGGTATGTGTGTCCGGCGGCGGTACGAATCTGCAGGCAATCATCCATGGTGTGGACCAGGGCGCTGTTGAGAATACAAAGATTGCCAAAGTGATCAGTAACAATCGGGGCGCCTATGCCCTGGAACGGGCAAGGCAGGCGGGTATTGAGGCGGTCTGTGTGTCTCCCAAAGACTATGAGGACAGGGAAGCGTTTAATCAGGCTTTTGTGCAGGAGATAGAGAAGACAGAACCGGATTTGATTGTTCTGGCGGGATTCCTGGTGACTCTTCCGGTACAGCTTATTCACAGATATGCGAACCGTATCATCAATATCCATCCATCGTTGATTCCGTCTTTTTGCGGAACGGGATATTATGGGTTAAAGGTGCATGAGGCAGTACTTGCAAGAGGAGTGAAGATTACGGGAGCCACGGTACACTTTGTGGATGAAGGCATGGATACGGGGCCTATTATTATGCAGAAAGCGGTGGCGGTGCGGGAAGATGACACGCCGAAGACACTGCAAAAGAGGGTCATGGAGGAAGCGGAATGGGTGATTTTACCCTGGTGCATTAATCTGATTGCCGGCGGCAAGGTGCGCGTGGAGAACGGCAGAGTTTTTGTCTCTGAATAGCAGGATACATAGAAAGGTAAGGTATAGGGAAATGAAAGTATTGATCGTGGGAAGCGGCGGCAGAGAGCATACGATTGCAGCCTGTGTGGCTAAGAGTCCGAAGGTGGAGAAGATATACTGTGCGCCTGGCAATGCAGGCATCGGACAGATTGCGGAGTGCCTGCCGATCGGAGCCATGGAGTTTGATAAGCTGGTAGCATTTGCCAGAGAGCAGGCCATTGATTTGACCATCGTAGGAATGGAGGATCCGTTGGTTGGCGGTCTCGTGGATGAGATGGAGGCGGCGGGACTCCGGGTGTTCGGTCCGAGAAAGAACGCGGCGATCCTGGAAGGCAGTAAGGCCTTTTCCAAGGATCTGATGAAAAAATATAATATTCCCACGGCGGCTTATGAGAATTTTGACGATCCCCAGGCGGCGCTCGCGTATCTGGAGCATGCGAAAATGCCGGTGGTTCTTAAGGCTGACGGACTGGCTCTGGGGAAGGGTGTGTTGATCTGTGAGACGCTTGAGGAAGCCAAAGAAGGCGTGCGCACGATTATGGAGGATAAGAAGTTCGGGGCTTCCGGCAACCGGATGGTGGTGGAAGAATTTATGACAGGCCGTGAAGTGTCTGTGCTTTCCTTTGTGGATGGAAAGACAATCCGCACCCTGCCTTCCGCGCAGGATCACAAGCGGGCCATGGACGGCGATCAGGGGCTTAATACGGGCGGTATGGGAAGCTTTTCTCCCACACCCTTCTATACACAGGAAGTGGATGAGTTTTGTAAAAAATATATTTTCCAGGCAACGGTGGACGCCATGGCGGCGGAGGGCCGGCCTTTTACGGGGATTATTTTCTTTGGACTGATGCTGACGGAAAACGGGCCGAGGGTACTTGAGTACAATGCCAGATTTGGAGACCCGGAAGTCCAGGTGGTACTGCCCCGCATGAAGAATGATGTGATCGATGTGATCGAGGCATGTATCGACGGAAAACTGGATCAGGTAGAGTTACAGTTTGAGGATAATGCCGCAGTCTGTGTTATCCTGGCCTCTGAGGGATATCCCGTATCCTATGAAAAGGGATTTGTTATCAGCGGATTGGAGAACTTTGACAAGAAAGACGGCTATTATTGTTTCCATGCAGGCACGAAAAAGACGGAAGAAGGCATTGTAACCAATGGCGGCCGTGTGCTTGGCATAACGGCTAAGGGAGCTACCCTGAAAGAAGCACGGGCCAACGCATATGAAGCCACCAAGTGGGTGACCTTTGATCATAAATACATGAGAAATGATATCGGAAAAGCAATTGATGAAGCGTAATGCGTATTTGTGTAGAGGAGAGTGATCCTAATGAGTAGTAAAGAAGAAAAGATTCAGATGCTCCAAAAGGAATTTCAGGAGGTTAATGCTTATAATAGACCAACTTACTGCCAGGAATGTGGGGGTATCATGATCTTTAAGGGAGTGGGAGAATATGAATGTGAGAAATGCGGATATCTTGCGTATGATGATTATGGAAAGGCGCGCAACTATTTAGAACGTCACACGGGGGCAACTTCGGCCCAGGTGTCGCAGGCAACCGGAGTTTCGCAGCGGTCTATCCGTGAGATGCTTAGGGAAGCAAGATTGGAGATCGCGGCCAATTCCAATGTTTTCTTACAGTGCGAGGTCTGCGGAGCCAGTATCCGTATGGGCAGATTTTGTCCCAAATGTGAGACGGCTTATCATAGGAATCTGGAAGAAAAGGCAAGGGCCAGAAATGATAAAATGGCCGGTTTCAGTACAGAAATACCCAGAGGGGAAGACGGTTCCAAGCGATTCAGAAGAGAAGGTCTGTAAAGATACGGATGCAGAAAAGGGAGAAAGAAATATGAGGATACGGAAGAGGGAATATGGTAAAAGTGTATTAAGAGGCATTGCAAAAGGGATCATCACAGCCGCATGCATGGCAGTCATGGTATGGTGTATGCCTGTTGTCAGCCAGGCGGAAGCGACGGGTAAAGTCGTTCCCAACTCTGTCAATATCCGAAAAACACCGGATGTCAATAGTGAGGTGGTGGGCAGTTCTACCATTGGTAAGGAAGTGACGATCAAAGGGAAAGTCACAGCTTCCGGTACTACCTGGTATCAGGTGTATATCGATGCCAATACGCTGGGCTATATCCGCTCGGATATGTTAGAGCCGGAGGCGGAGGCGGAGATTCCTGTAGTGACGGTAGCGACAGAGTCTTCATCGTCCGATGCGCCGGCGGCGGAGAAACCAGAGAGCGATTCTGCTTCTCAGGGGACGGATTCTTCTCCTCAGGAGACAACGTCAGGGGATTCCGGGGCAGCGCAGAATGATTCGGCTCCCGGGGGTGCTCAGGTGGCGGCAGATGAATCTGTGGACTTACAGTATGCCAAGTTAAAGGTAAATTCCAGAGTGAGACCCGATCCTTCCACCAAAGGCACGCCGGTCGGATCCTTGACGGAAGGCACGCAGGTGGTGGTGAGCGGGAAATCAGTGGGAAGCGATGGAAAAGACTGGTACTATGTTACTTATACCAGTTCCAACGGTTCTGAGAAAACAGGGTTTATCCGGTCGGATCTGTTAGAAATGGGAGAGATGCTGCAGGTGGAGGAGGAACCGCCTCAGGAAGAGGTGCCTGTGGAGGAACCGGAGCCGGAACCTGTTGTCAATAATGATTATGTACTGCGGTTGGAGCAGACGGAAAATGGGCCGGTATGGTATCTGGATGATAATACCAGGCCTGAGCCTGAGACATTGGAACTGCTTCCTCTTTTGGAGTCGGCTTATTCCCAGTCGCAGGATGAGGAAGAGGCTGCCGCGGCGGTAGTCAAACAGCGTATTGTAATCGTGGTACTTGTGATATTGCTGGTGGCGTTGATTGTGACAGTGGTTATTCTGGCTTTCAAACTCCGCGATGCGTACTATGAAGATTACGAAGATGAAGACGAGGAAGACGATGACGAAGAGGAAGAAGAGGAACGGCCTGCAAGACGCCGGGTAAGAAGTGAGGAGCCGGAGGAAGAGAGACCGGCACGCAGAAGAGAGACGCAGGAATCCGGAGAGAGACGGCGAAGTGCTGAACGAAACGGACGAAGCGACAGGGAAGAACGGAACGCACGAGGCGACAGGAATGAACGGAGCGGACGAAGCGATAGGAATGAACGGGGAGAGAGAAACGAGCGCAGAGCATCCAGGGAGAGGCCCTATGAGGAAGACTCGGCTCAGAGCAGACCTGCGAAAACGGGTGCGAAACGCAAATCGAAGAATTTCCTGTTAGACGATGATGAGTTTGAATTTGAGTTTTTGAATATGGATGATAAGGACCTGAAATAACAGGATTTGGTAGGAAATGTTTATTGAGATTGATTTTAACAGCGATGAAGCGATATACATGCAGCTGCGCAATCAGATCATCATGGGGATTGCCACGTCCAGATTCCAGGAGGGCGATATGCTGCCTTCAGTCAGACAACTGGCAGATGCGATTGGCATCAATATGCATACGGTCAACAAGGCATACACGGTTCTCAAGCAGGAAGGCTATGTGAAAGTAGACCGCAGAAAAGGTGCCATGATTGCAGTGGATATTGACAAGATACAGGCAATAGAGGATGTGCGGGAGGATCTTATGGTGACACTTGCCAAAGCCAGTTGTAAGAATATTTCCAGAGAAGAAGTGCATGCTCTTATAGATGAAATCTATGAGGAATATGGGAAAGGAATGGATGATTGATGCAGCCACAATTTACAGATAAGGCCAAGGCGGCCCTGATGCTTGCAGAGCGGGCAGCGAGAAATCTCAGGCAGAGTTATGTGGGAAGCGAGCATATCCTGCTTGGCCTGCTGCGGGAGAATACAGGAGTGGCAGCCACTGTGCTTTTGAATAACGGAGTGGATGCCTTACAGTTAAAAGAGATGATCAAGGACCTTCTGGTGCCGGAAAGTTCTGTATTGATTGCGGAACGGGACGGTTATTCTCCAAGGGCACAGGCGATTTTAGAGGAAGCGCACAGGCAGGCGGAGCGGTTCCACAGTGACAAGACGGGTACGGAGCATATTCTTTTGGCGTTATTAAAAGAAGGGGAAAATGTGGCCGTGAGACTTCTCAATACCATGGGAATTTCGGTACAGAAACTCTATGTGGATGTGTTGGTGGCCATGGGAGAGGACAGCGCACTTTATAAAGAAGACTTGGGAAGAAAGCAGAATAAGAAGAAGAGTGCTACTTCTACGCTGGATCAGTACAGCCGTGACCTGACGGCGCTTGCCAGGGAAGGGAAGTTAGATCCGGTGATTGGCAGAGAAGATGAGATTACGCGTGTAGTACAGATTCTCAGTCGCCGGACCAAGAATAATCCCTGTCTGGTGGGAGAGCCGGGTGTGGGTAAGACGGCCGTGGTGGAAGGACTTGCTGCAAGGATTGTAGTAGGCGATGTGCCTTTTACCGTACAGAATAAGAGACTTTTGACCCTGGATCTTTCCGGTATGGTGGCGGGCAGTAAGTACCGCGGCGAGTTTGAGGAACGGATCAAAAAAGTCATTAAGGAAGTCATAGAGGACGGCAATATCATTCTGTTTCTGGATGAGATGCACACCATTATCGGTGCGGGCGGTGCGGAAGGCGCTATTGATGCTTCCAATATTTTGAAACCCTCTCTGGCCAGGGGAGAGATTCAGTTGATCGGGGCTACGACCATTGCGGAGTACCGCAAGTACGTGGAGCGGGATGCAGCATTAGAACGCAGGTTCCAGCCGGTGACGGTGGAGGAACCCACCATTGAGGAAGCGGAAAATATTCTTCGGGGAATTGCCCATAAATATGAGGAACATCACAAAGTTACGATTACGCCGGAGGCTATTAGTGCGGCAGTGGCGCTGTCGGCGCGTTATATCAATGACCGGAATCTGCCGGATAAAGCCATTGATCTGATTGATGAGGCAGCGGCGGCAGTACGTCTGCATGTGACGAAACAGCCGGATAAATTGCAGGAGCTGGCCGAGGAGATTAAGAAGATCGATTTACAGATCGAGCGGTCAATCCGCATGGAAGCCTTTACCCAGGCGGCGGAACTGAAGAAAAAGCAGGAGTCCTGTATCAGAAAATATGACCGTATTGTCAGACGGATGGAGCAGGAAGAACAGAAACGGGCTTATGTTGTCGGTGAGAATGAGATTGCCGAGGTGGTGGCGCTGTGGACGAAGATTCCTGTGAAGAAACTGGCGGAGAAAGAGAGCGAGCGTCTGCTAAAGCTGGAATCCATCCTGCATAAACGTGTGATCGGCCAGGAGGAAGCAGTGGTAGCTGTGGCCAAGGCTATGCGCCGCGGCAGAGTGGGCCTGCAGGATCCTAACCGTCCCATCGGTTCCTTCCTGTTCTTAGGACCTACCGGAGTGGGTAAGACAGAGCTGTCAAAGGCTTTGGCAGAGGCCATGTTCGGTTCCGAAAATTCGCTGATCCGGGTGGACATGTCGGAGTATATGGAAGGCCATTCCGTGTCGAAGATGATCGGTTCCCCGCCGGGATATGTAGGGTTTGAAGAGGGAGGACAGCTTTCGGAGAAGATTCGCAGGAATCCTTATTCGGTGGTACTCTTTGATGAGATAGAGAAAGCACATCCGGATGTGTTCAATGTGCTTTTGCAGGTATTGGATGACGGACACATCACCGATTCCAAGGGTCGGAAAGTAAGCTTTAAGAATACCATACTGATCATGACTTCCAATGCAGGAGCACAGCGTATCATAGATCCCAAAAATCTGGGGTTCGGTGCGGAGGAGACTGAACAGCAAAGCTACGATAAGATGAAGGGTAAGGTTATGGAGGAGGTGAAACGCCTCTTTAAGCCTGAGTTTATCAACAGAATTGATGAGATTATGGTGTTCCATCCGTTAGGACGCGAGGAAATGAAACAGATTATTACCCTGTTGTCCAGGAATCTGACGAAACGATGTAAAGAACAGATGGATATTGATCTTTCCATTACGGCGTCTGTCAAGGAATATCTTATCGAGAAACATATGGATGTTAAGATGGGGGCGCGCCCTATGAAACGGGCGATTCAGTCGGAGATAGAGGATGCACTGGCAGAAGAGATTCTTTCCGGCAGAGTAAAGCGCGGTGATACTGTATCAGTGGGGCTCAAAAACAAAAAAGTATCTTTCACGGTACGGGCGTGAGAGATCTAAATAATACAAAACTTAGGAGGAAAACACAATGGCTGTAGTAGATGAGTTATTGCGCACAGAGGAGAACGGTACCATTAGTTTTGGCAACCATAAGCTGGCGGCCAAGGCGAAGGTGGAAGATTATGAGCATGGAGGAGATTTGTATAAGGTTAAGACCTATAAGGAATTGACCAAGTTAGAGAAAAATGGTATGTTTGCTTATGAATCGGAGCCGGGGACCAGCGTGAACGGTTTTGCAGAGACAGAAAACGGCGTTACCTTTACAGTGGAGGGCGATGAGGATGCTCAGATTACTGTGGGACTTGAGGAAGATACCGAATATGATGTGTATCTGAATGATGCGAACGTAGGCAGGATGAAGACCAATCTGAGCGGTAAGCTGAATATCAGCGTGGAACTGGCAAGTGCCGGAGAAGTGAAGGTAAAGATTATAAAATAGAGACAGAAGAAACATAAGGATGTCTGGCAAAGCCCGGCATCCGTTGTTTTTGATACGATAGGAGCATGTATGGCGAAGAGTAAGACAACAATATTTTACTGCCAGAACTGTGGATATGAATCTTCCAAGTGGATGGGGCAGTGCCCCGGATGCAGGGAATGGAATACCATGGTGGAAGAAAAGGCGCCTGCCAAGAGCGGCGGTGCGGGCGGCAGTGCCCATAGACGGGAAAGTGCTGCGCCCACGAGTCTGACGGCAGTAGATTTGCAGGAAGAAGAGAGAATGAGCACCCATATGGCGGAATTGGACAGAGTGCTCGGCGGCGGTATCGTGCCGGGTTCCCTGACACTGGTGGGCGGTGATCCCGGTATCGGCAAGTCCACCCTGCTCTTGCAGGTATGCAGATATATGGCGGCGGACGGACATAAGGTGCTCTACATTTCCGGGGAAGAATCTTTAAGACAGATTAAGATCCGGGCCAACCGTATCGGCAGCTTTACGGACAACCTGCTACTTCTGTGCGAGACTAATTTAGAGATAATAGAACAGACCATACGCAGCCAGATGCCGGCGATTACGATTATTGATTCCATACAGACCATGTATCACGAAGAAATTTCTTCGGCACCGGGCAGCGTGTCCCAGGTGCGGGAATCTACCAATGTATTGCTACAGTTGGCCAAGGGTTTAAACATTTCTGTTTTTATTGTGGGACACGTGACCAAAGAGGGTACGGTGGCCGGCCCCAGGGTTTTGGAGCATATGGTGGACACGGTGCTTTATTTTGAAGGAGACAGACATGCTTCCTATCGGATACTGCGGGGCGTAAAGAATCGGTTCGGCTCCACCAATGAGATCGGTGTGTTTGAGATGAAAGAGGAGGGGCTTGTAGAAGTAAAGAACGCTTCGGAATTCATGTTGAGCGGGAAGCCGGAAGGAGCCAGCGGTTCTGTGGTGTCCTGCTCTATGGAAGGGACAAGGCCCATGCTTCTGGAGATTCAGGCTTTGGTGTGTCATAGTAATTTCGGGATTCCAAGGCGTCAGGCGACGGGGATGGATTTTAACAGACTCAATCTCCTGATGGCTGTGTTGGAGAAAAGACTGGGCGTGCAGATGTCGGATTGTGACGCTTATGTGAATCTGGCAGGCGGCATGCGGATTCTGGAACCAGCCATTGACCTGGGCGTTTCCATGGCTGTGGTATCCAGCTTTAAGAACCGGGTGATCGACGATAAGACGATTGCTTTTGGGGAGATTGGTCTAAGCGGCGAAGTACGCGGGGTTTCCATGGCCGCGCAGCGGGTTGGCGAGGCGGCAAAGCTGGGATTTACCACCTGTATCCTGCCGGAAGTCAATCTGGCTCAGGTAAAACCGGTGAAGGGTATCAGACTGATTGGCGTAAGGAGCGTAAGGGATGCCATTGATTTGATTTAAGGTTCTATACAAAACGACATTTTTGTGGTAGGATAATGTGGATATGGGTTAAAAACATCCTGTGAACAGGATTTGGGAGAAAACGGACAAAGGAGCCGGTATGGACGAGCATATACAGGAGTCTCAGAAAAGCAAAGTGTCTGAACATCCGAATGATACACGGAAGAGAAAGCGCAGCATATGGAAGAATGTTTTGCTGGTGGTCGTGGAGGTCGGTGTTTTGCTTATCGCCGTTGGTGTGCTATATGTGGTGACCAGGGCAACGAAAGAAGTGGAACGTATTGAAATTGATGAGGAGCAGATTATCATCAATGAGGAAGTGGAACAGCAGATAGAGGAAGAAGAGAAAGTTGAAGAAAAAGGGTATCGTAACATTGCACTTTTTGGGGTGGATGCCAGGGACGGAGAACTGGGCAGAGGAACCAGGAGCGATTCTATCATCATCGCCAGTATCAATCAGGATACCCAGGAGATTAAGCTGATTTCTGTATTCCGGGATACGTTTTTAAATCTGAGCAATGATACCTATAATAAATGTAATGCGGCTTATGCCCAGGGAGGACCGGAGCAGGCAATCAGCATGCTCAATGCCAATCTTGATCTGGACATCACGGACTATGTGACCATCGGATTTGCAGGGTTGATCGATGCTGTGGACGCGCTGGGTGGTATTGAAATGGAGGTCACAGAATCGGAGATCTCTCATTTAAATAATTACCAGTTGTGTATGGCGGAAGAATTGGGTGTAGATTATATTCCCGTGAAGAATAGCGGCAGACAACTGTTAAACGGTATGCAGGCTACGGCTTACTGCAGGATTCGTTATACCAAAGGCGATGATTTCAGACGGGCCGAAAGACAAAGAGATGTGCTTCGCGCTATGATGGATAAGGCACAAGGGGCATCGGTCGGAGAGTTGACTGATATGGTTAATGCAGTACTGCCGCAGGTGGAGACTTCTTTAAATATCAATGAAGTCTTTAGTGTGCTTGGAAGTGTGGCAGGGTATCATGTGGTTACCAGTGACGGCTTTCCTTTTGAAGGCAGCAGGGTAGGCGCTAATGTAGGTAGTAAGGGAAGCTGTGTCATTCCCGATGATCTGGAGGAAAATGTGAAGCAGCTCCATGCGGCGCTTTATCCGGAAAAGACATATATGCCCTCCAGACAGGTGCAGGAAATCAGTGATGAGATAGAGGAAATGACGCAGGAGTATATACAATAAAGAAGGTTTGTACCGGCATAGTGAAAATATGGCAGACGACAGCAGTTCACGCATAGGAACTGCTGTCGCGTTGCGTAAGATACCGGTACTGGCGTCTTTCAGACGGCACCGCACAGTTTATCATAAAGGAGAGTCTTGTGTATGAAAAAACTGCTGATTTATTTAAAAGATTATAAAAAGGAGACTGTCTGTGCCCCGCTTTTTAAGATGCTGGAGGCCACCTTTGAATTGTTTGTGCCCTTAGTGATGGCGGCCATCATTGACAAAGGTATTAAAGAGGGAGCAGTTTCCTATGTCCTGCAAATGGGTCTTTTGCTGATTGCACTGGGACTGATTGGTCTGGTCTGTTCCATTACGGCCCAGTATTTTGCAGCAAAGGCGGCAGTGGGATTTGCAACCGGATTAAAACATGCGTTATTTGAGCATATTCAGGGACTTTCTTTTACCGAGATAGATACATTGGGAACTTCTACCATGATCACCCGTATGACATCCGATGTAAATCAGGTGCAAAACGGGGTGAATATGGTACTGCGGCTCTTTCTGCGCTCGCCCTTTATCGTGTTTGGCGCTATGATCATGGCCTTTACCATTGACGTAAAGGCGGCCTTGATCTTTGTGGTAACCATTCCCCTTCTGTCTGCTGTAGTGTTCGGCATTATGATGATTACGATGCCTATGTATAGAAAGGTGCAGGCCGGACTGGATACGGTGCTCGGTGCAACCAGAGAAAACCTTACCGGCGCCAGGGTGATTCGTGCTTTTAATAAAGAAGAGGAAGAAACCCGGCAGTTTGAGAAGAAGAACGAATCACTTACCGAGTTACAGCTCTTTGTAGGGAAAATATCTGCGTTGACCAATCCAGTCACGTATATTATCATCAATGCGGCGACGATCCTCCTGCTCTACACCGGAGCAATACGAGTGAACGAAGGAACCATCACCCAGGGACAGGTGGTAGCCTTAGTCAACTATATGTCCCAGATTCTGATAGAACTTGTAAAACTGGCGAATCTGATCATCACGATCACCAAAGCCCTGGCCTGCGCTAACCGGATAGAAAGTATTTTTGAGATTCAGTCTTCCATGACCTGGGAACAGCCGCCCTGCGTTGCGAAGGAGCCGGTTCATGACTTGGAGGAGCCGCCCTATGCCGTGGAGTTTGAACACGTACATCTGACATACGCCGGTGCCGGCGCGGAGTCTCTTTCAGATATTGATATCCAAGTGAGGAAAGGACAGACCGTGGGAATCATCGGCGGTACTGGTTCCGGAAAATCCTCGTTAGTCAATATGATTCCCAGATTCTATGATGCCACTTGCGGAACCGTGCGCATAGACGGTAAGAATGTCAAGAACTACTCCATGGAGGAACTGCGTCAGAAAGTGGGCGTAGTCTTACAAAAAGCAGTACTTTTTGCGGGCACGATCCGGGAGAACCTGCTCTGGGGCAGCGAGGATGCCACGGAGGAAGAATTATGGCAGGCTCTTGCCACGGCCCAGGCGAAGGAGTTTGTGGAGAGTAAAGAAGGCAAACTGGATGCAGTTGTGGCCCAGGCAGGCAGAAACCTCTCCGGCGGACAAAAGCAGCGTCTGACCATTGCAAGAGCACTGGTGGGAAATCCGCAGATTCTGATTCTGGATGACAGTGCGTCGGCCCTGGATTATGCTACCGATGCGGCGCTTCGTAAGGCGCTGCGGGAACTGCCGGGAGAAACCACCGTATTTATCGTATCCCAGAGAGCCTCTTCCATTCAGCATGCGGATCAGATCATTGTGTTGGATGACGGTATGATGGTGGGATGCGGTACCCATGAGGATTTATTGCAAAACTGTGAAGTATATCAGGAAATTTATTATTCGCAATATCCAAAGACGGAGAGCGTCTAGGGAAAGGTGGGATGAAAATATGACGGACAAAACAGGACAAAGACAAACCCTGGGAAAGGTTTTGCACTATATTAAGAAGTATTGGTTCTATCTGGCGGCTTCTATTTTGATGGCAACTGTCACTGTGGCGCTGACATTGTACCTGCCGATACTAACCGGCAGAGTTATTGATCTGGTGATCGGTAAAGGGCAGGTAGATTATACGGGCGTGTTTGAAATCCTCAAAAAAATGGCTGTGATCATTGCCCTGACCGCAGCGGCACAGTGGATCATGAACGTGTGTAACAATAAGATGACCTACCGCATTGTGCAGGATATCCGAAATGAGGCATTTCGGCGGATTGAGATTCTGCCTTTGAAATATATAGACGCTCATTCTTACGGCGAAGTGGTAAGCCGTGTTATTGCGGATGTGGATCAGTTTGCGGACGGGCTTTTGATGGGCTTTACGCAGTTCTTTACCGGTGTGATTACCATTCTGGGCACACTGGGATTTATGCTTAGTGTCAATGTGGCGATCACCGGTGTCGTGGTGCTGGTGACACCGTTGTCATTTTTTGTAGCAGGATTTATTGCGAAGAAAACCTTTACTATGTTTAAATTACAGTCCGAGACCAGAGGGGAGCAGACGGCTCTGATTGAGGAAATGATCGGCAACCAGAAAGTGGTGCAGGCTTTTTCCCATGAAGATGAGGCACTGGAAGAATTTGACGAGATTAATGGAAGATTGCAGGACTGTTCCCTGCGGGCAATCTTTTTCTCTTCCATTACCAATCCCTCTACCCGCTTTGTCAACAATCTGGTGTATGCCGGTGTGGCTGTGACCGGTGCGGTCTATGCGATCCGCGGCGGTATCAGTGTGGGACAATTATCCTGTTTCCTTACTTATGCGAACCAGTATACGAAACCTTTTAATGAAATATCGGGGGTGGTGACAGAATTGCAGAACGCCCTGGCCTGTGCCGCACGTATCTTTGCCTTGATCGAGGAGGAACCCCAGGTGCCGGAGAAACCGGATGCCGCAGTGCTGCATGATGTGGAAGGAAAGGTTGACCTTGAGAATGTGGACTTTTCCTATGTGCCCGAAAAACAGCTGATTACGGACTTTAACCTGTCCGTACAGCCCGGACAGCGGGTGGCGATCGTAGGCCCTACAGGCTGTGGTAAGACGACAGTGATCAATCTGTTAATGCGGTTTTATGATGTAAATCAAGGAAAAATCAGTGTGGACGGCGCGGATATCCGGGAAGTGACCAGAAAGAGCCTGAGAGCCAATTATGGTATGGTGCTGCAGGAGACCTGGTTGAAGGCGGGTACTATTCGGGATAATATCGTGATGGGGAAACCAGAGGCGACCGAAGAAGAAATCATTGCTGCGGCGAAGGCTTCCCACGCACACAGCTTTATTAAGAGACTGCCCCAGGGATATGACACCCTTATCGGGGAAGACGGCGGCAGCCTGTCCCAGGGACAGAAACAGCTTCTTTGTATTACCCGCGTCATGTTGTGTCTGCCGCCAATGCTGATCTTAGACGAGGCGACTTCCTCCATTGATACCAGAACGGAGATCAGGATACAACAAGCCTTTGCTACCATGATGAAGGGACGCACCAGCTTTATCGTGGCCCACAGACTTTCAACCATCAGGGAAGCGGATGTAATCTTAGTGATGAAAGACGGCAATATCATAGAACAAGGCAGTCATGAGACACTGCTTGCCAGGAAAGGCTTCTATGCAAAACTCTATGAAAGTCAGTTTGCCTCATAATACGAGGCGTCCTGATTGTAGTCCATGGACTCCGAACGGATGTCAGTGATGACACCGCCTTGCCAGGTAAATACAAGATAGCGGTAGATGACCCGATGGTCAGCCAGATACGCTTCATTGGTCAGATAGGAAATCAGATCCGCTTGCGCAATCTCATTGTCCTCACAGAACTGAACCGTGTCTATCGCAAGTCCGTCAACAAAAAAGGCAGGCAGAATCACGGTCAGATCAGAATCAAAAGGAATTTCATCCACAGGCAGGAACTGATAGTCGGCCTGTGGATTTTCTGTTGCAGATTCCGGCGCAGCATCGGAACTGTCTTCCAGAGAAGCATCGGATATAGCGGAGAAAATCATATATTCCCGGTAGGCGTCCAGGAAAGCTTCGGCGCCGTCGCCAATCTTTATCCCACGGCTTGTAGCGCCCGTCTCTGTATCCAGCTTATAATCGTCTGCGGTAAGAAGCGGCGTTTCCTTGCCGCAGGCACATAATAAACAAGAAACCAGACAGAGAAGCGCCAGGCTTAATATCGTCTTTTTCATCGGCAATCTAATTCCTTTCGTTTTCCTGTGTGAAAAATTTAAAAACCCGTGAGCGACAACTCACGGGTCGATGACAGGGGCAGTAGGAATCGAACCCACATCGATGGTTTTGGAGACCACTGTTCTACCTTTGAACTATGCCCCTTTATGGTGCGGCGATGTTATATGCAAACCGCCGAGAGTTATTATAGCATAGGTGGGGTGGTTTCGCAAGGGAAATAATTATTTGTTTCTGAGTGATGATGTATTTAACATAAAAATTGACATTTAACATTTTAAAAGTTAAAATATTAGGACTTTCAGAGATTATGATAAGATGAAACAAATAATGTGAGTAACAGGACAAACTTCCAAGGGAGCGATAATCAGATGAATAACCATAATAAAAATAGAAACAGATATCTCATAGCTTTTTGTATCCTATGCGTTGGATTAGGTTTGGTACTTTTTGATGTAAATACAAGCGCAAAAGGCGGAAATACAAAGGTTAAAACAGACACAAACAGGATAGAAGACCTGTGGAGAAAGTGTGATCTGCCGCAGGAAGAATGGCCAGATTACTATTTTTTTACCAATGCACAGCAAAGACACTATAATCTTTCCTGGGAGAATCTAGCGGCCTTTGCGGTTAAGGACTATGCAATGGATGCCGAAATGGAAGATGAGCAGTGGGAATTGAAGCAAATATATCATTATCGGGATGATATGTACCAGGCTTATACAGAATCTGATAAGGGAAGCGAATTATACATACTTTTCAGAGACAGCACTTCCGGTATGTCTCCCGATTATATTGTTATGGCGGATGTACGGAAAACACCGGGTGAAGCAGCGGTTTTACAGGAAAAGAAATGGTCTTATAATTCTATGCTGGAATGGTATTCCTATAAGAAATGGTTTGACGGAGATAGTAAGATGGAAGATAGAATCCAGGTAGATATTAAGGGAGAAATCTATGACAGTATATATGGCAGCGGCAGCTATTATGCAATATATGATTATCTTGACAGATTTGGAGGGAATAAGGACATTTTCTGGGAGATAGATGAAAATACATCTTATGTAGGCAGAAATGGAGAAATTGCCAGTATTTCCTGTGCTGTAGGGACGGAGAAAATTAATTTATTGGTGGATGTGTGGAATCGACGGTATGCAGTTGTGAAATGAACTGCCAGTTCTTTTGGTAACCAACAGCAGTGCGGAGATTACAATAGGAGAAATGCCAGATGGACAAGTTACTGTATAAAATAGTCATAGAAATATGCATGGCCTGTGGTATAATTGCCAGTTCTTCCTTATATAAAGAAGAACAAAGACTGGATGCTGACAAAAAGCAGGAAATAGAAGCTTATATGGATGATTTTGTGAGTATGTGCATGTCAGAAGCCAGCGTTGGAGAGCAGAGAATTTTTGTGAAAACCGGTGATATTGATACGGGTGATTTTGACTCGCCGGTTGCGTTGACTGTATATACAAATGAGGAAGGACAGGATATACGATATACATTACAGATTTATGGGGAAACAGGAAATAGCGTAACGGACTATTATGTATGTGAGAATTTTGTATATGTTAATCACGAACGGGAATATTACAGTGGTCAGGTCCTGATGGAGAATTATAATGATATCAATGTTTTATATCGCCATACAAGTGACTGGATGATTCTTGGAGATAAAGTATACAAGATACAGGATAACGAAGAGATGCAGGAAGAACTTCAATACCCGTTCTTTTCAATGAAAGAAGTGAGGGGATGGGCAGAAGAAATATGAGTCCCCGTCAGTCCCCCAACACCCTTACCTGCATAACCACATGAAAAGTCTTTGTGTTTTCCTCATAAAATAGCTGCATGTCTCCGCCATAATTTGCCATCGCACGCCGTATGCTTTTCAGGCCCAGTCCATGCTGGGACTTGTCTTTCTTATGTGAAGGGAGTTTTCCGTGTGCATCAAAAGGATTTTGCGGACAGGAATTTGTAACAGAGAGTATGGTATAAGGCGCATTTGACTGCCGTGAAATATTGAGCTCGATGAAAGCATCCGGCACGCAGGATGCAGCTTCCACAGCATTGTCCAGAAGATTACAAAAGAGCACGGTCAAATCGTTAGCGGTCATAAAATTTATACTGCCATCCCTGATATCCGTTCTGAAATCAATGCCCTGTTTTTTACAGTTTTCATGATAGCGGCAGAGAATGGCATTGAGAGTTTCGTTGTTGCAAAACTGAAGGATATCCGTATTTTGGAGACTGGAAGTCTGCATAAGGTTATTGATATAGTCAACAATCTCCTGCTGGTGATTCCGTTCGGCAAGCGCCAGAATGGCATAGAAATGTCCTCTTATGTCGTGAATCAGTATATTTCTGTTTTCCGTTTGGACACTTAACATTTTATAATACTCTGTTGCATCATTTTCCCTCAGCAGACTGAGCTGTAAGTCAATAAAATCCTGATTCCTCTTTTGGGTATAGCTGAAAAAGAACCAGATGAGCAGATTCAGCATCAGAAGAAGGACGGAGCAGGCGGCTATCATTCTGTTGAGTGCAACAGAGATGTCAGCAGTAAAATAAATGATATAAAGAGTCAGCATTACAAAGAAGGTAACGAGAGGAATGGGTACCAGCGCCAGTGCGCCGCGGCTTCCTGTCGTTTTTTTGTTGTGTGGGGAATTGTTCTGTTTATCCGGGTCTGTGAAGCTGATCTTGTAACCGAGTCTGCTTGGTTTGGGGAAGACGGAGGGTATATGAGATAATACATATACAATAAAAAAGTAGATTAACTTATTTAAAAAAACGCAGACCAAGAGCTGGCTGATGTCGGAACGGGCCTCATAAAAGTTCCTGGCAAAGTCCGGAAACAAAGACAGGGAAATAAGCTCCCCAAAACTCATGGAAATGGTTATCACACCGGTATGAAACAGGGCGGAAGTCAATTTCGTATCGTATAGAAAATAAATAAATAGAAAGCTTGCGACTAGAAAAGCAACCGCATTTAAAGGATAAATGTTCAACATGGACAGACCAAACAGCAGACTGTAGAGTACAAACAAGGTTAAGGCAGTTCGCCGGACGGTATATTTGGGGATAAATAAATCATTGCAGTATAACCAAAGAATGAGGGCTTCAACCAAATATATGATAACGTAGCATAATAAAATTTTCATATAGCTTCTCCTCTGCTCTATCAGCGGCTGCTTTCAAGATACGTGTAATAGGCTTGTATAAATGGATTATATTTTCTCCTGGAAAGATAAGCGGTATCCTTGCCGGCACTGAAAGAGATCGTACCGTGATTAAACTGCACTACATATTTCATATTGACAATATAGCTCTTGTGTGTCTGAAAGAAAGACCCCGGATTCAGTGTATCAATCCAGGAATGGATGGTCTTCTCGGCAGGATATTCTCCGGAGACAGTATGGACAAGGGTAGTTCTTAATTGTGCTTCTATATAAATGATGTCAGATTCCAATATTTGGGTGCGGGTGTCTTTATTTTCAATGATTACGGTAGAAGTAAGGGTATGGTAAGACTTTACGGCATCGTCCATATTTGCAAAGAGGCGTTTTTTCTCCAGCGGTTTGGAGAGATAACGGTACACATGAAAGCGCATGGCATCATCCAGGTATTGCATGTGGGAAGTTATGACAAAGATGATTGTATTGGGAGCTGTTTCCTTGAGTGTACGGCCTATTTCAATCCCCTTTGGGCCGGGCATTTCTATATCCAGAAAGAGGATATCTTTCCGTCCCGTATCCGCCAACAGGGACTTGCCATCAAAATAGATGACGAGTTCAGGCATCTGGTATTTCTTAAGGGTGAAGTATTCCTGAAGATATTGTTTTAGTTGTTCTGTTATAATGGGCTCGTCATCACAGATCAGAATACGCATCTTTGGGGTTCTCCTTTTAAAATACTTATGTAGTTCTATTGTACAGAAAAAAGACGAAAAAAACAATAATTCTATTTATTTCTTTAGTATTTCAACAAATAAATGCAAAATCACCCATTATAGCACAAAATTTCACACGAAAATGACCGATGATGCAAAATAATGACCGTTCATACATATCCTATCGAAAAATAATATACTTTGCGCTATGATTTGTAGAAAGAGGAGGTTATTGTTATGGATCGAAAGAAGATTGCCAAAGTAATTGCGGGAAGCGCAGTAAAGATATTGAATCGCTGCCTGCATGTAGAAGCCAATACGACTTCCTGTATTGCCATGTATCAGCCGAAGGCACCGGACGCCTTGTCCAGATTTAAGAGAAAGTAGGAAACCATATGGGATGGCTGGCAGGCAGAATGGTGGAATGGCTGATGATCCATGAGGCGGTAGCTGAGGAAGACAGAGAATTGTATGAATATGCAGCGGTATGTGTACTTATGACTGTTGCGCCGCTTTTCATGGCGATACTTGTGGGAGGCCTTATGGGAGAACTTCGTACAGGAATCATCATGATTCTTCCTTTTATAGCGCTTAGAAAATTCAGTGGCGGATATCATGCAAAGCATATGGGGACCTGTTGGTTCGGTTCCTTCGGACTGTTAGCGGTTTGTACTTGGCTTGCGGCCAGGCTTGTATACAGTTGGCAGCTATGTGCCGGTATGTTTTTGGGAGCCATGGGATTGTTTCTGTTGAGTCCGATAGATTCGGAGAACAGAAGACTGGATGAAGAGGATAAAAGAAGGTATCGGCATGTGACAGGAGGTCTTTCTTTCATCATATGTATCGTTTCCGTTTTATGGAAGTTATGTGGAGACGAAAAAGCAGCGGTATGCATGGCGATTGGACTATTACTGACATCTGTTTTGCAGATTCCCTGCGTATTACACAAAGTGATAGGAAATATGAAAACTTGAAAATATAGAGGTCATCACAAATGAGAATGGACAAATACGGTTTGAGACGGAAGGTAGTATATAAGAGAATTCTTATCCTGATAACAGTCCTGTTGTATTTATGTATGGGAACGGCTATCAGGGCAAAGGCGCAGGAAACAGAGGAATCTTTGGCCAGTGAGATCGTGGTGGTCCTGGATTGCAGCCAGTCTATGAAAGAAGCGGATGCCGGTTACGCTTCCTTTGATCTGGTCAAAACTCTGTCTGCTGTCCTGCCGAGAGATTATCGGATAGGCATGGTTGCGTATCAGGAGGAGGTATGCGCGAAACAGCCTTTGGGCAGCAGTCATGAGATGATAGCCCATGCCTTGCAGGAAACAGAGTACGCAAACTACGGAAATGCAGGTGCCGGCTTGTGGGAAGCGGTGGCGTTATTTGACAGCAATGCGGCGGCCAAAAGAATTATTCTCGTTTCGGATGGCGAGATCATGATGAATACCCAGGAGGGCACGGAAGAATCCGCAGAGTTGTTTGACCAGGCGGTCAAAGAGGCTGCGCGTAAAGGGATTGTCATAGATGTGGCCGCGCTGGGTCAGAAACTGGAAGAAGGACATACCGTGTATGATGCTGCCAGAATGACAGGAGGACAGCTTTATGAACTGGCAAATGGAGAGGCATTGGGAGATTTTACCAAAGAGCAGCTTTGGGAACAATGCGGGCTGAAGGCATCTCATGTGGGACAAATCAACGGAGCAAGCGGTGAACTGTCGGTGAAGCTTCCGGATTGCCTGATGAGCCGGGCAAAGATTGTTCTGCTGGGCAGTCAGCAAAATGAAAATATGACAGTAAACTGTGAGGCGGAAAGGATTGATACAGCCAAAGGAAAAACCTATACCGTCATAGAACTGCTGCATCCTTCCTCAGACGAAGTAAAGATACAGATGAGTGCAGATGCGCCCATGGATGTAAGGGCATATTTGACGGTGGAATATGATTATAGCCTGGAGGCGGATTATACCTATGATCAGGAAACCCAGACAGCCAATCTGCGTCTGCACATTGCCAATCAGAACGGTAGGAATCTGTTGGAGGGATATCTGAAAGACAGTGCGGTGCAGATATATCTGGATGATGAGCAACAGGATTACCGGACAGCGGATGGATCTTACTGCCTCTCCTGCCGGTATGAACAGGATGCGGCGGCCAATCTGCGGATAGCCTTTGACGGACTGAACGGATACTATTATGGGAATCCGGAGGCAGCTGTGGATATTGTAGTACCGGTGGTCATAGAGGAAGAGCCGCCCGGGATTGACTGGTTTTTCTGGTCGGTCATCATTGTCTTTGTGGCGGCACTGGTTATCATTTTTGGCCTGGCCTACAGACAGAGGAAACGAACTGCCACGAAGAGAAAGTTCATAGATGAGAGCAGGACGTTGCCCAGGGAAACTCTGAATCACAAGAGTGAGTTTAACGGAAAACTGCAGATTTATGTGATACACAGCAAAGAAGACATCGATTATCCGCCCGAGAGCATTAATCTGTTCGCAAGATGTAACCGTGACATGCTTACCCTGGAATGGCTTCTGGACGCCTGTAATCTGCCGCTTCCTTTAAAAGGGGCGGAAAGAATCCTCATCAAACCGGGAGATGACAGGAGCCTGATTATCAAGAACAACAGCAAAGCCTCTGTGCTGATGGGCCGGGAACTTCTGATGAAAGGACATGCATACCATTTGTATTATGGGGAAAAAGTAACTTTTATTTTTGATCCGGAGGATACAGAAATAGAAGTTCACTATAGAGACTTAAAACCAAACGAAAGATAGGGAGGTAAACAATGAGCATAATCAAACAGACAAACAGGACATTACTGTTTGAAGAGATCAA
>DKZA01000004.1:0-5849 GCA_002492525.1 Lachnospiraceae bacterium UBA7086 | reverse complement strand
AGCGATGAGAAGATCAAAGAGATGAACGAGGCGTTGCTGGTGAGGAATTTCGATGAGTTCATAACCAAATTTGAACCGGTTGTCTATTCTTTCTTTAATGCCAACAACCAGAAGATCATGTATACGTTAAAAAAACCGGAGACCATTCCGGAGGACATGCTGACGCCCATTTATCTGAACAGACAGAATGATTTTCTAAAGATGCTGATGTCTCTTGTGGAAGCCAAACGGTCCCAGAGCATCATTAACGTGGATTTTCAGTTTGACAAGCTGACAGATATGATTTCTCCGAAGAAAGTCATGGAAGATATCAAGCAGAACCGGAAGGAACTTCAGTACACCTATAAGAATTATGCGGAATTAGAGGATGGCGACCCGCACAAATTAGACATTGCGGATAAACTGAACGTGATGTTTGAAGAGGCCAGTGTGAATTATAACAATGTACTGGCAATGCTGCCCCTCGCCATCGAAGACATCAAGACCAGACTGCTTTTGGGAGAAGCGGAGGAGAAGAAAGATAACACGCCTTTAGCCCTGGGTGTTCTGAGTATGGATGAAAAGGGCGAGCTCAAAGTACTGGAAGTGCCTAAGACAGAGACGGCGGAGCTGATGGTTGTGGATGACAATGTCAATGCGGGTCTGATTGCGGCATTGGAAGATGATTATGAAGCCCTCAATGAAGAGAGCAGCGACTATGTGAAAGCGCTTGTGACAAGGACATATTGCCCGCTTGCGTCCACCATGGTGAGCAATATTGATATCAAGCAGGAAGTCAGCAATTACAATTCTTATCTGGAATTTTATAAGACCGCCAAAGACGACTTTATCAAGGTGGTAAAACCTCTGATTGAGAAGATACTGGGCGTATGGGCTTACTTTGAGCAGTATCCGTCCAACTTAAAAGGCATGAGACCGACCATGTTCGTCACCAATGTCTCTAACGATATGCTGGTAAAGAGCAATAACCTGCCAAGACTGATCGCTTTCTTAAATACGGTCAATGCTAAGAATGACTTTGATAATACCATATGGTATGGCATCGTGCCCTCTGTCTCCCTGGATCAGAATTCCAATATCAAGCTCACCAGACAGCGTTTTCAGGGAAACGAGAAAGTGGAAAAAACAGGCGTCAACAGTGTGGAGGCGTTAGTGCGGCTGTTGGATGTGCTCAAAGACTATTCGGTACAGTGCTTCTTCAGCTATGAAACAGGGGATAAGACCACCTTTAATTACATGGCAACGGAAGGAATTGAGAAATTTGAGGAACGGTGCAGTTCCCTCACCGGAAAACCGTTCAGCGAATTTGCCATCCCCTGTATACCGAATTTCACGATCATTCCGAAAGAGAAGTCCGGCGTGATCCTGGATAAACGTATGACCGTCAATGAAAATAATATGGCGGAACTTTCCCGGGAAAAAGAGGACATCATGAAGCTGTGGATAGACGGCGTCTATGTGGGGGCAGCCTATATTGCGGCCGGTCTCGTGGCAGCATACCAGTGTCCGGATTACCTGAAAGAGAAATTCAAGAGAAATGTGGACGAGGAACTGCCCGGCGTCAGATTCGATATTGAGGCAGGGGATCATCCGCTGCGTGTACATACGGTGATGGCCAAGGAGATTACCGGATTTACCAACTCCATTAAGAACGAGATTAACAGACGCAGCTTCGGATTTGTATTTTCATCCGAAAATGCCATGTTGGAAGCAGAGAACATATCCCATATCATGGTTTATAAAGCAAGGAACCTGATGAGTGACGGCAAGGTCTACGAGCCGATTTACAAGACCCAGGTGACCACTTATATCGAGAGGGTTTTACGCCATGCGACCAGCGACTATAAGCAGGAGAACATTGTGAAATTCTTCTCGAACAACCCTTCCAGTCAGAAGAGTAAATGGCTGGAGAAGAAATCCTGTGTCAACGCTATCCTGGGCGCAGGAGATGATGTGGAATATGAGATTGATGAGAGTAACGGATACTGTGTATTAAATATCACATTTAACGGCAACGTTAAGAATCTGGAAATCGAAATCAATCGACTTAACTCAAACAACCGTGCAATTTAATGTAAGAAAAGGAGGATGCAAAAATGGGTTTCAGGTTGAGTGTAACAGGTGGTGCAGAGCAGATCGCTCTGAATGAGAAGAGCATCAAGAATGTGATCTTCGGTTCGGAGTCCGCAGTGGATTCCAATGCGAGGGCAACCGATTTCGGTGTCTCCATGAAAATATGGGGCAAGATGCTCTACAAGCTTGGCGGAGAAGGAAGCGACGCTACCTTGGAACTTTCCAAGTGGTCCGTGGTTCCGTCGGAGAAAGCGGACTGCTACCGTACTGCCACAGTGGAAGTTATCTCAGCCGGTCAGGTAGTCCGTAAATATGAAGTACCCAATGCTTTTGTGATGGAGTACTCGGAAGAGATGGACGATGAGACAGGCGTGGGAACCTTCTATCTGCATGTAAAGCAGAAGAAGGATGAGAATGACAAAGTAAAAATTGAAGGCGGCTACGCAGGCGAGTAGAAAGGAGAAGAACAATGGCATTTGTAGTAAAAGTTGAGGGTACGGAAACATTTGAGATATCCAAAGAGTGTGTTAAGAGCGTAAAGATGACGACGGATATTCCGCAGGATTCCAATGCAAGGACAAAAGATTTCGGCGCTACCATGACGATCAAAGGTAAGATTCTGACCGCAGTGGGAGGAGATCCCTTTGACAGCACGAGAAAGATGGCGTTGTGGTCTGTGGTTCCGGCAGAAAAGGCCGACAGCTACAGAAAGGTGACAGTGGAGTATGTTGCCGCAGGCATCATGGAGAGAAAGTATTGTTTCCCCAATGCCTTTGTAATCGACTACAAGGAAGATTACGGCGATGAAGAGGGAATCGGAACCTTTACGCTGGTCGTTAAGCAGAAGAAAGATAAGATTAGTACAGTGTCGGTAGAAGGCGGCTATATGGCATAGCAGTATTGTTTGTACTGCCCGCCAAGGACATATCACCTGAGGGCGTATCCAACATCCGTTGCATACGCCCTCTCAGAAAAAGGAGCCTGTCATGGATTATTACAAAATACTGGGAGTGTCCAAAGAGGCGGATGAAGAGCAGATCAAACAGGCTTACCGCAGGATGGCCAAAAAATATCATCCGGACTTAAATCCGGATGATCCGAAAGCAGAGGCCAGATTCAAAGACATTGTGGAGGCATATGAGACACTTGGAGACGCCGAAAAGCGAAAGGCGTATGATGCAAAACAGGACAAGGCGGCCGGTCAGAGACAGTCAACAGGGCAAAGCAGTGCCAGGGATAGTGCCTTTACACCGCAGATGGATTTTGGGGCATTTACGAAAGATATGGAGAAATATTTCGGTTTCTCCTTTACGGGAGGCGCAGCTTCACAGGGACAGGGTTCTGCCCAGAACGGCCAGAAGGTTGGCGGCGCAAAAAAGAACCCGTTGGATGTGACGGAGATGTTTGAGACATTTATGAAGATGAAATGATAAAAATTTTTATAGGAATATTGTCAGAATCATAGCAAAATGATGCAAATATGATGCAAATATGATGCAAAAGAGGATTACAATATGAATAAAAAAGTAATGTTAGACATAGCGATTGTTGTATCGCACATAACTGGATGGACGGTGGGGATATGAAGTTCTTTTTAGTAGAGACAAGCACAGGGAACCGACTGCCGTATGGAATTAATGCAAACAGAGCCGTAGACGTTCGTTATGCCAATCGGAGAAGGGCGTATAGGATTCCGAATTGTTGCGTTGTGGATATGAAAACACCAAGCGAAGTGTTTTTTCCGGATATTATAATAGAACCGTTTCTTATGGTCAGTAGAGAAGTTGCAGAAGTAATAGAGATGTATACACCGGAAACAATATTCAAAACAATTTATCTGCTGGAAATGGAGAGTGGGATAAACGCAACCTATTTTATGCCCTTTGTAGAGGAAGTGGAGTGCCTGTCGGAGCAGACTAAGAAAAGCCGGGGAGGAACAGAGCTGCTTGATATTGTGTTACTTCAAGATGTGGTTGTGGAGAAACCAATCTTTAGAATTGCAGGATTTACACATGTTTATTTGGTTGTCAGGCTGGACGCTATTGAGAGTATGCTAAGAAGAGGCGCATGCGGAATGAAGCTAAAAGAGCTAAACGTCATATAACAGATATGGGGAGAATTGTATATGTCAGGTATGAGAATATTCCAATTGAATGAAGCAGAAAAAATACAGGAACATGCTCAGTGGGAGTGTGGAGAACATGATGAGTTCTCGCAGGAACATATAGAGAAGTGTTTGAATAAAATGCTGTCAGCATATGTTGATGATGATAGAAATTATGTAGTGGATTACGCAGAGATAGAATGTACTGATATGTGCAGCTTGTTTCATTGTATTAAATATGAAAAAGGCAAAACAAGATTGTATGATCTTGTAAAGGGAGGAGAGGGAGGATACGTTGAGCGGAATTATATTCCGGCTGGAAAGAAAGAGGGGGAAATTTATTATTTTGGAGATAGAAAAGAACTTCTAAACATGCGAAAACTGCATGCTTTGCATGCAATAGAGGCCTCTGTTAACGGAAGTCGTTTGGCTACAGTAGTGGACAATATATGCCTGCGGGATGTCAAGGAAGGCGTTAAAAAGATTGACCTGCCTGAGGATGGTCTGCCGATTACATGTGAGGCAAATATTGTCAGTATGGGAAATTGTAGAATCATGAGGGAATCAGATATAGCAGAGATAGAGAAAAGATTGGATGAATCAATAAAATATGGCACCTGTTATAGTCTTATAAAACTGACAGGTGAATGGGTGAATCCAATCTGTACAGAAGATATCACAGGAAATTGTTATGAAGAAGATGTAGGCGATGAAGATAATATCAGGCCGTTTTGTACAGAACCCGATCATCATAAGATAATGAAATTTGATACAAAATATGGAGAAGAAGAAGGACTGACTATGTTGTCTACGCTGTTATGTTCCAGAGGCGGAGTTATTACGATTAAGGTGCATGGGCAGATTTATTTGGATTTTAGTACAGAAGATGATATAGAAGATAGAATACAGGAACTTATGGATTCTATAGAGGGGAAACCGGTTAGTTCTTTTGATGAAATATGTAAACTTCCAACAGTAGAAATATTGGCAAGACTAATTTATCAGGAAGACAGAGATATGAATGAAGGGCAAAACGCAGTGGCGTTTTCGATAATAAACAGACTGTTTTCTGAGACTATTTTTCTAAAGAGAACAAAAAGCAATAGTATTTATAGTGTTATTACTGGATCAGGTCAATATGATTCTCTTATTCATGAGCCAGATTATAAACCCAATTCGTTTTGTCCACCAATTTCTGAAATTGATCTTGATGGGGAGAAAAAAGCATGGGAAAATGCAAAGAGACTTGCGGCAGTAATGGTTATTGCAATAGAAGAATATGGTAATGAAAATGAAGGCGAATTACAGGCCAATGATCGAAGAGAAAACGTTGTGATAAAGGGAGATTTGGAAACACGCCAACAGGTTGTTGATTTTATGGAACAACTGGAAGATATGAATGGGCAACCAATAAAGAATGAAATTGATACAAGAGATAGTTTAAGGAGTCAAAGCGGTTATAAGGGGCAGGGGCATGGAAAAATTAACAAAGGTGGAAATACATTTTTTTGGCTTGAATAAATATCGGTGCCTGCAAATAAGTTTATTTTGCCTATCCATAACGGGACTTTTCCTTCTGGGGGCCTGCGGCAGAAATGAAATAAGGCCAAATGAGGCTGATAAACAAGACGTACCATCTTTACAGATCCCGCTTGAGGAAATTGCAGAAAGA
>DKZA01000044.1 GCA_002492525.1 Lachnospiraceae bacterium UBA7086 | reverse complement strand
CAAGCTGAGCCACACCCCGCAAGGTATTAGGCGCCGAATTCTTCACAACGCATGTTACATTATATAATACTGATTTTTTCCTGTCAACCAGTTTCTATCAATTTTTTAAATTGGCTGTATGACCATCTATTCCATTGGTTTACGACACGTAATTGAGCGTATAATGGGCCTGTCCTTCTGCATCGATTTCCATCAGAACATAACTGGGTTTGCGGTTCTCCTGTCTGGGATAACTGATACTGCCCGGATTGATCAATGTAATATCCTTGCCGATATCAATGACCGGCTTATGAGTATGCCCGCACATGACGATATCTACTTCCCTGGCAATTCCCTCCTGCTTGATCGTCTCCGTGTTCATGGCTATGTAATAGTGGTGTCCGTGGGTCAGCCACACCTTGTACTGTCCAATCATAAACTCTCGTTCCCTGGGAAGCTCGGAAAAGAAATCATTGTTGCCCTGCACCATCATTACCGGACATCCTGCCGCCTCGTTTATGATATACTCGCTCCCTTCCACGTCTCCACAGTGGACCACCATATCAAAAGGCCCCGCCTGTTCCACGACTTTTAAATAATTTTCATTATGGCGATGAGTATCACTGACAATCAATATTCTCATACCTGTTACCTGGACATCCTTTTCATTAGTTCTGGTTTCATCTGTTCCAAAGCCCTGCTGCGATGACTGATCTGATTCTTCTCCTCATCGGAAAGTTCTGCCGCGGTGCGCCCATACTCCGGCAGATAAAAGATGGGATCATAGCCAAACCCATTATCGCCCTTTAATTCATATCCGATTCTCCCTTCGATAGTTCCCAGGGTTGTATTTACTTCCCCGTCGGGCCAAACCGCCGCTATCGCGCAAACAAACCTGGCGGTCCTCTTCTCCTCTTCGATCCCCTCAAGCCGTCTTAAAAAGTCCTGACTCTTAACACGAAAAGGTGTTTCCTCCCCCAGATATCTGGCGGAATAAATCCCTGGTTCACCGTCCAGACAGTCAATCTCCAAACCGGAATCATCTGCCAGTACAACACAATCATCCTGAAACTCATTCTTTTGGAAAAGCACCTGCGCCACGGCCCTGGCCTTAATGACTGCATTTTCCGTAAAGCTCTTGCCGTCCTCTGCAATCTCCAGAAAGGCACCCGCCTCTTTCATGGATAAAATCTCCGCTCCCGTATCCTGCAAAATTGCCCGGATTTCCCGCATTTTTCCCTGGTTGCCCGTGGCAAATACAATCCTATACATTTCCCTGTTATTCTCCCTCGTAAGCCTTCATGACTGCGTTATAGATTCCTTCCGCGATCCGATTGATGTAATCCTCTCTCTGTAAAAGAATAAACTCCTGTCCATTGGTCAGATACCCCACCTTAATCGCCGCAGCCGGAACGGTAGCCTCATTGATCACTTCATCCTGTACTGTAGCTTCCACCAATCCATTAGCCTTACCGCTGATAGCAGTAACCACCTCACGTTCCAAAATATCCGCCAGCTCTATACTGCCAAACCCAGGAATAAAGTATCTGCTGTTATAAACCGCTTCCGTCCCATACACTTTGCTGTTCTCATCACCGTTTACCTCTATGCGGATCAACATATCCGCTTTCGTAGCGGCAGCCAGATTAACCCTGTTTTGTGCCGCAGGATTACTGTCATCCATTCTCGTATAATATACCTTGATGTCGGTTTCATCGAACTTGGTTTTCAGAACTTTCGCAACCTCCAACGTGATATCTTTAGAAAAAACACCTTCTGCGGTAACGCCGTTCTCTCCGGCGCCATAAGCAGGATCCACCACAATGATCTTTTCGTATACCTCCTTGGAAGGTACAAACTCCACATACAAAATCTGATTTTCAAAAATACTGCGGTATTCGTACACTCCTGTCAGCGCAAACCGCAGATAAGTCCTGTCAGAAGTCACCTCAAAATGACCGTCCAACACATTCTGACTGTTGCCGTAAACACTATGACTTTCATAAAAGGCTTCGTATCCATCCATATTTTTGCTCTGGATACTCACCCACAATTCCTGATCCATATAATGGTTCTCTAACGTTACTTCTTCCACATTCACGGTATCCGGCATCGGAATACAGAAATAACTGGTGTTCTGTGTTTCCCTGTCAATGTTGATATGATTCTTATCCACCACTGCTACCGGCGAAGTTTCCTGTTTTTCCTGAGCAGACCGTATCACTTCATCCTGCGCCACATCCGCTACCACAACAATCTTATTTGCGGAATAATACAACATTGCGCTCATGGCCGTCACCACAAAAAGGATACAATATACTGCTGTCACTTTCATCAACTTATTCTGCTGCATTTCTTACCTTCCGTTCCCGGTTGGCTTCGGTCCTATATATTGGTAAAAATAGGTCTTCATCATGCCATTGTAAATCTTTCTGTTCTTATCGGCTTTCCTGCCGATTGCACTTTCCGCCTGCTCATAGGCGGTAATCAGATACATGGACCAGGCATCCAGAGCCTGATAACGTTCCCCCAGCGTTCTGTACAGTGCCATCAGATTGTTTTTATCTTCCAGACGTTCCCCATAAGGCGGATTGGTCAGGATAAAACCGTATTTTTTGGCATGGCTTAACCGCTCCACACCTCTTTGTTGAAAATGTATCAGATGATCCACGCCTGCCAGTTTCGCATTGGCCCTGGCAATGGACACCATCCCATCCTCAATATCATATCCCTGAATATCTGTCTCAACAGAAGTGTCTGCCAGCGAATCTGCTTCCTCTTTCACCTGTTCCCATATCTTATCCGGTACGATATGTTTCCAGTTCCCGGCTTGAAACGTACGGCGCCTTCCCGGCGCCATATGCGCCGCCATCATAGCCGCTTCAATGGGTATCGTCCCGCTGCCGCAGAAAGGATCCACCAGGATCCGATTACCCCTCCATGGCGTCAGCATCAAAAGCCCTGCCGCCAGGTTCTCTGCAATCGGTGCCTTCGCCGTCAGTTTCCGGTATCCTCTCTTATGCAGAGACTCCCCCGTGGTATCCAGTCCCACCGTTACCTCATCTTTTTTGATAAAGACCCTGACCGGATATGCCTCGCCGCTCTCCGTAAACCAATCTATATGGTAGATACTCTTCATCCGTTCTACCATCGCCTTTTTCATAATAGATTGGATATCCGAAGGACTAAAGAGCCTGCTTTTTACACTGGCCGCTTTGGCCACCCAGAACTTCCCGTCCTTGGGAATGTATGCTTCCCAGGGCAGCGCTCTGGTCCCCTGAAAAAGCTCCTCAAAAGTCTCCGCATGAAAACTTCCTATTTTAATAAGTACTCGTTCCGCACTGCGCAGAAAGACATTGGCACGACAAATTGCCTCCCGCTCTCCCGTAAAGACTACTCTGCCGTCCTCCACAGATACAATCTCATAACCAAGGTCATGAATCTCTCTTTTTAAAACTGCCTCCAGCCCAAAATGGCAGGGCACAATATACTCTAATTTTTCCATAGGTTTATTTTATGCTGTATCCGACAGAGTGTCAACCGGCTTTTGTATCATTGTATGCATACTTTTCTATCCCTGAATTAACAGAAGGGGGTGTCGCAAAATAACTAAAA
>DKZA01000007.1 GCA_002492525.1 Lachnospiraceae bacterium UBA7086 | reverse complement strand
CTATGACTATATAATACGAGGAGGAACGATACATGAAAACATCTTATCAAAGGGCCGTTAAGGCCGAACGTCTGAAACTGAAAAGGAGTCCGGTGTGGCTGGCTTTTTTTGCACTGCCTATGATATCCGCGTTCTTCGGCACCATGAATTATATGATGAATCTTGAAGTCCTGAAATCTGAGTGGTTCAGTCTCTGGAGTCAGCACTCTCTCTTTTTATGCTACTTTTTTATGCCCGCTTTAATCGGTACTTACTGTTCTTATCTATGGCGGCTGGAACACACCCATCACAACTGGAACAGTTTTCTCACCGCACCCATACCGCGCCTTAGTCTTTATCTGGGTAAACTGACACAGGCTGTATGGATGGCAATATTGGGAAACTTGTGGATTTTTTTCTTGTTTTATATATGCGGCAGATTTGCCCGTATTCAAAGTCCTTTCCCGTCTGTCGCAATAGAATGGTTCCTCTGCGGTGTACTTGGCACTGTGGTAATCTGTTGTGTACAGCTTCTGCTATCCCTGATCATCCGCTCTTTTGCCATTCCCATCGGCATTGCCCTGCTGGGAGGCATCCTGGGCCTTATGATGACAAACCGGGACCACGGACTAGATTATCCGTATTCCATTTACTGCATGGGGATGCGGGCCAACAACCCGGATAGGGCCGTGGACATACCAACCCTTGTCATCAACTCGATCGGTTATATTTTTATTTTTTCTTTCCTCACCATTCTCTATCTGCGCAAGCGGGAGATAGCCGCCAATTAACAAATCGGGCAAGCCCAAAAGTAATTTGCTCCGCAAATAACTTTGCGAGGACTGGAGGACGGCCTCGCAGCCTCGGATACAGCCGAGAAGTTTCCTATATCATAAATTTACAAAAACGCTGATCAGATAAGTGACCAGCGTTTCTCTCTGTCTCTGATTCCAGAGTATTTATTTCTGCCCGTCCAAAAGCTGCTTGAGCGCTTCATCGCCCACGCTTATCCAGACATCCTCCTCTTCCTCATTGAGTCCAAGATACTCCCGCAGGGTCATGGGTGCCTCGCTAAATCCCCATTCCTGGCTGTAATCGTCAATCGCTTCAAATTCTACCTCTCCTGCCAAATATTTTTCTTTAAATTTCTTCTCCGTACTTTCTGCCATTTCTCCTCCATCCTCAAATGTCTTCCGGCCAGGAACCGCTCCGCCGCTTCCTGCATAAACCTACTTCAGTCCGTCTTCCCGCGCCTTCTTTTCCACCATCTCATAGGTAGGTGTCGGTACGCCATATTTCCTGCCCATCCGCACCACTTCATAGATCAGTCCGTCGATCTCAGAAGGTTTGCCTGCATAAATATCCCGCTGCATGGAAGTGCTCGCTGTAGGATTTAAACTATCCAGTATCTGCAAATTAGTAGTCACAATATCTGCCAGGAAGGGAACACCCATCGCCACCGCCAGCGCATCCACTTCTTTCATCAGCTTCACGAATGTATCTCTGGGCTCTCCGGTTTTCTGCACCTCACCGGCCGAAACATGATAATAGAGTCCGCAGGCCGCCATGGGCGATACATAAGCAAATTTCTGCAGGGCATCCCGCCCGATATTATCCGACAATACGCCGTCAATCCCGCTCTCTTTTAAATCTTTGGCCACCTCCAGAAGTTCCGGCCTCAGTTCTTCTTTCCTCCGCACGCCATATACAATACGGAAGATATCCCCATTCTGCCAGATGGTGCCCGGCTCCTTAATCTCTGCCGCCACATAAATACATCCGTCTGTCACAAGCAGTCCCGGCAGCTGTTCCTGTAACCGGCTTCCGGTTCCGTAGATATTAAGAATCGGAATCACAATCGTGGTATCCTTAGCCACCCGTCTGATAAAGGGTATGGTATCCTCCAGGGAATAACCTTTCACACACACAAAAATGATATCCGGGCAATCATCATAATGCTCCATATCCGCAGCCTTAACCGGAAAGACCGTATAATTTCCCTTCCGCGTGGTCTCCATCTTAAGACCCTCATCCTGCATCTTTTGTAAATGTGCTCCCCGTGCGATAAGCGTCACATCTTTTCCTGCCTCTGTCATATAGGCCCCGATACTGCCGCCGGTACCGCCTGCACCGATAATTAAATATTTCATAGAAACCTCCCTTACGTTCATCGTCACAATCACATTTTAGCCGATTCCCCCATGAATGACAAGCGCCAAAAAATACATCTCAAAAGCTTCTTGACACTTCTGTAAATAAGGTCCATAATAGCTACGGTTGTTCATACCTCTTTTTAATAGGAAGAAATTTTTTGGAGGAATCTCGAAATGTTTGTACTTTTTTTCCTTGTATGGATCGTTTTCAATGGGCAATTCACCCTGGAAATCGCCCTCTTTGGAATTGCCATTTCCGGAGCGATGTACTGGTTTATCTGTCGGTTTTTCGACTATAAGCCTGGTTATGATCTTTTTTTATGCAAAAAAGCGCCCCTTCTGATTCACTATCTGATAACCCTCGTCATAGAAATCCTAAAGGCAAACGGTACGGTCTTCCAAATGATATACAGTGCCAAATATGAACCGGAACCGGCAATTGTACACTTTAAGACAGATTTACAGACTACGTTTGCGCGGGTGCTTCTGGCTAACTCCATCACGCTGACTCCGGGCACCATCACTGTTTCTTTGGAAGATGACGTATACACGGTGCACTGTCTGGACAAAGAACTTGCCAAAGGCATCGACTCTTCTGTTTTTGTTAAACTTCTGGAAAGAATAGAAAGGAAGGACTAAGATGGTATATCACACAATTTATATCACCATGTTGATTTTATTATCTTTCATGCTTCTGGCCTGCTTAATCCGTGCCGTCAGAGGCCCGTTGATTGCCGACAGACTGATGGCTGTCAACATGATGGGCACCATGGTCATGGTTATGATTGCCGTTCTTGCATTGATGTTAAACGAAGGGTATCTGGTGGATATCTGTCTGATTTATGCCATGATCAGCTTTCTGGCCGTGGTCGTCCTCTCCAAAGTATATATTGGTATTTATGAAGAAAAACACCGTAAAGAGAAAGACCCTAAAAACAACGGCGTAAAGGAGGATATGTCTGATGGGAATACTTGAGTGGATTAAGATTATGATCGGCAGCGCATTTTTACTCTGCGGCGTGGTTATTTTCTTTACAGAGCTATTCGGTGTATTTCATTTTAAATATGTACTCAACAGGATGCACGCCGCCGCCATGGGAGATACCCTGGGAATCACCTCCTGTCTGATCGGGCTGATGATTTTTTCCGGTTTTAACTATACTACCCTAAAAATCTTACTGATTATTATTTTCTTATGGTTTTCCTCCCCGGTCTCTTCCCACGTACTTTCAAGACTGGAGGCAGCCACCAACGAAAATCTATCCGAACACTGTGAAATCTATAAAGACCTCAGCGCATTGGAACAGGAACTGAAAGACCGGGAAGCGGCAGAAGAGAAAGGAGCGAATACCTTATGACAGCATTTCAAATGATTCTGATGGGACTTCTGGTTATTTGTGCCATCTCAGTAAGTTTTTCCAGGAATCTGTTAAACTCCATCCTGATTTACATGTCCTTCAGTCTGGTCATGTCCTTATTATGGATCTGTCTGGAATCTCCTGATCTTGCGATCACAGAAGCGGCAGTAGGCGCAGGTATCACCAGCGTATTGTTTTTTGTGACGCTCAAGAAAATACACGCCATAAACATTGCAGAAAAAGCAGAGGAAAAGAAATCTCCTCAGCATGAAGCGCTTCAGAATGGAGGAAAAAATGAGTAAGAAAAAATCCACAGAGAACTATCAGAAAACATTTGCTTTTCATTTTTTCAGCTGGCTTCACGGAGAAAAGGATCCATATCTTGGGAACGTAGAAATGCAGCCGCAAAAGGAATATGAAACAGATCCGGAAATGGTTCTCCGTCATGAAAAAGAGCACGATGCCATTATGGATAAGGTCTATGACACACAGCACAATGTGCAACTGAGACTTTTTCACAGTCTGTATGAAATTACCAGTATCCTCTTCTGCCTGTTTTTGATGGCACTTCTTTTGGTAACCATCTCCTATCTGCCAGCCACAGGTGTTGCCGAAAAACCTGTAAATAATGAGGTGGCCGCCCGCTATATCGAAAATGGCCTGGAAGAGACCGGCGCAATAAACATTGTGGCCGGAATGATCTTAGATTACAGGGCCTTTGATACCCTTGGGGAATCGCACGTCCTTTTTGTAGCTACCATTACGGTTCTGATTCTGCTTCGCCTGGATAAGAACAAGAAAGGAGAAATCAATCCTCTTACAAAGGATATGAATCCAAACGACCGTATTTATGAACCCAAAAATGACGCTATCCTACGATTGGTAGCTTCCTTTCTCGTACCCATTATTATTATTTTCGGTATCTATATCATATTGAACGGACACCTTGGTCCCGGCGGCGGATTTTCCGGCGGCGCAGTCATCGGGGCCGGATTGATATTATATTTAAACGCTTTTGGTTTTGAGAAGACAGAACGCTTTTTTACGGAAAAAACCTATAAATGGATATGTTTCTTTTCCCTTTCTTTCTACTGTCTGGCCAAAAGCTACTCCTTCTTTACAGGTGCCAACCACCTGCACAGCATCATTCCGAACGGCACGCCCGGCGCAATCCTTTCAGGCGGCCTGATCCTGCCTCTTAATATTGCTGTGGGACTGGTGGTGGCCTGCACAATGTATGCTTTTTATGCAATGTTTCGTAAAGGAGGATTTTAAAATGGGCCCAAATCTTTTCGTAAACTATGGGGAAGCGGTGGCCGCGATTTTATTTTGTATCGGTTTTACCAATCTGCTTTTACAGACAAACCTGATCAAAAAGATCATCGGTTTAAATATCATGGACAGTGCTATCTATCTTTTTCTGGCTGAGAAAGGATATATTGCCGGCCGGGCTGCTCCTATTGTCACCAATGGCGTGACCAGTGCGGAAGCATACATCAATCCCATTCCCAGCGGTCTGGTATTGACCGGCATCGTGGTATCGGTATCCGTATCGGCGCTGATGCTGTCCCTGACCATACGCCTCTATGTCAGATACCATACGCTGAATCTGGATGAGATAGCCGCACAGCTTAAGAAGGAGGGAAAATAAATGGATTTTATCTGCAATTTCCCTTTTTTCTCCATTTTGCTGAGCCTTTTTTCGGGTACCATATGTTCTATCCTCCCGGGTAAGGCCGCTAAAATTGTAAACAGGGTTGTCATCATTACCGTAGGCATCCTGTCAGGGATACTTCTTGTGTATCTGTTGGATAGCGGCGAAAGTTTTGTCTATTGGATGGGACATTTCCCTGCTCCCTGGGGCAATGAGATCCGGGCCGGTGTCTTGGAGGCGGGAATGGCGTTATTTTTCTGTATTATCATGTATTTGTCCATGGCCGGCGGCGCTCATAAACTTTTTGATGAGGTGGAAGAAAGCAAGCATAACCTGTATTACATCCTGATCAATCTGCTCTTAAGCTCTCTGCTGGCACTGGTCTATACCAACGATATGTTTACGGCTTATGTTTTCGTGGAAATCAATACCATTTCCGCCTGCGGTCTGATCATGATCCGCCAGGTAGGACGTACCATTGAAGCTGCTGTGCGCTATATGATCATGAGTCTTCTGGGTTCGGGTCTTTTACTGTTCGGTCTGTGTATCATGTACGATCTGACCGGGCACCTGCTCATGAGCAATATCAAGGAATCCGTATCTCTTTTGATACAAAACGGCGAGTATCAGATTCCGCTGATCGTCTCCATCGCTTTGATGTGTGTAGGGCTGTGTATTAAAAGCGCTCTGTTTCCTTTTCACGCCTGGCTGCCGGATGCCTATGGATATTCCACCGTTTCCTCGGCGGCAATCCTGTCCAGTCTGGTGTCCAAAGGTTATATTTTCCTGCTGATCAAGATTATTTACCGCGTGATCGGTTTTGATATCTTTAACAGCACCCGAATCATTGATGTGCTGTTTGTCTTCGGATTGATGGGTATGATCTTCGGTTCTTTAAGCGCCATCAAAGAAGGGGACATCCGCCGGATGATCGCCTTTTCTTCGGTAGCACAGATCGGCTATATTTATATGGGATTTGGCATGGGAACACAGGCCGGCATGGTAGCCAGCGTTTTCCATATTCTCTCCCATGCAGCTACCAAATCGCTGCTGTTTATTGCCGCTATCGGCCTCACAGAGGTATCCGGCGGAAGCCGCAAGTTCATTGATCTGACCGGCGCCGGTTACCGCAATAAATGGGCAGGTGTAGCCTTTACCGCCGGTTCCTTGTCTATGGTTGGTGTGCCGCTGTTTTCTGGCTTTATCAGCAAACTGTTATTTGCCCAGGCCGCCGTCCAGGTAGAAGGAAAGATGTTGGCCGCTTTGATCGTCCTGGGAATCAGTACTGTTCTAAACGCTATTTATTTTATGAAAACAGTCATTCGGATTTACACCGCCGCAGGCGATACTCCTTATCCTTGTATCACTTTTAAGGATATGAAAGTCCATGCCGTAGTACTGATTTTATTTGTCATATTAAATGTTTTATTGGGTGTCAGCTCCCAGCCGATTGTTAATATGATCGAGCAGGGGCTTGCCATGTTCGCATAAGGAGGTGATGACATGTATCTGATTCTTTTACCAATACTTTTTCCGATTCTTGCCGGATTCTGTCTTCTGGCTTACAGGAAAGATCCAGGCAGGAAGCTGCTCACGATAACAACCGGAATATGTCTTGTCATCACCGGCGCGCTGGTAGTCGTTGCTCTGATGGGGACTAAGCAGGGTCTTACCTTATTCCATCTGACCAAAAAGCTGCCGATTTATTTTAACATTGACAAGATAAGTGTTATTTTCTCTCTTCTGACAGTCATTGTTTTTCTCTGTGCAGGCTTTTTCTCTTTTGTCTATATGAAACACGAGCAGAAGGAGAAACGCTACTATGGTTATTACCTGATGGCCTTTGGTGTCCTCAACGCTCTTTGCTTTGCAGGGAATCTGATCACTTTTTATCTGTTCTTTGAATTATTAACTTTATCCTCCTTTCCTTTGGTACTGCACACAGGCAGTAAGGAGGCGGTTATGGCCGGACTGAAGTATTTATTCTATTCTCTGTGCGGTGCTTATGCTTCCCTGTTTGGCATTTACTTTCTCTATCATAACTGTGAAACCCTGACTTTCACGGCGGGCGGTGTCTTACAGATTTCCCCGGCTTCCAGAGAAGGCAGCTTCTTTCTGCTGATTGCTTTTGTGATGATTCTGGGATTCGGTGTGAAAGCCGGCATGTTTCCCATGCACGCCTGGCTGCCTACGGCTCACCCCGCAGCGCCGGCACCGGCATCCGCAGTGCTCTCCGCAGTCATTGTAAAGGCCGGCGTGCTGGCTTTGATCCGGGTGATTTACTTTATTTTTGGCACCGGTTTTTTACAGGGAAGCTGGGTACAGACTGCATGGCTGACTTTAACCCTTGTCACAATCTTTATGGGGTCCATGCTTGCCTACAGAGAACCCGTGCTCAAGAAACGACTGGCCTATTCCACCGTAAGCCAGCTCTATTACATCCTCTTTGGCCTGGCAGTCATGAACGAAGAAGCCTTTACCGGTTCTCTCTTACATGTACTGGCCCATGGCTTTATCAAAAGCACACTCTTTCTGACTGCCGGGGCAATTATCTATACCACAGGCAAAACCAGAGTCGATGAGCTGCGCGGCATCGGTAAAAAAATGCCGTTTACCATGTGGTGCTATACCATTGTATCCCTGGGCCTGATCGGTATTCCTCCCACAGGAGGTTTCGTCAGCAAATGGTATCTGGCGATGGGCGGACTGACCGGCGACATTGGTATATTCCGTTATCTGGGCGCAGCTGTTTTACTTGTCAGCGCCCTGCTTACCGCAGGTTATCTGCTGCCTCTTACCATTCAGGGATTTTTCCCAGGCGCAGATTATGATGATACAGCATGTCGCAAACAGGAACCTGCCCGATTGATGACGATACCGATTCTATGTTTGACCATATTATCGGTTCTTGTCGGTCTGTTTCCCAATATCATCACGAATTACCTGACGGATTTCGTCAGCACCCTGTTATAAGAAAGGAGAAGCCGTTATGATTATTTGTGTTATTCTGATACCCTTGCTTGCCGGGATTCTGGTTCCTCTGCTTCCCTTTCGCAAAAGATGTCACAAGGAAATCTTTCTGGAAGGTGCGGTAATTCTGAACAGTATTCTGGTATGGTATCTGTTATTACATCATTCCGAGAGTACTTTTCTGCTCGCTCACTTTACGGGAGACTTAAACATCAGTTTCCGAGTGGACGGCATGAGTATGGTTTTTGCCGGTCTGGTTTCCGGACTGTGGCCCTTGGCAACCCTGTATGCCTTTGAATATATGACAAAGGAAGATCATGAAAATACCTTTTTTCTTTTCTATACCATAACTTACGGTGTAACGCTGGGCATCGCCTTTGCCGCTAACCTGCTGACCATGTATTTCTTCTACGAACTCTTAACCTTGGTGACCGTGCCTCTTGTCATGCACACCCTGACCAGAGAAGCAATCCTTGCCAGCAGAAAATATCTTTACTACTCTCTGGGCGGCGCAGCTTTTGCTTTTATCGGTCTGATCATGATCATTGTCTATGGAACCACCACCGACTTTATTCTGGGCGGTGTCCTGGATCCGTTAAAGATCGGTGACAGAACCAATGTCCTGTTACTCATCTATGTAATGGCCTTTATGGGATTCGGCGTCAAAGCGGCGGTCTGCCCTTTTAATTCCTGGCTTCCCCAGGCCGGCGTTGCCCCCACTCCTGTCACCGCACTGCTTCATGCGGTAGCTGTGGTCAAATCCGGTGCTTTTGCCATTATCCGGCTGACCTATTATAGTTTTGGTACAGATTTCCTGCAGGGCACCTGGGCACAAACCACTGTTATGATCGTGGTGATGTTTACCATTGTATACGGCTGCAGCCGCGCATTGAAGGAAACTCATATCAAACGCAGACTGGCCTATTCTACCATAAGCAACCTTTCCTATATCCTGTTTGGCGCTGTCATCATGACACCGCTTGGACTGACAGGTGCCATAACCCACCTGGCGTTTCATGCAGTCATGAAAATCAGTTCCTTCTTCTGCGCCGGCGCTATCATGCATCAGACAGACAAACGTTATGTGCATGAACTGAACGGAATGGGTTATAAAATGCCCTGGGTATTTGGTATCTTTACCATTTCCTCCCTGGCGCTTATGGGTGTACCGGGACTGGCGGGCTTTATCAGCAAATGGAATCTGGCCGGTGCGGCGGTGGACAGCAAGAATCCTCTGGCCTATGCGGGTATTGCCTGCCTGTTAATATCGGCGCTGTTGACAGCCATTTATATGCTGTCCATTGTGGTGCGGGCTTTCTTTCCCGGCAGGGACTTTGATGACGGCCCGATTCAGAATGTACACGACCCTAACTGGAAAATGCTGTTACCGCTTATGGTATTTACTGTATTTATCATTTTATTTGGTGTCCACTCGCAGCCCATCGTGGATTTCTTTTACGATGTGGCAACAGGAGTATATTAAGATTTCTCAGTAGAAACTGGAATATAGAAACTGGGAATGGAGGGAAACATGAATCTAGTAATCTATATGGTAATTTTTCTGCCCATGGCAGCGGCACTCTTATGTTATACCGCAGGACGGTCACACGAGACCGCCAGAGATTATCTGGCTGATATTTGCACCGGCATTATCTTTCTCCTGTGCCTTTCTCTGACGATACAGACTGTTACCGGCCACGATTATTCCGAAATCCTGGCGGAAATTCCCTATATCTGCGGTATGGGACTTCATTTTACCGTGGACGGTTTCCGTGCACTGTATGGAACGATTGCGGCTTTTATGTGGTTTATGAGTACGCTCTTTTCCAGAGAATACTTTGCCCATTATCACAACCGTAATCGTTATTACCTGTTCCTGCTCCTCACTCTGGGAGCCACGGAAGGTGTTTTCTTGTCGGCGGATTTCTTTACCACTTTTGTTTTCTTTGAAATCATGTCCTTTACCTCTTATGTGTGGGTAGCCCATGATGAAAAAAAAGAATCCCTGCGGGCTGCCGGCACTTATCTGGCAGTAGCAGTGATTGGCGGACTGGTCATGTTAATGGGAATCTTCCTTCTATATGACGTGACCGGCACTCTATATTTCCGCGACTTGTCCGGCGTCCTCTTAAAAGAAAGCGCCGCTTCCACACAACTGTGGTCAGCGGGCTTATGTTTACTGTTTGGTTTCGGCGCAAAAGCCGGGACTTTTCCGCTGCATATCTGGCTGCCCAAGGCGCATCCTGTGGCACCGGCACCAGCCTCTGCCCTCCTGTCCGGTATTCTGACCAAGGCAGGCATATATGGCATTTTGATCTTAACCGCCTATCTCTTTCTGGGCTCTGCCCTCTGGGGCGGCCTGATTCTGGTTCTTGGCGTGTGTACCATGGTAATTGGCGCCCTGTTGGCCTTATTATCCATAGATTTAAAAAGAACCCTGGCCTGTTCTTCCGTCTCTCAGATAGGATTCATCCTGGTAGGTGTGGGCATGTCCGGTCTGCTCGGCGAAGAAAATGTGCTTGCCCTGCGCGGCAGTCTGCTTCATATGGTAAACCATTCTCTGATTAAACTGGTGCTTTTTATGGCCGCCGGCGTGGTCTTTATGAATGTGCATAAACTGGATTTAAATGAAATCCGCGGTTTCGGCCGCAAGAAGCCCCTTCTCCATTATATTTTTCTGATGGGCGCACTGGGCATCGGCGGTACCCCTCTGTGGAACGGCTATATCAGTAAAACCCTGATTCATGAAAGTATTGTAGAATACATTGCACTTATCCGTTCCGATATGGCTACCGGTCTGTTTAGCGCTTCCTTCATGAAAGGGGTTGAATGGATTTTCCTGATAAGCGGCGGCCTGACCATCGCCTATATGGCCAAGCTTTATGTCTGTCTGTTTCTGGAAAAAAATACGGATCCGGCCACACAGGAAAAATACGACAGCATGGGGAAAAAATATATGAATAAAGTAAGCGCTTCCGTTCTGGTTATATGCGCCTCTTTACTTCCGGTTATGGGATTTTTCCCGAGTCTTATCATGGACGGCATTGCCTCGATGGGAGAATCATTCTTGCAGATGGCGTCTTCGCCTCAGAAACTGTCATACTTCTCTCTCACAAACCTAAGTGGGGCCATGATTTCCCTGATCGTCGGCGCAGTCGTCTACTTTGTTATCGTCCGACTCTGGCTGATGAAGAGAAGCGGCCCGGCCACATCTGCAAGAGAATATGTGAACCGCCTTCCCCGCTGGATGGACCTGGAAGAATTGCTCTATCGCCCTGTTCTGCTGCGTATCCTGCCATTTGGCTTTGGTATGGTCTGCCGTTTTCTGGACAGCCTGGTAGATACGGTTGTAGTGATACTGCGCAAGACTCTCCTGCGTGACAGCAAGCTGCCAAGGGAACTGCCCCAGGGCACGCCTCTTACCCATATGTGCGCCTGCATTGCCGCAGGATTCCAATGGATTGGCAATCGGACTGTCCATAAGAAATATCCGAAGAATCAGGATTATGAACATAAATATGCCCTGTTCTATGAAGAACTCAGCGAAAACAGTACCATGATCACAAGAAGTATGTCTTTTGGACTGCTCCTGTTCTGTGTAGGATTGATTCTGACTGTTGCTTATCTCTTTATTAAGGATGTATTCGGTCTATAACAAATCGAGCAAAGCTCGATTGCGAGATCCGCTTCGCGGCCTCGGATTCAATAGCGGAATTTCCTATAACATAAAAAGATTCCGGATTTGTCCGGAATCTTTTTATGTTTCGCGATTATACTGTATAACTACTGCACTTCTTCCGCTTCCGGAAGAGCTTTTTTCTTCTTTTTCTTTCTGTGTCTTATGACAATTACGACCACCAGGAGAGTAGCCGCCAGTACTCCTGCTATCATATAAACCAGGTAATCCATGATACCTCCGGCTTCGTTGCAGATTACAATCTCGGCTTCGTTTCCGTCTATGGTAAACAGATAGTAAATACCCATCATCTGCGTCTCAGCCTGCATCCATTCACCGCCATTCTTTACATAAACGGCAATTCCTTCCGTCTGTCTCTGGGGCGCCTGATATCTGATCTGATGGCTGACATTCCCATCTTCCGGAAAAGCAATCTGCCAGTATTCCAGAATATCTTCCGCCTCCCTATCCTCGATGATAATCCCTGTAGTATCACCCTTTGTATCTTCCAGTTTGTCTTCCGCTTTGAAGGTACCATCCACCAGAACTGCCGATTGTCCATTATCCCTCATCTGACTCCCGGCTAATGTTGTCAGATAACGTACATATTCCACCGTCACCTCTTCATCCGATAAGACCCTGGCAATCTCCTTAATATCCCAATCCGCATAGAAACCTTCCTTCACCGGTATAGCTGGATACTGCTCTGGCCGGAGACTGCCCCCGTAAGAACATTCCCGGCTCCCTATTTCTTCTTCATCTGCATAGAACGTAACCCGCATCATACGAAATCCCTCGGGCAATCCCTCCAGTTCCAGCAAATCCTGATAGGCAAGCGGTTCCGCCTTACCACTGTAACTAATTCTATCAATGCCGGCAATTTCATCCGACACAAAATAGTTATTCTGTACCGCTTCTTCATCATCCACATCACCTGCAACGGCTCCATAAAAGGCAACGGCCTCTTTCACTTTTACCATGGCGCAGCTGTTCTCAATACCACTTCCGTAACCGGCAATACCGCCTACATATTCTCCGCCGGACACCGTACACTTAGCATACCCGTTTGTAATATGAGACAGCGACTGCCCGGCAATACCGCCTACATAATCACCGGACTCACTCTCTATCCTGCCATAGTTTTCACAGCGCAGAATGGTTCCCATCTCCTGCAGACCGGCAATACCGCCCGCATAACTTTTCTGTGCCGTTATTGTGCCGTCGTTAATGTTCTGCCTGAGAACACACTTAGTCAAAAAGGTGGAATTGGCTCTGGCATCTTCTATGCCTGTCACATCGCCTTCCAGGTCAAAATCATACTCTATAGCCATGGTTCCTGCTATACCCGATACATTAAGATCCGCCTTAACAATTCCTGTATTGACACAATCTGCAATCGTTGCGTCAATACTGTCCTCTGCATTTTCCTGCGAATTATCCTCGTAGATACCGGAATAATCCATATCCAGAACACCGTCCAATGCATCTGTATAAAGCAGCATAATTTCACTGAATTGATCATTAATATCCGTCAGATCATCACCCAGCAAGTCTCCGGAAGCTGACATCTCATCATTCAGATATCCCATATTTTCCGAAATGCTTTTCAGATTAGAATTCAGGCTTCCCGTCGTAGACCGGTAATCTCCTCCTAACTGCGGAAATACAATGTCTTCTTTTTCATTCAGCGTATCTAGTATACCCTTAACCTGATTTCCTGCCGTCTCCAAATTCTCCGTAGCATCTTTGGCATGATTAATAGCCTCATTTAAATTCTCTTTGGCATCCTCTGTCATCTCATCTGTATGCCTTGCGGCAATATCAGACATGGTCTTCAGATGGTCTTCCATATCTTTGGCATAATTGCCCCCATACTGATCGTCCGCATAATTGGAAGCTTTCCCTGCGGCATCATCATCCTCCATCTTCTGCGCCACATCCTCTAACAGTTCCCGGTCTAAGTCTCCCTGGGCGCCATCCCCCGGAAAAGAAGCAGTATTGTCGCCTTCGCTGTTATCTAGATCGTCCGGATTAAAATCAAGCCAGTGTACCCATTCCGTAACCTTCATATAATCTTCGGGGCTGCTCTGTTTCGCCCAATCCTTATCCAACCCGTCCTCTTCTACAATAGGCCGCAGATTCAGTTCATTAGGATCCCCATCCGTATATTTATCTTCTGTGTATCTGATATCATCAATGCAATAATTCTTATATGCCTTCATGTAATCGGCATAATCCTCAGCATGTTGCTCCGACGCCTCCCGAATGGCATCTTTGGCAGCATTATATTCTTCCTGTTCTTCCGGCGTCATATACTGAAAGATATCCATGGAATTTACCATATCTTCCAATTCCTTCGCCGCATCTTTCACATTACCGGCCGCATCTTTGCTCTGGTCTATCACGCCGTCATTTCTGGCTGTCTCCTCCATCACATAATCAAACCGGTTAATAGCCTCATTGACGGAATCTGTCATACCGTCCGCCCACGCTACGGTCTTGTCTGCGAGAAAATAAGTATCATCTAATGCCTTGTCTGCAAAATCCTGAATCACCGTCAGCCGGTTAGACAGGGTATCGGATTCGTTTCCCGCATCATCCAACATCTTGCCGATCTGATCATGAAGCACGTCAATATGATCCGACAACTGCCTTACAATATCCTCCGACAAGTCAACCGCAATATAGGGTTCCGCCTGCCCCACAATACCACCCACATCTTTACGGCCATAAATAATTCCCGTATTCTCACAGGCATATATATAACCGGACTGCCGGCCTGCAATACCTCCCACATTATAGCCTACATGCTCATAACCGATGGTACCGGCATTTTTACAGCCCTGTATGATACCTGTAGAAAGTCCCGCAATACCTCCTGTGTCCACATTGCTTTGTACGGCTGACGCTTTTTGCGTCTTGTCACCGTTGTCCTCGGGATTTAACAATCCTGCCGTATACTGCTCAAGATTAATATCCTCCAAGGACTTTCCTTTATCTTCATTATAAATATTCACATCCGCCTGATTGAAACACCCAACGATATTCCCTACATTATGTCCCGCAACACCACCGCTGTAATGAGCGCCTGTGACCGTACCGCCGGTCTTACACTCCATGAGAATACCACTCAACTCATTAATGCCCGCGATACCTCCCACATAATCATTTCCTTCTATGACCCCCTCATAAGCACAATTTAACAAAATACCCCTGTTATCGCCTACGATGCCGCCTACCACCATCTGTTTCCCGGAGGGTCTCACGGAACCTTCCACTTTCAGATTCGCAATCACCGCCGTCGGCTGTGTATAACAAAATAATCCCACATAAGACACACTATCCCTAATCGTCAGTCCGCTTATGGTATGTCCCTGCCCGTCAAAATATCCGCCAAAGGTTGGAATGGGCGTAAACTCCTCGCCGGAAATGACAATATCGTTCTGTAAATATACTTTCTTATTACAAGACCAGGTATCCAGCCAACAGTCTCTGGAAAACTTTCTCAGACCGTCTAAATCCTCTATGTATATTTCTTCCCATTCCGTCTCCTCATCGTTATAGGAATCAATCGTTTCGTTGGCATCCTCCACACTGATAACTTCCTCCTCCACGGAAGTCTCCTCTTCCTCGGCCCATACATTCATCACCGGCATGGCACCTAATAATACCGCCAATAAGAAAGACATTACTCTTTTACGCCTATCCGAGTCCGCAAAACGAATCTCGTAATCGAACCTGTTCGGTTTATTCATGGTCCGCCACCTCCCTGCTCGCTAACTCCTCAGATACCGTATCCGCTATCTGCCTGTATTCCTCTTCCGAAAGCTCCGTCACATCACCGGCCTCCACATAAGCGCTTACATTTCCTCTGACAATTGCTTTCATGGTACCTGTCACGACACCGTCGATCCGGCCACGCACCAAACCATCCACCTTCATCAGTCCGGTAACATTCTTGGTACGAATCGGCATATTCATGACAAAGGCTGTCTTTTCTATAATCTTATCTCCCACCAGAAGAATCTGAGGCAGAACAAACATAGTTATCAGAATAGAAATCGAGGTACCTCTTCCCAGCGATTTTCCGATACCGAAAATCGCGGCATTGGAAGTCAGCTTTCCAATCAGAAAACCTGCCACCACCATCATGGTTCCGGATGTAATGATTGTCGGGAAAGCCTGATTCATAGCGTCTATAATAGACTGCCGCCTGCCGTTTGTCTCACGAAGTTCCATATACCGGCCCGCAATCACAATCGCATAGTCGATATTGGCACCCATCTGAATCGAACTCACGATCAGATAAGACATAAAGAAAATATTATCATGCTGCAATGCCGGCACCGAGAAATTAAGCCAGATGCAGCCTTGAATAACAGCAATCAGAAGGACGGGCATACCGGCCGACTTAAAGGTAAACAACAGCACCACCAGCACGGTCAGAATTGACAGGATATTGGTCACCAGATTGTCACGGCCAAATGTCTTTTGCAGATCATACTGGCTCACCGACTCTCCGCAGACTAGCACGCCGCTTTTATAATATTTCCCCGCAATCTCATGCATCTTATCCAGAAAGGCAAAGGTCTCCTCACTCTCTTCCGGCAGTGTCAGATAAACCAGCATACGACTGTAATTTTCCCCCTGCAGCTGATTCTTGGCAAAGTTCATCTGCCGGTAAGCATCATCCAGCGTATCCTGCAGTTCTTCCTCCAACGTGACATAACCCTCGTCCACCTCGTCATAGACAAACATGAACATATCTATCAAAGATACCTTATATTCCGGCAGTCCGTTGACTACCTTTGCATAATCCTCATCGTTTACGGCATAGGCCGCATAAATAAGTTCCGCTACTTCATAATCCAGGTCAATCAATTCCGAGAACTGTCTTGGAGTCAGCTTATCCGTCAGGCAATAACCGTCCATTGCTTCTATGTTGGTAAGTCCCATGGTATAATCAACTTCCGGACACGCCTCCAAATCTTCCAGCAGCTTTGCTTCACTCTCATAATCTCCCGCCGGTACAATGAGTGCTACCATATTACTGGATCCAAAATTGTCTGTCTGCAACTCTTCCGTCTTTTGAATACTATTCTGAAGCGGCGGCGTAATCGTTGTATCGCCAAACACATAAGGACAATTCTTAGACACCATATAGGCTCCCACAATAACCAGCACGAAAAGCGGCGCTACAACATATCTCGTCGCATAGTCAAATTTTCCCACAAAAGGAATGTTAGGGACGAAGTTCTTATGTTTTGTACTGTCCATTAACTTGGAAAACAACATAATCACGCCGGGCATCAGAAAGAACACGGATCCCAATGCTAAAAAGATAGACTTGATCAGACACATGGCCAGATCCGGTCCCATCTTATACTGCATAAATCCCATGGCGATCAGACCGCCAATGGTGGTCATGGAGCTTCCGCATATCTCCGGAATCGCTTTACTTAAAGCTATGATAATCGCTTCTCTGGATTCCAGATTCGCATGTTCCTCCTTGTATCTGTTAAGCAGAATAATGGCGTAATCCACCGACAAAGCAAGCTGTAAGACCACGGTGACGGAATTGGACACAAAAGAAATCGTCCCAAAAATAAAATTCGTTCCCATTTGCAGAATGGCCGCCGCCACAAAGGTAATCAACAATACCGGTACCTCCGCATATGCCTGCGATGTGAGCAAAAGCACCGTCACCACCACGATAGCCACCAGGACAACGATGACATTCATCTCTTCTGCGATCAACTCCGCCTCGATGTCTCCCAGTGTCGTAGAAAGGTAATAATCATAGCCGTCAAGTTTTTCTTTGACCCGATCTAACACTTCCAGACACCGATCATCTTTCTCGTCATAATCAAAAGTAACATTATAATAGGAGGAACCATTATGATAATGTTCCTCCGTGTCATCATAGTCTACCGAAAAAATCCCCGGCATAAATTCCAAATCGCGCCCAATAGACTGTGCCTGTTCATAGGACACATTGGCAACCATCACATTACAGGTTCCGTATGTAATAAATTCCTTTTCCATCAAATCCAGACCCTGTTTGGTCTCTGTAGAATCCGGAAGATAATGGGACATAGAATTCTCCACATTGACCCAGTTTCTTGATATAGCAGAAAAAATGATCAAGATTCCAAACAACAGGAAAAACAGATTCCGCTTATCCACGATAAATCCACAGATCTTGAGCATTGCCTGATTGCCGCCATTTTTGGCCTTTTGTTCATTATCCATTGCTAACACCTCTCCTATTTAGGAAGAAATATAGCACTGTGTTAAAACCTTGTCAATTCCAAGAAAAGAAAAACTATACAATCTAATAAAATTGTATAGTTTTTGGTATTTTCCAAATTTTTAATTTTGTATTTCCCGGTAATGGTTCACATGGATACCTATGTGGCCGATTCCCAGAACCACGACTGCCGCCGCCATGAACGGATTCTTTCCATATATGCCGAGTAAGAAAAAAGCACAGACCGGAAGGGTTGCCCCTGCGACCGGAACTCCTAACAGACTGCTGTAAAAATCTTTCATGGTCTTTTTACTCTTAAAATAACGGATCCAGTAAATCTCATACAAAATCATCATGAAAGCTGCCAATATAAACCACCAGGACCATGCCGTCCAGGGCCGGATATTAAAATCTGCAAAAATCAGGGAAATACAGCTCACCAGTACCTCCCCGATACGTTCCAACAATAGCAGTACCTTGCTTTCATGAACCACATACTTTTCGTAATCCACAGGTTGATTTTTTGTCCAGATAAAATTAGGTACCATCAACATGATAAGAAAAAGAAGGCCAATATAAGAAAATCCTAGCTGCATAGAAGTACCTCGCTGATTATAACTATTTCCCCTTACATCGAAATCCACCCCAATACGTTGGCAATAGAACTAAGCAGTATAATGGCAATACAGATCGGCGCCAGATACTTTAAGAAAAAGTAATACAGCTTTTTCCTGTGAAAAGCAGAAGATATCTCCACCTCTTCCTCAATCTTCTTAAGTCCGACCACACGCAGAATCAGGAAACAAGTCGCCAATGCACCTATGGGCATCATAATCGAGTTGGTCAGGAAATCAAAGAAATCCAAAAACTGCATGCCCAGGATTCTTACCCCATCCCAAATACCATAACCAAGCGCCGAAGCGGATCCCAGAACAAAAGACACTATCACCATGATCAGACAGCTTTTGAAACGGCTCAAATGTAATTCATCCTGTAAGGTCGCCACACTGGCTTCCATAATCGATATGGCACTGGTTAAGGCCGCAAACAAAAACATCAGGAAAAAAGCAACGGCAATCACCGTGCCGGCACTCATACTGGCAAATATTTTCGGCAGGGTAATAAAAGTAAGCGACGGCCCCGCCTTTAATGTCGCCATATCCCCGCCGGAAAAGGCAAATACCGCCGGAATAATCATCAGACCGCCCAGCATTGCAATACCTGTATCAAAAATCTCCACCTGCGAAGTACTCTTTTCAATATCCATTTCCTTACCAATATAGGAACCATACGTATAAAGCACTCCCATGGCAATGGACAAAGAATAAAACATCTGTCCCATGGCGGCAACTACCGTCATCCAGGAAAAATTCTCAAAATTAGGCACCAGAAAATATTTGACTCCCTCAAATGCGCCGGGACGGGTAATAACATAAATTGCCACAAATATTGCCAACACAACCAATACGGGCATCATTACTTTCGTCACCCTCTCCACACCCTGTTCCACACCGGCCAGGATAACAGCAAAAACAAGAAAAGAGAATATCAAAAACCAAAGTTCGACACTGCCGGAAGAAGCAATAAATCCGGAAAAATAATCATCTCCTGCTAAAACAGCAACATTCCCTCGCAGATACTCAATCAAAAATTTCAATACCCATCCGCCTATCACGCAATAATAAGGCACAATGATCATCGGTACTACCGCGTTAATCCAGCCTCCAAAATGAAACGGCAGACTTTTCCCAAAACAATGAAACGCTCCCACCGGTCCTTTCTTGGTCATACGTCCCAAAGCCGTTTCCGATACGATCAGTACATAACCAAAAGTAACTGTCAGAATCAGATAAACCAACAGAAACATACCGCCGCCATATTTTGCAGCCAGATAGGGAAATCTCCAGATATTCCCAAGTCCTACCGCGGAACCCGCAACTGCTAAGACATAACCGATCCGTCCGGAAAACTTTCCTCTCATTCCTGCTTTGTTTTCTGATTTCTTATCAGATACTGCTTCCCTCATAAGTACTCCCTCCAGTTATAAATCATATTACGTTCCATTATAACCTTACAAATCTGTGCCTGTCCACTGGTTTTCTAAAAAGGAGTTATTACTTTCAAAACTATCGTCAAATACAATTTTCCCGTACCCATTCCACCAATTCCCCATTGGATCCGTTCTCTATGATAAAATCCGTTACATTTCTTCTTTCTAATACTTTGTTCAGAATTTCTGAATCCAGTTTCTCCAACAATTCTTTCATTTCTATCTGAGATAATTTGCGAATTTCTTTCAGTCTGGCGGTATCCCTCATTTTACGTTCCGCCTCCTGCTTTGGATATCCCTTCCCAAACGGTTCTGCAAAGAGCGCTTCCAGGGTGTGATTTAAATTAATCTCCCCGGCCCATCCATAATTTAATCCCAGGGGCAGTGAAACTGCATTTCCATCATTTATCTGTGCAAATAAATAGGCATCCTGGGGCGTTGGTGTATATCCGCAAAGCACGCCCGGCATAGTATTGCAGGCAAGCATCATGCCCTGTCCGGAGGAACATCCCGTGACAATCAAATCGACAGCACCGCTTGCCAGTAACAAACCGATTTCTATAGAAATATCTATATAAGAATACTGCGTCTCTTCTTTTGTAAAACATCCGAAATTAACCACGGTATGATCCTTGGCATATTTACTTACCGCATCAAATAAAAGCTTATTTTTCTCACACTGTGAACTTGCCTGTATGACTCCGATTTTCATTTGCATCCTCCTGATCTCTTTCTTCTATCATACGTTAGGTTCCCATTCTTATCAATAAATTATCTTAAATCCCTTTTTATCTTTGACAAAGCGTCGTAAACGCCGCATAATAAAAGCGACACGAGTGTTGCAAAAAGAGACGATTATCCTATGAGCCCGAAAGGGAACAAGAACCATCAGGATATTCGGGAAAAACATACCGACTGTCTGCCCCAAAATACAGAAGTTGCCTCCCAAACGAAATCTATGTGATAGACTGATTACAGGTGCATTAAAAAATGAAAAACAAGAAAAAAATATTGATAAGAATATTGATTTTGATAGCAGGAATCTTAGCTGTAACAGCAATGTTCCTGGGATTCCGGCTGCGCAACAGTGTACTGATACAGGCATGCCAGATCCAACTGCCGCCCCATGATGTGACGGCCTACAGACAGGATGATTCCCAGTGGGCCGATGATGCACTGGGGGACTCTTCCTTTACCATGAAATCCTCTGGCTGTCTGGTATCCTGTATCGCCTCCGCAGTCAGTATGGAAAGCAAAGAAGAAGTGAACCCGGGCGAACTCAACAGACTCTTTACAGAATACAATGTGTATGACCATGAGGGTAACATACAGTGGTCTGTCATTGACAGCATCAATGGCTATTCCACGCAGGTTTATCAAGACGTCTCGCAACAGGAGATTGATCAGTGTCTTGCGGCCGGCCACTATCCAATCGTGCGCGTGAGAGTCAGCGCCGTCGGCAATTTTCATTATGTGCTGATCGTAGGCACGGAAAATGGAGATTATATCTGCATGGATCCCTTAAAGGATGAGCTGACCAGATTATCACAGTACGCGGGAAGAGTTTATGCCGTGCGGGTGGTGTGGGTAGATGATTAACCTTTCGGAACTATGTTATACTCTCCCTATACCTCTTTGCCTTTTCCACCAAAGATTTTACAAAGGCCGGATTTGAGGGATAATATAAATGCGGAAATCCCATCCAATGCGTTTTATCTATTACCATGCAAGAATAAGTTCTCCCTGTTACCGGCTTTACCGCCACTGCATCTTCCCCATTGTTTGTGCTGTCATAGTAATGAAACTCATGTCCTTTTATTACCATATTGTCCGGCAGGAAACAGTTCTTTTTTTCCCGCAACTCTATATACCCAAAACGAACTGATTTCCCTGTATCATAGCAATCTCCCGAAATCACGCCGGCCATATTGTAACGGTTTCCTTTCTGATCTGTCATTGTTTTATGCAAATACAAAAAACCGCCGCACTCTGCCACGATGGGCATCCCGCTTTTCGATGCTTCCCTGACCGCTTCACACATTTTCACATTTTCGCTGAGTTCTCTTACATACAATTCCGGATATCCCCCGCCAAACAAAAGTGCATGACAGCCATCCGGCAGCTTATCATCCCATAAAGGGGAAAAATACTTTATCTTCGCTCCGTTTTCTTCCAGTAACGCAATATTATCCTGGTAATAAAAGCAAAAAGCTTCGTCCTTGGCCACCCCAATTGTTACGCCGGTTTCCGTTTCTTTCCGCATTTTCCTCTTCACATCTGAACTTATTTTCTGTGCGCTTTCCGCTATTTTGACAATGGTATCTATAGAAACTGCCTTTTGCAGTTCTTCCGACGCCGCCTGCAGCTTCTTTTGAATATCCCTTATTTCATCCGGCATACACAATCCAAGATGCCTGCTCTCAATATGCAGTTCTTCCTTCTCAGGCAAAAATCCTGCCACCGGAATCTTTAATTCTTCCTCAATCAACGGCTTTATGATTTCATAATATCCTTGAGAAATCCGATTTAATATCACACCCTGAATCAAATGTTTCCTATCAAACCGAAGAAAGCCTGCCAACAAAGGAATCATGGAACGTCCCATTCCTTTTACATCTGCCACAAGCACAATCGGTGTATTTGTTATGCACGCCAGATGATACGAAGAACCTTCCTGTCGCACTCCGCCTAATCCGTCATATAATCCCATAACACCCTCTAAAACCGCAAAATCATGTTCCGTTCTGTTCTTCAGAAAAAGTCTTCTGGTCTGTTCCTCCCCTGTAAAAAAGGTATCCAGATTTTTAGAAGGAACACCGATTATCTTCTCATGAAACAAGGGATCAATATAATCCGGCCCGCACTTGTAAGCCACCGCCTGCCATCCTCTGTCTTTTAGTGCCTTTAACAACGCACAGGTAATTACCGTTTTACCGCTTCCGCTTTTCGGTGCAGCGATCATAATTCGGTTAAGCTTCATATCCGGCCCGCCCCTCCCGAAACTTAAAGGCACAAATCCATACCGGATTTTCTGCCTGCATGAAATGATACTTTCCTACTTCTTTCGCCCGGCTGACCTGCATTTGCACAATTTCCTCATTTTCTATTGAATACAGCGCCAATATCTCCTTTATCTCACAAATGGTTTCCATACAGACAGCATTGATAACAACGCGCATATTCGGATTCATTTCATATAATGTCCACAATATCTCTTTTAGATTTCCTCCGCTTCCTCCTACGAAAGCATGTGTCGCCCTCGGCAGGTGCTGTAATCCTTCCGGTGCTTTTGCCTCTATCACTGTTATATTTTCAAGCTGAAACTTCTCCTTATTCCGCCAAATCAATGATACCGCTTCTTTCTTCTGCTCAATGGCATATACTTGTATATCCGGGGAAATTCCTGCCATCTCCATTGCAATAGAACCGGTTCCGCTTCCAATATCAAAAACGACTGCACCTTGATACAATTTTAATTTGCAGATGCTGACTTCTCTTACCTCTTCCTTTGTCATCGGTACCTTGTCTCTGATAAATTCTCCATCAGAAATTCCATGTGTCAGATTATTATGTATAATATTCGGGTTCTTTACGAAACAAGTATACAGCCCTTCTTCTTTTAACTCCAGGCACTCCCTGGGTGTCCTCTTTTTAATCTGCTGCCCGGCATAAGACAATTGATAACCTGTAATTATTTCGCACTCGGTCATTCCTGCTTTTATCAAAGCGTCTCCTAATCTGTTCACATCTCTCACACCGGACATAATCATAAATGTCTTTTGCTCTGTTTTAATTCTGCGTGCCAGATTATATAGTTCTTTTCCATGCATACTGTAAACAGCCGCATCCTGATAGCTTTCCCCGATACAGGCAGCCAGAAAAGCTACTGAAGAAATTCCCGGCATAATATGAATACCTGCCTGCAGCTGTCCCGCATCTATTCCTTCCTGCAAAGCATGATATACTGATTGACACCCACTATAAAAACCACTGTCCCCAGAAAACAGAATAACTACTTTCAAGCTCTCCATAGAATATTTCTTCTGGATCTCATGTAAGTACGGAATAATCTGTTTTGCCAGATAAAAAGGCTTTTTCTCTATTCTTGGTCTATAAGGCGCCAGCATCCTTTCTGCTCCAAGCAAAATATCTGCTTCCCCTATCTTCTCACAGACCTCTTTTGTCAAATTTTTACTATTTCCCATACCAATCCCGGCAAGGGTAATTTCCATCTCATTTTTTATCCGTATTTTTTGCTGACAGATTTTTTCTAATTCACCGCACACTTCACTAAAAAAATACCCTGTATCCGCTTCCAAAGGCCCGATAGTAAACACGGAAACTCCTGTTCGCTTTGCAGCTTCCAACTTTTCATAATATCCACCGAATATGCCGCTTTGTTTTGTAACCAGACAGGAAATTCCATATTGACGAATCGTAGCTTCATTCATTTCCATTGTAAATGGTCCCTGCATTGCTATAATCTGCTTTCCCTTAATCCCCTGTTCCATACAAAGTGACAGGCTTTCTATTCCCGGAAGAATTCTTACAAAAAGTCTGCTTTTTACATCCTCAGAAATACAGTACTTTGACAGCTCCTTACTTCCGGTAGTAAGGAGAATATTTCCCTGAATCTTCTCTAATGCTTTTGCGCACGCTTCATTCGTTTCAAAATAAGTGACATTTCTCTTTTCCCGTGATTCATGAAGTTCTCTTTTTAAACGCAAATAGGGAATATTCATTCCTTCCATTGCTGACTTTATATTCTTAGTAACAAGATCTGCATAAGGATGTGTTGCATCCACCACCGCCTCAAATTTACCATCCTGAATAAATTCTCTTATTTGTTCTTCATTCATTCTTCCACGATGAACAGTCATAAACGGATTCTCTTTTAACACAATCTCTCCATACTCTGTTGCAACACAAATCGTATGGGCAATCCCGGATACCGCCAGACTCTCAGATAGTTTTCTTCCTTCAGTTGTTCCCGCAAATATCAGTATCTCTTTCAATCGGATAACCTCGCTTTGTAATCAGCTTATCATTTACGATTTCGCTTCCCGCATTTCCAATAAACACTGTAGTAAACATATTTACTTCTCTGTCCCTTAATTCCTTCAGGGTACATGTTACTGCCTTTGTTCCTTCTCTTCCGATATTTTCTACATAACCACAAGCTCGTTCCTCTTCTAAATAGTGGAGCAAAATATCACAAGCTCTCTGTAAATAATCTTTTCTTTTATGACTGGAAGGATTATAAATTGCTATTGCGAAATCTCCTTGGGCAGCTGCGATCAATCTTTTTTGGATTTTTTCCCACGGAGTCAGAAGATCACTCAGGCTGATAACACAGAAATCATGGTTTAACGGTGCCCCCAACACCGCTGCGCCACTACTTGCTGCTGTGATACCCGGAATTACCGCCAGCTCTATGTCGGGGTAGTTCTTACCAATCTCATACATGAGCGATGCCATGCCATAAATTCCGGCATCCCCGCTGCATAAGAAAGCTACTTTCTTCCTTTTCTTTGCCTCTTCAAAAGCAAGCTGACATCTTTCTTTTTCCTGCCCCATAGAAGTTGACAATAGTTCTTTCTCCCAAAAACGTTCACCAAGCAGCTTTAAATATACTGTATAACCAATAATTACGTCTGCCTGTTCTAATACAGACAGAGCTTCCCCTGTCATCATTTCTTCCTTACCCGGTCCCATACCGACTATATATATTTTATTTTTCATCAAAGCTCACTCTCCAATCTCTTCTTGCGACCGCGATCGTCATTCCATCCTCTGCGTGTTTTTCGTATATCAGCCTGCCTTCCGGCTCACACATCTTAAGTGCGGCTCTTTCACAGACATTATCTACTCCGACCTGTTCCCTTACAAATTCAGACTTATGAAAATCTCCTTCTACACACAGTAACTCTTCTGCCGTATATGTGATAAACGGGATTTTCTCTTTGTGACTCCATGCGAGAAATCCGGGCTCATTCTTTTTTACATCAATAGATGCCATACCAAATACCTGAATCATAGAAACCCCAGCTTTTTGCAAATTACGCATAATAAAATCTTCTATTTTTTCTACTTCTTTCCCTTTTCTGCATCCTAATCCAATGACATACTCTTTTGCTTTAAGAAGTATCGCTGTTTCAAACTCTCTATCCTCAGAAGTGATCACAACATCCACTTTCTGTAAGGGGGGATATTCTACCAATTCTATCCCTTTGGACAAGTTAACATTTTTTTCTAAATGTCCCTCCTCTACAGATATGGCAATGCTTTTTCCTGCCAATACCTTTGATGATACCTTTGCAATCCCTTCTTTGTTCACAATGATAAGTCCATTTTTCTTCGCGAACAAATCGATTGCAAATTTATTAGTAAGGTCCGTTGCTGTGGTAATAACCGGTTCTGCTCCTATTTTTCCTGCAATAGAAACAGCAAGTTCATTCGCACCGCCCACATGACCGGACAAAAGCGGAATTACATAGTGTCCTTTTTCATCCATTACCAAAACCGGACTGTCATAAAGCTTGTCCATAATATAAGGTGCAATTGCTCTGACCGCTATACCACAGGCTCCTATAAAGAGCAAAACATTTGCTTCTTCAAATTGTTCTTTTGCCCATTCTCCGATACTTTGTGTGACAAACCGTACTGTCTGTCGTTCCTTAGAGTACATCCCACATTTGGTATATAAGACACATTCTGCGCCACGCATTAGCTTCGCAATTTTTTCAGAAAGTAATATTCCATTTTCGGTAAAACTGATAATACTTAACTTCATATTCTTTACTCTTCTTTTTCCTGTCTAAACTCTGTCGAAAAATCAGCCGCATACAATCTTGATTTTTTATAGTTTTGGTGCGTAATCACTTCTCCTACTAAAACGAGAGCCGTCTTTGTAATTCCATGTTCTTCTGCCGTATCATAAAGAGTTTCAACCGTACAAATATACGCCTCCTCTTCCGGCCACGTTGCCTTATAAACAAGTGCCGCCGGGGTTTCTCTACGATATCCACCAGCTACCAATCTTGCACTTAACTCTTTCAACATTCCCGTACTAAGGTAAATTGCCATAGATACCTGATGGGCTGCAAAACCCTCTATGCTCTCTTTGTCAGGAACCTTTGTCTTGCCTTCCATTCGCGTAATAATGAAAGACTGGGATATTTCCGGCAAAGTGTACTCAATATTCAAAGCTGCCGCTGCTCCAAAACAGGCACTCACCCCCGGACAGCTTTCATAGGAAATTCCAAGCTTGTCCAGTTCATCCATCTGCTCCCTGACTGCTCCATAAATACTTGGTTCTCCCGTATGTAATCTTACCGTTATTTTCCCTTCTGCTTCCGCTTTTTGCATGACTTCCAGAACTTCCTCCAATGTGAGCTTTGCACTATTGTATACTTCACACCCCTTTTTCGCATATTGTAACAGTTCCGGATTTACCAAAGAGCCAGCGTAGATAATCACATCTGCCTGCCCCAACATCCGTGCGCCCCTCACTGTAATTAAATCTACTGCACCTGTTCCTGCTCCAACAAAGTAAACCATTTTGCTGCCTCCTTACTTTTTGCCAGCTCTCCAAATTCATTCGCATATAGAATACAGTCAATCTGGATCATTCCTTTGGCACGCTTTTCTAAGTAAAAACAGATACGCTCTGCTATCATTTCCATGATAAGCTGCAATTCCCCGCTATTTTCCAAAATACGAACTGCTTCTTCTGTGGTAACACAATCTAATACTTGTCGCACTTTTTCTGTTTCCACACCCGCTTTCACAGAAAATGCCGCTAATAGTTCCATTCTGCAATCTGCCTCCTTGGAGTGGGTATTCATAATCCCGCCGGCCACTTTTATCAACTTCCCAATATGTCCGGTAAGAAGCAGTTTCTGAAATCCTAATTCTACAGCCATATCAATAGTATCCCCGATGAAATTACTACATTTTACACTTCTGTCCAGATTATAACCATAAGTCTTTCTCATAAAATCCAGTCCATAATTCCCCGGCGAAACTGCCACATAGTCGAACCCCTGCGCCTTTCTTTGATTTAATTCTATCCTAATGGTATCCAAAATAGCCTGATTGCTCATAGGCTCTACAATTCCGCTGGTTCCTAAGATAGAAATACCTCCCGCTATTCCGAGTCTTGGATTAAAAGTCTGCTGTGCCAGTTTTTCTCCATCCGGTACTGAAATTTCTATCCGCAGGCTCCCTTTATAATCTACCAGCCGACAGACCTGCATCACTTCTTTTTCTATCATCTGTCTCGGAACATGATTAATTGCCGCGTTCCCAACCGGCTGATCCAGTCCCGGCTTTGTCACTCTGCCTATCCCGGTCCCGCCATCAATCTCTATCTTTTGCTCTGTACTTTCTCTATAAGAAACTTTTGCATAAATATAGGCACCCGTTGTAATATCCGGATCGTCTCCGCCATCCTTTTTCACCGCACAACTAACTTCGTTTTCCTTGCGGTGAATGTTCACAAGCTGCGCCGTATAGGAGATTCCCTTGGGAGTCTCTATTGTAATCTCATTTTTCAGTTTTCCTGTCAGAAGCATATAAGCTGCCGCTTTTGATGCTGCAGCCGCACAGCTTCCCGTGGTAAATCCATATCGCATCCTGTTCTTCATTACCTGCTATCTTATTAATTCATACAAAAGTGCATTACATATGGCTGCCGCCACATTGCTGCCGCCTTTTCTTCCTCTGTTTATGATATATGGCGCCTCTGTTTCCATTATCAGCTCTTTTGCAGTCTCTACATTTACAAAACCTACCGGAACACCAATCACAAATGCCGGACGCCACCTGCTCCCCTGCATCATTTCGTATAACTGTATCAAGGCCGTTGGCGCATTACCTACTGCAAAAATAACAGGCTTTTCAATATTTGCTGCCTTTTCCATACTGACAACTGCTCTTGTTACTCCCCGCTTTTTTGCAAGCCTTGCCACATCTTCATCTGCCATAAAGCAATGGGCACACCCTCCCAGCTCCGCTAATGCTTTTTTATTGATCCCTGCTCGTGCCATATTGGTATCTGTTACAATATCTGCCCCATTTTTCAAGAGTTCTTTGGCAATAGATACTGCGTCCTCTGAATAGACCATTGTATTTGCATAATCAAAATCCGCACTGGTATGTATGACTCTTTTGGTGATCATTTCCTGTTCTGCCGGAAGCGATATTCCTCTCTCTCTAAGTTCCTCCGTTATAATTTCAAAACTTCTTTTTTCAATTTCTTCCGGCAGTAAATGTTCTATCTTACTTTTTAATTCCACCTTATCTCTCCAATCGCTTTCAGCAAGGCCTCGTTTTCTTCTCTGCTTTTTACTGCGATTCTGTAAAAACCTTTTGATAATCCCCTGAAATTTTCACAGTCTCGAATCAATATCCCTTTTTCTAACAGTTTTTCATATAATGGCTGCTCACAGTAAATCAGGAGAAAATTTCCTTTACCTGGAAACACCTTATAGCCTGCCTGTTTTAGTCCAGTCTCTAAAAACTGTCTTTCTTTTTCAATATAGGTTATTGTTTTGCTTACAAATTCCGTCTGCATAGCACATTCATATCCTGCTGCCTGTGCGAAGCTTGAAACATTCCACTCCGGTAATTGCCTGTCAATTCTCTCTAATAACACCTGATTACTGCAAATCAAATACCCCAAACGAACTCCGGGAATGGAAAATACTTTCGTAAATGCTCTGACGAGTATCAGATTGGAAAATGCTTCGATCTCCTGTAACATAGAATATTCTTTACCACAGAACTCAATAAAACATTCGTCCAGAACTACATGAATTCCCTTTCTCTTGCAGTAAGAAAGCAAATTTCCCAACACTTCTCTACTCATCAGATGCCCGGTAGGATTATTAGGATTCGCAAGAAATAAAATATCGACATCTTCTGTCAGTACGGATACAAAATCCTCTTGTAAACAAAAATCATTTTTTTCTTTTGTCTCATAATACAGAATTTCTCCGTCCGCCGCCTCTGCCACATACTCATATCCATAAAAAGATGGAACCGGAATCACTATCTTTTTCGGTCTGATTCCATGGACAATCGCCATAAAAAGCTCAGATGCACCATTGCCAAACAGCAGCTTCTCCTTTGGCACCATAAACATTCCACTAACTGCTTTCTTTAATTTTTCTGCTAATATATCCGGATACCTGCTACAATTATCTACCGCCTCATACAAAGCAGCTTTTACGGCCTCCGGAATACCAAGAGGATTTACATTCACAGAAAAATCTATTTTTACATGATTTCTGTAAATATCACCTCCATGAATCCCTTTCATTTTCCTCGAACCTTTCTTGTTTAAAACACATATAGGAATCCTAATGCAAACAGACATATCATCTCACTGATCCATGCAGTCAAATACATCAAACGATTTACTCTTTTAATATCTTCGTACTCTACTGCCCGCACATTATCTCCAATATAAGGTTTCTTTACTGTTTTCCCAAAATAACTTGCGTCTCCGGCAAGCTGAATCCCTAACGCCCCTGCACACACACTTTCCGTCTGTGCAGAATTAGGACTGGCATGATTTCTGTTATCTCTTTTGTATATGTAATAGGCTCTTTTCCCCGAAAAGCATTTTCCGCCTATGAATGATGCAAGTATCATGAAATATGCACTGATTCTGGCCGGCAAAAAATTCACCACATCATCTAACTTTGCGGCGGCTCTCCCAAAATATAAATAGGTATCATTTTTATAACCGATCATGGAATCCATCGTATTTACTGCTTTATATAAAAGTCCTAATATAGGACCTCCCAGCGCTGTATACAACATAGGTGCAATTACCCCATCAGAGGTATTTTCCGCCACTGTTTCAATTGCTGCCTTTGCTACGCCTGCTTCATCTAAACAGTCTGTATCTCTTCCAACGATCATGGAAACCGCTTTTCTTGCTTCCGGTAATGTCTTCTCTTTCAAGCACTGATAAACTTTCATACTATCATCCTTCAGACATTTTGCTGCCAGAATCTGATAGGTCATAATCATTTCAACTGCCATTCCCAAATAACAATTCATAGAATAAGCCAGGAACAGAATCAGCGTGGCAGCTGTCATTGTACTGAACAGTACGATGATTACCATACAAACTCCCTGCCGCAGCTTTCTTTTCTCATTTCTGTTTTTATTTTTTCCTAAGAAACATTTTTCTATTTTTGCGATCAGACTTCCAATAAGCCGAATCGGATGAGGCAGAAAGTATGGATCACCAAACAACAAATCCAGTAGAAAACCCAAGAAAAATGCCATGATATGATATTTCATATTTAAAGTTCCTGCTATATTTTTTCAAGTTTCATAATTTCCGGCTTGGCATCAATATTTTTTACAATACAGATATATCCTTTTCCGTTTGCTGTCTGATAATCAAAATAGTCTCCCTTACCATACTTACTTAAAAGTGCCATAATGGTGCCGCCATGCACGACCATTCCGATTTTAATTCCTTCCTTTTTTTCCCGCCCTACTTCCTCTCTCATTCTTTGAAATCCTTTATCGCATCGTGTCATAAATTCCTCTCTGCTTTCTCCATCCGGAAAAGGAAGTATCCCATTACTGTCAATCCATGCCTGATATCGCTTATCTGCCTGTAATTCCACATGATTTTTCCCTTCAAAAGCTCCAAAGTCCATTTCTTCCCATTCTTTTATTGGAACAGGCTGTAATTCAGGATACAAAATTTTTGCAGTCTGCATACATCTTTTCATCGGACTGGCAAACAAGAAATCAATATCAGGGTATAACTGTAATCTCTTATATTCTGCTAATTGCATTTCTCCCTCTTTAGAAAGAAGCTCATCGGTCTTTCCCAAATATCTGTGTTCTCTATTCGCTCTTGTTGCTCCATGTCTGATCAGTACAATCGTTATTTGATTCTCTGACCTATTCCACATATCACACGCTCCACTTCTTCTGCTTTTTTCGCAAGCTCCACAAGTATTCTTCCTGTCCGTTCTCTATATTCCCTTTCAAATGCCTCCAAGGGTACGATCCCATTTCCAACCTCATCGCTGATGATCACACAATCCGGATACTTCTCTACAAACGCAAGGATTTCTTTCTCCGGACAGCCACCATGAGCAATGTTTACCCTTACCCAATTATGGAAATGATTGATAACTACGATACCTTTTTCCTCCTCTATCTTCTCTGGTATTTCACCATCAAAAATTCTACCTGTTTTCACATCATAGTTTCTTAGCACAAAGTTTAATTTCCCCTGTGCGTATCCGCCAATAACCAGTTTCATCCGTTACCTCCATTACACCGCCACATTGATTACTGCTGCCACAATCATCATGCTCACCTCACAGAGAAGAACAAAATAACCTGCTGTATCTCCGGTAATTCCTCCAAGTTCCTTTTGGGTCCGATAACCGTAATAAGCCAATACCAAAAATGCAGTTGCAGCCACAATCACTCCTGCATATAAAAATTGCCGGAGCATAAAAAGGATGCAGGCTATACTTTGCAGATATAACGACCACTTTACCATGGCTTTCTGTGAATTGCTTGCAAAAAGATAGAGCAGCCCTTCTTTCTTTGCTGCTGGAAAGGAAACCACACTGATTCCACTAAGGCAGCGTGCCAAAAAGAACCCCGCACATACTATCTTTACCAACCTCTTATCCGCGATTTCCGAAAAAGCTCCAATATAGATCACTCCATATAACACAAGCATAATAACCGCAAAAGCCCCAATATGAGAGTCCTTTAAAATTTCCAGTTTCTTCTCCTTAGGCTTATAAGAATGAAACGCATCCATCGTATCCATAAACCCGTCTACATGAAATCCACCGGTAATCATAAGTGGAATGGCTGCTCCTATCAGCATATAACACATTGTACCAACATCAAATATGCCACACAAATAGTTCCAGAAATAAACACATCCACCAATAACTGCTCCAATCCATGGGAAAAAACAGAGCATATATTTCATATCCTCTTCCTTCCACTCAAATTGCGGAACAGGAATCTTGGAATAAATAGAAAATGCAATCACAAGTGATTTGAAAATATGCATCTTGATCTTCCTTCCTTATTCCACTACCTATCATTATTAAGTTTGACTACCAATGGAATACCAACTACTACTTCTACAACTGTATCTGCCAGCTCTGCCAGCTTTGTATTAATACTCCCCATTGCCCGGATATATGCTGTCGTGGCTTTATCGTACACCTTCCCATCTTCAAAAACGTTGTTGCTCACAATAACAAGATGCGTCAATTTCCTGCTTAATGTTTCTATCTCTTTCACAATTTTTGCCACGACAACTTCTTCTGTTTCCGGTACTTCTTTCGCAAACATCTCATTGGCTGTAAGATTCGAGATACATTCCAACAATACAGTTCCTTCTCCAACCTCCATTTTCTCTGCAGCTTTTCCAATATCTATAGGCTGCTCGATGGTAAAAAATCCCTTGCCATTTCTATGCATCCTATGTCTTTCCATTTTCATTTCGCCTTCTGCGTCATAAACCCGCATCGTAGCTATATAATATTTCTTCTTTTGTTCCGAAAGAGAAATCATGTAATCTTCTGCATAAGCAGATTTGCCGCTGCCGCTGCCTCCAATAAACAACGTCACCATTTATGTATAAACCTTTCGTATTGCTCTATCTTGCTGTCCGAAAAAGTTGTTCTGTCCTGATATACGCTGAGTGCTATATCAAGAAGTGAAAACATCATCACCGCTCCAGTTCCTTCTCCTAATGCCATATTTCCATCAATAACAGGCTCAAGACCCAGTTCCTTTACTAATTTTTCTGTTGCCGGTTCCTTTCCTTTGTGAGACGGTATCAGATACTCTTTTGTTCCCGGCACAATTCGCTCTGCCAGTAGTGCCGCTGTCATACTGATCACACCATCTAAAACAATAGGAACGCGGCACAACGCACCACCAATACACACTCCGGTAAGTCCCGCAATATCCAATCCTCCAACTGTTTCAAGTATCTGTAATGCATCGGCTTCTTTTAATTCATACTTGTCTATGGACTCCGCAATAATCTTTTGCTTGTGTGCCAGCTTTTCATCACTTAACCCTGCGCCCCTGCCGGTAACTTCTGACACATCACATCCAAGTAATGCCGCAGCCACCGCACTACTGGTTGTTGTATTTCCTATCCCCATCTCTCCTGTTGCAAGAATGTTGTAACCATTTTCTTTACATGCAAATACCATCTCTATTCCAGTAAAAATTGCCTTAATTGTTTCCTCTTCTGTCATAGCAGGGCCATTTCTAAAATTTCTGGTTCCTAATGAAATCTTCCTATCTAAAACTCCTGGTATTCTATCTTTATGATTCACACCTATATCCACCGGAATTGTGTCGGCTCCTACAAGCTTTGCCATTTTGCCTACGGAAGATTTCTTCTCTGCCATATTTTTCATAACTGCCAGTGTCACTTCCTGACCTGACTGGCTAATATTTTCCTCAACAATTCCATTATCAGCACACATGATGATAACTGCCTTTTGGGAAATATCAATGTTCTCTGTTCCCTCGATTGCTCCAATACGAGCTGTTAATAATTCAAATCTGCCCAATCCGTCAATCGGTTTTGCTACAGTATCCCAATTATGAAACACCTTTTTGTAAACTGCCTTGTCTGGTGCTTTTACAGTCAGCTTCGCAAGTTCTTCTCGTGTATATCTATTCCAAACGGGCCTCTCTAAACATTTCATAGATTTCCTCCATCCTCAGACACTCTCTAAGTGTATCTGCCAATTTATTATACTGCCTTTCTTTAAAGCTCTGATAATCTTCAAAAACTCCGTTTTCTATGAAAATCCCTTTTTTCTTTGCCAAAGCCTGTACTACCGCCTCAGCAATGCCGCCTTTATCAAAAATCCCATGCACATAGGTCCCGTACACCTTATTATTTCTGCCAGATACAATAATCCTTCTATCAGGCAATGCATCCTGATCCATCTGTCCACTTTCTAAGATTTTTGTTCTTCCCATATGAATTTCATATCCTACATACGCAAGCCCGGATAGCGCAGAGAAAATTCCACCTAAGTCAGGGAGCCTGCCTTCTACCTGACATCGAACTTTTGCTTTCTCCAGTTCTGTAGCAACAGGAAGCAACTCCATGCCACGTAAAGTTCCTCCTTCTTCTACTCCTTCTATATCCGCAATCACTTCTCCAAGCATCTGATAGCCGCCACAGATCCCAAAAACCGGAATTATTTCTGCAAGTTTTTTTACCGCTGCCTCAAGTCCATTCTGACGCATCCACTTTAAATCACCCATTGTATTCTTACTTCCGGGCAATATAACCATATCCGGATGATGCAGTTGTGACATATCGGTTACATATCGCACAGATACTTCTTTTATCTGTTCAAAAACATTGAAATCTGTAAAATTAGAGATTCTTGGATAGCGGATTACTGCAATATCAATGCAGCTTTCTCCCTTTTTGTCAAAACGTTCTGTCAGACTATCCTCATCCTCTAATGCTAATTCCATGTAAGGAACCACACCGGCTACCGGAACTTGTCCCTTTTCCTCTAACATCGCAATACCAGGATCAAGTATTGTTTGATCTCCTCTGAATTTATTGATGATAAGCCCTTTTATCCTATTCCTTTCTTCTTCGGTCAGTAACATAAGTGTTCCTAAAAGCTGTGCAAATACTCCGCCTCTGTCAATATCACCTACTAAAAGTACCGGAGCGTCAACCATTTCTGCTAACCCCATGTTGACAATATCATTTTCCCTAAGATTAATTTCTGCCGGACTTCCTGCGCCTTCTATCACAATAATATCCGCATACTCTTCCAGTTTCTGAAAAGCCTTCTTAATCTCCGGGATAAGTTGTTTTTTATATGCAAAATAATTCCTTGCGCTCATGTTTCCAAACACTTCTCCATTTACAATGACCTGCGAGCCTGTATGGTTGGTTGGCTTTAGCAAAATCGGATTCATGCAGACCATTGGTTTCACACCTGCCGCCTCTGCCTGCATAACCTGCGCCCTGCCCATCTCCAGACCTTCCTCTGTAATATAGGAATTGAGTGCCATATTCTGTGATTTGAATGGAGCTACCCTGTACCCGTCCTGCTTGATTATTCTACATAGTCCTGCTGCAAGGAAACTCTTTCCTGCACCTGACATTGTTCCCTGAATCATAATAACTTTCGACATACTATTCCACCACTTTTTTACTCTGTCTTGCATAATCAAGCAGCTCTTTATTTGCAATTTCCAAACTCCCGAAAGTTTTTCTGCAGCATATTACCTTACTGCAAGAGTCTATCGCCTTCTTTGCCCGCTCTAAAGCAATCTTGTCCACAGGTTCAAATGCTTTTACAGAAACCATCTCTGCCGCCAATGCTCTTGCCGTAGGAAAGTCTAAATCATTCTCATGAATAATTCCTGTAATAAATGCTTTTCTTTCCCTCTGCAATTTACGGTATGTACTTCTTCCGCTGCCTCCGCCGGCGATCACAAATATATCGGCACTGCCTCTTGACGGCTCTAACTCCATAATTCCATTTTCTTCATCGAAACTTCCTGTTTTTATACCAAAAAGAGACTTGATATAACCTGCCTGAAAAATTTCATCTGGTTTCCCAAACCGTTCCACATACTCTCCATTTACACACAAAATTCTGTCGGAAACTCTCTGCGCCAATTCCAACTCATGGATCGACATGATAACAGTCAGCTCTTTTCTTATCCGTAATTCCTGTAACACAGATAAGAACTCCAGCTTGTATTTCACATCCAAAAAGGATGTTGGTTCATCCAAAATAAGAATCTCCGGTTCCTGACAAATTGCTCTGGCAAGCATAACCCGCTGCCTTTGCCCGTCACTGATTTTGGTAAAATCCTGATTCCTGATTTCTGCTGCATGGACTAATTCTATCGCCTCTTCAATGATAAGATAATCCTCTTTCGACAAAATGCCGAAATGCCCGGTATAGGGATGTCTGCCTGTGGCAACCACATCTTCACAGGTCATAAGTTCCGTTTTTAACTTTTCTGTAAATACGACCGCCATTCTTTGTGAAAGCTCTGTTCCAGACATCTGAGCCATTTCTTTTTTATCCAGATATACTGCTCCGCCAATCAATTTAAGCTGCTTCGCAATACTTTTTAATAGAGTAGATTTCCCTGCTCCGTTTGGGCCAATCAGAGTCAATATCTCTCCTTTATGCAATCCAATCTCTATATCCTGAATCAGTGGTCTGCCCTGATATCCAACACTCATTTTCTCTGTCTTAAAATAATATCCCATTACGCCGCCCTCTCTTTTTTATGCACTGCCATGACCCATAAAACGACCGGGGCGCCAAAAATAGCTGTAACCGTGCTGATACTCAGCTCGGTTGGGGCAAGAATTGTCCTTGCAATCAAATCACAGAGCAGACAGAACACACTTCCGCCTAAGAAGCAGGCAGGTATCATCAAAATCGGCTTTGTTGTTCCAAGCAGTTTTTTTACCAAATGAGGAGATGCAATTCCAACAAAGGAGATCGGTCCTGCAAAGGCCACAATACAAGCGGATAAAATACTGGACAAAATCACAAGCCATATTCTTAAAAGTCGAATATTGATTCCCAAATTCTGTGCATACACTTCACCAAGCTGATATGCCGAAAGTGACTTTGAGAACAGGAAAACCGCTATAAAAGTAACTGTAACAACTACTGCCATAACTTTTACGTTCTCCCATGTCATACCGGAAAAGCTGCCCTGTGACCAATTATGTAAATTCACAATATCTGCATCATCAGCAAAGGTTACGACCAACTCTGTTATTGCGGAGCAAATATACCCTATCATTACACCGCTGACTACCAGCATAGACATTCCCTTTACTCTGCGTGATAACAGCAGCACAAATCCCATAGACAACATTGCTCCAACAAATGCAGCTATAATCATATCTGCGGAAGTAATCCGGATTGATTTTCCCATAAGAAATACCATGACCAAAGCCACCACCATTTTTGCTCCGGAGGAAATCCCCAGAACAAAGGGTCCTGCTATCGGATTATGAAAAAAAGCCTGCAGCAAATATCCTGCCAATGCCAAACCTCCGCCAAGAATAATAACGGCCATTATTCTCGGCAGTCGTATATCCCACAAAATTCTCGCTATCGTCCCGTTATTTCCTTGTCCTGCCAATGTTCTCAATATATCCGGTAATATAATACTTACGCTTCCAATACAGATATTTAGCACCAAAAGGATCACCGCACCAACACCGAGAAAAACAAATGCCCATACATATCTGTATTTTCTGCTTTTTTGCATCGTACTCACATCGCCTTTCTTTTTAATCCTCAATAGCGGAGTCCTGCGGAGAATGACGTATTTCACTCTATTTCAAGCGGAAAAGATAATGCATATCATCTTCTTCTGCATCCGACAGCATAGTATGTATATCTTCAATCAAATACCCAATTGACAGGGATTGTTGATACATATCATTTGTTGTACACCAGACATTCCCTTCCTGCACCGCTTTAAAATCCTCTAAAACTTCACATTTGTCAAGAAGTGCCTCTATATTGGGTACTCCTCCATCAATAGAACTGTTATAAATCAAAAAATCCGCATCCTTTGCATTATTATAAAACTCCTCTACCTGCATATTCATTGTAGAGCGTTTCGTTTCGGAATCACCCAGGTCTTCAAAAATATACTTTCCACCTGCCAGCTCTATCATCTTTGGCACATAATCCGAGGATTGCCGCACCTGCACCAACCCATTTGATGTGATGAAAAAGAACGCAACTGTCAGCTCTGTTTTTTCGTCTGCCAATACTCTGTCTAAAATCTTTGTCTGCTCTTCAAATATCTGCTCCGCTTCCTCTTCTTTCCCAAGTAAAGCGCCAAAAAACTTGATCCATTCCACTCTTCCCAACGGATGTGATTCATAACTGGAATATTCAATCATAACCGGGATTCCAAATTCCTCTAATTTTTCAATTACTTCCGGTGAGTGCGAAATCATTCTGTTCTCTATTGCAAGCATACAGCCTTCTGAAACGAGCAGTTCATAATCCGGCTTGCTGTATTTCCCTGCATAAAGCATATCTCCATTTGCCATTGCTTCTTTTGCTTCTTCAATATACCAGTTTTCTTCCTTCTGCCCCGAAAAGGCAATGGTATGCAAGCCATTTAACTTGCGAAACATATCCATAACAGCAGATGCAACCAAATATAAATCTTTTATTGGACGCCGTAGTACTACGATATCTTCTTCCATATTGACCGGTATTTCTTTCCCTTCCGGAATGATCAAAAACCTTTGTCCATCCATAGTTGTTGTCAGCATCGTATAACCGCCTTTATAGTAATCTACTGTAAAATTCTCAGCATATTGAAGTTCCATTCTGCCTTCGTAAACAAGTGACGATTCTACTTTTCTGTCCTGCAAACTATCTGCAGCATAATGACTGTCATAATCGGAAGAAGGACTGCTGCAGCCCCCAAGCCCCAGCAGCCCCATTAAGCACAGACAGATTGCAATGATCATCCTTCTTTTCATCCCAAAGCACCTCTTATTCTGCCGGTTTCAACGTATCAGAATAAAATATGAGAGTATACTCAATCTCATGCGGTGTGCTCATTGCCACAGTATCTCCAATAACATCCATCGGCTTATCAAAAAAGAGAATCGGAATTTCAAATACAGAATTCTCTTCTGTATTAATTGGAAGATACTTTTCTCCATCTACAATCATATAATCATAATTAGGACTGTTCCATTGAACTGTTGCAGTCACACTCTCTCCTGATACTGTTACTGTTGCCGGAGATAAAATCTCTGCTTTGCCGCTTCCTCCTTCAAAAGAGAGATCGATCAAATAAGTTCCATCCCCCATCTGAATGATATTTCCCGTCTGTGCCTCTTTCTCCAACAGCTCCGGATTGGAGACCTTTACCTTATGGTCATACCATATTCCCTTTGTACCAATGAGCGCCAGATCAAATTCTTCATCCAATACCGGAACCGGCACATCGAAACCATAGACTTCTTCCGTCAGTCCATCGCTGTAGGTAACCGTATCCTCTGTCGGCATAAGAAGCTCTGCTCCGTCTTTTGCCGCGTCTTCAGCCAATCCGGAATAAAGATTGACAATCTTTTTTGACATCAGCGAAATATGAATTGTCATTTCTCCGTTTTCTACCGTCAACGTCCCCTTGCCTTCACATGCCCCGCTTACATGGAACATGGAACTGTCCGTATCAAAATCCACTGTATATACGCCATCCGGCAGCCTGCTAGATTCGTTGTTTTTACCGGAACATCCGCCAAGCAAAGAACAAATCATTAATAATACGCCAAATACTGCTATTCTTTTTTTCTTCATGACATCCTCCATGTTAAAGTGAGTGGTTAGAAGTTCTTTTCACTCTATTCCATAGCTGCCTTTGTATGTTCTACATACAGCTGCTGAATCGTCCCAATCCCGCCAAGACCGGAAATCTGTGTATCAATACTCTCGAATTTGCCTGACGCATGGAACATACTTAACCAGGAATCCTCATCCTCACCGGCCATATCATTGTTTGCATGATCTCCTGCCACTACCATCAACGGACGAAGGACCACTTTGCTGTATCCTGCCTCTGCAACGGCTTCTATCACCGCTTCGCAGGAAGTTTCCTCCGGTTCTCCCTCTACGGTTCCGATAAATACATTGTCATATCCAAGCTCCGTCATCTGTGTCTGCATCTGACTGTAGGACACCTTTGCCGCATGGGATGTTCCATGTCCCATGAACACGAACGCAGCCCCCTCCTTTTTTGCCGCTTCAATACTGTCATAACCGGCATTGTTTACTGCTTCCTTTGTAACAGCCTCCGCAACTGTCTTTTTGTCATCATTAATTACGGTTGCATCTTTTCCCACTTCCCCAAGCAGAGGCTCCGCAACCTTTACTGTTTCAAACTGATCCCGATGCGCCTCAACTGCTTGCATCAATTCATCATACTCTGCACCGTGCATCAAATGGGTGGGCTGAATCACCAAATTTTTTACCCCGTTTGCAACTGCACGGTCAAGTGCCTGTTCCATATTATCAATACATTCCCCATCCCTTGCCTGCACATGATTGATAATAATCTGTGCTGTAAAGGCTCTTCTTACAGACCAGTCAGGATAGGCTTCCTGCAATGCATCTTCAATTCCCTTAATGTCGGCAGCACGGCTGTCATTAAAAGAAGTACCGAAACTTACTACCAGAATTTCATTTTCACCGATCTCATCCTGATTGCGGGAATCATCTTTAGACGCATCGCCCGTATCTCTTCCAAAATAATCAGGATCCGCATTTTCCCCCTCTACAAGCTCTTTCTGTGCATCTGTCAAAGCGTCCCATGCCGCCTTGGCATCCGCACACTGCTTGTCTGTCTCATCCGTTCTTTTCTGCACATAAATTGCATCAATCAATGCCGCCGCCTCGTCGGCTGCTTTTTGATCGGCATCTATCCCCCCATTGTTCCCGCATCCTGTCACACAGAATACTCCCATCAATGCTGCCATAAATAACGTTGCTGCCCTTTTTTTCATGTCTCCTCCTTCTGCAGTATTATCTGCCTCTTTATTTATCTTAAATATGTAAGACAGGAACAACGTTTCGGCAGCACAAAGAAAAAAACCTTTGCCTATACAGGTAAAGGTTTGTACCAAAAAGAAGCATATAGAAAAATGAAACAAAATAAATTTCCCATACTCCTGAACGTACAACCAATTACTCGTGGTCTGAAACAATCGTTTCTGTACAACATTCAGGCAGGTCTCCCGACTTAAAGATTCCGGTTTATCAACCATCGCATCAGCCATCTTCCCAGAAAATATTTTCCAGTGATATAGCGGCTTCAACTACCTAATTACGGTGACGAGTTCGTACAGGATTTTCACCTGTTTCCCTTTTCACCAGAGCCAATCCATTCCATAAAAATCGCTCTGACACCTGAATGATTCATATTCAATTCGGCTTATTGTACCATACAAATCATGAAAATACAACCTTCGTTCTGTAATCTTCTAACAACAATGTAACAGTTGTTACTCTTCACACGTTAGCCAAGAGTGACGCCTGAACAGATAGAAATTTCTCCGTCGGCCCGCTCTCGCTCCTTTCACAGCACAACAGACACTAAGCTCGACGAGTTGCACAGCAACTCATAACCTCGCTAAGTGCTGGTGCTGTTCTAGGGCCTCCTTAAGAATTTTCTATCTGCTCAGGCTGGCATATTGGCGTAGGTGTGAAAAGTAACTAACAGTTCAGCCATGCCCAATCTACAGCTTCAGTTCCACATAAATACTGCCATCAAGCATCGCCAACTCCTTTTGAAACGCCGGCCCATCGGATTCCTTCCCCACAATACTGCCGTAATGCGTGGGAATCACAGCTTTCGGCTTTATCTGCGCCACATACTCCGCCGCCTGCTTCCAATCCATCGTATAAAATCCGCCAATGGGAAGTATCGCCACATCACATTGTACCTTCATAATATCCTCATTCACATCCGTATCGCCGGATACATAATAACGGATGCCGTCCAGCGTTACGATATAACCCTGCCACTTTTTCCCTTTCGTATGAAAGGGCTTTAACTTATTGTAAGCCGGAATCGTCTCTATCAGAAGACCCTGCTCTTCATGTTTTTCACCCGGCTGATAAAATATACAGTTCTCCGAAGTAATACCCGATTCGGAGAGCGCCTTCTTTTTCATGGATTCCGGCGCAATAAGTCGGGTATCCTCTTTCTTTAGCTTCGCAATGGATTCCGGCTCAAAGTGGTCGTAATGTTCATGGGTGATAAAGATAAAGTCCGCATCATGAGCTGCGCTCTGAATCTGAAACGGGTCAAAGTACAGTATCTTCGAGCCTTCGATACGGATACTGCTCTGGGTATTGACGGTAATATTAGTTAAATTCATTTAGATGTCCTCCATTCTTACGATTCTTCTGCAAAATCACTGGAATTTTCAAATTGCTCCCTCGCTGCCTCAAACAGGTTGTGAAGGTAAGGGTAATCCCATTTATCCCCGCCTACATTGGAAATCGTGCCATCACCCCAGCCCATGCCCGGCCTGCCCCCATAATCGGTGAAACTGGCCGCCACATAACGGACGGTATTCACCAGCACAGTGTTCGGCTCCTGCTTTCGCACGCCGATCACTTCCGCCATATTATCTTTGCCAAACTTGAAGAAATCCACATACTCAATGATTTCTTCCCCTGTATCATATTCAAAGTAATATCCGTACAGGTCACAGCCGTCCTCCATATGACTCTTTTCAAACGTGAGGTTCGACACTCTTCCCGGACAAAGTTCTTCGCTGCACCGTATCGCTTCCGCCTGAAACGCTTCCCAATCTTCCGGCTCATGAAACGGATTCTGCCCCACAGGATTGGTTACCGGCAGACTGTGAATCTGGTTCTCTTCTTCCCAAGACGTATAAGTTAAATCACCATTCAGAAAATAATAGGCAAACCCATCCGGCTGTTCAATCTGAAAACTCCCCTCAGAGCGCAGGCCGCCTCTGGAATATGGATCCTTGCGGATATAGAAAACTTCCGGCATAAATACCGTCTCACCTACCAGCAGATAGTCCGGATCCTTCGGCGCATCCTCAGAACGCACAATCATTGTCCACTTGTAGCCGCTCCCGTAAAAACGTTCGCTGATACGCCAGAGACTGTCTCCTTCCTGCACCTCGTATTCCATCATCTTGTCGCCCGTAAGTTTGATATAATCCTCCGGTTCGGCCCACTCCGGCAGCTCCTGAATAAGCGCAAAAGGATCTATCCTTTCCCGCTTGGTCTTTTCCTCCTGCTCTTCCTCCGTCAAGCCGTTTGCCACCGCCCGTCTGCTGTTTTCCACCTCTTTTTCCGTCTTGCGCATAAACTGCTGCATCTGCGGATCCCAGAGCAGATAAGAGGGCGGCGAATAATCTTCCTCCTCCGCTTTTGCGCCGCTTATATGAACCGGCGAACCAACCCGCATATCTGCGTAACCGTCACCGTTTAAATCCGGATAGGTAATTGTATCCGGCAGTTCAATACTCAAGGATAGACTGCGCTCCTGCAACACTTCTCCGGTCTCCATATCCGTCACAGTCATGTCGTAGGGTTCGTCCATACAATAGCCGTTTAAAAGATAGTAGCGAAGTTCCGTATCTTCTCCCATAGCAGATGTTTCTTTTTCATCCTCGAGAGTCCCACCCTCACTTTCTGTCAAAGAACTGGCGATGGAAATAAAGTAATCTCTCCTGAAATCATCTATATAATCAGAAACAAAAACTTCTTCCTGCTCATCATCTTCCGCAAGCGAAAAATGCAAGGAAAGCATCCTGCCGTCCTCCGTAAGCGGCAACTCGTAATCGGCCTCCACAAGCAGGCCAAAATACCGCATAATCCCTTCGTCTCCGGCGGATTCCCAATTCTCATCAATTCCGCGGACTTCCAGAAAACTTCGCTTCGGATCCTCCAGCTCGGTCAAACGCTCCTCGTGATCAATCCAGTACAGGCTTTCTTCATCCAACCCCCAGCCGCTCCCGTCATCACCGTAACGTTTAAAAACATCATCAAACACATATTCCAAAGTTTCGCCATCACCTTCCGACGACGCATCTAACAGGGTAAGTCCATAGGCCGTCCTATCCTTCACATAAAGATTGACCTTCGAGTTCCGGCTTTCCAAACAGGAAAACTCGTAGCCGTCTATTTCATCTGTCGTTTCCTGTATAAAACGAAACAGTTTCCCGTTATCTGCGCTCCATGCTGTCAGAGGCTGCTCCTCTGTATCAAATCTTCTTTTCAGAACATGGTACAAGTCGAGAGCATGGTCATTCTCCGTCATGGGAAAAGTATAGTACAGAAAACAAAGCGAACTCCCGTCGGTCTCCTGTATTGCCGCCTCATTTAACGATGCTTCCATTTCCGCAAGGGAATTGTAATATTGCCACGTCACATCCGCCTTTCCCGCGAACTGGAAAGCTGACGGCTCATCCCAATCGGTTTCCAGCCTTTCCCCTTCATAATCCTTTATTGTAATTTCCGCGCCGGCGTAAGGACTTGCAGGAATGTGTTCATACAGATAGCCGCTAAGTTCCTGCACCTCACAGCTGTCATGCTCCTTAGGCCATTCTTTCGGTTCTTTCCTTGTTTCAGCGCTTTTCGTCCCTTCCCCAATATCGCTTTCTCCGGCAAGCTTTCCCATATCGGAAGCATCACCGGCATCAGAGTCTTCCCATCCTTCAGGATTTCCATCCACACCTTCTGACGATACGCCGCAGGCAACAAGCAGCAAGCCAAGTGCAGCTATACCGATGATGCAGCTTCTTCTTTTTTTGTTCCGCCGTCTTCTTTCGTTTGCATCTTCATATTTCATTTTGTCACCCTTTTGCAACGTAAACTGCCAATGACTCCCTTATCCGTTCTGCGATCTCTGCATTTACTGCCTTTTCTTCTCTTCCACAGGTCCAACCGAAACCATCCCCGGCATATCTCGGAAATATATGCAGATGATAGTGTCCTACATCATTAAATTCACCACCATTTTGCATAATACTATAACCATTGGGACAATATACTTCTTTTAATGCTGTAACAATTTTCTTCGATATAATCATCAAATGTGCCAGCAATTCATCTGGAATTTCATCCACATCCAAATAATGTTGTTTCGGAACCAATAATACATGTCCTTCATTAATCGGTTCCCTATCCATAAACGCCATTACCAGTTCATCTTCATATATAAAATCTGTTGCTATCTTTTCTTTATGACAGAATACACATTCGCACATAATATTTCCTCATCTATGGATATCTACTTCATAAGATTGTTTTCCTTATCAAAGAAAGCCTTCTCTAACGCAGTATATTCTTCCTGTGAACATATCTCTTTGCACTTTTTCTGATATTCCCTGGAACGATCCAGCATGTCCTCAATCTTATTGCACGGAAACTCTTTACATTGATTGCATTTTGCAACGCCATGTCTGCTTGTACAATCAACCAATCCATAGGTACATGCTTTATGGGAAGCACATCCTGTACAGGCAATTTCTTCATTGGACACCACCGTATCCCGCCAGCCAACTCTATACCAAAGTTCGGCAACAGTTCTTAATTCTGTTTCGCTATGCGCGTTGTACCTCGGGCAAGCTATGCAATTATCTCCGCATAAAGTAATTTTTTTGTTCATTTTCTCCTCTTTTACTGCATGTATTTTTTACTATTATACTTCTTACAAATCTAAAGCGCAAACCTGATAATCTAAAGCGATAGCGTAAGTTTATTGTAGGAATAGGACAGACAGAATAGCCCCTTGATCTGGTCAGACTGATCGACCTTCTTTCACTATATCTGAATCCTTCTCTTTCTACAAGCCCCAGATATGATTCTTTATGGCTGCAATCTTTCTGATCTGGCTATAGGGTATTGTGTATACCGGCAGGTTAGAAAACTCTCCCTGCGCTTTCCGGTTCTTCCGTTCACTCCTTAATACTTCTTCTGCAGAACATATCACTTCTTCCATACCCGCCGCCTTGGGAAGCTCCTGTTTCTGATATCTCACAAGCGCGAGCATATCCCCGCCATTCTTTTGATACACTCTCAGTCGGGCCATCTTATCCGCACCTGTCTTTGACCATCCGAGAGGCCTTGAACTCATCCTGTCCGCATAGATATGACTGATATGTCCCTCCGCGCTGCAGTGAATGTCATCTTTTCTGTTGCGTACTCCGTTCATGATGGCGGGCCAGTGCCCCAGTATATAGTTCTTGGATGCCTCTACCGCCTTCTGTTTGCTCTCCGTCTCTGTCACTCCTATGATCCTGTCAAAGACTTCCGCAGCCTCCTTCTTTCTCTTCCCGTTTATGGCTCGCCAGATCTCACTCCTGGCATCCTGGGCGCTGTCTCCCAGATGGGAGGTCGCCGCTATGATATATTTATGCATATGGTATCTGTCAAGTACGAACTTCGCTTTGGCATGTACCTTTGCACCTGCTTTGATCCATTCTGCACCATCCCCGTTCACATAGATGCGTTCCAGCACTTCTTCATCATAACTCCCGGATATATAGTCACATACCTCTTTCCATAACTGTTCTGTTCCCAGCACCCCTTCATAGCCGCCGCCAAAGTATTTTACGCCCACCAGTTCATGTCTGTCGCCTTCTGTCTGGATGCCTTCATAAACATAAACGAGTTTTGGCATGAAGGTATGTCTCAGAGCACTTCTTGCATCTCCCTTTTTCTCCAGGTACTGCAGTGCCACATGGTCCTCATCCGCATCAATATACAGCGTTTTTACCTGTTTCTTTTCTTCCAACTGCTCCGTTTCTGGAAACTGCAGGCTGTGCAGTTTCTCCATCACGGTCTCTTTGCTCACCGGCACACGGCTTATACTGGCATTCATACCGCCTTTCCTGTAACTGCTTTCTGCCGCCTCCTCATAGATCCTTGCCACGGCATCCTCTGTCAGACGTTCCCCGGGTTCAAACCCCATCAGTCTGTCTAACAGATAGCATCTTTCCCCTGTCCGGGGATTATGGAAGTAAGTCTTTTTATAGGTCACCTCCCCAAAGGATGTCAGTTTTGTCACTTCATCCCTGCGGATCACCTGCCACCCCGGCCGCAAGTCTTTCCTGTCATGGAGCAGGGTGTCATAGAACTCCCATTCCTCTGCGATCATGGACAGCCCCAGTCCGATGACATTGTCTGTCACTCCCTGTACCATTTCTGCCACTTTGGTCAGGTCTGATGCATAGCTGCAGAAAACTTTTTCTAACTTTTTTACCCCTTCTGTCTGAAACTGTTGTATACTGTTGATCATGGAAGCACCTCTTTCTTTGGATTTTTTTCGCCAATCAAATCCTAACATAGAAAAAGGTGCTTTCCTATTTCT
>DKZA01000040.1:70094-96632 GCA_002492525.1 Lachnospiraceae bacterium UBA7086 | reverse complement strand
ATATTTTATTCTGTTTGTATCCTACTTTCCCCCTTGGACGGGAATCTCGGATTACTATTCACGAGACAGGTGGATTTTATTCCATCTGTCTTTTTACTGTTAAGACCAATATATGATACTACTTCTCTATAGCTGTTTTTACTTGCTCCGTGCCGTAATATTCTACCTCACAAAATTTGTAAAAACAGCAGGCTCTCTCTCCGGAATCCCGTACGCTTCCTTGCCAAGCGCAATACTCTTCATCAGGAAAGTCATATTTTGGGCCAATGTACGCATCATCTGAAGGCCCTCTTCATCCTGTGCAGCCTCTCCCGGCGTTCTGCCGTGAATACCGTTCCAATACTGTCCGGAGGCTATCGGCATACCGGAAATCGCAAAGAATTTATTGAGTTCATCATAAGTAGCCGTCAGACCGCCTCTGCGTGCCGCCGCTACGCAGGCGCCCACTTTCATTGTCTTGCTAAAATGCGTACTGTAAAACAGACGAGTCAGAAATGCCACTAAAGTAGCATTGGCGGAAGCATAATACACGGGGCTTCCCACCACCAGGCCATCGCAGGCTTCAAATTTTGCTGCCGCCTCGTTTACCATGTCATCAAACACGCATTTCCCTGTTTTGGCACAGGAACCGCAGGCGATACAACCCCGAATGGCCTGATTACCCACATGCAGGGTCTCTACCTCAATCCCCTCACTGACAAACACTTTCTCCATCTCCTGTAAAGCCAGATAAGTATTGCCTTTTACCTTGGGACTGCCATTGATCATCAATACTTTCATAATTACGCTTTCTCCTTTCTGCTCACCGTGTTATAATTCATTTAATTTAATCATATACCACGCAAAAACGCCTCGTCAATCTATTTTTCGACAGCATATGACGCAAAAAAATGTCCGCACAGCGGACAGTATTCCCCTGCATGTCTCCTGAAAGATTGACAAACCCGTCAAAAAACAGTATACTTATTAAACCGTGCAGCCGGGGCGTTAGCGGTGCCCTGTACCCACAATCCGCTCTAGTGGGGGTGATGCTTTATCGAGGGCTTTCGCCTGGGCAGCTGCCCTTTATAAGTGGCGATGAAGTTCGGGTCTTACGCAATGAATGTCCATGAACCGTGTCAGGGTGGGAACACAGCAGCACTAAGTGGAATTTTTCATGTGCCGTGAGGGTGCCTGGCGGAGTTAACTGTAAAGGTAACGTACTTAGGTTCGGTTCGACATAAAGCGCACGGTTTTCATATGACTGTTCAATACCTGTCACAAATTGTTATCCTATGGACTGAATCAAAATGAACGAAACCGCTCAAAACGTCAATCAGATACTTTCATCCAGCCAGACACCATCTTCCAATCAGAGCCGAATCACCGGACAGGCATCCATTCTGCAGGATATGCAGGATTGTACGCTTTGTCCCCGGGAATGTCATGCGGACAGAACTGCAGGACAGTCAGGATTCTGCGGACAGTCGGAGCAGATCATGGCCGCCCGGGCCGCTCTGCATTTCTGGGAGGAACCCTGTCTGTCCGGCACCAATGGCTCCGGCACTGTCTTTTTTAGCGGTTGTAATCTGCGCTGTATTTATTGTCAGAATCATGCTATCGCCCAGGGACAGACCGGCAAAGAGATTACCATAGAACGTCTTTCTGAAATCTTTCTGGAATTGCAGGATAAAAAGGCGCACAATATCAATCTGGTGACGCCCACACATTTTGTCCCCCAGATTATAAAGGCCCTGCAAAGCGCCAAAGACAACGGCCTTACAATCCCCGTTGTCTATAATACTTCCGGCTATGAAAAGGTAGATACCCTCAAACGTTTAGAGGGTCTGATCGATATCTATCTCCCTGACTTAAAATATCATGATACAGCTTTCAGCACCCGCTATTCCAATGCACCCGACTATTTTGTGAAAGCCGCAGCCGCGATTGACGAAATGCTCCGTCAGACCGGACTGCCTGTTTTTACAAATGGAGAAGATTCTCTGATGTTAAAGGGAGTCATTGTGCGGCATCTTCTCTTGCCGGGCTGTGAATCGGACTCCCGTTATCTCTTACGTTTCCTGCATCAGACTTACAAAAACGACATATATGTCAGCATTATGAATCAATATACGCCTATGCCGCAGGCAACATCTATTCCTGCTCTTAATCGCAGAATATCCTCTGAAGAATATGAAAGAATTGTAGACTACGCCATTCGTATCGGCATTGAGAACGGCTTTATTCAGGAGGGGGATACCGCTTCGGAAAGCTTCATTCCCGCTTTCGACTGTGAGGGCATCTGACCTTTACAGTTCCACCCTGCGCAGATAATATCCGAATTCTCCCGGCTTTGCCTCGCCGCTTTGACACTCAAAAGCTTCAAATCCAAACATCAGCGCAACCATTTTTTCTCTCTCATAGAACACCCCCGGTACACCCAGATAATAATCATTTTCTTTGCCCAATATCACATACCGGTAATTGTAAAAGCCATGTAACAGGAAGCTGTTATTGACTAACTGCTGATATTTAGCCTGTAAGATCACAAAATCTTTTGGTTCCAGTTTCACATAAACCCGCTCATCCCCGTAGGGATGAATCTGATCATAGGTATCCAGAATCTGTTCCCACTTGTCCTCTTTTACGCCATTTACCTGCATTTTGTCTGCCATGGGCTGGGGCAGTTCCTCCGATACCATGACGGGCGCTTCCGTAACGGTCTCCTGCATGCTTCTGCGCTGCTTCTGCACCGGAATACGTTCAGCACCCCCGCTTTCAGCAATTTGAGAAACACAGGTTTCCTCCTCTTTTGCATTTCCCTTTGCCTTTACATTTTCCTCTGCACTTACATTTCCCTCTGCACTTACATTTTCCTCTTTCCCTACATTCTCCTGTTCTTTTATTTTTTTTTCTTCTTGCTCTATCTCTTTCATAGGGTCATGAATCTTCTGCTCTGCCCCTTTACTGATTCCCTCGATCAGATATCCTCCCGGAAGTATAATCTGCAGCCGCAACTGCTTCAACAATCCGAGTTCACGCGCCTCCCACAAGCCGCTTCCCTCCTGTAGGCTGATTCCATCCACTTCTCTCCAGTCCGTGCCATTATAAAATCTAACCGGAAATCTCCCGTTTATGGAGTGCGGTATATTTTTCACTTTAAGATACAGACTGCTTTCTCTGTCCCGATTCTCCACCTTCAGAAAACCGGCGCTCCCCAGTCTGCTTCCGTTCTTATGCAGTCCCATATAAATGATTTCCTTCTGGTACATACCTTATCCTCTCTTTTATATGACTTAGCCAATGTCCACCTACACAATATATATGCTGTCTTGCATCAAAATATGCCGGACAAACTTGTCCGGCATACACTCTGTCAAAACACTGATTTGCTTCTTTTTTCGTCAAAAACCTCGTTGCTCGCAGGAATAAACTCAGTCACTATTAATAGTCCAGCGAATCCAGATACTTCATATAACTTACCACCATCAGGGCAATCTTGAATGTCAAAGCGTCATCAAACGTCCGAATATCAAGTCCCGTGCTTTTCTCCAGCTTCTCAATCCGATATACCAACGTATTCCGGTGTACAAAAAGCTGTCTGGAAGTCTCTGATACATTCAGATTGTTTTCAAAGAATTTATTGATCGTTGTAAGGGTTTCGTCATCCAACTCACTGGGCACATTATCCCCAAATATTTCATCAATAAAAATCTTGCACAGGTTAATCGGCAACTGATAGATCAACCGGCCGATCCCCAGAGTATTGTAAGCCGTGACCTTCTTTTCCGCATAGAATATTTTCCCTACGTCAAGGGCCATCTTAGCTTCTTTATATGACTTTGACACATCCTTCAATTCTTCCACAATCGTTCCGTAAGATACGCGCACATTCAACATTGCTTCCATATTCATCATATCTACAATCGTGTGGGCAATCTGATCTAATCTGTCATAATTATCTTCAGGTGTAATCGCCTTAATCAATATCACATTACTCTCATCCACGGATGTGATATAATCCCCAACCTGAGAGGTAAACATGCCGTTTAACAGCTCCATGGCCGTGGAATCCTTCTCCTTATCCGTCTCAATCAAAAAAACGGCTCTCGGTACTGCCACCTCGATATGCAGTTTCTTGGCGCGGTTATAAATATCCACTAACAGCATATTGTCGAGCAGCAGATTCTGGAAAAAATTATTGCGATCGTATCTTTCCTTATAAGCGATAATCAGATTCTGCAACTGACAGACCGCTATTTTCCCGATCATATAGGTATCTTCACTGGTTCCCATGGCATCAAGGATAAAAAGAACTTCCTCTTCATCCAACACTTTCATCAGATGATGCCGTCCTATGACCTGACTGTCCGCCGGAGACTCGGCAAATCCCGTAATTAGCGCGGGGGTAATATCTTCCGGCTCAAAAGTCGCTGCAACTACTTTACCTTCTAAATCCCACACTCCTATATCAACCTTGGAAATCGTTTTTAACTCTTCAATACTGGTCTTAATAATCTGGCTTGAAATCATATGGCTCCCTTTCTAACTTGAAAAGGGGGATGCCAAAGCATCCCCCTTATGATCATTCTGACTAGTTCGTGATAGTCTGCTCTGTCTCTTTATCGAAGATATGAATCTTCTCAACATCAAAAGCAAACTTAACGGTATCACCAGGTCTTGCCGTTGTACGGGAATCTACTCTTGCTGTAATCGGGAACTCAGCAAGATCAAAGTATAAGTAAACTTCTGCACCAAGCAGCTCATAAACCTTGATTGTAGACTCAAATACACATTTAGCACTCTGAATGAAAGCTTCGGAATCATACACATCCTCAGGACGGATACCGAATGTTACAGTCTTACCTGCATAACCGCCATCGATCAGTTTCTTAGCTTTAGCAGCTGGTAACGGAATTGTCTGGCCTGCTACTTTCAGGCTTGCATCACTGCCGCTTACCTCAACAACTGCATCTAAGAAGTTCATCTGAGGAGATCCCATGAATCCTGCTACGAACAGGTTCTGAGGCTTCTGATATAAGTTCTGAGGTGTATCTACCTGCTGAACCACACCATCTTTCATAACAACGATTCTTGTACCAAGGGTCATAGCCTCTGTCTGGTCATGTGTTACATAAATGATTGTGGTGCCCAGTCTCTGATGTAATTTGGAAATCTCAACACGCATCTGCACACGCAGTTTTGCATCCAGGTTGGACAGCGGCTCATCCATCAGGAATACCTTAGGATTACGAACGATTGCACGACCCATAGCCACACGCTGTCTCTGACCACCGGAAAGAGCCTTCGGCTTACGATCAAGAAGTGCTGTCAGATCCAAAATCTTAGCTGCTTCTTTTACCATCTTGTCAATTTCGTCCTTCGGAACTTTTCTTAACTTAAGACCAAAAGCCATATTGTCATATACAGACATATGAGGATACAGAGCGTAGTTCTGGAATACCATCGCGATATCTCTGTCTTTAGGTTCAACATCGTTGACCACTCTGTCACCAATCTTCAGTTCACCGGAAGAAATATCTTCCAGACCTGCGATCATACGAAGAGTTGTAGATTTACCACAGCCTGAAGGGCCTACGAAAATGATAAACTCCTGATCTGCGATTTCCAGATTGAAATCTTTTACTGCCTCGAATCCGTTAGGATATACCTTGCAGACATTTTTTAAAGATAAACTTGCCATGATTGCCTCCTAATTGTATTATTTTTAGTTACCCCTATGATCATCTTCCGATAATCAACTCTGTGATTAGTATAGCGGACTTTTTTTTCTTTTACCATACCACTATTACACAAAGATTTTTCTCTTGATTGTAAAAGTTGCTTATTTTCAAAAGATTTTTTGGGCTCTCATGACAAGTTGACCAAGAATTTATCTTTATATTATACACTTTAAACAAAACGAGCAAAACTCTTTTACGAGGTCTGCTTCACAGGCTCAAATATCCTGTACTTACGCCGTTTTGCAATCCAGTACTTTATAGCCCGCCTTTGTCACCGCCTCTGTCAGGGTCTCGTCAGACACCTCTTTTGTCATCGTAACGCTTGCCTGTTTATCTTCCAGGCTCACATTTACCTGTGTCACACCTTCTAAGCCTTCTAACGCTTCCTTTACATGTGCCTGACAGTGTGCACACATCATACCTTCAATATCCAATACTTTTACCATTTGATCTTCCTCCTTCTTATTTGATAATACCCTTTGATCTATTCCCGTAAAGCCATCTATAAACTCTGGCATAGGAACTTTATTATGCTCCTTATCACGTCTGCTGTCCCCTACGGCAAACAGATTCAGCCGCAGAGCATTGGTTACCACGCAGAAACTGGAAAGGCTCATGGCCGCAGCAGCAAACATGGGATTTAAGCTTAATCCCATGACCGGCACCAGTATGCCTGCCGCCAACGGAATCCCAATACAATTATAGAAAAAGGCCCAGAAAAGATTTTCGTGAATATTTCGTAATACCTGTCTGGAAAGCCGGATTGCCGCAGATACATCCCGGAGCCTCGATTTCATCAACACAATATCCGCCGCATCCAGAGCCACATCAGCGCCCGCACCTATAGCGATTCCTACGTCTGCCCTGGTAAGTGCCGGCGCATCGTTGATGCCGTCTCCCACCATAGCCGTCTGTCCGTATGCAGACAATTTTCTGATCACCGACTCTTTATCCCCCGGCAGCACATCCGAAACAATGGCGCTAAGCCCCACCTGCCGTCCGATGGCCTGGGCCGTCCGTCTGTTATCGCCTGTCAGCATGATAGCCTGTATTCCCATATGCTTCAATTCTTCCACCGCTTTAACGCTGTCAGGTTTGATCACATCCGCTACGGCAATCATGCCGAGCAAAATACCTCCCCTGGCAAAATAGAGCGGCGTTTTGCCCTCGCTCGCCATCTTCTCGCCCTGTTTCAAAAGATCTTCCGTCAGCAGCCCTTGTTTTTTTAAAAGGGTGCTCTTACCGCCTACCGCCGGAAGCTGCTTGATCACGCCCTCCACACCCCAGCCAGGCAATGCCTGAAAATCCGTAACTTCGCCCAGGACAATGCCTTCTTCTTTTGCCCGTTCGCAAATGGCTCTGGCCAAGGGATGTTCACTTTTCTGTTCCAGAGACGCAGCCACCCGCAAAAGTTCTTCCTGGCTGGACTCTCCGACAGGGCAAATATCTGTCACTTGAGGTCTTCCCTCCGTAACAGTGCCTGTCTTATCCAGCACCACAAAATTTACTTTGCCGGCCCGCTCCAGAGCTGTAGCGTTTTTAAAGAGAATCCCCTGTTTGGCGCCTACCCCGTTGCCCACCATAATAGCCACCGGCGTAGCCAGACCCAGAGAACAAGGGCAGCTTATGACAAGCACACTGATGGCAAAGGAAAGAGCCCTGCCGATACTGGCGCCTGCAATCAGCCAGATAATCCCCGTAATCACTGCCAGCGTGATAACGACCGGTACAAATACCCCGGATACCCGGTCCGCAATCTGCGCAATGGGTGCCTTGGTAGCTACCGCATTTTCTACCATATCAATAATCTGCTGCAAGGTTGTATCCTGACCCACACGGGTTGCCCGGCAAAGCAACGCCCCATTTTGATTTAAGGTGGCCGCGCTGATTCTGTCTCCCACTGCCTTATCCACAGGAAGACTCTCCCCCGTGAGCGCTGACTCATCCACTGCGCTTTCACCCTCTACAACCTCACCATCCACTGGAATACTCTCTCCGGGCTTAACCACAAAGATATCTCCCAAAACAACCTCATCCGCTGCCACGGTCACTTCCACGCCGTCCCGCATCACATGCGCCGTTTTCGGTGCCAGATCCATCAAACCCTTTACCGCATTGGTGGTCTTGCCTTTACTGTAGGACTCCAGCATCTTACCCACGGTGATCAACGTCAGAATCATAGCCGCCGATTCAAAATACATATCATGCAGACAATGCCAGACTAACGTTGTCTGTTCAACCCCCATATAACGGCCCATACGAAACATGACTGCCGTACTGTAGACAAACGCAGCACTGCTCCCGAGTGCTACCAGCGTATCCATGTTGGGAGCACGATGCCAAAGACTCGTAAAACCGCTGATAAAAAACTTCTGATTAATGACCATCACCAATCCCGTCAGCAAAAGCTGGTACAAGGCGATTGCCCAGGGATTCCTGGCAAAAGCTTCCGGCACATACCATCCCCACATCAAATGGCCCATGGATACATACATAAGCGGCAATAACAGGCATAACGATGCGATCAGCCTGCGACGAAGCTTCGGAGTCTCGTGATCCTCTAAATCATTTACCTTTTTTTCCTGCGCCTCACTGCCGGCCGGCGCCGCTCCATAGCCGGCCGCCGCCACAGCCTCACAAATACTCTGTGAACTAGCCGGATTATCATATTCTGCTATCATATTATTCATTAACAGATTCACGCTGACCGACTGTACGCCCGCCACACCCTTGACGGCTTTTTCCACATGAGCGCTACAGGCCGCGCACGTCATGCCTGTTATGTTAAATTTTTCACTTATCATCATAATCTCCATTCCGGAGCGTTTACGCGACGGGGCGACGCAAATCTCAAATTTGCGTCTGCCATCAAACAAATTTGTGACGCTCCGGCACAAATTTGCGTGTGAAAAATCAGCACATCAGTGTGATTTTTCACACTAATCCTCCATGCAGCTGTCCCTGCACTCCTTGCCACATATTTCTTCTGCTTTTGACATTTTTCTATTTCAGTTTCTTCATAAGTTCCACGGCCTCTGTCATAATCGCCGTATTACCCTGTTTCACTTCTTCCACCACGCAGGACTCCATGTGTTCCTGCAAGATCTGATATCCCAATCCCTGTAACGCACTCTCTACAGCACCTATCTGAATCAGAATATCTCCACAGTACCGGTTATCCTCTATCATGTTCTGAATACCTTTAAGCTGTCCGATAATACGGTTGATCCGGCTGTTTAATTTCTTCTGCTCCCGTTCTCCTCTGGGTGTATTCTTATGCCGGCAGCAGGCGCATACATTGTCTTCCAACCTTACTGTTTCTTCCGTTGTATTTCCCATCCTCTATCCACTCTTTCTTCCCATAATACAATCCGATTCTTATATTTTTACCTGATTATAGGACTTTTATGATTTCCTTTATATAGTATACCCCGGTAGGGTATATGTCAATATAATTTTTCCCTTTTTACAACATAAACCAAATAGTAATTGCGAAACTCATTTCTGTGCTGTAATTATTGTGCAAACGGTATAACCATAAGCAGACCCTTGAAAAACGCCAGCACTTGGCGTAGGTCCGGAGTTGCAAAGCAACTCCACGAGCCTAGTACTGCTGCGTTTGGAACGGAGCGAAAGCGTGTCTGTGTTGGTTATACTGTTTGTACAATTTCAGCAATCGTGGATGCGTTTCGCAATTACCTAACATAAACCAGAGCACATAATAAGCCGGAGACAAAATCTTTTCTATTTCATCTCCGGCTGTCTAATCTGTATGAATTATCTAAATATCTTTTAACCTTTCACCGCACCGGCAACCATTCCCTTGATAATCTGTTTACTAAATGCGAAATAGAATACAACGATAGGAGCCATGGTAATCAACATCGCCGCCATCATCTTCGGATAATCCGAAGTAAACTGTCCGGTAAACTGTTTTAAGCCAAGCGGTACTGTATACAGAGCTCTATCCTGAATCAAAATCAAAGCAAAGGAGAACTCATTCCAGCAGCTAAATACGTTGATGATCGCTACCGTCACCAGAATCGGCTTACAAACCGGCAAGATAATCCCAAATAAGGTCTTGGAAAAAGTGGACCCGTCAATCGCCGCAGCCTCCTCAAGTTCCGTAGGAATACCCTTCACATAACCCTGCACCAGGAAAATCGACATCGGCAGAGCAAAAGAAACATAAGGCAATAGCAGCGTATACCAATGGTTTGACAGTCCCATTCTGGAAAAGATAATGTAAATAGGAACCATCAACGAATGAATCGGTATCAGCATACCCATCAGGAACATTACATAAAGCGGTTTGTTAAACATAAAGCTGATCCTTGCAAGGATATACCCCACAATAAACGCAATCAGCACAATCAGGAAAACTGATAAAATCGTTGTCCGCGCACTGTTACTCACCGACTGCATCAGGCGGTAATCCTTATTGGATAAGATCTTCGTATAATTTACCAGTGTCGGCTCTTTCGGCAGACCAATAATATCCGCATTAAATACTCTCTTTTCCTTCAAAGAGGAATAAAGCATCCAGATCAGCGGAAAAACACATGTCAGCGAGAAGATCCAGAGCAACAGGTTGATGATCACAGACAGCACGCCCTTTTTCACACGGGTGCCTGTCGATTTATCTTCTACTTTTGTCATTTTCATTTCTTTAGCCATCGCAGAACCCCTCCTTTATGCGTTTGCCTGACGATTTTTCATCGCCTGTTTTCTTTCTTTCTCAATCTGCTTCAGGTGCTTCCTCTCATTGCGGTCATAGCTGTCCGTCATAAGATAATTCATAAGCAACTGGGAACCGCCGATTACTGCCAGCGCCAATACGAAGATACCAACAGAAATACAGGAGCCATAACCTAAGTTAGACTGTTCAAAGGAAACTTTGTATCCGTACATTGCCATAACCATGGAAGAGTAGCCAGGGCCACCTGCGGTCATAACATAAATATTATCAAATGCTTTCATATTACCCGCTACACAAAGGGTGATACAAACAAGCAGCGTATTCTTAATCAAAGGTAATACTATGTAGCGCGCACGCTGTATTCCAGTAGCGCCGTCAATCTCCGCCGACTCCAGGACTTCTGTGCTGATAGAAGACACTGCCGACAAAAGAATAACCATATAATAACCGATAAACTGCCAAATCAAAGGAATCGATACTAACAGCATAACAAGACTGGGCTCATTCAGCCATACCTTCTTTAAATCGCCTCTGCCAATCTGCTCTAAAAAGTAATTAAGCAAACCTCTCTTGGAATCATAAATCATAGTCCAAATAAAACCGATGCAGACTGCCGAAATAGTACTCGGGAAGAAACCAAAAGTTCTGTGAATCCCCTGAAGCTTCGTCACCTTGGAATTGATCAGCAGCACCACGATAAACGCAAGACCGATCTGCCCGATAATACATACCACAACCAGGAAAATATTATGCCAGAAAGCGTTCCAGAATACCTGATCATGAATCAACTGAGAGTAGTTAGCCAGACCATTGAAGGTTTTGACAGGCCCGCCCTTCCACTCGAAAAAGCTATAAAAAAGAGCTGCCACAAGCGGTGCAAAAACCGTGAACACATAAAGTGCCACAGGCACAGCCAGATATGCAGCTACAACCCATTTTTTCGGTTTGATAGACTTCAGCATACAATCGTCCCCCATTTCTTATTTTATGCTCTTGCTGAGACATACCCCAAACGCGAAACGAAGACGCTTCGCTTACTCAAAAACTAACCCTTTTCAGGTAAGAATCCGCCCGGGAGATACTCTCCCAGGCGGTATACCTATTCCTTACATTACTTAATCTTACAATCTTACTGACCCAGATATGCTTTGTATGCAGCCTGTGTATCTGCCGCTACAGTTGCGGGATCTTTGTCACCGTTAACCATTTCCTGCATCTCTGTGTTAAGTACGGACCATACGGAACCATCTACATAAGAGTCATAAATCTCACAGCCCTTGTTGTCCACATAGGAGAAGTTGTAGAAATCCTGTGTGTACTGGTCGAACTTGGACAGATCAACATCGGAACTGCAGAAACCAGCCAGAGCGTAGTTAGCACCTACATACTCAGAGAAAGCTGTACCTGTCAGATACTCGCAAAGGTCGATACAAGCTGCAAGTTTGTCAGGATCCTGAGCTGCCTTAGCGCTGATTGCCATACCATAACCAAGACCGATGTTCTGGAACTTCTCATACTTGGTAGCATCTGCTGCCTGAGGAAGTACTGCGAACTTGGTTGTGTTGTACTTATCTGTTCCTTCCAGAGAAGCCTGGATATAGGAAGCATCCCAGTTACCGCCGATAAATGCAGCAGCATCGCCGGAGATGTAATACTCACGTGCTTCTTCGTTGTTAACAGCATTGAAGTCATCATTGAAGATGTCTGTGTCATGGAAGAGACGCTGTGTCTCTGTTAAAGCTGCTACAAACTCAGGTGCCTCGAAATCGCCTGTACCTGCGATGATATCGGAGAACCACTGTGTACCTGTGTACTGGTAACCTAAGCAGGATACGAAGCAGGAGTTAAGCTGCCACTGACCGGAGTTACCAAATGCGATGGTGTCGATACCCTGGCCGCTAAAGTACTCAGCCGCTTTCTCTACATCAGCCCAAGTGGTCGGGAAGGAATCAAATCCTGCCTCTTTCCACATAGCCTCATCGTAGATAACTACTGTACATGTACCACCTGTCAGAGCAGGATATGCATAATACTTGCCGTCTGCTGTAAAGGGTACAAGATAATCCATGTTGTAATTAGCAGCATACTGAGAGTTCTTAATAGAATCTGTCAGATCATATAACAGACCCTGTTTTGACCAGTTGATGGTGTTCATACCCTGAAGCAGGAACACATCCGGAAGATCATCTGCTGCTGCACGTGTAGCAATCTGTGTCTTATAATCGTCATTTGCCAGAACTTCCTCGTCTAATGTGATGTTGCTGTGTGCGTCCATCCAGTTAGCCAGACATGTTCTGAAACCATCGGAACCGCCATTACCTTCAGACTCCTCAGATGTGGAGAAGTGCATGATGGAGATGTTGCCGCTGTAAGCCAGCTCACCATCTGCTGCGGGAGCTTCTGCTGCCGGTGCCTCTGCTGCGGGCTCCTCTGCTGCAGGCTCCTCTGCTGCAGGCTCCTCTGCTGCGGGAGCTTCTGCTGCCGGTGCCTCTGCCGCCGGTGCATCACTGCCGCCACAGCCAGCAAGAGTAACTACCATAGCTGTTGCCAGTAAAATACTCACTACTTTCTTTTTCACTTTTTCATTTCCTCCTTAAAAAAATTTGTCTGAAAACGACTCTCTTACAGGATTGCAAGTTACTTAATCGTTTTCGTATTCTTATTCTATCCTTCTTTTTCCACAATGTCAACCCTTTTCTGATTATTTCGGAAAAACTTATTTTTACTTTGATTCCCTCAAAAATAAGACGGCGTAACCCGCCGTCTTATTTATCTCCGCTTTATTCTGCTTTATCAGCCGTCTTCTCCTGCTTCGTCGAAGATCTCTCCTCGCTGTAGAAAGCTAACTGATTCTTGCCGCGCTTCTTTGCTTTATACAATCCCTGATCTGCAGCCTTATACAAGGTTTCAAAATCGGCTCCCTCCTGCGGGAAGATTGCCACGCCGATACTGGCGGTCGCGGCATATTTCACATATTCGCCGGCCTGAAATCCTTTAAAGAAAGTCTCTACTTTCTTCGCTTCCTTAAGGATGGCCTCCTCGTCCGGAATTCCTTTGAGGAAAATCATAAATTCATCGCCGCCTACACGGCCAATAATATCGGTTGCTCTGAAGATTGATCCAATCTGTATCCCCAGCGACCTTAACACCTCATCTCCAAAAGCATGGCCCATGGTATCGTTAATCTTTTTAAAATTATCAATATCCAGAAGAAACATCATGGACTGAGACTGTGGATTCTGCGCCATATATGTTTTAATCTTACGTTCCGTTGCAAGCTTATTGTTCAATCCGGTAAGCAGATCCGTATCCGCCTTATCCTCCAATTCTTTGCGCTTCTCGTTGCTGCGTATCCTGCTCACGATATTGATGATTACAACAATACATAAGAAAGCAAAGATAACCACGATCAGAGCCGAAACCATGCTCTTCGTATTTCTCCACTGATAATTAACCTGTCTTCCTACATAATCCTGACTGACACCCAGCACCAGTTCCCAATGATTGATACCTAACGGCACATATGCCAGCATGTGTGCCTGCTTACCCATCGTGATCTCAGAAGTTGCGCGCGAGCCGTTACTAATACGATTACGCATCGTTCTGGCAGTATCACTGTTATCCGGCTCAATCGCCTCCAAAAGATTCCCTGTGGCCAGACAGTTGCTGGTTCCAGCTCCGCTTACCCCTAATATTTTACCATTCTCGTCTATAACTGTCAGAAAAGAAACGGAATCATAACCCGACTTGGACATCATTGTGCTAAACTCCAACATTGGATAATAAAGCAACAAATATCCCTGTAAATTCTCTGTGGCGATGTGTTCGGCAATTATAATGGTAGGCTGCCCTTCTTCCGTATAGATATACGGCGTCTCAGGCTGTTGAAGTGCTGCAAAATAATCTGTTCCGGCAATGGATACTTCCGCGCCGTTCTGATCCAGACCTTTTCCATTCACATCACAATAAACCACTTTGTAAACATCAGAACACTCCACCATAATTCCCAGAAGCTGCACCACTCGCTCAGGATCATCTGCCCCCTCTTTTTCCAGGAGGGCCCTGACCGGCTTCGCAGTACTTTTCACAACATCAAGCTGATTTATAAACCGGCTGCCAAAAGATTCCGTGGAAGCAAGCAGCGTCTTGGCTACCGTTTCTTCCGCTTCGGTACTGCTTTTATTAGAAAAATTAATCAACATAGCCATAACGACTACCATCATAATGGCCGTTGGGATAACCCACTGTAATACACTTGACTTGTTCCTATTATCCATCGATTTCCCCATTCTCCTTCTCTACATTAATAGAAAAATCCAAATCGGAGACGACCCCTTCCTCTTCCGGTTCAATTTTCTTAAAAATGCCGCTATACAGCCATGCTGCTCCATATGCCGGAACCGTAATACCAAACATGATTACAAATATCAGTGAATACGTTGAAAAATACCCTATCACTAACGGTACTGCATAAAAAACTAACATCAATATCGTTTTGGGCAAATTGGCAAACGCTAAAATCATTGCATTTTTAAGCGTATTCTTAATCGAATTCTCAAATCTTGCCTGCAACGGAAATACATAAATCGCTGTCATCAAAAGCAAAATAGCTATCGCCACCACAGCAATCACCAATGCCTTGGGAAACGGAAGCAAGGAATAATGAAAGATAAGTGCATCTCCAACATAGACAAGTATAACCAACAGCATAATAAGCCACAAAACAGTGGCCTGCTTAAAATTCAGTTTAAAAGACTTAAAAAACCCCCTGATCAGATATCCCTCTTCCCCGCGGATCATCTTAAGCAGAACATAATGCATAGCCGTATTCGCGGCACCTATCGTTATGATCGGAATACAGCAGGCAATCATCAAGAAATTCAAAATCAACAAATCCGCCAGACGGTTTAAAAACCGCATGACAGGGCTGTCTAAGTCAAATATTTTACCCATAAAAGCCTCTTTTCAAAAGATACGATTACATTATATTACAAAATGTCGCAAAATGCCACAAAAAGCTACATAAAATACGAAATTTAATAAAATATAAATTAATTTAAATTTTATATTTCTTGCTCACCTGCTGATATTGCAGATTAAGTGTCTGATACATCTTAAGTGTTCTGGCCGTTTCTGTCTTCACATGTTCCATAATCTCATCATAGGAATTAACAAACATGGAAACGATCTGCTGCTTTAACTGCTTCTTGGAAGCCTCCTCATTCAGCAGACCAATCACCTGTTGTTTGGACATAGCCTCTCTGTAACTTCTCTTACTGACGAGCGCACTTACCACATCTACTACCTGAAGGATTCCCTGATGCAGACTGATCTGTCCTTCCTTTAACCGGTTCGGATAACCGCTGCCATCGCCTCTCTCATGATGTGCGAGTGCAATATCGAGCACTTCATCCTTCATTCTAGTCTCCAGGTGTTTGCGCGCAATCTCTATATGGCTGCGGACTATCTTGATCTCTTCCTTCTTCAACCTCCGCAGTGCGCGAATAATCTCCTGGGGTATGGCAAGCATACCGATATCATGAATCAGAGTCGCATAATAGAGAATCTCTCTCTCCTGCTCAGGCAGAAACATCATCTGACATATCTCTTCACAGATACAAACTGCCGTCACCGTATCCAGTACCATAGACTCCCTGGCAAACCCATAGCAGTACATCAGCATTTCCAGAAAACGCTTCTTATCCTCATTGGAAAAGATCATATATTCCACAATCTCATCCAACTCCTGTTTATACTCCTCGCCCTTTATCTTTTCCAGCAGATTATACTTATCGTTACACTGATAGAACCGTTCCAGTCCCGTTTCAGAAAGCTTGGTTCCCGCCTGTTTCCGGAACATATTGACATCAAAACGTGTTCCCATGGTATTGGCATATATATCAATCTTCTCTGCAATATTCACATACGCCGCCACATCTTTATATTCATAGTCCGAATCTTTCAGCTTTTCGTAATCCCTGTGATGATACATGATCACCTTGGACAGATCGGGCAGCGGAGACAGGTATTTGAAGAAAAGATATCCATAGATTGAATGTGCCATATTGTCTCTGGTCTCATACTGCAGCATGTCATTCATCCGGGTCTTTTCCGTCTTATAGGCACCGATATCATGCATGGTCGCAACCATGACAATATCCGCCAGTTCAAACTCTTCATACCGGTTTTCTTCCTGCAGCATTTTATAGACTATGTAAGCAACCCTGGAACCATGCTCCATCAGGGTCGGATTGATCAATTTCATGATATCCCGCATCAGCAGGAAAATATCCTTGCTCTTAATATACTCCATAAGATTCCCCCATATATTACAATATGAACTCCATCGGCGTATAGATAATGCCATCTTTCTGCTCTTCCGGGCCAAGATCTTTAAATCCCAGCTTATGATAGAACCCGACTCCGTAAGGAGAAGCGTTCACGGTCACACGACTGGCCTGTCCCTTGGTCCGAAGATAATCACAAAGATGCCGGATCAGATTACGTCCAATCCCCTGTCTGTGATACTTCTCCTCCACAAACAGCAGTGAGATGTGTACATCGCCCCGCAGCGTAACCATACCGACAATCTTCTCTCCATCCAGTGCAACAAACATCTGATATGCCCCCATCACAAACATTCGATGCAGTGTGGAATCGGTGATAAAATTCTGGAAATTTTTCACTCCCTCCGGAGTATAGACATCTGCTTCAAACTTCAAAAAGGTTCTCCAGGCCAGTGCCATGGCATCGTCCCACTCATTCCGATATGCACTTCTGACTTGATATTCCGTCTCCAAACCACCCATGGCTCCTTTGATAATCTCATATTATTTTACCGTATTTGCCATGAAATTACAACCACACATACGAATGTCCGGCCATTGTATCCGTAATCCGCCGGCCTTTCAGGACTACTTGGCTGCCTCGGCTCCTACCTTATTGACTAACGGAAGGCCGTTTTCCAACGCATAAGCGTTCTCCAGAGTCACTTTGGCAATAGCCTGTGTTGCCTCCTTCGTAAAAAACCCCATATGGGAAGTAATCAGCACATTGGGAAAAGTCATCAATCTGGCAAGATTTTCGTCACGCATGATCTCATTGGACTTATCTTCATAGAAGATTCCTTCCTCTTCCTCATATACATCCAGACCCACACCGCCGAATTTGCCGGCCACAAGCCCGTTGATCAATGCATCCGTATCAATCAAAGCCCCGCGGGATGTATTGACCAGATAGACACCCTCCTTCATCCGCTCAATCGTGTCTTTATTGACAATGTGTTTTGTCTCGGAAGTCAACGGACAATGCAGGGATATGACATCTGACTTGGACATAATCTCATCCAGGGACACATACTCTGCGTCCAGCTTTAAATTGGGGTATGGATCATAGGCAAGGACCTGCATCCCAAATCCGTTACAGATCCGTATCATCGCCTGTCCGATCTTACCGGTACCAATAATACCTGCCACCTTATGATAAAGGTCCACGCCCATGAGACCGTTCAGACTCATATTGAAATCTCTGGTTCTGTTATAAGCCTTATGGGTATAACGGTTTACAGTCAGCAGCATACCCATGGCAAACTCCGCCACGGCTTCCGGCGAATAGCTGGGTACACGAAGAATCAGCACTTTATCCTCGGCCGCCTTCACATCCACATTATTAAAACCGGCACTTCTTAAAAGGATTGCCTTCACATGCATATCGTAAAGCGACTGTATCATATTTTCATTCACATAATCGTTTACGAAAATACACACTGCGTCAAATCCCTGCGCCAAAGATATGGTCTCCTCCTGGAACGGCACCTCATAAAACCGGATGTCAAAACCATACTCTTTTCCCATAGGCTCGAACCAGAGCCTGTCATAAGGTTTTGTACTAAAAAAAGCAATTTTCATTTTCTGCCTCCTTCTTGACAATCATTGAAATCATACAGATATAGTATAAGCAAAAAACATTAAAACATTCCTGCAACATACAAAAACCGCCATACTCCGTGAGTATATGCGGTCTTTTCCCGATTTAAAATGGATTCAGGTCATCAAAGAAACTTTTCACACTCTGTTTAAGACTCTCCCAAAAATTGTCTGTTGCCCCTTCCACAGCGCTTTCCACAGCCTCGTTGATGGCATCGTTAGCCTCTTCCACCACTTCCGCGCCGTATTCTTCATACAAATCCTGCGCCTGATCCGCAAACTCTTCGGCTTCGGCCTCTATGGTCTCCAGAGTCACTTCCTTTCCCTGCCTGGGCGCTATAACTCCCACATAGAGAGCGCCTATGATTGCCATAATACATAATAAGCCCAAAAATTTCTTCATACGAATCCTCCATGTCGAACCAAACCCCTGTAAAGAAAGCACCGCGCCTCATGGCGCCTCATGTAGTCCTCTGCAAAATCCACCGGTAAATATCTCCGTAAACATCCTCCCTGTCCGTCTCATTGAGAATCTCATGCCTGTCCCCCGGATAAAGCTTCATCTGTACATGCTCCATTCCCAGCTTCTTAAAAGACTCACAGACCGTCGTTACTGCCCGTCCATAGTCCCCTACCGGATCCTCCTCGCCGGCCAGAAACAACACCGGCAGCTGCCTGGGCATCTTGTCCAGTTTCTCCTCATCATACAGATTCCAGACCAATTTCATAAGTGTCTGAAATCCATTGGCCGTAAAAACAAAACCGCACAGCGGATCCGCCATATAACGTTCCACACTCTCTGCATTGGCACAAAGCCAGTCACTGGATGTCTTCGGCGCTTCTATCCTCTTGTTATAACTGCCAAAAGAAAGGTGATCAAGCAATCGGCTCTCACGCTTTGCTCCACCCAGAAAAATCTGGAGTGCCGCAATCAGTCTCCCCAAGGCAAGGCTGAATCTGGACTGCATCCCCGTACCCATAATGATGGCTCCGTCAATGCCGCTCCCATACCGGATCAGATAATTTCTGGCAATAAAGGAACCCATACTGTGACCCAGGATAATATATGGTACCCCCTGATATTCTTCCTGCATCATTTTTTTAAGCCGGTGTTCATCCCGTACCAGCACCGTAGCCGCGTCCTCTTTACAGAAATATCCGAAAGGCTCTCCCGGATTAACGGACTTACCGTGGCCCAGATGATCGTCTCCCACCACGAGAATCCCCTTACCAGCCATAAACCGTGCGAACTCATCATAGCGGTCAACGTGCTCCGTCATCCCATGTATGATCTGTAATATACATACCGGCTTCTCCGTCTCCGGTATCCAGCGAATTGCATGAATCTTGTGCTCCCCATCCCGGGAGCCGAAATAAAATTCCTCTTTTTGTATCACCCCAAAATCCTTTCCTGCTCGATAAATCCCTTGCTGAACTTAACAGATCTCCGCTCCGGCCGGCATATCTTTCTGGGGTACCATCACCGCCAGATTGCCTTCCTCATCCGCGGCACTCAATATCATGCCTTCCGACATCATACCTGCAATCTCTCTGGGCTGTAAATTCACCAGCACCATAACTCTCTTTCCTATCAATTCTTCCGGTTTATAATACTGCTTAATACCAGAGAGGATCTGCCTGGTTTTCGATCCGATCTGCACCTGGAATTTTAACAGCTTCTTGGACTTGGGTACTTCCTCACAGGCAAGCACCAGACCCACCTGGAACTGGCATTTATCGAAATCATCATAAGTGATCATATCTTTAGGCTCTAACTCCACAACCTTTTCATCCATACCAGAATCCTTTCCCGCATCATCTGCAGCAGCTTTTCTCTCGGCCTGCATTGCCTCTACCTGCTCCATCACCTCTTTCATATCCTGCCGTGCAAAGAGAATCTCCGGCTTCTCCACTACCTTGCCGCCCGAAGGATAGAGGGTTGACACCGCATCAATATCCTGTTTGTCCGCACACCGCTCCAGCACTTCAAAATCAATCAGTGATGTATTTAACTGACCTGCAATCTTCTGTGCAGTCTCCGGCATATACGGCTCTAAGAGAGATGCTCCCACAAGGATGCCATTGAGCAGATTATATAAAACAGAAGCCAGCCGGTCTTTCTTTGCCTCATCTTTAGCTAATACCCAGGGCATGGTCTCATCAATATATTTATTACAACGCTTAAACAGCACAAAAATCTCCGTGATCGCATCCGCTACCCGCAGTTCATCCATCTTCTTAGACACTCTGCTATACGTATCCGCAGCGACCCGGAATAAATCCGCATCCACGTCTTCCGCCCCCGCGTCCACTTTCTTATTCTCCACCACACCGCCAAAATACTTGTTGCTCATGGAGACCGTTCTGTTTACCAGATTACCCAGCGTATTGGCCAGATCGGAATTCATGCGTTCCACCATCAGATCCCAGGTGATCACGCCGTCATTCTCAAAAGGCATTTCATGCAGCACAAAATAACGCACCGCATCTACACCAAAGAACCGAATCAAATCATCCGCATAGATCACATTACCTTTGGATTTACTCATCTTACCATCGCCCTGCAAAAGCCAGGGATGTCCAAATACCTGTTTCGGAAGCGGTTCTCCCAGTGCCATCAGGAAGATAGGCCAGTAAATCGTATGGAAACGAATAATGTCCTTACCGATCAAATGCAGATCCGCAGGCCATAATTTCTTATACTGCTCACTGCTTTCACCATCCGCATCATAACCGATACCCGTAATATAATTCGTCAACGCATCCAGCCATACATAAACCACATGCTTATCATCAAAATCCACCGGAATTCCCCATGTAAAGGAAGTCCTCGAGACACAAAGATCCTGTAAGCCCGGCAGAAGGAAGTTGTTCATCATCTCATTTTTCCGGGATACCGGCTGGATAAATTCCGGATGTGCATTGATATGCGCGATCAGTTTATCCGCATATTTACTCATTTTGAAAAAATATGCCTCTTCCTTAGCCGGCTTTACTTCTCTGCCGCAGTCCGGACACTTGCCGTCCACAAGCTGAGACTCTGTCCAGAACGATTCACAAGGCGTACAGTAGAGCCCTTCATAAGCCCCCTTATAAATATCCCCCTGGTCATACAGCTTCTTAAAAATCTTCTGCACCTGTTTCTCATGAAATTCATCCGTGGTACGGATAAACTTATCATAGGAAGTATTAAGGGCATCACAGATTCTGCGGATTTCTCCTGCGACTTTATCCACATACTCCTTCGGCGTAATGCCTGCCTCCTGTGCTTTTAATTCAATCTTCTGTCCATGCTCGTCCGTACCCGTCTGAAACTGCACATCATAACCGTCTTTTCTTTTGAAACGGGCAATACTGTCCGCCAACACAATCTCATAACTGTTACCGATGTGCGGCGTACCGGAAGTGTAAGCGATTGCCGTTGTAATATAATACTTTCCTTTATTCATGACAAGCTTCCTTTCTCTGTAATCTTGTCGTACAAAACATACTGTAATTAACCTATCATACGAGGATTAGATTGTCAATTCCTGCTAATATAACCGGTCTGCACCTGCCCTACAAAATAGCAGACATCCAAAAAAATAGAACAGAGCATATAGATTTTCAATTTCTATATGCCCTGACACTCCTATTATATTTATTCTAAATGTTAAAATAATTATGCTGACGGCGTAACTCTCGTTTCAATCTCTCTTAATTCATCAAGTGATAGCAGGGGAATACACTCTGCAATTTCTTCAATCGTCATTTTACCCTTTTTAATAATTCTTTCAGCATTTTCTCTTGCATTTTTTAGTTCCCCTTCATTTCTTATGTCATCCAAAACGCTGCTCATAACAGTTACTCCTTTCTCATTTTGTTTGAAATACCTTGCCCTTTTGGCAAGCGCTTCATAATGCATATCATCGGGATCAGTACAGGAAAAATCATGCATTAGCTTTCCGATTGCGTCATTGCCTCTGTATTGGCCGTTCACATACAGGATATGCGAACCGTCACCAAACAACTCTTGTTCCTCCCCGATCGCAACATATCTCTCCACCGGATATATGGGCTGGTTCCCATTTAGCACATCATTTTCTGTAATAAAAATGACATAGCTGTCGGGAATATCCTCCGTATCAGTGCCCGGTTTTATAATATGTGCATCCAGCAGACTGCTATTATACCTTGCTCTTTTTGCGCCTGCTCCTGCGTTTGCCCTTTGGATTTCCACATCAAACTCCCTATCCGTGCTGTCAATCGCATGAACGTCCAAAACAACGGAACGCCCTTGCAGATTCTTCATCAGCTCCTGTGTCCGAACCGACTTAATCGTTATATCGTCTCGCCCCAAAACGGTCCGGAGTATCAGTCCCACACCTTCAAAATTATCTGCAAGGCAGACAGTCATAAAACTGTCATCCATATATCGAAGCGCCTGCAATCGCTCTGCATCCGGCTGTTGTATCTGGTTTTGATGTGTCTGCTTTGTTATGTCCAAAATATCATTTTCTTTTGTCATATTGATTATACATCAGACTTAATGTTTTGAAAACCGATTTTTTTATTAACTTTTGTCCGATATCCTTTCTATAGTCTTTTATAGCCTTTACCGCCAACATGCGCCCTGTAATCTATCCTTTAAGGTCTTTTTTACAGGCTTATGAATAATTTCCCGGATCAAAGGCTTCTACCGAAATACCAGACACCTTCTTCTGTAAAAGCAGAATATCTTCCGACCAGGCCCCCACGGCCGCCTCTATGCTTTGAAACTGTATTGTCCCGCTGCTTCTGCTCTCCTCCTGTGCCTTGACCGTCACCGCGATTCCCAGTATGATACCGATACCGGCAAGCAGCACACCTATCCTTTGCGCCTTCATCATTGTCCGTCCTCCCGTTCCTTCATGGGTATCAGATACAAAGTCTGGCTCTCGGGCTCATACCGATAGCTGAGCGCCTTTTCCCTCAGAGCGCTGATCTGTTCTTCCATACGGCCAATCAGCGCGTCCACTCTCTCATTGACACCTTCCATATTTTCCCGCAGGATTTTCTCAAATTCCTGACTTAAATGATCCATCCCGGCCTGTAACTGATCCAGTCTGTTATTGACCTCAGCCACGTTCTGATTCAAAGCGTTCTTTACGGTCTTTTCCAGTTTGCTGATGCTGGCCCACAGCTTTTCATCCTCTTTCTTTAAAGCCGCCATCTGAGCATGAAGCCCCGCGATAGCTGTCTGTATGCTCTCCATATCCTGCCGCACTTCCTCAATCCGCTGCTGAATGACAGGTATTTTCTCCCGGTCTATCACTTGTACAATATCCGTCAGATCCGTAAGTTTAACCTGGGTTTCCTTAAGGCTTAAGACAATGGTATCCACCTCTTTGCACAGTGTTGTGATCTGTGCCCTCATGGCCTCATCCGCCTCCTGACAGGATTTCTCCACCTCTTTTAGGCCCTCCTGCACCTGCGTCATGGTTTGTAGAAGTTCCTCCACTTTCTCTTGTAAATAGGCCGTGCTCGTCAGGTATTCCTGACGCAGTTTTTCTCCGGAATCTTCCGACATATACTTGACGGTTTCCTCCTCGTAAACCGTCTGGGATACTCCCTCTTCATCCATATCGGCGTCGGTCTTATCCAAATCCGATTCCGACAATGCCTCTGTCTGCCCAGATACCGCAATTTTCTTTTCATTCTTTCCTTTACCGGCATAGCCCCACAGGAGCACCACAAGCAGTATGATGATTACGATAGCCACAGCTCCCATCACTATCACCGCCAGTTTATTTTCCTGTCTATCCGGATCATTTCTTCTCTCGTTCCAATAATCTGACAATCTTGTCATAAATTCGCGCATAATATTCTTCCTTCTTTCTTTTGTTTTCAACATTTGGAAACTAACGGCAATCTGCCATGAATCCACGCCATAAGACCGTGGAATAAAGTATACTCTAAGATGAATCCAAAGATTGTATGGTTAAGATACCAGAATGGTTTCCGGTTGACAATACCGGAAATATTCACAAACTTTCCTGATAAAACCGGGAGTATATCTTCTACAAGTAAGATGTACTCCCGGTTCAACCCTTCCAAACGAAATTTCGTTATGAAAAATTCCTATCAATTTATCATCCTGCCACGAACCTAATATGTCAGAATCTCATAGCCATCCTCTGTCACCGCTAACGTCACTTCCCACTGAGCAGAGGGTTTGCCGTCATCCGTATAGACTGTCCAGCCGTCCTTATCATCAATATAGATATCCGCTTTTCCCATATTGACCATCGGTTCTATGGTGAACACCATCCCCGGCACCATCAGCATTTCCGTGCCTTTACTGGTCACATAGCTGACAAACGGCTCCTCGTGAAATTCCAGACCTACGCCATGGCCCCCAATCTCCCGAACAATGGAATACCCATTCTTCTGTGCATGATTATTGATGGCTTCCGCCATATCGCCCAGGAAATTCCAGGGTTTCACCTGTTCCAAACCCACATCAATGCACTCTCTGGCCACCCGCACCAGCTTCTGCGTCTCCTCAGGCACATTCCCTAACATAAACATCCGGGAAGAATCCGAGAAATATCCCTTATAAATCGTAGACACATCCACGTTGACAATATCGCCGTCCTGCAAAAACCGCGTCTTGCTGGGAATCCCGTGGCATACTACCTCATTAATAGAAGTGCAGACGCTCTTAGGGAACCCGTCATAATTAAGAGGTGCGGCAATCCCGCCCATCTGGCTGGTCATATCACAGACAATCTGGTCAATCTCCTCCGTACTCATGCCGATATGTATCTGTTTGGCGATTTCGTCCAGAATTGCAATATTAATCTTACTGCTCTCCCGTATGCCTTCAATCTGCTCCGGGGTCTTGATGATATCATGGCCCGGCACGATATGTCCCTGCAATGCATAGCTCTCAATCTTTTCATCCATTGCCATATGACATGCCTTGTACTTTCTGCCGCTGCCACACCAGCATGGATCGTTTCTTCCCAGTTTTTTCATTGTAAAACCTCCCCGCAAAAAATGACTATGCGTTTCCACATAGCCATTTGTGTAGTATCTCCATTAGAGCTGCTGACACTTTTAGCAGTCCACTTTACGGTAGGACGCAACACTGGTATTATCATACCATATCTTTAGAAATAGTCAACTTTTTCTATTTCTTCATTTTTGCTCCTTATTTTTGTCCTTAGAAATAATATTTGAATTAATATTTCCCATGTTCCTCCATATACTCTTCTGCCTTTTCTCTGGTCAGCGCAAACCCCTCCATACACTCTTCCAATATCTCCTCCCGGGAAGCGCCATACTTTTTACAGGCCCCTATTAACGCACGAATACCTTTCTCGATTCCCTTCGTTATCCCTTCCTCATATCCTTCCAGTCTCATATCCATAAATGCCTGACACATATCGTACCTCTCCTCTCCATTTTCCACAACTTTATATTCCTCCGGAATCTTCACATTCGCCACCACTTCCATCATCTCTCTCGTCTCATCATCTATCCTGCTGTAGATCTCCCGGTTCTCTTCCATCACCTTACGGAGCCTCTCCTTATCTTTCGCATACCGTGCTGTCTCGAACACCTGCCGCAGTCCCGTCTGGTATTCCTCAAAGGTTTCATGTGCCTGACAGTCATACAGATTCAGCCGGTAGTTTGTTATGTATTCCTTCATTTCCTCGTCGATATTCAACAGCTCATAAAGACATCTGGCCCCATCCCATGGATGCTCCGTCCCAAAATATACCACCAGTGTAATGATCGGCGTAAACTTCTCTTCCTTCTTCATGCCGGACAGGAATTCATCACTGCCCTTTCTTAAATCTTTCTTTTCGGCATGGTGATGATACTTCTTCTTCCACTGTTTATGATATCCCAGACTCTCCGACAGCATGTTCCTTAAGACCATATGATAATCTACCTGAGTCTGATTTTCTACCACCAGGATATGCAGCTGTCTGCCTTTCCATAACCGGGCCTTATCCACAGTGGTCTTAACATTCTTTCTCTTTCCTTTTTCGTCCTTCTTTCCCAGATATACTATCTGGGGTTCCATCTGTTCCAGTTCTTCCGGCCTTACCATCTGTCTGCCGCCAAACAATGCTCCGTTTATCTGGTCTGCAAATCTGCGGTCATCATCCAGGTACCCGTACTGATAATCGTCTTTTACACCCATCAGCTTTCCTCCCTT
>DKZA01000040.1:0-69947 GCA_002492525.1 Lachnospiraceae bacterium UBA7086 | reverse complement strand
CCAGATATGTTTTTTCAATCATATTACAGGACTTGTAGTTTTGTAAAGGAATATTTTTGCTTCTTTCAAAAAAAGGGATACCACCCAACCGTGGTATCCCCCGCAATATCTTACTATGTAATTGATAGAGACTGTTCCGTCCAAAATCTCTCATGCTGATACAAAAAACGGATTCCCATGACACATGTACATAATGCTGACGCCAGGTTGCCCCGAAACAGCCGGTTCCCCGTCATCAGTATCACACAGCAACTGACAATTCCTTACTATCTGCATCACCCGGCAAATAAACTCTGCCACATTTTTTATTACTTATAAATTAAAGCATTGATATATAACTTTTCTGTCTCACTCGGATTAATGACAAAGAAATAATATCTGCCATCCACCGGCGCTGTATATACAAAATCCACTACATCGCTGCCTTCAGCGTAATTCATGATATTGTCCATATCTTTGATTCCTGTCTGAAAGGTAATATCCGTCGGATCTGCAACTACACGCCCCGTAATGTCTATCCCTTCATCTACCAGGAATCCCGTCGACATATAGGTCTTACCCTCTTTAACATTCCACTCAATATCAATAGCTCTTCCGCGGCCGTTCATGTTAACATCATCCATTATCACAATATCATCCGGGTCCAAATTATACCGTTTTGCCAAATCATTAATAGCTGCCCGGTCTATTGCATCTATATCTTCCATGGAGCTTTTGACGCTTGTTGCCTCCGCATAGCCTTCATAAACGCTCGTCATCTTGGCTCCCACCGCCAGGGAGGTAAAACTGCTCCCTAACAAGAAACATGCTGCCAGCACTAACGTTGCACTTTTTTTCATGCCGCCGCTCATCCGATATTCACTCATACACGCTACTCTCCTCTCATAATTGGTCCTGTCATCCACCAGCGCAAACAGTTGATACCGCCGACTCTTCTTATCCGGTTTCATCATATCGAATATCACCTGGAAATAACGCTGCTGTGTAAATCTGTGTGCCGCCTTCTCACAGGCCAGTCTGTCACAGCTCATCTCGCATACCAGTGACATCTGCTTTAACATAAAGTGCACCGCCGGATTAAACACATGCAGTAAGGTAATCAATATACCAAAGGTTTTCAAGGGCATGTCCTTTTCCAGATAATGGCACAATTCATGATAGAGAATAATCTCCACCTCTTCCTCCGTGTACTGCACCAGTGGCAGGATCACCACCATCCCATGATGACAGGTAATACAAGGTACGTTGACGGAATCGTTCCGGTATAAGGAGACCTTCCCCTCTATTCCAAGCTCTGTACATATCTCCGTAAAACGACGTTTGGTCATCTCATCTTCCTCAGGAATATTACCCCGACAGATCATAGCCCAACGGAAACGGCAGAATAACTTATACGACAGCAACGCCAGAAACAAAACAATCCACACACATCCCAAAAACTGGCACAGCTCCATAATCCTTGGCGTATTATAAAACGGATTGACACTGCTATACATATTTTCATTAATTCGCCTGCTTATCCGCAGTACAAAATATGCCAACGGTACTACATACGAGCACAATACGGCTATGGTCATGAAGCGAATCAACCGTGCATCCTTCTTAAACCATATCTTCCGGAATATTATTCCGATTGCATAGAACAATGTTCCGGAGATATCTGTCATCAATAGCGCAATAAATAAATTACTTATCCAATCCATCAATCATCTTCTGTATCCTTTCAACTTCATCTTGTCGTAACGGCCTCTCATTTGCCAGAGCACACAGAAATTCATCTGCATTATCGTGATTCCAGAATGTCACGTAATCACTTGTCAGCTGTCCCTTGTACTCCTCAAGCGGAACAAGAATCTGATAGAAAAATACCCGTCCCTGACGGTAATGTCTCAGATAGCCTTTTCTCACAAGACGCGCCAAGAAAGTGGATACTGTCTGAGGTTTCCACTCCTTATGGTACTTGTCGTTGACCCTCTGCATGATCTCCATGAGACTCAGCTCTTCCTCTGAATCCCACACTGTCTTCATAACCAGCTGTTCACAATCTGTTAAATTTTCAAGTGTCATAGAAATGCCTCCAGTAATCTCTACAATTACTATTGTAGGTTATAGTATTTAAAAAACTTCTCTCTATCAATAGTATTTTATATTCCGTAGAATATCAAGTATAAATTGTCATAAATTTCACTAAAAATGAACTGGTTATGTAGTTTTGGTTCGTCAGAATAAGACAAATAAAGCAAAAATTCCACATTGCATATACCGAAAAGATATTGTAGAATGTTGATTTAGCGCACATATATCTTTGCGGCATATTAACGACCAAATATTTTTGACCGGGAGGCAGCCATGGAAACAACGCAAACTGCAAAACAAAGTTTCATCCGCAAATTAGTCGGGGATAAAGCTTTCTATAAGATGGTGCTCGCTATTGCTGTGCCCATTATGATCCAGAACGGCATCACCAACTTTGTGAGCCTTTTAGACAATATCATGATCGGTCAGATTGGCACCGAGCAGATGTCCGGCGTCGCCATCGTCAACCAGCTTCTCTTCGTCTATAATCTCTGCCTGTTCGGCGGCGTATCCGGTGCCGGCATCTTCACCGCCCAATACTTCGGGCAAAAGAACGAAGAAGGCATACGGCAGACTGTCCGTTTCAAAATATGGATGGTCGCTGTCATCACCCTGCTTACGGTAATTCTGTTATTGGCCGCCGGCGACTCTCTGATCACAACGTATCTACAGGGAGAAGGCACCCCGGAAAGCGCTGCCGCCACTTTGACATACGGCCGGCAGTATCTGTGGATCATGCTGCTTGGTCTGCCGCCCTTTATGATGGTACAGGTCTATTCCAGTACCCTGCGGGAGTGCGGTCAGACCATCCTGCCCATGAAGGCCGGCGTTGTGGCAGTCTTTGTAAATCTGATATTAAACTACATATTAATATATGGTAAGTTCGGTGCACCGGCCCTAGGCGTACAGGGCGCCGCCATCGCCACCATTATCTCCCGCTACGTGGAAGCCGCCATTGTACTGATCCACACACATAGGCATAAGGCGGAGAATCCCTTTGCGGAAGGTCTGTACAGCACTTTGAAAGTTCCAGGCTTCCTGGTGCAGAAGATTTTAATAAAGGGCACACCTCTTCTTCTCAACGAGACTCTGTGGGCCGCCGGCATGGCTATGCTGACACAATGCTATTCCATGCGCGGGCTTAACGTAATCGCCGCCCTGAATATCTCCAACACCATCAACAATGTGTTCAATATTGTCTTTATCGCTCTGGGGGATTCGGTTGCTATCATTGTGGGGCAGCTTCTGGGCGCCGGCAAGATGAAGGAAGCCCGGGATACGGATAATAAGATGATTGCCTTTTCCGTCTTCTGCTGTACCTGCGTGGCCCTTGTCATGCTGATACTGGCGCGCTTTTTCCCGCTCTTATATAAGACCAACGATGAAGCGCGCACGCTTGCCACCTACTTTATCATGGTGGCCGCCGTTTTCATGCCCCAGAACGCTTTCCTGCACGCTTCATATTTTACACTGCGTTCCGGCGGCAAGACGATCATCACCTTCTTATTCGACAGCGTTTTTATCTGGTGCGTCAGTGTGGTGATTGCTTTTACTTTAAGCCGCTATACAACGCTTCCTGTGGTGGCAGTCTTTACCTTCGTGCAGCTTGGAGATCTGATCAAATGTGTGATAGGATTTGTGCTGGTCAAAAAGGGGGTGTGGCTGCAGAATATTGTGGAGTAAAAATTCAGCCTGCACTCCCTGCCTCCTTGCACTCCCTACAATCCGAACTCCCGGAATAATATTCTAAAATTATGAATTATTATTTTTATATTTGATAGATATCTCATTTTAATATTCAACTATATAACGATATTAATTTTATCTTTTTCATCAATCATTATTTTGAATTTTATTATTATAATATTTGCAAAAACATATTGATTGTTTTTATATTATTCGGTATAATGATTATGTATAATTGAAAAGAAGGTTGGGTGCGATTTTCCGATGGATGCCCTCTAGTCTTAAGAAAGAGGGTGAGGCGCTATGAGTGTAATAGAAATTCTTACATTATTACTTGTTTTCTTTGCTGCTTTATCTTACATGGATAACCATACCAAGAAATAAGCATCCCACCTGCCTAAAGTAAGGATGCTTATTTCTTAAGCTCATTTTTTACTGAGGGCAATCGGAGATTCAATTCCGATTACTTCTAAGTAGATTATATACTAGAGTGGCTGAGAAATCAACCACTCTTTTTATTTTTCTTTTCGTTAATTGTTCCGTTAATTATTATTAATTCAAGTTGAAATTTCATTACTATAATATTTGTAAAAACACATTGAATATCTTTGACGTATTCGATATAATGATTGTATATAATTGAAAAGAAGGTTGGATGTGATTTTCCGATTGTTTTATGCCCTCTAGTCATAAAGGAGGGATGCCTATGAACACATTGGAGATTCTTACTCTTTTGTTAGTAATATTTACGGTATTATCGTACATAGACAATCATAACAGCAAAAAGAAATAGCATCCTAAGCCGTCAGAAAGTTTAGATGCTATCTCCTTTTGCATTTCATTCTTACTGAGGGCAAATCGGAATCACATCCGATTGCCTTTCTGATTAGATTATATACTAGAGTGGTTGAAAAATCAACCACTCTTTTACAATTATGCAAAATAACCTTCCAATATCCGCGCGATATTTCATCAATTTATGTTCTTACATCAGACCATTATACTGATTATAAGCCACGCTGAGTTTATTGACATTTTTCAGAATAAAGTTCAAGGCAATAAACGGTCCGATACCGCAAATCAGAGAGCCAAACAATGTCCATACCAAAAAGGTGGTTCCGTTTTCCTGAATCGAGACATTGTAGCGGCGGCTATTCGCCTGCAAGCGGTTTGCCATCTTGTACCACCAGATAATAGAATAAATACCGCAGGTAACACAGCCAAGAAGAATAAAGGCAAGAAGACCGCTTGTATGTTCTCCGTCGCCTTCGCATAAATCATTGACATCACTTGCCAGATTATAGATAAAGACATATCCATAAATACCGCAGGTAACTAGAGAGAGTAGGAAATATACCCAGATACTTCTGTTCGTCTTTTTGGCTATTGTTCCCCGGGGCGGCGTCGTAGGATCTCCGTAACCCATTCCCCCCGTGGGCGGCACCCCATATCCCGATGCTCCGCCTGGCGGCGTCTGGTAAGCTGCCTGTCCTCCTGCCGGCGGCGCCTGATAAGTTGTTGTGGTCTGCTGGTTTGCCTGCGGATCTTTTGCCGCATTTGAAAGTTCGGATAATCCCTCCGACAGACTCGCCATAAAGGAATCTTTGGTCTCTCCCATAACAGGTGCACTGCCCATTACATACATAAGGCCAAAAAGTACGGCTGCCACAGCTACATAGCCCAACCAATGAACAAAAGCAGAAGCGCCAAAAAAAGATTGGCCATAAAGAATCAAACCTAATAAAGCCGAGCCCAGCATTGCAAGCAATCTTAGCGCCGCACTCAAAACCGCTCCGCTAAAGATCAGATTCCTTAACTTACTGCTCCATTTCCACGCAGCGGCCGCTGTGCTCAAAGCCATGATCAGTGCTGCCAAAAAAGCCATTAAATTTACAATCAGATAGCCAAACTGCAACCAGCGCAGAGAATGAAAGATCCCCCGGATTTTACCAAACGCTGAAATCAGAAAAATAACCGCGAACACACCGCATACTATCCGCAGCACCATATCCAGATTATTATTTCCTGCGCTATTGGCACCGATACCGCTTTGTGCAGTATCCGTTCCCTGACAATTGTTCTCAACAGGTGCTCCGCAATTAGGACAGAACTTCTCATCGTCCCTTACAGAATTTCCACATTTAGGGCAAAACATATTTTCTCCTCCTCATAACGTGTGATCTCATCACATTTGTACAAAAAGGGGCAACCAGACGCTCCGTCGATTGCCCTTTTTTTTGTTAAAACTGTGCCAGGTACCCTTTCACATTTTCCGAAATATTGCCGCCAAAGATTGCCGATCCTGCTACTATCACATTGGCACCGGCATCCAGCACTACCTGAACATTATCTCTTGTAATACCGCCATCCACCTGAATATCCAGATTTATTCCCATCTCATCAGCCATTTGACGGACTTGACGGATGCGCTCCGTGGATTCGGGTATGTACTTTTGTCCGCCGAATCCCGGTTCCACAGTCATCACAAGAAGCATATCCAGCTTACTTAAATACTTCCTGACTGCTTCCACAGGAGTTCTTGGTTTAATCGACATTCCTACCCGACATCCCATACTGCGGATCAGATTGATGGTCTCCTCCGCATCCTCTGTAGCCTCCAGATGAAAGGTAATACTGTCCGCCCCGCACTCCTTAAATTCCTTCACATACCGGTCCGGCTCCACAATCATCAAGTGTACATCAAATACCTTATCGGTCACTTTACGGATTGTGCGGATCACAGGCATACCAAAGGAAATTGACGGCACAAAGACTCCATCCATCACATCTATATGTATGTATTCAGCACCGGCTTGGCACGCCTCTTCGATTTGTTCCCCCAGTCTGGTAAAATCAGCCGCCAGAATGGAGGGAGATAAAATCTTCTTTCTCTCTGACATCTCAAATGCCTCTCTATCGCCAGCTTATCAATTATTTTACGAAATCTTTTACCTTAGCGTAGATTCCTTTTCCGTCTAATCCGTACTTCTCCACCAGAGCAGCCGCAGGACCTGACTCGCCGAAAACATCCTGCATACCGATGCGTAACACAGGCGTGGGATGTTTCTCTGACAGGCAATCGCATACTGCGCTTCCCAGTCCGCCGATCACGGTATGCTCTTCCGCCGTCACAACCTTACCGGTCTTCTTGGCAGATGCAAGCACCAGTTCTTCATCCAGGGGTTTGATGGTATGAATATTGATCACTTCCGCCTGGATACCGTCAGCCGCGAGCATTTCTGCCGCTTCTAAAGCGGAGGAAACAGTAATTCCGCTGGCAATGATGGTCACATCGCTGCCTTCTCTTAAGAGAACGCCTTTACCGATTTCAAATTTATAATCGGGCCTGTCGTTAATTACCGGCACTGCCGCACGTCCGAAGCGCAGATATACAGGGCCTTCAAATTCAATCGCCGCTCTGACAGCCGCTTTCGCCTCCACGTCATCGGAAGGTACGATCACTGTCATACCGGGAATGGTACGCATCAGAGCCACATCTTCGTTACACTGATGAGTTGCACCGTCCTCACCTACCGTGATGCCCGCATGGGTTGCACCAATCTTCACGTTCAAATGCGGATAGCCAATGGAGTTACGAACCTGCTCAAAATTACGTCCTGCCGCAAACATGGCAAAGGAACTGATAAAAGGAATCTTGCCGCAGGTCGCAAGACCAGCCGCAATACCGGTCATATTACACTCCGCAATACCGCAGTCAATATGGCGGTCAGGAAAGGCTTTCTTAAACACGCCTGTCTTGGTAGCACCCGCAAGGTCTGCATCAAGGACTACCAGATCCGGGAACTGTGCACCACATTCAGCAAGTGCATTACCATAGCTTTCTCTTGTTGCGATTTTCTTAACATCTGCCATTAGTTTGCACCTCCTAATTCTTCACCGATTTTCTCAAGGTCAGCCATTGCTGTTGCATACTCTTCATCATTGGGAGCCTTGCCGTGCCAACCCGCATTGTTCTCCATAAAGGAAACGCCTTTGCCTTTTACTGTCTTACAGATGATAGCGGTGGGCATACCCTTGGTAGCTTTCGCCTCCTTGAAAGCGGCGTCAATCTGATCGAAGTCGTTGCCGTCAATGTTGATCACATGGAAATTAAATGCCTCAAATTTCTTATCAATCGGATACGGGGAACATACATCGTCAATCTTACCGTCAATTTGTAAACCGTTATTGTCTACGATGACTACCAGGTTGTCGAGCTTGCGGTGTCCGGCAAACATGGACGCCTCCCACACCTGTCCTTCCTGAATCTCCCCATCACCAAGGAGGGTGTATGTTCTGTAAGATTTATTGTCGAGTTTTGCCGCAAGCGCCATACCTACCGCTGCGGAAATACCCTGTCCCAGAGAACCGGAAGACATGTCTACGCCGGGTGTCTCCTGCATACAGGGATGTCCCTGTAAATAAGATCCCAAATGACGCAGTGTCTTAAGATCTTCCACCGGGAAATATCCTCTGTTGGCCAGTACGGAATAAAGGCCCGGAGCCGTGTGTCCCTTAGACAATACGAAGCGGTCTCTGTCCGCCTTCTTAGGATCTTTAGGATCAATATTCATCTCCTCAAAATACAGGTACGTAAAAATATCTGCCGCTGACAAAGATCCGCCCGGATGTCCTGCCTTAGCGCTATGTACCGCAGTCACGATACCCTTGCGAACTTCATTAGCTGTTTTTTGTAACTCTAATTTGTTCATCGCCAACCTCCATAAATATATTTGTGTATCTTTTCCTATCACTATCATAACACAATCAGGCGCAAGTCACTATACAAAACTTGCGCTCTGATTTCTAATTATTTACTTTGTCCATAATATGCATTGGCACCATGTTTCCGGTAATAATGCTTATCCTGCAGCTCCTGGGGTGCGGGCTGTATCCTGGCATTAATGGTCTCCGCACGGTAGGCCATCTTTGCCACTTCCTCTAACACTACTGCATTGTGTACTGCCTCATGGGCATCTTTTCCCCAGGCAAAAGGCCCGTGATTCTTACACAGTACTGCCGGTACGGCCGCCGGATCTTTATCCATTCTCTTGAACTCACTGACGATCAGAAGACCCGTATTCTTCTCATAGGCGTCCGCAATCTCCTCCTCGTTAAGACAGCGCAGGCAGGGAATCTCCCCATAGAAATAGTCTGCATGGGTGGTGCCGTAGCAGGGGATGCTCCTGCCCGCCTGTGCCCAGCTGGTGGCATAGGAAGAATGAGTGTGCACCACCCCGCCAATCTCCGGATACGCTTTATAAAGTTCCAGATGGGTAGCCGTATCGGAAGAGGGATTATATTTCCCCTCCACCTTATTGCCATTTAAATCCATAAGCACCATATCATCGGGCGTCAGCTTGTCATAGTCAACACCGCTTGGCTTGATCGCAAAGATACCGCTCTCACGGTCAATCTCACTCACGTTACCCCAGGTAAAAGTAACCAGTTCATATTTAGGAAGAAGCATATTTGCCTCATAAACCCGTTTCTTTAATTCCTCTAGCATCTTTTTCCTCCATTCCGTTTCATTCACACTAACCGTCATGATCTGTACGGAGAATACCCGTATTTCAAGGTATTTTCCTAAGTGAAACATAGAACTTCTTAGCGAGGCAGCCTCTGCTGCCAAGCTTTAGAAGTTCTTTTCACTTTATTATTTCAGATTCTCCACTGCCGCTCTCTCGATGGCAAGTCCCGCACTGTAGCGCTTCATAAATTCATTAAAGCCCTTCACGTCCTTCTCCACAGGCTCCAACTTCTCACCCTTCTGTCCTGCAAAGACTTCGTTATCCAGGAAAGCCGCCAGGCTTTCATCTGCGCCCTTATTGATCATATAAGAAGCAAGCAGGGCAATCCCCCATGCGCCGCCTTCTCCGGCTGTCTCCATAACGCTTACCGGTGCATCGATTGCCGCCGCCAGGATACTCTGACCCACGCCTTTGGTCTTGAACAGTCCGCCGTGTCCTAAAATCTCATCCACACGAACGCCTTCTTCCTTCAACAGGATATCCAGTCCGGTCTTTAACGCGCCAAGGGAAGTAAAGAGATGGGTTCTCATAAAGTTGGCCAGGTTAAACTTGGCATCGGGTGTACGCACAAACAGCGGACGGCCTTCATTAAAGCCTGTCACATGTTCGCCGGAGAAATAGTTGTACGCCAGCAGACCGCCGCAGTCATCGTCGCCCTCCAGCGCTTTACGGTAAAGATTGCCGTACAAGTCGTTCATATCCACTTTCATACCCATCACTTCAGAATATTCTTTAAACAGATTCACCCAGGCATTTAAATCGGAAGTACAGTTATTGCAGTGCACCATAGCCACCAGGCTGCCGTCAGGGGTGGTTACCAGATCGATCTCATCGTACACCTTGGACAGCTCTTTTTCCATGACGATCATACCGAATACACTGGTACCTGCGGATACGTTACCGGTACGTTGCGCCACGCTGTTGGTTGCCGCCATACCTGTGCCTGCATCGCCTTCGGGCGGGCAGAAAGGCACGCCTGCCTGCAATGTGCCTGTAGGATCTAAGAGTTTCGCGCCTTCCTCTGTCAGCGCTCCTGCCTGTTCTCCTGCCGTATAAACTTTAGGCAGTACATCTTTTAACTTCCAGGCATATTTCTTGTCTGCTACAGTCTCATCAAACTGCTGAATCATCTTTTCATTAAACTGCCCTGTGGCAATGTCGATCGGGAACATACCGGAAGCTTCCCCTACACCCACAACCTTCTCACCTGTGAGTTTCCAGTGGATATAGCCTGCCAATGTGATCACGAACTTAAGGTCTGCCACATGCTCTTCCCCATTTAAGATTGCCTGATACAGATGGGCGATCGTCCATCTCTGGGGAATATGATAATTAAAGAGTGTGGTCAGCTTATTGGATGCCTCCTCTGTGATGGTATTTCTCCAGGTACGGAAAGGCACCATCAGTTCATCCTTCTCATTAAAGGCCATATAACCGTGCATCATCGCGCTGAATCCGATGGCACCGATCTTGGTAAGTTTCTCGCCGTACTGTGCCTCCACATCCTCAGCCAGTTTCTTGTAGCAGTCCTGCAGACCGTTCCAGATATCATCCAGGCTGTATGTCCAGATCCCATTCTCCAGCCTGTTCTCCCAGTCGTGTGCGCCGGACGCGATCGGCTTGTTCTTCTCGTCCACCAGCACTGCCTTAATACGGGTTGATCCAAACTCAATACCCAATACAGCTTTCCCATTTGCAATCGTTTCTTTTGCTCCCATTTCATACCTCCTGATTCTTGAAATATATCTTACATTCATCCTCAGGGCTGTAATCTTATTACAGCCCTGTTTCATACCCTTTTAAAATGCTGCTTCATTCCATCTTAACTCGTTCTTGATGCCTCTGATGGTGGTATCTTTGTCAATTACCACACTCTCAATACCCATAGCAGCCGCCCAGTCCACCATCTGATCTACGCTAAGATCGTAAGAAAATGCGGTATGATGTGCGCCGCCTGCCAGTATCCATGCAGTCGCGCCAATCTCCAGATTAGGCTGAGGTGTCCAGAACGCCGTGCCCACAGGCAGCTTCGGCATCGGTTTCTCCACTTTCTTACAATCTACCGCATTGATAAGCAGTCTGAACCGAGTACCCAGATCTATCAGGGAACATGCCACTGCCGGCCCTGTCTTGGAAGTAAATACCAGACGAGCAGGATCCTCTCTGTTGCCCATAGACAGCGGGCAGACTTTAATGCCGATCTCGCCATCAGCCACGGAAGGACATACTTCCAGCATATGCGCCTGTAAAATACCCTCTTTGCCGGGCACCAGATTGTAAGTATAGTCTTCCATCATAGAAGTGCCCTTTGCATCTTTGATATCCGCCGTCATCAGTTTCATCATGCGAACCATGGCCGCCACCTTCCAGTCGCCCTCCGCACCAAAACCGTAACCTTTCTCCATCAATCTCTGAATGGAAAGTCCCGGAAGCTGTTTTAAACCGCCTAACATTCCAAAGTGTGTCACGATCGCATGATAATCGTTCTCCACCAGGAATTTCTCAATACCGATTTCCTGCTGTGCCTGTACTGCTACATGTTTCCTGAACTCGTCCAGATCTCTGCCTTCGTCAATGATCTTATATTTGCTGTAATACTCGTCTACCAGCGCATTGACCTCGCCCTGAGGCACGGCATCCACATATTCCACCAGGTCGTTGACACAGTAATGATCAATCTCCCAGCCAAACTTAATCTGCGCTTCTACCTTATCGCCCTCTGTCACGGCGACATTGTTCATATTATCACCGAAACGGCACACACGGATATGGGAGGATTCAATTACGCCAAGCGCCGTACGCATCCAGCTTCCCAACTGCTTTTGTACACGTTCATTGGCCCAATGTCCCACAATAATTTTACGTTCAATACCCATACGGCTCACAATATGTCCATACTCTCTGTCTCCGTGTGCGGACTGATTTTCATTCATGAAATCCATGTCAATGGTATCATAGGGAAGCTCTTCGTTAAACTGTGTATGCAGATGGCATAAAGGTTTCCTGAATTCTTTCAAACCCAGAATCCACATCTTAGCCGGAGAAAATGTGTGCATCCATGTGATCACGCCTGCACAATCGGGATCGTTGTTCGCGTCATTGAATGTCTGACGGATAGAAGCCTGACTGATCAGCGTAGGCTTTAATACTACTTCAAAAGGCAGATTACCGGAGGCATTTAATCCTTCCACGATCTTAGCAGAATGATCTGCTACTTTTCTCAGGCACTCGTCTCCATATAAATCCTGAGACCCTGTACAGAACCAAAACTTGTAATTCTTTGCTGTGCTCATATTATCACCCTCCATATTTTTCTAAAAAAGGGCCGCCTATAAGGCAGCCCCTAAACTCATCCAATCCTGTAAGACGCCATTATCTAAGCCTGAAAGCAAGCCGTCTGTTCCGATAAATGGCTGATCACGTTGGACACCTGATCCAGTGCGCCTATAATGTTCTGCATATTATCAACCAGCGCTGTCGTATTACCAACTACACCCGTAACGCCCTGAGCACTCTCCTGAACGTTGTTGGTAATATTTTCATTGGACTGTGCCACATCATGCATCATTCCACCGATGTTTTCCATGGAATCCCGCATCTCACCCATGATCTGATCCACCGTAATAGAGTCGTTCAGATACTGTTCTCCGGTCTGCTCCAGAATCTCATAGTCAGGCAGGATTCTCTCATTAATGAAATTAACCAGATTATTGGCATTGTCCGCCAGCTTCCTAACAGCATCCACTACGCCCTTGGAAATCTGCTGAATGTTATTGGCCGTCTCTTTGGAACCATCCGCCAATACACGGATCTCATCGGCAACCACTGCGAATCCTTTCCCTGCCTCTCCCGCTCTTGCCGCTTCAATAGAAGCATTGAGCGCCAGAAGGTTCGTCTTGGAAGCAATACTTAAGATATCACCCGTCAGACTACCGATATTTTCTATCTGATGGCTGTCCTCAATGGAGGCCTGCAATGCCACGTCGAATTCCCGAATCATCTGACTGGCCGTCTCTTTGCTTTCCTGGGCAAGTTTCCTGAGTTCTTCCGCCCGGCTCCTGATCTCTTCTGCAAACTTCGTCCCGTTTACAGCCTTATCGACCATCTCTCCTACAGACTCCTGTGCCTGTCTGGTATTCTCATTGACATAGGCTGCGGTGGCAGATACTTCCTGTATGCTGGCTGCAAGCTGCTGCATGGTAGCGGAGGTTTCGCTGGCACTTCGGTTTGTCTCCTCCACTACTTCATTGACACTTTTTTGCTGTAAATCTATTTCCTCACTACAGGAAATCACGCCGCCGATCATTTCCTGCAAAATATCCAAAAACTCATTGACACCCCTCGCCAGTGTCGATATTTCATCTTTGGTCTGCACCGGCACTCTCTCAGTCAGACTTCCCTGACCATTGTGAATGTCTTCAATCATGCCGTTGATCGCTGTCGCAATCTTACGAATCGGCACCACAATAACACGAATTGCAATAATCGTCACCAGAACCGCCGCCACGACAAGCAACACGATGACTACGATAATCACCGTATAAGACTGATCTGCCTGCTGCCGTAATACGGCCTTGCTGGAATCCAACTCCGCCGCAGAATATTCAAGGAGTTTGTTCATATTGGTGTCAATGGTGCCATTGAGCATCCCCAGATTATTGGCTACAAGGGCATTGGCCCTTTCCTTATCATCTTCTCTGCTGGCCTCTAAGACCGCATCCACATAACTGTCAAAATTACGCAGTCTGCTCTCTAGCAGAGCATAGGTCTCCTCTACTTCTGCGGAAGTAATGCCGGCCCTATATGCTTCCATATACTGCCACATTTCTTCACGGGATTCCATAATCGCCTCGCTTTTTTTGTCCATCGATCTTAAGAGTTTCGCATTGATATGAGCGTACACGTTCATATACATATCCAGATAGTCTTCATAAATTCCATGGATCAGATTAATCTTCTCCACTTCATTGTTCATAACCTGTTGACTGCCTGTTGTAATCGCTGTCAGGCTGTTTGCAAGTATGCCCAACGATATGATTCCAATCAATGCGAGCACCATGATTGCCGACGCAAATTTAAACCCTATTCTCTTCATCCTAAGGTCCTTCCTTTCTATCTGTTGTTATCCGAAACCCCTAAATAGCTATATCAATCATATCACACTTTCAGATATAAGGATAGACCTGCTTTATTCCTATTTCCTATCATCCGGCAGATGCATTTTGATAAAAAACTGCCGGCCGGCAATGGATATCACCGATCCGGCAGCTTGTATTTATGTATGAAAAATTAATTTTTGGCTTCCGCCATTCTCTTCTTCCTCGCAGACATAACCACGCTCTGGACTACCAGGAACAGGCAGAGCATAACCGCTCTTGTAATACCCGTCCACCATGCTTCGTCAAAACCTGCAGAAGACACAATATTCTGAATCGTGCTCAGGGATAACACGCCGAAGAAGGTACCGACAATATTACCCACACCACCCGTCAGCATCGTACCGCCGATAATGGAAGAAGCAATCGCGTCCATCTCGGCACCGGACGCATGGGATGCAGAACCGGAACCCACATGCAGGAAGTAGACGAAACCGCCGATTCCTGCCAGAAGACCGCAGATCACGTGAGAGATGAACTTTGTTCTCTTCACATTGATACCAAGCATCAGGGCACTCTGCATATTACCGCCCACCGCATAGAAGGAACGGCCAAGCTTAGTCCATCTGAGCAGACAGAACATAACGATCACTACGAGGAGCGCAACAACCACGCCGATTTCTATGTACGCATTGATATATACACCCTTTTTATTCACGGAACCCATACCGGGTATGATGATACGTGTCATCTTCAGTGCTTTAAACGCCTCATTCTCTACATTAAAAGGCTTGGTATTTACAATGGTGGTCATACCTCTTGCAAAGAACATACCTGCCAGCGTTACGATGAAAGGCTGAATATCCAAATAGGCCACCAAAAAGCCCTGAAAGAGGCCAAACGCCAGACCGATCGCCAGTGCAATCAGTACAGATACATAAACATTACCACCCTTATAATCAAGATACACAGCACAGCACATACTGATCAGTGCCGTAATACCGCCCACGGAAATATCGATTCCGCCGGTGATCATTACAAGGCTCAGGCCGCACGCCAGAATGATCAGTGCTGCATTATTATTCAAGATGTTAAAGAATGTCTGCGGTTTTAAGAAACCAGATCCCTGAAATACAATAGCGCCAATATACATCAGGAAGAACACAATAATTGTAATGCCGAGGAGTAAGTTCGTGTCACTGACATTCAGTAGCTTACTGGCAAACCCTTTGCCTGCCGGCGCTGCTTTCTTATCTGTCTTAGCCATACTTATGCCACCTCCTTACTCAGTTTCAGTTTCTTGGTGAGGGAGGAGAAATACTCTCTCACAGTAGGTGCACTGACTACCACCAGAACGATGACCACAACAGCCTTATACGCCGGGAGCGCATCCGACTGCACCTGGAACTTATACAGTGTGGTCGTCAGGAACTGAATTACATAAGCACCAATAATGGAAGCCGTCATATTGAACTTACCGCCGCTTAACGCATTACCGCCAAGGGCAACCGCCAGAATGGCGTCCATCTCAATATCCTTTGCAATAACGGAATAGTTGATGGAAGAGATACGGCTTACCTTGATCAAACCTACCACTGCCACACACAGACCAAGGATTACAAAAGCCAATACCTTGATCAAAGCCGGATTTAAACCGTTCAGTCTGGAGGAACTCTGGTTGATACCAACCGCCTGTGTATAAATTCTTAAATTAGTCACTTTCAATACAATACCAATGATAATAATACAGATAGCTGCAATGAATACCGGTGTCGGAATCGGTATACCCGGTATAAATTCTCCGTAATATTTAAAGCTGGGATCGCTGATAACCGGCAGCTCATTGTTGTTGATCCATGCCGCGATGGAACGTCCTGCCGTAAACAGAATCAGGGTCGCGATCATGGGCTGAATCTTAAAATAAGCCACCAGCACACCGTTAAAAGCGCCAAACAGCATCGCCACCACACAGCTTACCAGAAATGCTACAATGATGGGAGCCTGCAATGTCTCCGGACGGGAATTTTCACCGCACAGCACACGCAAAAGAACACTGCCCGCAATGGCAACCGCCGCGCCCACACTGATATCCTGACCACCGGAAGCCGCCGTTACCAGGGTCATTCCAATTGCCAGAATGGCAAGTTCCGAACCGCTGTCTAAGATTGTAATCAGGAAGCCGGACAGAACCGGATTGCCTGCCGCATTATATCCCAGTGAAATCTTAAAGAATCCGGGATCTGCGACCAGATTGATCACCACCAACAGTAAGAGTGCCGCCAGCGGGATAAAGCACTGGTTTCTAACCAGTTTCATTAAAAAATTGGTATTATTGGCTTTCACCGTTTCCCCTTTTCCCATTATTTATCACCTCCTGCGATCGTACTCATAACCGTCTTCTGGTTCAGATCTTCTCCTGTCAGTTCGCCTACCATCTTACGGTCGCGCATAACAACCAGACGCGAACAGGTACGCAGCATCTCATCCAGTTCGGAAGAGATGAAAGTAACGCTCATACCCTCCGATGCCAGCTTTAAGACAAGTTTCTGGATATCTACCTTCGTACCCACGTCGATACCTCTGGTGGGCTCGTCAAGAATCAGATACTCAGGATGGGTAAAGAGCCAGCGTGCCAGGATAACCTTCTGCTGATTACCGCCGGAAAGCGATTTAATCGGCGTATCCTTGGACGCGGTCTTGATATTTAACAGTTTGATATATTCATCCGCAACCTTATTGGCTTCCGCTTTGGAGAAAGGCTTAAAGAATCCTTTCAGAACCTGCTGTGCCAGGATAATATTATCACGCACGGAAAGATCGCCAACGATACCGTCCATCTTACGATCCTCAGGCAGATATGCGATACCATTCTTCATCGCATCGATCGGCTTGGAAATCTTGACGCTCTTACCTTTTACTTTAACGCTTCCGCTGGTCACATGATCGGCGCCAAAGATAGCACGCACACATTCGCTTCGTCCGGAACCAAGCAGACCGGTAAAGCCATTGACTTCACCTTTATCGATATGGAAATCAAAGGGTTTGATACCCGCATCACTTGCAAGGTTCTCGGCCTCAAATACAGGAACCGCGCCTTCTTCTTTCTTAAATGCCTGCTGGTCACCCTTGATATCGGACAAGTCATCCAATTCTTTACCAAGCATCTTAGACACCAACTGGACACGAGGCAGATCCTTGATCTCATACTCGCCCACCAGTTTACCATCTCTCATAACCGTGATTCTGTCACACACTTCATAGACCTGATCCAGGAAATGGGTAACGAAAATGATGCCGACACCTCTGGAACGAAGATCCCGCATCAATTTAAACAGCTTGGCAACTTCCTGCTCATCCAGGGATGAAGTCGGCTCATCCAGAATCAATACTTTACAATCCATATCCACCGCACGCGCAATAGCGATCATCTGCTGCACCGCAATAGAACAGCTTTCCAGCTGCTGTGTCGGCTTCGCCGGAATATCTAACGACTGTAAAATCTTCTCGGTGTCCGTATTCATCTTTTTCCAGTTCTGCACCGTCCCTGCGGTACGACCGATAAACATGTTCTCCGCAACAGAAAGATTCGGGCAGAGCGTAATCTCCTGATACACGGTACTGATTCCCATCTTCTGTGCGTCCTGAGGCGAGTGGATCGTGACTGCCCCCTCATTACCTTCGAGAAAGATCTCACCTTCCTCCTTGCCGTAAACACCGGTCAAAACCTTGATCAGTGTTGATTTCCCGGCACCGTTCTCACCCATAAGCGCATGAATTTCACCTTTACGCAGAGTAAAGTCCACACCCTGCAGGGCGCGTACTCCGGGGAAGATCTTGTGGATATTTCTCATTTTCAATACAATATTGTCTTCCACTCCCAGGTTCACCTCCCAATAGTTATAGTTTTTGTGAAAAAAGCGCGGTGCAGGCCTATGAATATTCACATTTGCTGCGCCGCGCTAATTCTTACTTAATTTTACTATCTAAATCGCTTTTTGTAAATCTTTTTCCTCAGATTAGATACCGTAGTTATCTACATCTTCCTGTGTGATGGTTGTAGCGTCGAAGCCCTTCTCATCCATGATGATTGTCTTCTCAGAGATGGTACCGCCGGACTCAAGAGTCTTGATGATCTCATCGATGTAAGAAGCCTGGAAAGGATTACACTGTCCATCGTAGTTCCAGTTGCCTGCAAGCAACTCTTCGAGTGCCCACTTGTTGCAGTCAAAGCCCATTACGATAACGTCTTTGCCTACGCCGTGAGAGATGTTAGCTTTGTCAAGTGCTGCTACAGCGCCCTTAGCCATATCATCGTTCTCAGCATAGATTACATTGAAGGACTCACCAGAGTCGATAACGGACTGTACAATCTGCTGTGCTTTCTCAGCGTTCCACTCAGCGGTCTGCTGTGTAACAAGTTTCCAGCCATCGGATGCAACTGCTGCGTCAAGCGCGCCAGAACGTCCAACCTGAGCTGCGGAACCCATAACACCCTGAAGGTGGATGATGTTGTACTCGCTAAGACCCTGCTCTTTCAACCAGTTAACAGCGGTCTCACCCTCTTTGTCCATATCGGATACGATAGAAGCTACATAGAGGCTCTCATCTGCATCGATTGTACGGTCGAAAAGGATTACATTGATACCAGCATCCTGAGCATCCTGTAATACGGAATCCCAACCAGATACATCAGCTGCGGAGAGAAGCAGATAGTCAACGCCGTCCTGGATGAACTTCTGAGCTGCTGCAACCTGCTCATCGTTCTTAAGGCTGTATGCGAAAGAAGCATCATAACCATTCTCTTCTGTGAAAGCTGCCTCTAAGTCCTTTACGTTAGCTGTACGATAACCGGACTCGTTAGGATCGTTATTGATAATACCAACTTTAATTAACTCACCGCTTGCTGCAGGTGCATCTGCTGCGGGCTCTTCTGCTGCAGGCTCCTCTGCTGCGGGCTCTTCTGCCGCCGGCTCCTCTGCTGCGGGTTCTTCTGTTGCTGCGGGTGCTGCTGCGGGTTCAGCCGGAGCTTCGCTTCCGCCACATCCTACAAGACTTGCCATTACCATGGCGCCTGCAAGTAAAACTGCTAATTTCTTCTTCATCACTTAAATTCCTCCCTTTCATTTTCATTCTGAAGAATTAAATATGTTGCCGGAACCGGAAATCTTTGTGACTTCTTGTTCCTGAGACTACTTTAGCAAAACAAATCCTCCTCTTCAACACTAAAAAATCGCATTTTTTGATTTTGGGTGAGTTCAACAATACAAATTTCATTCATGTCAAAATATTCCAGTACAAATTTTAAAATACACGGGGTTTTTTTACGATTTTGTTTAAAATTTATTGATTTTTACCATAAAATAGGTTATACTAACCCCTCACGATATACTGTGAAAGTTGTCATATTCTGACGGAAGGTTATATTTTTTTCCGATTACGGATTCTTTTATGAATAAATATTGTATAGTTTATGAACAAACAATGAACAAAAAGAGGATTTTCTATCATGAACAAGTACGAAACGCTTACGAAACTACTTACAGAACAGATTACAAAGAACCTACAGCAGGGAATCATTGCCCTGCCCACCGAAGCCGAGTTATGTACGCAATATCAAGTCAGCCGGCAGACTGTCAGAACAGCGCTCACATGTCTGCGTAATCAGGGCATCATTACGAGCCGCCAGGGCAGCGGCTCGTATGCAACCGGCCTGCTCCCGGCTCCGGAGAAGAATATCATACCCATCCTGGTTGCCAGCGGTCAGGAATATATCTATCCCAGCCTGTTAAGCGATATCCAGAATACCTTATCCTCTCAAGGCTATCAGCTACAGATATATCCCACGGATAATGATGTATCTGTGGAAAGAGAACATCTTCTTACCCTGCTGCAAAATCTGCCTCGTGGTATGATTGTAGAAGGCTCCAAAAGCGCCCTGCCCACCCCCAATCTGGATCTTTATGAAAAATTTAAAAAAGAAGGAACTTTCCTTCTCTTTTTACACAATCGTTACAGCGCCCTGCCCGATGAGATCTGTATCAAGGACGACAATTATTATGGTGGCTATCTGTTGGCCAGACATCTGATCGATTTAGGACATACACAGATTGCCGGTCTGTTCAAAATGGACGATCTGCAGGGACCGGAACGTTATCTTGGCGTAGCTGCCTGCCTGCGGGATCTTGGCTACGAACTGAGAGACCGCCACGTAGGATGGTTTAATACCATAGACAACGAGGCCCTGCGCAAACGACAGGATACCCGTTTTCTCACCAGATTTATCCAGGAGCAGTTAGTTGGCTGCTCCGCCGTCATCTGCTACAACGACGAAGTGGCCTACTGGCTGATCAAGGAACTCTCCTATGCAGACATCCGGGTTCCCCATGATCTCTCCGTGGTCTGTTTCGACAACAGCTACTTAAGTGACTTGAGTAAAATCCGTATCACCACACTGACTCACCGGCCCCATGAGATGGGCAGGAGCGTAGCGGACTGTATCATACAGAAATTGCAGGGAATCTCTGTAGTTTCCCAGGAAATCCCCTGGGAAATCGTACACAAGGAAAGCGACAGCGCTTTCCGGAATTAGGATTTCAATCCGGCCCGATATTCCCTGGGCGTACAGCCTTGCGTCTTTTTAAAGACAAAGCTGAAATAATGGGGATCTTTATATCCCACCTCCAGAGCAATATCGCCGGCATGTTTCTCTGTCTGTCTTAAAAGCTTTTTGGCTTTCTCCATTCTCTTTTGGGTCACATATTCAATAAAGGTCACCTGCATGGCCTGACTGAAAATAGCACTGAAATAATTAGCGCTGACATTGACTTCGCCTGCTACTGCATTTAAGGAGAAAGATTCCTGGGAATAGTTTTCTTCTATATAATCCAGTGCTTTTTTAAGCACACGCCTGCTCTGGTTATCAGATTCCCGGTCACGTAATTCCATGGCCTTATCCAACATGTTCCGGATATAAGGTGAAATCTCTTCTACCGTCAGGTTATTATCCTGAATCTGGCCGTCGCCCACACTATCCATAAATTCTTCCTTATCGCCGCCAATGGACTCCACATAGGCAAGTGTTACAAAGTGGATATGAAGCACCAGATAATTCTGGAACATCCGCGACTGCAGCGCCTCCCGGATGGCAAGCAGATAACTGTCCACAAATTCCGGTATATCCTCCCTGCTGCCACGAAGCAGAAAATCCCGGATCAGCTCCGGATCCATTTTGGAAGAATCAATATCCTTGAACTTTCCCTCCCCTCCCTGCGGCATATAACTCAACGTCACTTCTTCGGTAAAGATATGCACATGGGGCATCAGAAAACGGTAAGCAAACAGATGATTGACCTTGCTGTAACACTCTGCCAGAAGACTCAGCCTTTCCACTGGCTCTCCCACAGCTGCATACCAGTCTACAATGTCTTCCGTGGGCCGGCAGATCCTCTCCACGTTCTCCAGATATCTGTCCGTCAGTTCTTTCATCTGTTCCACACTGCCTTTAATCAGCACTCCATACGTGTTTACATTCCAGCGGAAAACCAGGTTCTCTGGATACCGTACAAAGTAATGCAGAAGTTCCTCCCTCTTCCTGGCAAAATCTTCCGACTCAAATCCCATATTCTCTCCGGCCCGCTTCTCCAATAGATTAAACATCAGGATATTATAGCAGGGCGCGTTGATCTTTAAAGAAAGTTTCGCCGCTTCCTCATAAATATCCTGCACCGGCATACGTCCCTCAAACACCTTGACAAAAAAGTTCGTGCGTGAAAACTGTTCATACTCCCGTGATTCATCCCGGAATTTTTCCTGATAGTGTTTCTGTTCTTTCTCCGATTCGATCTTCGTCTTTAACTCTGTCAGCACCTTTTGCAGATTCGCTCTGGTAATGGGCTTTAGCAGATATTGTTCCACCCCCACGGAAATCGCCTGCCTTGCATACTCAAAATCATCATAGCCGCTGATGATGATGATCTTCATCTCCGGAAATTCCTGATGCACAATACGGCTCAGGGACAGTCCATCCATAAACGGCATCTTAATATCCGTCAAAAGAACATCCGGTCTGGTCTTTTGTATCAGCGGCAGAGCCATCTCCCCGTCACTGGCCTCTCCCACAAACTGGTAGCCGTACTGCTGCCACGGCATATCATCCCGTAACCCTTCCCTGACAATACTCTCATCCTCCACCAGAAATATTTTGAGCATAGCCCGTATCTCCCTTCTGCTAATAGTTTCTTTCTTCTATCAGTTCCCTTGTCACATTTTCTATCGTAAAAACATTTTCTTCCACATAATATTGATTCTCTACTTTCTCGCCGTTCTCCAGCATCTCGATGACCCGGGACAGATACTCTCCCTGATTCGGATTACACTCAATGTCTACATTGATAATCCCATCTGCCACCATCTCCAGTGCCGTATTGACAGCATCAAAGGAAATAATGGTGATATCCCCGCCAATCCCCACTGTCTTACCGGCATCCCTGATAGCCTCAATGGCCCCGAAGGTCATATCGTCATTTTGAGATATTACCACATCAATGTCCGGATGCTTTTTCAAAAACACCTCCATCACTTCCCGGCCTTTGGCAGAAGTGAAATCTGCGTATTCCTGTTCCAGGATGTTCCAATTACTATGATTTGACGCCACTACTGAAAAGCCGATCGTGCGTCCGATCTGGGAAGAAGACCCCTCGGTTCCCTTTAGGACCACGATGTTGACAGTCTCCTTATCCATTCCGCGTTTCCTAAGATCCTTTTCCAGCCAGCGGCCGGCCCGCTCACCCTCCTCCACAAAATCGCTCCCCACACAGGTTACATAGAGGCTTTTGTCCGTCACATCCACCTGTCTGTCCATAAGGATAACCGGAATCCCTGCCTCCCTTGCCTCCTGCAGGACTGTTTCCCAGCCAGTCTCCACCACCGGTGCAAACACAATATAATCTACCCGTTGGGAAATAAAACTGCGGATTGCCTTAATCTGATTCTCCTGCTTTTGTCTGGCATTATTAAACAGCAGAAAGTATCCGTTGTCCTTCGTAAAAACATTCTGCACGGACTCCGTATTGGCCGTCCGCCACCCAGACTCACTTCCCAGCTGCGACACCCCTACCACAATCCGGTCAGTCTCCTCGCTCTCATAAGCCTCTTCCTCAATATCCGTAAAAAGCCGTCCCCCCAGCACCATCAGAAGCAATATAGCCGCAAACAGTACCAAAATAAGTTTACTGATGACATCACCCTTCTTAAACATCCTGTTCACTCCTATCTGCCGCATAATGAACCGCCGGTATAATAATTTCCACACAAGTTCCTTTCCCTTTGGCGGAATCAATCTTCATACCGTATTCCGTCCCAAAATTCATCCGGATACGTTCATTCACATTGGCAAGTCCAAAACCTTTCTCTGTATCCTGACAAGGCTTGACAATCTCCTCTTTGAGTTTGGCCAGTTCCTCCTCTTCCATGCCTACCCCGTTATCCTTCACCATAAAATGTATCATGCCGTCCTGCAGACTGCCCGTTACACTTATGGTCCCCTTTGCCCGCTTATATTTAATCCCATGGTAAAGAGAATTCTCCACAAGAGGCTGTAAGGTAAGTTTTAAAATCTTGTACTGATAAAGTTCCGGCGCGATCTGAATCTCATACTCCAGAATATCCCGATAACGCACCTGCTGTATCTCCAGATAACTTCTGATGTGAAGTTCTTCTTCCTGTATGGTAATATATTCACGCCCTTTAGACAACACCAGCCGGAAAAATTCCGACAAAGACATGACCACATTTACCGCTTTATCCGGGTCGTTGCCTTCGATCAGCCATACAATCGTGTCCAATGTATTATATAGAAAGTGCGGGTTAATCTGTTCCTGCAAAAGCCGCAGATCCGCCCGGCGCATCTTACGCTCATCTTCTTTGATCTTCTGTACCAGCCCTTCGATACTCTCCGTCATGCTGTTGACACTGTCAGCAAGCACCGCCACTTCATCTTCGGAATCCACATGGGCGCGAACCGAAAAATCTCCTTCGGACACTTTTTCCGTAACCTGGGACAATTCCCGAATCGGCCGGATGATGCCGCTCACAATCATGACGATCAGCATCACCACCAGCAAAAGCAGAAGGATCAAAAGGATACCGCAAAACACGGTGAAGGTATGCACCTTTACATTCAGCTGCTCCGTCAAATGCTCCATACTCTTAGTCTGATAATAAATATAAGACTGAATATTATCCTGAATCAATTCTGTCAGGATATAGATATTATTATCCAGCATCTCGATATTCATATCATAACCCGTCTCATTTTCTATGTTCGCTTTAATGTCGTCCACACGGGCTTCCAGCGTATCAATGTTACGCAGCAGAATCTGAAGCCAGGCCCGGCTCTCTCCATCTGTAGTGATTCTCATCAGGTTTCCGAACTCGTTACGCAATTCATCCAACAAAACATAAGGATCTTGCAAACTCTTATCATCCCCCACTGTCTCGAAGGTAACATAGCCCACCACCAGTTTATAAAGACTCTCATCCATCTCTTCTTTAAAATTCAGATTATAATTATTCGCCACAGTCATATTGCTCACAATGGTATCATAGGCATTGCTGTAATTATGAAGCGCATAAATCAGGTAAATGACCATTACCAGAAAGGGAATCGCCACCACCATGGAAAGAAGAGTCAGTTTATGTTTAATGGAATATTTCACTTTGGCAGCCTGCATATTTTTATCTCCTTTGCTTTATTCTACCAATTTTCTAATAAAAGATAAATTGTAAATTTTTTTCTAATAAAAACAAGATTCTTTGTTTGCATTAGCACTATAAAAGGTGTAATATAAATGTGTGTATCATTTTTTAGCAAAAAAACTCTATTAATGAAAGAATATTATAATGAAAGAGAATTCTGTTTTTGCCAACATTTATGAGAATATACGCCGGGACACCGGCAGAAAAAATGAATCATCCAAACTAATCGTCGTCATCAGGCTGTTGATTCTTTCCATGGCAGTTTATTCTTTGGTTAATTGTGTCCTGATTGCCCTCTCTGCACATATCAGCGGCCTTGTTTTTTCCATCATTTCTTTGGTTTTATTTATTGCCGCTTTTGTGTGTTCCTATTATTGGAGTTCCTTTACCTCATACTGTGCACTTAACATCTATGTGCTGATATGGACAGTTGCCAACGTAGTCTGTTTCGGCTGGAATATCGGGGTGCAGCACTTTATCATTACACTTCTGGTATTTTGTTATTTTTCAAAATACCGGCACGAAAAGGCTAAGATTATCTACACCCTGGCCCTGCTGGCACTTCGGATTTATCTATATTACTATTGTCAGACTCACGAACCTACGCTGGCTTTGGCGCCGGATCTCTCCAATATGATGCAGATTGTAAACACCTTTTTTGTTTTCCTGTCTCTTGCCCTGACCGCTTACATATTCAGCGCGGATTCCCAGGAACTGGAAGGAAAGCTGATTGAATACAACAGACAGCTGATGAAACAGGCTAATACGGATACGCTGACCGGTCTCTATAACCGCCGCAGTACTATGGAATATCTGGATTCTCTGCTCAAGAATCCAGAGAATCAAATCAGTATCTGTCTGTGTGACATTGATTTCTTTAAACGTGTAAATGATACCTACGGACATGATGTGGGGGACGTGGTACTGAAAAAGATTTCCAGCACGTTCCAAAAGGAACTGCCGCCGGACTCCTTTATATCCCGTTGGGGCGGTGAGGAATTTCTGTTGATTTTCCCTAAATTAAACGGAGATGATGCGATGATTGCCTTAGACAATCTACGGCAGAGAATCAAAGCAATCGTTTTTGACGGTGGTTCTGAAACCTTTACCGTTTCCCTGACATACGGTCTTGTGGAATATGATTACCACAGCGATATGACCACAATCTTAAAGGAAGCGGACGAGAAACTATATATTGGTAAAGAAAGCGGACGTGACCGGATCATCTTCTGATCCGGTCATTATTTATAGTATCCTTTCATATATTAATACAAATCTTTCTTGAAGGTATTTTCTTGAAACGCAATCTCACGTTCAAACAATGGGCTGTGGCCCTTATAATCCTCGGAGGATTTTGTGCCTCCACTCTGCTTTATTATGCGCATAATCACCAGGATGCCCGATTTGAATCTTTTGGAGAACAATTCTTCCTAAACGAAGTTAAGTCCAATCCGATTCATTTTCATTATACCATAGATGATGCCGCTTCCTATGGTATTGATGAGTCTGCGCTCACTCTTCCTGTCTACCATGCGGGCGATGCTGCAAACGATATCTATGAGCTTTCCCAAACCCGCGCGCAGTTAGCCACAATAGACCGTGATTCCCTGAATAAAGACAACCAATATCTGTATGATCTTTTGGACAGCTACTTATGCGCAGTGGCGCAGACGGCCGCCTTCCCCTATTTTGCAGAACCTCTTTCTCCCTCCTCGGGAGCCTGCTCGGAACTGCCTGTTCTTTTGGCAGAATACCAGTTAGACAGTGTGGAGGATGTTGATAACTATCTTGCTATCCTCTCTCAGGTTCCTGCCTATTTTGACGGGCTGATCGTCTATGAAAAAGAAAAAAAGCAGGCAGGACTTTTTATGTCCGATGAAACCGCGGACAAAACGATCGCCCAGTGTATGGATCTGATGGATCAGGCTTCCCTGTCCAACGGTTCCCATTTTCTGACCGTTACCTTTAAAGAGCGCCTTGATATCCTGGTGAACCAGGGAATCATCAGCCCGGAAGAATCTCTTTCCTATCAGGCCGAACACGACCGTCTTTTGACAACCGTGGTGGCGCCCGCCTATGACAAACTCGCCGACGAAATCACTCTCCTGAAAGGAAGCAGCAAAAATATCGGCGGACTGGCGCAGTACGAAGGCGGCCGGGACTACTATCTTACCCTGCTGCGCCTGCGTACAGGTTCTTATCGTGACATCTCGGAGATCAAAAGGATTCTCTATCAGGATCTTCAATTCCATTACGAATCCCTGCTTAGCCTGTTGCGGGAAAATCCTGAACTGAAAGATATGATCTTACAGGAACCGACACTGTTACCGGAAACAACTCCGGAAGAATACCTTTCTTATCTGCAGACCGCCATACGCCGGGAATATCCGGCCATTCCTGCCGGGAAGGATAATACCCAGATTCACTCCGTGGTAAAATACGTAGATCCCAGTCTGGAACCTTACAGCGCACCCGCTTTCTATATGACGCCGCCTATAGACAATATCTGTAATAATATTATCTACATTAATAAGCAGGACACCTCTGACGATCTGTCCCTCTTTACCACTCTGGCACACGAAGGCTATCCCGGTCACCTGTATCAGACTGTCTACAGTCAGCGCTATTGGGACGAACAGGAAGTCCCGCCTATGCGCAGTGTCCTCTACTACGGCGGGTTCATAGAAGGATGGGCGATGTATGTAGAGTTAGCCTCTTATGATTATGCCATAGAACTGGCCAAGACCACTCATCCGGAGGCGGCCCGCTATTACCAGGCCTGCCGTCTGGACCGTCAGATCCAGTTGTGTCTGTATTCTTTGTTAGATGTTTCCATCCATTATGACGGCGCCACTTTAAATGATGTCAGAAAAATCTTCGCATCCTTAGGAACCATGAGCGATGAAAATGTGCAGGCCGTCTACCAGTACATTGTAGAAGAACCCTGCAACTATCTCAAATACTACCTGGGTTATCTGGAAATTATGGAATTAAAAAAACAAGCGTCCGTCATCTGGGCCACCCCCGGAGAAACAAACGCTGCTAACGATCATACAGATTTTCAATATCAGTTCCATTGCTTTCTGTTACAGAACGGCCCTGCCGATTACCGGACACTGGCGTCACGGTTGGTCATGTGGAATCCGTAAGAGGACCCGCCTAATACGCCTCCCGGAAAAACTGATTTAACTTAAACAGAGCCTGTCCCAACACTCGTTGTTCTTCCTCCGATAGTCCTGCCAGTACGGCTGCTATCATTTTCTCATGGAACTCCTGGTGATGGAGATAGGCTCTGATTCCTTTATCCGACAAAGAAATCAATACCACCCGCCGGTCCTCCTCGCTGCGGCTTCTGTTCACGTAGCCTTTCTTCACAAGGCCATTGACAGATATGGTCAGCGTTCCCGTGGTAACCTCAAGTTCTCTTGCCACACTGGTCATATTCTTCACCGTATTCGTTCCAATGGCTTCTATGACATGCATATCATTGGCCGTCACATCCCGATATTCCCCCGTCCGTATGGCGCGTTCTTCTATGGTATTGATATCGCGGAACAATTTGACCAGTATTTCATTCAGCGTATTATTGATATCCATCTCGGCTCTCCAACCCTCATAAATTCTGTTGTCTCATTTTAGCAGATAATAGTTTGACAGTCAAACTATTCTTCCATCATCTGCTCTATGTATCCCCGATCCCAGAGCAGAATCCGCAATTTCTTCGCCGCCTCCACTGCCGGCGCCGTAAAATACTGATTGGTCATGACCGCACCCACCATACACTCATAATAAGCCCGCCCGCCATAAGTACGAAGTACGGCCTCCACTCCCACCGGGGCCCGATATCGTTTACACTGAACCGCATAGGTGACACCGTCTTTCTCCGCCAGGATATCTACGCCAAAATCTCCGCTTTGGCGCGTCACTTCCACATCCATAAAACCTTGTTTTTCCAAGAGTTCTGCACAGAAATATTCAAAGTCATGCCCTTCCATCTCATCCATAAATCCTGTTTTACGGTTATGACGAAAGCGGCGGACACACTTTATCAAAAGTATGGCCGCCACTGTCAGGACGACAATAAATACTATTACTATAATTAATATTGTTACCTGCGACTGCTGCATTATTTCCTTCCTCTAAAGCGCCTTATCATCAGGACTTCGTCTTTTCCAGCCACACAAACCCGTGTCCCGGCAGTGTAACGGTATGTATATCCTGTTCCTTACCATTCAACATGTTTTTCCATACACCGTCCTGGTTACATGTCACTTCTCTCTCCATATCATGGAAATTATAAAGCCCTATCATTTGCTCTTTTGCCTTACTCCTCATCAAACCCAGCACGGCGTCATCCCCTGCATCCAGTACCTGACAGTCAGCATCGGCATCAAAGACTTTCTTCTTAGTTCTAAGGATTTCCAACTTCTTTAGTGCCTGAAAAATCTGTCCTGCCACGGTCTTCGCATCACCACATTCCGCCGCCAGGGCCCAATTAAATCTTCCTCTGTGGAGGTAACGGGAATCCGTTGCTTTACTCACATCCTGCTTATAAGAATAGTCATTTACCTGTCCTACTTCATCCCCGCTGTAAAGCATCGGAATCCCGGACTGTGTCATCATATAGGCGTGAAGCATGATATCCATACGGACAGCATCCTGCATCTTCTGCTGATCATTCTCAAACCCAGCGCTCTCCACACCACACATAGAAGCGGTAGTCCCACAGAACCTTGCGTCTCCAAGTCTAGGATCATCATTATACAGTTCCCCCCTGCTGACGCTGCCCGGATACTTTCCCGTAAAGTAATCATTGAGATACTTTTTATGGGCCACTTCATCCATCCCCCAGGATCTCAATGTGTCAAAATCAAGTCCCCAGCCGATATCGTCATGGCACCTTAAATAATTTAAAAAGGTATATTCTTTCGGCAGACCGTTCACAATCCCCATCTGTTTTTTTAACAACCGCACATCTCTGGTGGCCACACAGTTCCAGGTGGTAGCCATAGTGGTTACATTATAGAGCATGTGACACTCCGGTTTCTCCACTGTCCCAAAATACGGTACAACCTTTTCCGGCTCCATCACGACCTCACCAAGCAGCACAACGCCCGGGCACACGATCTCGCCAATCATACGCATCATGCGCACAATGGTATGTACCTGTTTCAGGTTTCGGCACTGCGTACCCAGTTCCTTCCAAATATAGGGCACCGCATCAATTCGTATAATATCCATTCCCTGATTGGCCAGATACAGGAAATTATACATCATCTCATTAAAGACACGGGGATTTCTATAATTTAGATCCCACTGATAAGGGTAAAACGATGTCATCACAAAATGCCCGATCTCCGGCAGCCAGGTGAAATTGCCCGGTGCGGTGGTGGGAAACACCTGCGGTACAGTTTCCTCATACTGCGCCGGAATGTCATAATTATCATAGAAAAAATACCGGCTCATATATTCGCCCTCACCCTGGCGCGCCCTTCTGGCCCACTCATGTTCTTCCGACGTATGGTTCATGACAAAGTCCATACACAGGCTGATCCCCCGCTCATGACACGCCTCAGACAGCTGCGCCAGATCATCCATACTGCCAAGATCGGGCCTCACCTTTCTGAAATCAGCCACAGCATATCCGCCATCCGAACGTCCCTTTGGAGAATCCAGAAACGGCATCAGATGGATATAGTTGACATGACAGGATTCCAGATAAGAAAGTTTCTTCTGAAGTCCCTGTATCGTACCTGCGAAATTATCAATGTAAAGCATCATCCCCAGCATATCCCTCCTGCGGAACCATGCCGGGTTTTTCTCCCTCTTTTGATCCAACATCTTCATTTTCTGATTCCGGGCCAGATGATATGCGTACATCTGATCACATAATTCCGCAAACATGGCATCATTATCATACAATTCCATATAAAGCCAGCGCAGTTCATCATGGTGCTTCTTTAATCTTTTCTCAAAAATATCCGAATCTTTCATCTTATCCTCCCAAAACATTCCCCAACTGCAACAGATATCTCCCATTTATTACACAATATACCATGATAAGCCTCACTTCGCAAATGTAATAATTTTTTCCCTTACCTGAAGCACCATCGAAGGAGAGACTGACAGTTCATCCAATCCCATACGGATAAATTCCTCCGTCAGTGCAAGATCCGCTCCAAGCTCTCCACAGATACCCGCCCATTTCCCATATTTATGCGCATTGTCCACTGCCATCTCAATCATACGCAGGACGGCTTTGTGATGGGGATTATAAAAATCATCCAGTTTTTCATTCTGCCTGTCGATCGCTAACGTATACTGTGTCAGATCATTGGTGCCGATACTGAAAAAATCCACCAGCTGTGCCAGTTCATCGCTGATCATGACCGCGGCCGGCGTCTCTATCATAATTCCCTGCTCCGGCACGGCGAAAGGAATCCCCGCCTGCTCCAGCTCCTGTCTTACCTCTTCCATGATAACAGTTATCTTTTGGACTTCCTCCACGGAAATAATCATAGGATACATGATGGAAAGATTCCCATAGACCGCCGCCCGCAGGAGTGCCCGAAGCTGCGTCTTAAAAATTTCCGGCTGTTTTAAACAGATACGGATTGCCCGGTATCCCATGGCCGGATTTTCCTCTTTCTGAAAATGAAAATAATCCGCCTTCTTATCCGCCCCGATGTCCAGTGTGCGGATAATCACTTTCTTATCCGCCATCATCTGCAGTACCTGCCGATATGCCTGAAACTGTTCTTCCTCCGCAGGAAAATCTTCCCGCCCAAGATAAAGAAATTCACTCCTGAATAATCCAATCCCTTCCGCATCATTCTCCAGCACATAACCGATATCTGCAACGCTGCCAATATTTGCATAGACGTTCACCTTACGTCCATCAGGCGTGATACTCGGTCTGCCTTTGAGCTCCTGCAGACGAGATGCCTGCCTGCGCTCCCAGACAATCTTTTGTTCCGCCTCCCTGCATTGCTCTTCTGTAGGTTCCAGGATTACATGCCCTGTACTGCCGTCCACAATAGCGGTCATGCCGGAGCTGATTTTCCCAAGATCCAGGGGTACGCCAATGAGGGCCGGAATATTCATGGTCCGCGCCAGAATCGCCGTATGAGAATTGGTGGAACCATGAACGGTGACAATGGCCAGTATTTTATCCTTATCTATCTGCACCGTCTGACTGGGCGACAAATCATCCGCCATGATAACCGCCGCCTCCGACAAATCTGCATCTTTCGTGCCCTCCAAAATGCGTATTATTCTGTTGGAGATATCCTTTACATCTGCACTGCGCGCCTTCATATAATCATCATCCATAGACGCAAAAGTTTCTGAAAAATTATCTCCCGTGACCGCCACCGCATACTCCGCATTTACCGACTCCGTCTCTATGGTATTACGAATCGCATCCACATAATCCTCATCCTCTAACATCATCTGATGTACCTCGAAGATGGCGGCGCCTGCTTCCCCCACCTCTCTGCATGCCTTCTCATATAACACGCCAAGCTGTCTGGCCGCCTCTTTACTGGCCCGTTCATATCTTTCTATCTCCGCCTGCACATCATTGATGCGTACGCGCTTTATGACAGAATCCGGTTCTTTTAAAACCACAACTTTACCCATCGCGGTTCCTTTGTAGACAGATTTCCCCTGAAATTCCTGCATACCTGCAACACCTTTCTCTTATAAATTCGCTTCAAAAAAAGCCTTTAATCCTGCTATAGCCGCCTCTTCATCCGGCCCTTGCGCTTCCACCGTCACAGTATCTTTGCACTTTACACCCATACTCATAATCGCCATCAGTTTTTTAGCCGCCGCTGTCTTTCCATGCGCAGATACCGTAATCTGACTTTCATATTTCTTAGCTTCTTTTACCAAAAGACCCGCGGGTCTTGCATGGATACCAATCTCATCCTTAATCTCATACTCAAATTTTGTCATTTACACTGCCTCCTGATCTAGCATTTTTCGTTGTAAGGAATATAAATATCAGTTTCTGTTTCTTTTACTTCTATTATACATAGGATATATTTTCCCTTGCAATATTTTCTCCCATCCGTTATAATCAATCCCATCAGGCAAAAAGAGAGGTAACACTGCATTGAAAATGTAATCTGTTTCTAACAACTTAACAAGGCGGCAAGTCATAGTTTGTTATCAGAGGCAGATCATATATTGGTGTACTGTATTTTTTTGCGGGTTTTATTTCTATCAAGCATCCCGTTTCTTTTATGTTCCTCTGGTAACAGAGGATTTTTTGTTTTACAGGGAAGAATTTCCCTTATAAAAAGAAGGGAGTGCATCTATATGTCACAAATACAAGTATCCAATTTAACTTTTTCCTACGATACCAGTTACGATACTATCTTTGAAAACGCATCCTTTACCATAGATACCGATTGGAAGATTGGTCTGATCGGCAGAAACGGTAAAGGCAAAACCACGTTTCTCAATCTGCTGCTTGGCAAGTATGAGTTTTGTGGATCTATCAGTCATTCCACCTGCTTTGACTACTTTCCCTGTCCTGTCACACAGACACAGTGCGAGTTAATCACAGTAGATCTGGTGCAGCAGCTTATCCCGGATTTTGAACTCTGGAAGGTCTGCCGGGAACTGGACAGTCTGAAAGCCGATGCGGAAATACTCTATAGACCCTATCAAACCCTTAGTCACGGAGAACGTACCAAGGTCATGCTGGCCCTGCTCTTTTCAAGAGAAAATCATTTCCTCCTGATTGACGAGCCCACTAACCATCTGGATATGGAGGGGAGGACTTTGTTAAGGGACTATCTGTGCGGCAAAAAGGGATTTCTTCTGGTCTCCCATGACAGGTGGCTTTTAAATGAGTGCGTGGACCACGTGCTGGTGCTAAACCGCAGCACTATCCGCGTGGAAAAAGGCAATTTTGACACTTGGTATAGTAACAAAGAAAAACAGGACACCTTCGAGCGGGCCGAAAACGAGAAGTTGAAAAAAGAGATCGGCAAACTGAAAGAAGCATCAAGACGCACCGCCATGTGGGCAGACAAGGCAGAAAACCGAAAGATCGGTTATGATCCCGCCAAGGAACATGGCCGTTTCATAGGCACACGTTCTTATATCGCCGCCAAGTCGGCCCGGATGCAGCAGCAACGCAAGAATCTGGACACCAGACGCACCGCCGCCATTGAAGAAAAGGAGACTTTGCTCAAAGATATTGAAACTGTATCAGATTTAAAACTCCCCACGCTGACCCATCACAAACAGGTTCTGGTGCGGGCAGATAAACTGTGTCTTGGCTACGGTGAAACCATTGTCCTGCAGAATCTCACTTTTACACTCGGACAGGGTGACCGCATCTGGCTAAAAGGCCCCAACGGCTGCGGTAAATCTACTTTGATCAAAGCTATTCTGGGAGACCCTGCCGTAACCGTATCCGGTGATCTGAACCTTGCCAGCGGTCTTACGATATCCTATATCAATCAGGATACCTCGCAGATAACGGGCCGTCTAAATGATTATATCCGGCAGACTTCTATTGACGAGAGCCTTTTTAAAGCCGTTTTGCGCCAGCTTGATTTTGCGCGTACTCAATTTGACAAACCCATGGATGAATATTCCGAAGGACAGAAAAAGAAAGTGCTTCTGGCTGCCAGTCTGCTCACCCCCGCCCATCTCTATATCTGGGATGAGCCGCTTAATTATATTGATATCTTTTCCAGGATGCAGCTGGAAAGACTGATCCTGATGCACCATCCCACCCTGCTTTTTGTGGAGCACGACAGGACATTCGGAGAAAAAATGGCCACCGGGACAGTGGATATGAAAATATAAAATTTTTTTTATATTTTCTTTCTTTTTTCTTTCTAATTTTGACACATCCCATTCACAAATTGTGTGTATAGTAATAACTGTAGTTGAGACAGAGCCGAATCCAAGAATCCGGCCCGCAAGAATTACCTACATAGATTCTTAAGCGGTGGTTACTACACTTCAATGAAGTCGCCGGTGCTGAACTGGTGCCGACCGGCTTCGACTAAACATAACAGTGCATTTAGCCAATGCCTGTTGACATATATTAGGACTGATACATTTCTATCCTTCTCACACATAGGAAACGGCGTTCACAAAGAACGCCGTTTCCTACATGCTGACAGTTTCTATATATGCTTGCATCCCCTATATTCAGATTCTATCTATTCCCATTCCATATCTATTCACACCAGCATACCCGCCAACACGATACTGGCTATGATTCCCGCCAGCGTGGCAAGCAGTGCTCCCTTTAAAGTATAGCGTGTCTTAGTGACCCTTGCCGCCAGGAAATACACGCTCATCGTATAGAAAATCGTTTCCGTACAACTCATCATAATAGAAGTCGTCAGCCCTATCAGAGAATCCGGCCCATGATTCTTAAAGATATCCAGTACCAGACCTGTGGCTGCCGAGGAAGAAAACATCTTCACAAGCATCAGCGGAATCAATTCCGAAGAAAACCCCAACTTTGCCGCCAGCCCGCTGAACAGTCCGCCTATAAACTCCAGAAATCCCGATGCCCGAAGCACACCCACTGCCACCATCAGCCCAATCAATGTAGGCATGATCTGAATCACCGTATGGAAGCCGTCTTTGGCACCCTTGATAAAATCCTCATACACATTACAGCGGTTAGCAATCCCATAGGCCACAATATAAAAGATGATGACCGGGATGATGATATTGGAAATATTAGATAATACGGAAGCCATACATACACCTGCCACATCATTTATAAAAATCTATGCAGAGCGGTAAATTTTTATTATAATAAAAGTAAATTTGCTTCGCAAATTAACTTTGCGAGGACTGCTCCGCAGCCTCGGATATAGCCGAATTGATTTCTTTCGCAAATTAACTTTGCGAGGACTGCTCCGCAGCCTCGGATACAGCCTAGTAAATCTGCTTCGCAAATTAACTTTGCGAGATCCGCTCCGCAATGCAGTACAGTACAGGAGGGTTCACCGTATGATGAATGAAACAACCTATTATCCTTTAACGGAAGTGCCACATTATAAAGTACATGGACGGACGATTCCCAAAGCCTGCCCTCTGCCTCTTTTCTTTAATGGGAGTGCCATAGAAGTGAATGTCTCCGGTTCGGAGCTCTGGATTGATATAGAAGTGAATTATCATATACACGAAATATGGATTACCTGTGAAATCAACAAGGAACTGATGAGCCGTCAGATGCTTATGCCGGGCAGATACACTCTATGTCTGTTCCGCGGCATGAGCGGGGATGTCGTTAAAAACGTACGGTTCACTCGCGAACTGCAGGCCATGACAGAAGACGAAGACTGTTACCTGCTGATTCACGGACTACAGACGGACGGTGCCTTTTATCCCGTTCCCAAGAAAAAATATACACTGGAATTTATAGGCGACAGTATTACTTCCGGCGAGGGAACCTATGGTGCCAGAGAAGATACCGACTGGATTCCCATGTACATGGGCTACAGCCGCAATTATGCCAAGATGGTGGCCGATGCCCTTGACGCCGATGCTTTCCTGATTTCCCAAGGAGGATGGGGTGTGCTTTCCAGTTGGGACGCCAATCCCCACTGCAATATTCCATCCCGTTATGAAAAGCTCTGCGGGCTCTGCTATGGCCCTGTCAATGAAAAACTGGGCGCCTTTGAACCTTACGACTTTACGGGCAGAAAGATTGATGCACTGATCGTCAACCTGGGCACCAATGATGCCTCTGCTTTCGTCCAGCCCGCCTGGTCAGATCCTTTTACCGGAGAAACCTTTGAGCAGCGTTTAAATGCGGACGGCACTTTTCAGAAAGATGACCTGCACCGGTTTAAGGAAGCAGTCATAGATTTCCTTAAAATGCTGCGGACAGATAATCCGCAGGCGCACATTGTCTGGTGTTATGGGATGCTCGGCTATGATCTCTCTCTGGCCATCAACGATGCCATCAATCAGTATACCGCACAAAGCGGCGACCATAACGTTATCTTCCTGCAGCTGCCCGACACTACTGCAGAGACCGTGGGTTCCCATGCGCACCCCGGTGAGAAATCCCACCGGCGGGCCGCACAGGTACTCCTTGAATATTTACAGAAATATTTAACGTTCTAATTCCATCATGCCAAGCTTCAGCGCTCCCATGATGCCCTGTTTATCATCAAGACTCTGCACTACAATATAGGTGTCAAGATTTTCCAGTTCTTTGGTCTTGATGTAGCCGTTTAAAAGTGTCTTAAACTTTTTACGCACTAACGGCAGAAGCTGTGTCTGGTGCATGACACCGCCGCCCAGGATGATACGCTGAGGAGATAAGGTCATGGTATAATCCACAAGTGCCTGTGCAATATACTCGGCCTCCATTTCCCATACTTCCGGCCTATCGGCAAGTTCGATGGCTTTCTTCCCCCATCTTCCTTCGATGGCAGGCCCGGCAGCCAGTCCCTCCATACAGTTTGGATGGAACGGGCAGAATCCTTTATAAGTATCCTGTGGCAGACGGTTTAAGAGAACATGTCCTCCCTCCGGATGCATCATACCGTGGATCAGTCTGCCGTCCACAATGGCACCCACGCCCACGCCGGTTCCAATGGTGATATAAATGCAGCTGTGCAGTCCCCTGGCAATACCCCAGGTATACTCTCCAAGAGCCGAACCGTTCACATCGGTGTCAAATCCCACCGGCACGCCCAGTTTCTCCTTAAACGCGCCTACCATATTATAATTCTGCCATGCAAGTTTCGGCGTAGTGGTAATATATCCGTAAGTCTCAGAATCCCTGTTCACGTCGATGGGCCCGAAGCATCCGATTCCCAACGCTTCTATTCCTTTCCCTTCAAAAAACGCCAATAACTTTGGCACTGTGATTTCCGGCGTCTCTGTGGGAATGGAAATCTGCTCCTTGATTTCTCCGTTCTCGTTACCGATTGCGCACACCATCTTAGTGCCGCCCGCTTCCAATGCTCCTAATACCATGTTCCCTCCGTTCCGAGGCATCTATGTAGAATGACTGTAGCATCCTGGCCGTATACTCTGACGCCTCTTTTTTATATATTATATTTGTGCTTTACGCCATGGATTCTCCGCTCTGCACCATCTTTCACATCATAGCCGCCGCAATATCCCGCGCCACATATACACCACTGGCTGATGCATGAGACAGAGAATGAGTCACACCGCTGCCGTCACCAATAATATAAAGGCCCTTGTACTTCGTTTCCAGATGTTCGTTAATCTCTACCTCCATATTATAGAATTTGACTTCCACGCCATAGAGCAGGGTATCGTCATTGGCCGTGCCCGGCGCAATCTTGTCAAGCGCATAGATCATCTCGATAATGCCGTCCAGAATCCGCTTCGGAAGTACCAGACTTAAATCTCCCGGCGTTGCCGCAAGGGTAGGTTCTACCAGGCCTTCCGCAATCCGTTTTGCATTGCTTCTTCTTCCCCGCACCAAATCGCCAAATCGCTGTACGATGACACCGCCGCCCAGCATATTGGAAAGCCGCGCAATGCTTTCCCCATATCCGTTACTGTCTTTGAAGGGCTCTGAAAAATGTTTGGCAACCAACAGGGCAAAATTGGTGTTGTTCGTCTGCTTATCCGCCCCTTCATAACTGTGTCCGTTCACCGTCACAATACCATTGGTGTTTTCATTGACTACAATGCCGTAAGGATTCATGCAGAAGGTTCTTACATTATCTTCAAATTTTTCCGTACGGTATACAATCTTGCTTTCATATAACTCGTCTGTCAGATGCGAAAAGATCACTGCCGGGATTTCCACACGCACACCGATATCCACACGGTTTGATTTCGTATGAATAGAAAGCTCTTCACACACTTTTTCCATCCATTTACTGCCGCTGCGTCCTACAGATATGACACATCTGTCACAATCATAAGATTCCTTTTCTCCAACCACCCGGTAGCCGCCGTCTGTGGCCTTCACAGTTCTAATAGGCGTATCAAAATAGAAATCTACTTTATCCTTAAGCGCGGCGTACAGATTCTCCAACACAATATAGTTAATATCGGTTCCCAGATGCCTGACGGAAGCATCCAGCAGATTTAAGTTATTCTGCAGGCACAGTTTCTTAAACTGTGTCCCTGCCGTAGAATACAGTTTCGTACCTTCACCGCCATATTTCATATTAATCTCATCCACATACTGCATCAGCTCAATAGCCTTCTTTTTGCCCACATACTCATGAAGCGTACCGCCAAAATCATTGGTAATATTATATTTTCCATCAGAAAAAGCGCCGGCTCCACCAAAACCGCTCATGATAGAACAGCTCTTGCAGTTAATGCAGCTTTTCACCTTATCACCGTCAATGGGACAGTGACGGTGCTCTAACGCATGTCCCGCTTCAAACACCGCTATTTTCAAATCTTCCTTTTTCTGCGTCAGCTCGTAGGCTGAATAAATTCCGCCTGGCCCCGCGCCGATAATAATCACATCATACTTCATCATGTACCCCCGTCTATTATCCACAATATCCTCAGATAGGTTTTCATCCTCATCCAGTATATCATATAACCCCCTCTGTGTCATTATGATGCTTCATAATTGAAATCCAATAAACAATATGATATACTTTCACTCAAAGTGGAACATATTTGGCTTAATTATGATACTTAAATCCATGAGATTCGTTGAATGGGACATACTGCGGGGAGGTATTGTCAGTGGCTATTAAGAAAAGAAAGAAAGTTATTCTGATAGGATTTGCAGTTTTAATCGGCGTCAGTATTATTGCATTTACCCTGTCGTCCTTTATCATTGCCCGGAAAAGCAACGATGCCATCAGCTCAGTCGGCGAAATCTATACCCATGCTATGGCGGAACAGATGAAACAGGCTTTCGATGCGGTAATCAGCATGCAAGTGTTTCAAGTACAGGGCATCATGGAAAGAACCCCGCCGGAAACTATATCAGATAGGAAGGAAATGATCGACGAGCTCTCAGAGAGCGCCAGAGTACGCAGCTTTACCCACCTTGCCCTCTATACGGAAGACGGAGAACAAGAAACCATTTATGGTGAACCGGTAGACTATTATGATGAAAATACTTTTTATGCTGTACTCAAAAACAGTAATCAGCGTGTATTTTCCGGTTATAGCTCAGACGGAGAGAAAATGCTGTGTCTGTTGATCGATGCACAATATCCTATGAGCAACGGAAAAACCAGTTCTGCTATGGTAGCGGCACTTCCTATGACTTACCTGGAAACGGCACTTTCTTTAAATGACAGCAATACGGGAATGTATTCTTTTATCATTCGGAGAGACGGAACTTATGTAGTAAGAAATATGGATGATGATAATTATTTTGACCGTATTCTGGAAATATTTTCCAAGTTGGATAATCAAGCCAAAAATCAGACGATAGAAGAATTACAGGAAGCCCTTAACACCGACGCTGATTATTCCACACTGATTTATAACGGCAGTGAATATGAATATATGCTGTGTTCTCATCTGCCCGATTCGGAATGGTATCTGGTATCTATCATGCCCTTTGGCCGATTGGAGAATATTGTAAATGATCTGAATGTACAGCGCCAGATTATTATCCTGGCCATGGCAGGCGTTATACTGATTGGAATCATCATTATTTTCTTTTTGTATTACAGACTGTCCCAACAGCAGCTGCGAGAACTGGAACAGGCAGAGCATGAGGCTGTACAGGCTAATAAAGCGAAGAGCGAATTTCTTTCCAGCATGAGCCATGATATCCGAACACCAATGAACGGTATTGTCGGAATGACAGCCATAGCTATGGCTAATATCAATGATATGACCAAGGTAAAGGAATGTCTTGGCAAGATAACATTATCCAGTAAACACTTACTTGGTCTGATCAATGATGTGTTGGATATGTCCAAAATCGAAAGCGGCAAATTATCTCTGAATATGAACCAGATTTCCCTGCGGGATGCTATGGAAAGCATCGTAAATATTGTACAACCGCAGATTAAATCAAGAAATCTGCATTTTGACATTTTTATTCAGAAAATACTGACGGAAGAAATATATTGTGATAATGTCCGTTTAAATCAGGTATTGATAAACCTGCTATCCAATGCCATCAAATTTACGCCGGAAGGCGGCAATATTCATGTCCATCTGGAACAGGAGCCTTCTCCGAAGGGTGATAATTATGTGAGATGTCATTTCCGTGTAAAAGATACCGGTATTGGTATGACCCCGGAATTCCAGAAAAAGATTTTTGACACCTTTACCAGGGAAAAGAACTCGCAGGTTGATAAAACGGAAGGTACCGGTCTTGGTATGGCTATTACGAAAGCCATTGTAGACACCATGGGCGGCACCATCGAATTGCATAGCGAACCCGATAAAGGCAGCGATTTCCATATTATACTTGATTTTGAGAAAGCAACCGTCAAAGAAGAAGATATGATTCTTCCGCCTTGGAAAATGCTGGTGGTGGATAACAACGAAGACCTTTGCAAAGCAGCCGTTTCTTCCCTGAAAGAAATCGGCATTGAAGCACAATGGGCTACAGACGGCCAGACCGCTGTGGATATGGTAAAGATGCATCATGAAAGACAGGATGATTATGAAATTGTTCTTCTGGATTGGAAGATGCCAGGTATGGACGGATTGGCGACTGCTAAGGAAATGCGAAAACATCTGGGAGACGAAGTGCCAATCCTGATCATTTCCGCCTACGACTGGAGCGATATCGAAAAAGAGGCACGAGACGCAGGCATACAGGGATTCATCTCGAAGCCATTGTTTAAATCCAATCTGTTCCTGGGCTTAAGCCGATATATGATAGGAAGCTCAGAAGAAGAGACGAAAGAAAACAGTCGCGACATAGACTTTACCGGCAAACGGATTCTGCTGTCCGAGGACAATGATTTAAACTGGGAAATTGCAGAAACCATTCTGTCTGAAGTTGGATTTGAACTGGAACGGGCCGAAAATGGTCAGATCTGTGTAGACAAATTTACACAGTCCGAACCCGGCTACTATGACATTGTCCTGATGGATATCCGGATGCCTGTCATGAACGGCTATGAAGCTGCCGAAGCTATTCGGCATCTCGACCGTCCGGATGCAAATCTGCCAATCATCGCCATGACGGCAGATGCCTTCTCCGATGATATACAGCGCTGCCTCGACTATGGTATGAATGAACACGTAGCAAAACCGATTGATATGAACAGGCTCACACAGATTCTCAAAAAATATCTGCCTAACTAATTTCCATTGCGAGGGAACCTGAGAAAAAACGGGTGTCCGGAAAACCGGCCGCCCGTTTTTATTGTAGTCCGAGAAAAATCTGCGTACCGCTTGTTATCTGCCCTGTGATAAGAAGGATTTTACTTTTTAAAAACGGAGACAGCGCTTCTGCGGCCGCCGTCCTGTCCTCAATCTGATTCCCTTCTTCTGCAAATACCAGAACAACTTTACTTCTGGCATGAAACTTTTTCAGAAAGGTAAACAAATCCTCATAACATTTCCTACATGGGCAACAGGAGTACTCCGTAAACGCTCCTCCCGTCATAAGCATTGCCATAGGCACCACCTTAGTGATCATTTCCTCTCCCCACAATACCAGATTCAGCCGAACATTCCGAAAGATCTCATTGCTCCTCTTCAGTGCCCTGACTACCTCCGTTACCGCCTCCTGAAAATCCTCACGCTTTAAAGAAGTATCTATCACAATAGTCATCTCCAAATTTCCGCCACGATAGTTCCCGGGAACATGCAGGATCGCATCCACCCTTTTAGCAATCTGTAATGCCTCTAACTGTGTAAGTTTCATTTTGGTTTTCCTCTCATTAGGATATGCTTTTGTTATGAATTATACATCTCATAAACTTTTTATTGTTATTATTCCACTTCTGATTTGAAAATGACACCTTTCGTCACATTTCGACATATATTAAAAGCAAACCCTCCAATAAAAAATCCGTTGGGAATTGTTATTCCTTCCACAAATAACGGAACCGGGAGTATATCATGTCAAAAGAAATGGAATGGGATGAACGGTTTAATATTGGCGTTGCGTCCATTGACAAAGCACATCGAAAACTTTTTTTAATCGTACACAAACTAATTCATCTTAGCAATGATGAAAACAACGGCCAATGGGCATGTGCCGAAGGAATCAAATATTTTAAAAGTTACGCCATAGAACACTTTGCCGATGAAGAGGCCTATATGAAATCTATCGGATATCAAGGCTATGAAATACACAAACGCCTGCATGATGACATGCGTTTTAAAACGCTTCCGGCTCTTGAAAAAGATTTGAAGAAAACTGACTATTCACAAGAATCCATGCAACATTTTATTGGAATCTGTCTTGGCTGGCTTACTGCACACATTATCATCGAAGACCGTGCCATTGCAGGATTAATCACTAACAAATGGAAAAAAGATTATACCGGAGAAGACACAACCATCCTGGAAAACGCACTGTCTGTCACCATACAAGAGATATTCAAACTGCAAACAGAGATTGTCAGTGAACATTACAGTGGAGAAAACTTCGGCCGCAGTATGATCATACGGCTGACTTATCTTGCCACAGACCATACGCAGGTTCAGATTTATATGGCCCTGGAAGAAAGTCTTGTACTGCGAGCCGTAAGCGCTGTATTAAATATACCCTTGAACAAAATGGATCACCTGGTCATGGCTGCCGGTAAAGAGCTTGCTGTTAGGATTGCAGAGCAAGTCAGCCTCCACTGCCAGTTGCCTTTACAATATCAACTGCAAGACAGCCATTTCATGACATCGGAACAATTCCGGCAGGCATTTTATGCAGGGGCCTTTGACTATAGTTTACTTTTCAATACAGGATGCGGGTACTTTGCTTTTGTGGTGGATGTTTAAATTTATGAATAACTTAAAATATTATTCAAGTAAACTTTTATGTTCGACATATCATCCAAACCTATACTGTACTTTCGGGAAAGATAGTCATAATACATGCGGATTTGATCTTTGTCAATCACGATGTGACAGGGCTCTCCATCCGCATATCCTCTTCTTGCCTCAATATAGGGTGTCTCCCGATGACATATTTCTTCTAACGCTTTCGCATTATATACATCAAAATAATACTTTTTAACCGCATTTAATATAATTAATTCTTCTTCACTTAACTCATATGCCTCTTCCACTTTAGGTAACGGTTTATATTTAAATCTTTTAAAAATATCATATACCCCAGGATATACCGCTCCATGGACCCATGCCTGACAGCTATCACCAAATATCGGTTCCCCTAACATAGCCATACTCCAGCTTTGGACAAAATATAATAACTTTTGCAATACCAAATGTGTGACCGGTACCTCTTCCGAAGTATGCGCCAAAAACCAATTAACCACATCAAATATTTTCCCCTGTGTTTCTTTTAATTTATTTAGTTCATGAAGCACTCCGTTAGCCGCCTTTTTTAAACATTTTTCTTCATTTTGTTCCGGCTGTTCACACTCATAGCCTTCCACTAACATTTGGAAAACATATGGATTTTTCAATTCTTTAAGCTTGTTACTATTCACAATATTGGGCGTATAATTTCCATTAATATACCTTGTAAGAGTTATATCTCCCCAACCTAATAACCTGCTTAGCATTTTTTGACTGATATGATAGGAATCTAAAATCTCCAAAATTTCTTCATGCGTAATAATTTCACGCTGTTCGCGTATTTTTATATTTGCCTTTTGTGCTATCTCTTCCTCTAATTCCTGATCATATATGGGAGCGCCGCATTTTGTACAAAAAGGCACCTTTACCAACAATTCAAAATGATAGCCATCGCCTTCATATTCTCTAATTGTCTCTCTTATTTCATATGCATCTTTTGTGCCACATTCATAGCATATTTTTTCTCTCATGCTACCGCTCCTTTCTTCTTTTCTATAAATATATTATTTTAGATTTTGTATTTCATTTATATTCATTTGGCAGATATAATCCACCAAATGAATATATGTAATTTTCAATTTTATATTTCCTTGATATTTTTAAACGGAAATTTAAGCATTTGTCCATCGCATCCGGGATTCTCAGGATGAAATGACATAATCAATAAAGTATCATCATCTGTAGTAAGGATTTTCAATTTAATATATAAATCCTCATCCCTATCTATCATATTTTTACGTAATCCAAATATCCAAACCTGCTGACCTTTAAAATTGTTGTTTCGGTCATCTGCAGTATAACTGTAATGACAAACCTGTAACTCAGAAAGAACATTCAGTATATCTTCCAGTCTGATTCCTGTCTCTGCCATATAGGCCTGTGTCTTATTTACTCTATGACCCTTCCATGGCCGGACATTAATTATAACTTTATCTTTTTTCGGAATCAAGGATTTCATGTGATTCAAAAATTGTTGTACCTCTTCTTGAGTACGATGATATTCCGCCATATTACCACCTCCTCTCTCCTCTTTTGTAAAAAGTAAATTTGCTTCACGGCCTCGGATAGGCGAAAAATCTCCTATACCGCAAAGCAAAAATACAATCATTGATACTATTATAACAATTATTTTATAATTGTCAACTAATTTAGTATCAATGATTGTATTTTATTGATTCCTATTTACCTATCCACTCAAAGCATACTCTTTCTCAGCGCTTTTTCTTCCTGCTTAAATACCATAGCAGAAAGAACGTGGTCACCGCAGCAATGGCAACCGCCATGATAGCGACCACATATACCACGCCATTATCCTTGACGGTGTCATCCGTAACATCCTTATCTTCTGTTTTCTGCGAAGACCAGTCAATATAGGCAATTGCGCACGGAGAAATTTTGTCCGTGGAAAAGGTGATGGTATTCGGGTCGTCGTCCTCATCCAAAAGCTGGGCAAAATCCTGTGTGCCATCCTCCTTCGTATACCGTCTCAGAATATAAAACTCCCGGTTATCTCCCTTTAAATCCTCGGGAATATTAATCCGTATCTTCAATTCCTGCGAAAGTTCCCGAATATACTGCTCCTCGTTATTCACCGATTTGCTGAGCCACAGATCAAAATAATGCCCGATTGTTATTCCGGGGAGTTTATTCTCTTCCAAAAACTCTACTGTTGACTGCAATTCTTTCCCATCAGTATTGGCTATGGAAAGCGTGATAAGAACAGAGTCTTTTCCCTGTAACATTTCTATCTTTTCTTCTTTGGTCAAAAGGTCGTCTACCATCGCCTTAAGGCTCTTAACACCGGCAACTTCTTCAAGGCTGCTGCCGGAGGCTTCCCCCATGGCGCCTATAAAATCATTGTAAACCTCGACTTTCAAATCGCCAGTCTCCATAACACCCATCAGCAATTCCGCATCCTGGTGTTCCTCAATCATCCTCTCCGCCTCCTGTACGGAAACGCCAAGACGCCCCAAAGTACCGGTAAGTTCATCCGTTTCCTCTGTCTGTGTATCTTCCTCCTTCTCATCCGATGTGACCTTATCGTCCTCCTTATTTATCTTATCCTTTCCGTCTTCCTTTTCTTCTGTCTTTGCAGCGTCGTTCTCCTGTCCCGGATTTGCCACGAAGTCCGCCGATATCGTATGATTTCCTTTTACATCAGAAAAACTGTAAGAAGATATAGCACCCATCGCTTTCCCGTCTATATACACGGTATTGACAGCGTATCCTTCCTGAGGTATGACCACATAGGATATCTCTGACCCTTCCGAAACAACACTCTTTCCTTCCGGCACAATCTTCCCGTTGGGAGAAGATACCTGCGCCGTTATGGAATAGGTCTTTGCCTTGTCAAAAGTTGCCAGAAGGAACATATCTCTCGATATACCATTTATGGTATATTCCGCATCGTTACTGATAATATTCCCATTCTCAGACCATGACACAAACCGATAACCACTTATGGGAACCGCCTTGATCTTAATGTCGCTTCCTCTATCATAAGTTCCCTGTCCGGATACCGTTCCTGTAGAAGCCGGCCATCCGGTAAGAGAAAGACTGTATTTATTCTGGGAAAACATCGCCGTCAGATTCCTGGAACCGGTAATATGATCCAACTGTAATCTGCTGTCTGTACTTACGGTTACTCCGTTTTCCATCCACCCATCAAACTGATAGCCATCTTTTGCCCACGCTTCCAGCGTGACGTTTTCCCCATATCTTACGGTTTTGCTCTCGGTGGCGGTACCGGCATTATTGTTATTGACATTCACATTAATCCTGCACTCGACGGCCTTAAAATCAGCTATATATACCCCATCGCTATGTATATTTCCCACTGTATATTGGGAATCTGAAGAAACTTTATTATTATTTAACAGCCAGCCTTCAAACGTATAGCCATTATTGGGTATGGCCGTAATCACAGCATAACCGCCTTCTTTAACAGTACCGCCCCCGCTTACCGTACCACCGTTATCCGGTGAAGCCTTTACCTGAATAGAATAACTGGATGTCTGCACGGTCGCCAACGCTGTGGCACTATAGCTGCCGTCCTGCTTCGAGACCGCTTTCACAATCAGAGAAGAAGACACCTCATCCGAACCTACATGCAGGATACCGTTGCCATCTATATAAGTATTCTGGCTCGTCTGTCCACTGACACTCCAGGTTACTTCATTACTATAATTATTTCGCCCGGTCACAGAAGCCACAAAAGCATAGGAAGAATTCTTAGACACAATCATTGTTCCGGGCGAGACATTGACCGATGTTATTGCCGATGCCGGCGGCTGTTCCGTCACTGTGCCTGCTGCCGGATACGCACCTGAACCGATCTCCGATGCATAACATGGCAGACTATTTGAACATATCATCTGCGCCGTCAAAATATATACGCCCAAACGGTATATCGTTCTCTTTCTCATCTTCTACCTCGTTTCTTTGATAGCTGGGAAACTACTCTTTCGTAATGATAACGGTATCTCATTATAACATAGGCAAAAACAAGGGTTCAACATCAAAGTATTGCTTTGCAATCCCGGATATAGGCGAATAATTTTCAATTAAAAAAGCAGGAATGTACCAAATCCGTACCTCCTGCTTTCTGTTCTATTAATTAATTCCCGTTATGCCCAATTTGCCATCTATGGAATTAAAGATAATATTCGGGGTGGCGTCTCCCATGATAACACCCGCCATTGTTTCTTCCAGCGTTGTCACATCTACCGTCTCAATCACCGCACATCTTTCCTCTGTAAAAATAACATCACTTTCCAGAGCAATAAAAGCTTCTTTGCTGTCAATAACTTCATCATTTACCGCGAGCGGATAAAAACACAAATCTGCAAGAGCCTCCATGTTCTTAGCAGCTACAGCCTCTTTAACCTGTCTGGCAAATTCTTCCACTTCGCCGCTGTCTTGCTTTTCCTCCAAAGCTTCATAATTATCATTCTTCTCTTCTACTTCTTCGACTGTCGGCACACCTACCGGCTGTATATCTACCGCGGAAAAATTGTCCGATTGCTCCTCGGGTTTTGCCTCTTGTCCGCCGCATCCCACGCAGGCAAGAACCAAAATTCCCGCTGCCAGTATTAATTTCCACCGTTTCATAATCTTCCTCCTGATAATCCCTAATTTAAAGTGACACAAATTGCTACATTTCTACTTATTCTATCTTCTGGGTATTTTGACGTCAATTTCTTTTTTTCGCATTTTACTGTTAATTCTTCGCAATCTGCTATAAACTTTCGGTTTGAATCGGTTGATAAATCATCTTACGAACGGTATAATTTTAATAATATTTTGTTTATCTTTACTTCGGGACCGTGGAGGAAATATTGTTATATGAAAATAACGATTTGTGACGACAGTATTATGGATTTACTCAAAATAGAAAAATTGTTGTTAAAATATAAGTCACTGAATCCGGACAAAGATTTTGAACTGGAAAAGTTCTCTGACCCATCCAGACTTTATCAGAAAATATCAGAAGGCAAACTGACAGATATTTATATCCTGGACATGCTGATGCCGCGCCAGACAGGTATTGACCTTGGCAATTTGATCAGAACATCCGGTAACGAAAATGTCATTATCTATATCACCGCTTCCGATGATTACGCACTGGATGCCTACGGCGTACATGCCGTAAGATATCTTTTAAAGCCCGTAGATGAGTACAAACTTTTTGAGGCACTGGATTACGCCCTGTCTTACACGCAGGTCAAAACCGAATCCATGTATCTGCTCAAGACCAAAAACGGATTATTGCAGACACCATATTCCAAAATAGAATATATCGAAAATGTCAACAGAAAACAAGAAGTACATCTGTCCAACGGCGAAGTCATAAAAAGCCTCTTTATCAGAAAATCTTTTGAAGAAGAAACCCGGGAAGCTGGCAAGAGAAAGAATTTCTTACAGACTCATAAATCCTATCTTGTCAATCTTGATTATGTAAAGCAGATGACCCCGGACAGCGTAATTATGGAATCCGGCAAACGGCTCCCTGTCAGCAGGGCAAAAGCTGCCAGAGTCAAACGGGAATATCTGCTCTTTGTTTCCGGAAAATACAAGTAGGTGAGCAAAATGATTTATGTGAAAAATATATCATATACGTTAAGCCATATATTTTTTTTGGTATTTATTTATCTGTTTTTGATACATCGCTATTCTAAGAAGAAGACTATCGGTATTTGCTTTCTTTCCTGCTGCCTGATGAATCTTCTGGACTACTTTAAGCTGAACGTATTTTCAGAAAGTGGTCTGTTCTACTTCTTTACAACCATAATCCAGATTATCATCGCGCAGTCTACCGGGCTATGCATCTCCCGCAAAAGAGACAGCCGGGTATTGTTCATCAGTCTCAGTGCTTCCAACTATGTAATCGTAGGAAGCATTACAGCCTCCATTCTCTATATATTGACCGGAAGCATTTATCTGGCCATCGTTGGAAATCTCCTGATGCATCTTGCTATACTGCTGGTTCTTGTCTGGAAAATCGGAACCATATTCCATAAATTTTGCGAGCAGGGACTTGGGAAAAGCCGTTGGGAACTATGCCTGATTCCCGTTTTCTTTTTTTGCAGCTTTTCCTGCCTTGCTTTCTTCCCTCATACCCTTTATGAAATTCCCCAAAATATTCTTGTCAGCATATTTTTAATGATCACAATGCTTGTATCTTATGTGGTAGTACTGCGCTATCTGGACAGCGAAACCAAACAGGTCGAGGAATATTGGAAAAATGTCATGTTTGAATCCTATATCAAAGGCCTGGAAAGCCAGAACTATCTGGTAGAACAGTCAGAACAGAATCTGCAGATATTACGCCATGATATGCGGCATTACTCCATGATGATAGATGCTCTGTTAAATCAGGGAGAATATGATGAAATCCGAAGCATAACCGGCCATATCAATGAAGTGGTAAATGAAAATAAAGTTAACAGATATTGTGAAAATCTGGTCATCAATACAATCCTCATGAAAATAGCCGAACAGGCACAGTCCTTTCAGATTACTTTACACCTGGACGTCATCGTACCCCGGCAGATTCCGGTCAACGAATATGAATTTGCCATGATCCTTGCCAATCTATTAGAAAATGCAGTCATCTCCTTAAAAAGTGCAGACCCGTCTAAGAAATATATTGATGCAAAAATACACTGTACAAAAGAATATCTTCTGACAGATATCGAAAACGAATGTGAGGAAGAAGTTACTTTTGACTCCATCACAGGACTTCCCAAAAGCAGGAAAGGCAAGGGCCACGGCCTGGGTATGCGGAGCGTACAGGCTTTCTGTGACAAACTAAATGGAAATATTGACTGCTACTGTGAGAATAACAGATTCCGGATTATCTTATTTGCAAAGTTTTCATAATCTTGACTTCAACTACTGTTACGGTTTCTGAATCTGAAAAGTATCCTCTAACAACAGCCAGTTTGGACGAAAGAACCGCATAATCTGCCAGTAACCCATCCCACGCAGGCCATATGCCGGCAAAAGAGAAAATTTTTCCCGATAACTTCTCACATCTTCAAACCATACCTCATGCTGCTGCCCGTTCTTTTCATACCGGAAATAGGGCGACATGGCCACTTCATCAAACTGAATAGGAACGCCTGCCTCTATGGCAATCTGCACAGCCTGCTGATTACTGACAGTGGTTGCCCGGGAAGTTCCCTGGACAAAGGGCAGTGTCCAATCATAACCATAATTGGGGATTCCCAGATCAATCTTGGAGGGCTCTATACGTGTGACGGCATATTCCACCACCTGCCGGACTTTATTCACGGGAGCTACCGCCATGGGTGGACCATAGGTATAACCCCACTCATAGGTCATAAGCAGAACACTGTCGGCCGCCTCCCCCAGAAGGCGGTAATCCTTTCCCTCATAAAGAAGACCCGCCTGCGTATCGGAGACCTTAGGCGCCAGAGCCACCGAGACATGGTAGCCGTAAGGCGAAAGATAATTTCTGACATCCGCCACAAAATCAGCAAAAGGAATCCGGTCTTCCGGGCGGATATACTCAAAATCAATATCCACACCCTGAAAGTTCTTTGCCTGGACAGTTTCCAAAAGATTAGCCAGGAGATTATCCTTGGCCTCCTGGTTATTCACCACAGAAGTGATCAGATAATTATTGAAATTTCCGTCAGGCCCAAGCGGTGTCAGCGTCAGAACCGGACGTACTCCTTCCATAAGCGCAGCGTTTATCATAAAGGAATCATCCTGCCTCGGCGCAATCAATTCACCATCCGTAGTAAAGCCATAAGAAAAAACAGAAAGGGATGACAGATAAGGGAGTGTTTCACTTAAGACATCCTGCTGAATAAACGGGTAAGCATAACCGTTCACCCATGCCGGATAGGAAGGCGCAGAAGGCTCTCCGGCAGATATTAGAAGCGCCTGCCCCACTGCCAGAGGATAAGGGTAGGACAACTGATTATTATAAATGACAGAAGATACCGCGACTCCATAACTCTCAGCAATAGAATCTACGGTATCTCCTGATTTTACCACATAAATTTCCATAATGTATTCCCGATAGATTTTATTTTATTCTATGCAGGAATATTGCACGGGACACAGTTTTGGGATTTCTTTGGTATTTCCCGCAGCTTTGGTTCCGCCCTGATTTACTTTATAGCTTCCATAATTCATAATCCGAAAACGGACCCGCCCCTGCATTTGCTCCCCACGCCTGTTCAAAGTAATCCTTATCCATTACAATAGGGGTTCCGTCCGGATTTTCAAACTTCTGTTCCGGCTCAAACGCCATCCCTAATATCTCTGTTGTGATGACTCGATTTTTCATTTCGGGCATATATTCATGCAGGTTTGTTTTCAGGAAATAACCGCCTTCCCCTTCCTCCAAAGAAACGGTAATCTGGTGTTCGGTATCTACAATGGCATGTTCTTTTGACATAGGTTTTGCCCCATTAAAATATATATTACCTTCCGACCAGACCGGAAGAGGATTATAATACCTGTCACTCGGTTCAGAACCCATGCCACAATACCCTTCAAACTGTTTCTCATACTCTTCAAAAGAAGGATAGCCTTCATAAGGAATCGTACCTACGGTTAAATTACTATCCGTCCATTCACTGTCCGCCATTGTATCTGCCAGCTTTTGCAGTGCCGGCCGAATCTCTTTCTGGATAAATATATTATTATAAAATCTCATATCGCCATGCAGGATTGTCATAAATCCGGCAATCTCAGTCCGGTGAGGGATATGATAGGGCGTGTAGCGGGGCGCTGCTTTGGTAAGCGTACCATTATTAACGCCGCGTCCTACGGCCGTAAAGGATCCGGCAATGAGATTATGTACTACTGCAACTCCCTGTGTGGCAAGTTTCAGGGCACAATCCGACAACAGCAGATTATGGTCTATCAGCGTAGGGCCATGTGACACTTCCACAAAAATATCTTCCCCTATCACATCTTCCTCTGTAAGGTTACCATCCTTCGGCAGGCAATTTTGAAAAAACAGATTGCGCGTTACTCTGGTTCCCTGTGCCTGCCAGTCGAGCCATAACCCGCGGGTACAGTTATAAATATAATTATGCCGGATCGTTACATCAATCGCCGCATGCATCTTAATTCCGCCAATTTCAGCGCCGCACAGATTTTGCTTGTTGTTAATATGATGAATCCGGTTATTCTCAATAACAGAGAATACCCCTCCTAAATGACCTACAATACCAGTCTGTCCGCAATCATGGATATCACATCGTCTGATAATATGGGAGCCGATACCTTCTTTGTTCCATCCTTCCAGCTGCGCCTGGCAAATACATTCCCGCTCTGTCTGTGTTCCATCTTTATATTTCCATTTCAACCATTTATTGTCATTTTCTGCCTGTAAATATTTCCCCAGGGAAATACCAGAACACTTGGATTCATAAATCTCACAATCCTCAATGATCCATCCCTTTGACCAATGGGGACCTATCATGCCCTCCTGATACGCGGTTGGCGGAGCCCACTGCGTTGCCGCCTGCCTCACCGTAAAGCCGGACAGTGTAATGTATCCTACTCCCTCCTTTTCAGGATAAAAGCAATTCTTCCTGACACTGATCTCCACGTTTTCCTCATTGGGATTCTTTCCCTGGAAATTGGCATACAGTACCGTTTCATCCTTTTCTTCATCCTGTTTCGTATACCATGTGTAAACGGAAAATTCCGGATCCCAGGATGTTGCACTCTTTTCCGGGTGCAGAACTTTCTCCAGTTTTGTCACTTCATACATGGACTTTTCGTTCAGATAAACATCCCCTGTATGGGCAATCATCATCGCAACAAACCAGTCTCCATATATTAGTGTTGTATAGGGATTTTCATTCCCAAACAGGGAATTGGGAATCCGTGCCATCCATACATTTCCTTCATACGGTTCCCAGCTTTTCACCGGTTCTGCCCCTGTAATAACTGCGGCTTTCTCCACTTCGGAACGATAAATAATTCTGGCATCTTCTTTCCCGCCATTTACAGGACTTACCGACTCTCTATAAATCCCCGGCGCAACAATGACCTCGTCTCCCGGCTCCGCTCGCAAAGCTGCTTCTTGTATTTTCTGAAACGGACATTCCTTACTGCCATTCCCTTTCGCCAATGCTTTTGCATCCACGTAGTATTTCATCCCCATGCCCTCCTGAATATAGTATTTATAAAAAGTATACTGCTATTCTTTTGGCAATACCAGAAGGATTGTGAGTTTTTATAACAATTCTGCCAGTGGGCTGCTAAAGCACCCTGATTATTTTATTTTTTTAACAAATATAATCTGGGATTTCTAATCTTTACAGAACCATCCTTTACATACAAGGAAATGGTTCTTCCTTTTGGTTCATAGGCCCGTACATTTAACGCCGTATTATTCAGATAAAATGTGGCAATTGTTCCGTCCACTAACACTTGCAATAAATATTCTTTTTCTGCTTCCAAAAATAATGGTCGTTCTGATCCCTGCGCCATATATCTAAACCACGGTAAATTGGGCGTACGGTTAAAATCCACTTTTCCGTTTTGGATTCCTACCTCAAACCGATATGCATCTCCAGTCTCTTCTTCCTCAAAAATATTTACACCAAAAGCGCATGTCCCGGATTTAAAAGAAACTCCCGTTTCAAACAAAAAAGCGTCTTCATCACATTCGTCCATTATCATCTCATGGATTCCACTCTCTGCCTCAATTATTTTTTCTACAAATACACCGCTGGCACACTTCTCAGCAAATGCATTATGTACACTATCCGGTATTTTTACTTTTAAGTCTCCATTCTCCTCTTGTATAAGCTCATGTACTACCAACGTTCCTCCCCAAATCCAATTGTTCATATCTTTATCCTGGTCTTTTGAGGCAACCCAGCCAAACAAATACCGGTGTTTACCGTCTCCACAAGATCTGGCTGCATAGTAGGCCCTACCGTCAAAAGCTTCGTCTTCCGGCATCTGCCATGGCCCGAATATTGAACGGCTTTTCCTATATATGGTCTTATTATTCTCACTGTACTCCGTTGTCAGTAAATACCACCAGTCTCCTATGCAAAACAAATCAGGCATCTCATGCATACAGAACATATTAGGCGCCCAAAAATCCCCTTTAAATTCCCAATGTTCTAAATCATTTGATGTAAAATATACTGTACAGCCTGTTTTTATCTGTCTGTTATTCTGTTTGTGTGCTCCCAGGATTAAGATATATTCTTTTGAATCCTCGTTCCATAATACGTAAGGGTCTCTCCAGTCATTGGGATCATACCCCATCTGAGGAGGAAGCTTCAGCCTGTCTGCAGATTTTGTCCAATGCAGCAGATCATCGCTGGTTGCATGCATCAATACCTGCGCTGCCTTACCTTCGTCTGCAAAATTCCGATTATATCCTGTATAAAATGCATGATACTGTCCCTCCCCTTCAAATACGCTTCCTGCAAAAATAAATTGATCCTGCTCTGTATCTTTACCATGCAAAAGCACTTCCCCTTTATCTTCATAATGAACAAAATCCTCTGTCACTGCCAGCGCCCATCCAAACGGTTCTCCAAACGGTCCTGGATTTCTTGTATCACGCTGATGATATAAATAAAATTTACCATCTTTGTAAAATGGCATACAATCTCCAAATGCATATCCTTCCGGTTGATAATAAATATTCTGCATAATTTTTCTCTCTCCTTAATTATAGTTGTTTATCCTTTCACTGCACCCATAGTCATCCCCTTGACTATTTTTTTCTGAATGACAAAAGATATTAAAATAATCGGCAGACTAAACAACACTGCCCCAGCTGCCATTGGCCCCAGTTGAAGATTATATTCTGTCAGAAATTCGGACAATCCAACCGGAACGGTCTTGGTTCCGGACATTGTTATTAATAACGCAAACAAAAAGTCATTTAATCCTGTCAAAAATGTAAAAATAGCAGTTGTTGCCATTCCATTAATTGACACCGGTACCATAATGCGGAAAAACACCCCAAAACAACCACAGCCATCCACTAACGCTGCTTCATCCAACTCTCGTGGTATCCCGTCAAAGAATCCCATCATCATCCAGATTACAAAGGGTATTCCTATGCTTGCATAGACGAATATCAATGCAATGTGTGTATCTCTAAGCCCTATTTTATTAATTACTGAATAAATTGGCACACTGATACAGACAAGCGGTATCATACGTATCATAAGCGTAAGATACATAAAAAAAGTTGATAAGCGGGAATGAAATCTCGAAAGTCCATATGCCGCAAGAGAACCCAAAATCAAACTTATGATCGTACTGACAGATGCTGCAATCAGACTATTTGCCAAATATTTGCCAAATGCCAGATACGCAAACATATCTCTATAGTTCTGTATCGAGACAGGGTTTGGGAAAAATCGAGGCTGCGTAGATATTACATCAGATGGTTGTTTTAATGATGTCGATACCGTAAATAAAAAAGGGAATAAAAAAATAAACACAAATATCAGACAAACCAAAAACGGAACCAGTCTTTTCAAACTCTTTCTCATAGTCTTCTATTATACCTCCTCCGCTCTACTCTCAATCCTCATTCAACTTCCAAACATTTTTCATAAAGAACCATGCCAGCAACAAAAGCACAATCATAAATATAACTGCCATAGCACTTGCCTCTCCCACTTGTCCAAAACGTACATTAGATTTATAAATATATGTGCTAATCACCTCTGACGAGAAATTAGGACCTCCCTGCGTCATAGCCCAAATCACATCGAATGAACGCAGAGCATCCATAACACGTATCAATAAAACAATTACAATATTTGGTCTTAACAGAGGTAACGTTATGTGGTAAAACAATTTTATCGTGCTCGCCCCGTCAATTTGTGCCGCCTCGTAATAAGTAGGATCTATTCCCTGTAAACCCGCTAATAACACAAGCATAATAAAGGGCGTATTTAACCAAACATCTGCTAATATACAGGAAATCAAAGAAACCTTCGGATCTGATAACCACATAATCGCATGTGCATTATCCAGAATCCCCAGCCTGCACAATCCCCAATTAATAATCCCAAACTGATCACTTAATAAATATTTCCAAACCAATCCTGACACTAATGGAGCCATCATGAGCGGCGTCAGCATCAGTGTGCGCATTATCTGACTGCCCTTAAAACCTACATTTAACATTAAAGCCAATAATAATCCAAACATAAATTCTATTCCGACTGCGCCGACAACGTATTTTACTGTGTTTGCAACACACAGTGCAAATTTTTCAGAAGTAAAAACATCCATATAGTTTTTTAACCCTATGAAACTTTTCTGACTTATATCTGCAATGTTATATTTAAAAAAACTATCTACTATTAGTTTGACAGCAGGGATCAGGAAAAACATAAACATCATCAATCCCGCCGGCAAAAAAAAGAAAATGAGCATTTTTTTATTTTTCCGCACCTACACTTCCCTCCTATTCAACAATTTTTTATCTGTTTCCGGCTGAAAATCTCAGCCGGAAACCTTTTCACAAGTATTTAGTTTAACAGTTCATCAATCATCTTTGCCGCATCATCCAATGCCTCCTGCGGTGACTTTTGCTGCATCAATGCCTGTTGTATAGCCGGAACCAGAGCCTCTGTCTCAATCAAATTCCATTCCACAATAGGCGCCCGATTCTGTGTTGCCGGGCCTGCCAAAGTAGCCTGAATATCCGCTAAGAAAGCATATTCATCCTGTTTACCATACTTTTCAAATAAAGACTTTCTGGCTGCCGTTCCCAGATTATTCATGATCAGCTCATTGTTATCATACATAAATTTCACATATTCTTTTGCAATCTCCTGTTTTTTGGAAGATTGAGGAATCACCTGATACCACGGTCCCGGAATAGCTCCTATACCTGCGCTTCCCGCAAGATGCGGTGCCGTTGCTACTTTTCCTGCAACCTTTGATGTCTCCGGGTTATTGGCTGCAAGATAGAAATGTCCCCAGTTAAGCATCATTGCCAGATTTCCCTGGTAGAACATTTCGGACACTTCACCAGATGCCATTTCCATGGCTCCCGGAGGGCATGATTTATCTTCATTCATGATATCGCAAAGAAATGTTAATGCATCTACATATGGCTGTTGGTTCACCAATACCTCTCCATTATCACCTAAGACGACAGGGCTTGCACCCGCCTGCACCGATTGTTCCAGCCAACAGCATGCTGTATCCCCATCTGTTTTTCCAAAAATACCGGTACCATACAGATCTATTTCTCCATCGCCGTCCGTATCCCTGGTAAAAAATTTTGCCACATCACGATATTCCTGCCATGTAGCAGGCGGCGCTAACTCATAACCATACTCTGCTTTAAAAGCTGCCATTTCATCCGGATTTTCAAAAAGGTCTGTCCTATACATAAGTATCTTACAGTTTGTCCAGACAGGCATTCCATAACTGACATCACCAATTTGGCCGCCCGCCAACATTCCCGGCATTAAATCATCCACCACTTCATTCGTCATTAAATCATCAATCGGCAAAAGCCCCTGGGAAAATTCGGCCATCCAAAGAATGTCAATGGTAGCCACATCATAGGCGCCCGTGGATGCCGTAATATCCGCCTTCAATTTGTCATAAACACCCGTATATGGCACCGACTCCACTCTTACCTCATAACCAGTCTTTTGCTTAAACGCATCAGCCGTTTTCTGCGTTGCCTCAAATGCAGGGCTTCCCCCCTGAACAAGAACAGTAATATAATTATCTTTTCCAGCTGTGCTGTCTTCAGATTGTTTTGCCCCACAACCCATGAGCAGGCTCAGCACCATAATCATGCTTAACAGTACACATAAAACTTTTTTCTTCATATATTTCATCTCCTATTCTTTCAATACAGGCACTTTGCAATGCCCAAAACCATAAGTTCTTTGTTTACCGCCACCAGAGTCCGTGTTCCGGCCATCTGCGTGTAATCCTCTTTTCCACTTCCGGCAAATCGGGGAATGGCACATGCGGCTCCATCTGATACCAGTATGCAACACTGGAATAATCATTTCCCTGGTCATTCGCGTGTCCATGCTCAATCGTTACTCTGATAGATGTGTCAAAATGAACCGGATCTTCTATATGAAAGCGATATAAGCTCCACTTCCCAAAATGCTCCTGAGAATCACTTCCAAGTGAAATTCCATGATAAGGCGCATCATATTCTCCGCTCGGGAATCCCCATGCCGCACAAAAATAATCTTCTGTTCCCGTTCCATGCATAGAAGGCGGCCATACTTCTCCATCTATAAAAATCATGTCATCGCCTTCTCCCGGCCAGGTGTATATCTGTTCTCCCACATCATGATTATCAATGTTCAGTACACATCCAACATATTGTCCTTTGCCTTCTGCCTCCAATATTACATAATTATCTTTTCCCGTCACATTTACTCCCGGCAAATCCCAAGGGCCCTCCGGTTCACGTTTTTCATGTGTTATTTTCTTGCACGGAAATGCACTGTTCCATACCGCATGGAACCGACCCATTTCTTCCGGCGCTGCCTCCTGAATTAACTCGTAGTCTATCATATAAAATAAATTTTCAATGGGCTCACTACATTCATTTATGACCTGAATACGTGCTCCTTCCAAGAACGGCATTGGAAAATAACAATTCATCGCCGCCGCAAACGGCCCGGCAGGACCTCTATGTTTCGTAAACACCATATTAACAGGCAGCGAAACAAAATGACGGCATGTTGCATGACCTACTCCAAAAAAATCACCCAAAGGCGCTCTCACACTGGGATTCTTTTCACCATCCCAATACATCTCAATCACAATTTTTCTAAGATATTGCGGTTCATAACAGCGTGTGGTCATCCAGATATGTTTAATCATTCCTGACCCCTTAATATCTGCTATCACCTTTGTTTCTTTAGGCGGCACTACTACAAAATCTCTATTCCCTCCAGACCGGTCATAACTTGATTCTCTTCTGGAACGAACGTTTTTCATAAATGGCAGCCCTCCCAAAGGACTGTTTTGTTGCCAGCCATTCATATCTTTATCCTCCTTCTCTGTTTGATTAAACTACATTGTTATTCCTATTTATGGTAGCGGTACCATTTTTAGGTATAAAATATTATCTCGAAATGTCTGCCCGTGCCCTACTAAGTGTTATCCTATTTCATGATGTAAGGTATTGCAGCAGAATCCCGAATAATCAACTTTGTCGGAAAAACAATATTCTGAATTTCCTCGTCTGGATATCTATGCCTTCTTATAACACACTTTGCCGCCACTTCACCCATTTGACGAATGGGCTGTGAAACGGTAGTTAACTTAGGTTCCATTAGTTCTGAAATAAATAAATTGTCAAATCCTGTAAGTGAAATATCGTGCGGAATAGACAAGCCAACATCTTTAATAGCCCTATATACTTCTGACGCAATATATTCATTTAAACAGTGAATCGCAGTCGGCCGATCCCTTCTTAGCAACAATTCCAATGCAGCTTGGTAACAGTTGCCTTCTCCAGGCTCAACTCTTATTATTTGATTATTATCCACCGTTAATTCTGCATCAGACATTGCTTTTTTAAATCCTGCAAATCTTGCATCAGTAGTAGGAAGAGTTTCATTATATCCCATCAAAGCAATTTGAGAATGTCCTAATCCAATCAAATAGCGGATCATATCGCATGTTCCCTTTTCGTCGGTAGCACCAATATTATCAACATTATCCAGACTGGATTGAATTGAAACAATATTAAAATATTTTTGAGCACGTTCCACAAATTTTTCGCTATGCAGTCGGCAGCTGGTTACAATCAGACCGCACGCCCTGTCACGAATCAGCTTATTAAGGCTTTCTTCCTCTTTTTGCAGAGAATTTCCAATGGCATAGATCAAAAGAGAATAGCCCTCAGCATTTACAACATTTTCAACACCTTTAATTATTTCACTAAAAAAAGGATTCAAAATATCTGTAATAAAAAGACCGATGGTACGATTGGACTTTGACATCATATTTCTTGCTATGCTGCTGGGTACATATCCTGTTTCCTCCATAACTTTAAGAATACGACATCTGGTTTCATCATTTACATTTGGACTTTTATTGATTACTCGCGAAACAGTACTTACAGAAACTCCTGCTTTCGCAGCTATATCGCTAATATTCAAGTTCCCACTCCCTTTATTGGTACCGCTACCATATTGTATTTCTATTGTAAATTTGCAATTCTATTTTGTCAAGATTTTTTATTGGAGATTTATAAAGAATATTTAAGCTTCCGGATTCTGATAAATATAATGACGCATATAAAAAGCAGGATATGCCGTATAAAGGCTCCCTGCTTTTAATAACTGTTATATCTAAAACTTTTATTGTTCCGTGCAATACAGGTTAAAAGTGGAAAGTCCTTAGACCTTCCGCCTCCTATCCTTCCCCTTACAATACACCACCGCCACCGCCGTACTAACAAACGTCGCCACAATCGCCGGCGCAATAATCCCCGCCGGATTCACGCTCCCGTACTGGCTTCTGTACGCGATCATATTAACGGGTATCAACTGCAAAGAAGAAATATTCAAAATCAAAAACGTGCACATCTCATTGCTGGCAACACGCTCCCGCTTCCCTCGTTCCCTCCCAACCGAATTGCCCTTCAAGGCTATGCCGCCCATCGTACTTCCTTTTGCACATCCGCCAACCGCTTCCGCGCCGCCGCCCGTAACAATCCCGTCCGCCTGCGCATACCCCACCGTCCCTCTCTCCTCCTCCAGCTTCGCCAATTCCTCCATGGCCTTCAACCCGGCCGGCGTACAGGCCCAACCCAATCCCAGCACATTAGCAATCAGATTTGTCGCTATGTATTCTCTGGCAGGATGCCCTTTGGGAATCCTTGGAAAGAGAAAACTGATAAAGGGCTGTATTCCCCGTGTCAGTTTGGCAATCAATCCCGACTTCTGCGCAATCTCCATAAGGCCCACCCACAGAGCCATAACGCCGATCATGGTAATACACAAAGATACGGCGTCTCCGGCGGAATCCAGCGCTGCGTTTGTCACTTCCGCCATTTTCCCTGTAAAAGCGCCGTATACAACTCCGATTAAAATCATAAAAGCCCAGATATAATTTAACATGATATTCCTCATTTCTGCACGGATTCTGTCTTTTTACCAGAACCGTACATGTAAAATAACTCTTATGCTATTTTATGTCTCTTCCGGGTATGATATGTTCTACAGCCGATCATAACATTTTACTCAACAATCCAACGGATTCTGCGGCAAATATTTTCATGATATGATAAAATGACAAATATATAAATTATTTATTCTATATACCGTACTTAAGGAAAGGAACTCTCATGGCCCAGGAAATTTTACTTTTGGAAGACGATGACAGCCTCAATCTCTCTGTCAGTTTAAAGCTGCAAAAAGAAGGCTATACGGTCCACAGTGCTTTCACTGTCAGGGAAGCCAAGAATTTCTATCAGACCTGTGATATCTCTCTGATTATATGTGACATTACCCTTCCGGATGGAAGCGGATTAGATTTTTGTACTCATGTGAGAAAAGACAGTAACATCTTATTTCTCTTTCTGACGGCACTTGACACGGAGGAAGACATGGTAGCCGGCTACGCGCAAGGTGCGGACGACTACATTACGAAACCTTTCTCCTTGAATGTGCTAATCTCCAAAGTAAACGCCCTTATGAAACGTTTCCCAAAAGACAGCCCGCACTGTATTGTCTCCGGTGATATCACTCTGTATCCGGAAGAAAAAAGAGTCTGTAAGAACGGTCAGGCACTTACGCTGACCGCCAGGGAATATTCTCTGCTGACTTTTTTTATGAACAATCCTCTGCATATCTTATCCCGTAATCAGTTATTGGAATCCATATGGGATATTGACGGCAGTTTTGTAGATGAAAATACGCTTTCCGTCAATATCAGACGGCTGCGGGAGAAAATAGAGGATGATCCCTCCTCTCCCTCCATACTGAAAAATGTCCGGGGATTGGGATATATCTGGGAAAGGAATTGTGAGAAGCGATGAAAAAAAGTATGAACGGACTTATTTCTATAAAAAGAATATACTTTCCTCCCGCAGGAATCTATCTCCTCTTTGCTTTATTCATAAGCTTTCTTGGCTTCGGGTTTTTAAATCATCAGTATACACAAAGGCTTAAGCAGCTTGGCAACATTACCGGCGCCGTGCTTTCAGAGGATCCTTCCATGGAGTCCACTCTTCTTAGTGCCATGCAGGATACAACATATCCGTATCTCGCAGAGGGTTTTGCAACACTTAAGCAATATGGATACCGGGAGTCTCTGACCATGTATGAAGACACGCAGTATCGCAGTTCATTAGGGGCGTTTCTGTTTCTGATACTGTTTTTTCTGCTTATATCTCTTATCATCTTCACAGTCTGTTTCCATCTTCTTGACCGGAACCGTAAGTTGCAGGAGAAATGGCTTCAGAATATATTAGAACAATTTCTGTCAGAGGATTATTCTTTTCTGGAACATAGCGAAGAAATACGGCAGGTCTGTGATGAGTCCTTTCTTGACACCTTTCTTAAACTGGGGCACAAACTGAGGCTAAAAACGCAGGCGCTCTCAGAAGAACGGGACAATACCAAAACACTGGTGACAGATATTTCCCATCAGCTCAAAACACCGGTCAGCGCTCTCAAAAACTGCCTTACCATGAGTATGGAAGCAGAATCCATCAAAGAGCAAAATGCCTTTTTACAAAGATGCGCTCTGCAACTGACGAAACTGGAATCTCTGATGGAGGCTCTGATTAACATATCCCGCCTGGAGACTTCCATAATCACATTGCATCAGGAAAAGACCTCCTTATCGGATATTCTGATCGATGCCGTCAACACAGTCTATGTCAAAGCCATGCAGAAAGATATTTCCGTAGAAGTAATCAACCCGTCCGAAGACTCTGCCGGAAATCCAGAAGATTCCTCTTTTCTGTTTTTGGACCGAAAGTGGACTGCCGAGGCACTGGTAAATATTTTAGATAATGCCGTCAAATATTCTCCTGCGGGCAGCACTATAATGATACGGATTCATATGCTTTACACTTTCGTCCGCATAGAGATTGAAGATGCCGGCATCGGTATCCCTAAAGAAGAATATAATAAAATATTTAAGCGTTTTTACCGCGGTCCGCATCCTGTTATACAGCAAAGTGAAGGCTCCGGCGTCGGCCTGTATCTGAGCCGTAAAATCTTTGAAGAACAGGGCGGTTCCATTATGGTAAAGCCATCCCTCAGACAAGGGAGTATTTTTGTGGTACAGCTTCCGCTGAATCTGGCATTGCAATAGTCTGATACAGCCTCCATTTTCATATGTTATAAAAATTTTTATTTTGTAAGACTCCTGTAAGATTTCTGTCTTACGCTGTATCTATAACAGACATGCCGTGCAGGCAGACAAATAGCTTTGCAGATATTTCTATCTGCCATACCGACACGGCATTGGAAAGGCAGGCTTATATTTATGAATGAACACTCCAACATCATTTTGAAAACAGAAAACTTATGCAAATACTACGGAGCCGGAGACAATCTGGTCAAAGCCGTAGATTGTGTAAACCTTGCAATCAAACAGGGTGAATTCTTATCCATCGTAGGAAAATCAGGAAGCGGCAAATCCACGCTGCTCCATATGCTGGGGGCCCTGGACAATCCGACTTCCGGCAGCGTATGGCTGGATGGTGAAAATATATCTTCTTTTAAGGAAAACCGGCTCTCCCAGATCCGCCGCCGCAAAATCGGCTTTATCTTCCAATCTTATAATCTTATTCCCTCATTAAACGTATGGGAAAACATTGTCCTTCCGTTAGGATTGGACAACAAAGAAATAGATACCTCTTTTATCCAGGATATCGTGAAAACACTGGGACTGGATAACAAGATAAAGAACCTCCCCAACACCCTTTCCGGCGGTCAGCAGCAACGCTGTGCCATCGCCAGGGCAATCGCCGCCAAACCATCTATCATTCTGGCCGACGAACCCACCGGTAACCTGGACACCAAGACCGGGGATGAGGTGATGGCGCTCTTAAAGGCTTCTGCCAAAAAGTACGGACAGACCCTGGTAGTCATTACGCATAACGAGGAAATTGCCCAGATGGCCGACCGTACTGTGATGATTGCCGACGGAAAGGTGGTGGAGTGAAATGAACATGATTTTTCGTATGGCTCTGAGTAAGCTCCGCTATCATAAAAGCCGTACGCTGCTGACCGGCATTGCCATCATGCTTACCACAATGCTGTTAATGGCCATCGGTACCAGCGGCTTTGCCATGCTTGACATGAACCGGCAGCTCGCGCTGGCGCAATCAAATTATCATGCCGTTTTCCGGCTCGAAGAACCCGGACAGCTACCTGTCCTGTCAAAACATATTCAAGTGGAATCTTTGACTACGATTGAGAGTTTTGCCCAGATTATAAACGGTAAAATGAACGGTTCCCTGAATTATTATGAGCCGGTAAAAGATGGCATCTATTTTAGCAACTTAGAACTTACAGAGGGTCATTTCCCTGAAAAGGAAGATGAAATCTGTTCTCTGCCCTCCTTTTTTGAACGTATCGGCGCAGAACCCGTTGTGGGCGGTAAGGTAACTCTCTCTTTCCGGGTAAATGGCAAAGGCGAAATCCAAACCAGAGAATTTACCATCAGCGGCTTGCTTATCGATCGAGATGTTTCCACCGTCATTTCCGACAGCCGCATTGTCTGGGGAGCCTATGTTTCCAAGGCCCTTCTTACATCGTATGCAGAAGCCGGACTTTATGAGGCAGATCCGACCGCCTATCTGCGTGTCTATGGAGAGGATATGCTCTCTTATGATGAAATAGAGGATAAAATCAACAGTACCGCCTCAGATATCGGACTGGATGAGGAACAGATCTCATGCAATAAAGAATATCTGTTCACCATGACCACTCCCGACACAGATACCTTTGCCATCATAGCTGTCATCAGTCTGGTTGTAATCCTGTTCTCCACACTGGTAATCTACAGTATTTATTATGTGGGGGTTATCACAGATGTGCAGGAAATCGGTAAGCTGAAAGCCCTCGGCGCCTCCAGGCGGCAGATTGGCAGGCTGCTCTTCTTCCAAGGGGGAATCGTCTGTGTGTTTGCAATTCCATTGGGATTGTTGATCGGTTATCTTCTGCCTTACTTCCTGTTCCCTCAGGTCATACGGGCCCTTAATGCCACCGCACTGGAATCCGGCCAGCTCGATCATTTGAAGGGCCTTAGCAATCAGCTCCATATGTTTTCTCTGCCATTCCTGTTGATAACAGCGGCAGCCGTGCTTATCACAGTATGTGTTTCCCTGTTGAAACCTATCCGTATGGCCGGAAAGGTATCTCCGGCAGAGGCAATCCGTTATCAGGAAAACACTACCGACTGCAAAAGCCGGAAGGGACATCATACCGTGAAAGTTTCCACCCTGACCTGGGCCAATCTTTCCCGTAACAGGAGACGTACCGTTGTTACCATGTTTACCATGGGCTTAAGCAGCGTGCTCTTTATCTGCGTAGCCGCCGTATTAAACAGCTGCCGTGCGGAAGATCTGGCAAGGCGCAGTATACAAGAAGGTGAATTTCGTATTTCATTGGACTATTCTCATCACGATAAAGAATATCCGGAAAATAATCTGGACATGCTCGTCCAACAGGATTACTTTAACGAATCTTTTCTGGAACAGCTTTCCTCCATAGATGGCGTAGAATCCGTAAAACGCGCCCCCGGCAACATCCTCTCCTCCACGGACATAGAATCTGCCCTCTATGAAGACGCCGATAACCGTTTATCGCTCTCTTATTTTACCAGAGAAGATATTCCTGCACTGAACGAAGAGCTTGTATCCGGCGATATCGACTATGACCGCATGACTGCCAACAATGAAGTCATCTATACCCATGCATATTCCTTTGATATCTATGGACTTGCTCTGGGAGATGTGTTTCCTCTGACACTCCATGACGGCGACCGGGAAATTCCATTTACCGTGACCCTGACAGCACTGTCTCAGCCGGAAAATTACGATGCTCTCGTTATCATGACCAAAGACAGCTGGGACAATCTGGGCCTGACTTATGATCCCACCACAGACATCTATTTACATGTCAACAATGCACAATATGACAATGTTAAAAAAACACTTCAGGATATTGTAGCAAAAAATGAACACTTTACCCTCTATTCCCTGGACGAGGAGATGTCCATCGGGCGTGCCGGTATAAGTCTGACCAAATATCCAGTATATTTGATTCTTGTGCTGATCGCCGTAATCGGTTTTATGAATCTGATTAATACGATGATCACCAGTGTCATTACCCGCAAGAGGGAACTGGGAATCCTGCAGGCACTGGGACTTTCCAACAGACAGCTTGTCCGTATGTTATCCGCAGAAGGTATGTTCTTTACTGTCGGTACTCTTTTCATCAGCGCAACACTTGGGCATGTATTCGGATATCTGTTCTTTGTCTATGCCAAGAAAATGCACTTTATGAGTTTAACCAGCTATCACTTTCCGCTTTTAGAAACCATCCTTCTTGTGCTGGTATTGCTTGGCGGCCAGACCGCAATAACACTTTACATCAATAAAAAAGTGGAAAAGGAGAGCTTGATTGAAAGAATCAGGAGCCAAGAATAGGAGAAAATTCCGGAGGAATTATCTCCTCGAGATTCGCCTGCGGGCGAATCTCGGCTGTATCGGTGCCAATGCATTTTGATGAAAATTTTCCCAAAACCGAAACAGACATGAAGGGGCGAGATGATTGCCCCTTCATCTGCAGTTCCTTTCCGCTATAAAACAGCCTTTAATTTTTCTGTTTCTTTCTCAATTACTTTCTTATCAATCCTCTGGAACAATATTTCAACCTCCGGAAGCAAATAGCCGCTTGCAACATGCTGCCTTTCCCACTTGTTACTTATATGCAGCCATTTCAGTACTTTTTCCGAAGAAAAAGGCAAAAAAGGCGAAAGCAAAACTGCTAAGTTTGCTATGATCTGCACACATTGATAAAGTGTGTTATCGCAAGCAATTTTATCAGTATTTCGTGTAATCCAGGGCTGCTCTGCATCAAAAAACTTATTTGCATTTCTTACAAAATCAAAAATCTCATTGATCGCATCCTTAAAATATCCACTTTCTATAAGCTTTCCTACAGCGATATACAGACGATCTATTTGATTCTCCAATTCCATATTATTGTTTCCCTGGGGGACAACACCATCACAATATTTTTCTATAAATGCCAATGTCCGATTCACAAAATTTCCATATGCTCCAAGCAATTCGCCGTTATGATTACGAACATATTCTCTCCACGAAAAATCTGCATCCTTTTTCTCAGGGCCATTTGCAATAAAAAAATATCGAATAGAATCGGCTTCATAATTATCTAACAAATCCTTCACCCATATTGCATAATTTTGACTTGTAGATATTTTCCTGCCTTCCAAAGTCAAATACTCACTGGACACAATCTGATCCGGTAAATGCCATGCTTCCCCGTTTCCCAGCAATAGTGCTGGTAATATAATAGTATGGAATGGAATATTATCCTTTCCATGCACATAATAATGTTTGGCATCTTTTCCCCATAACCTGGCAAAAGCATTTGTATTCTCTCCAACAGTCACCCTGCTTGCTGATAGATAACCTAATACATTTTCCGCCCATATATAAATTGTTTTATTTTCATATCCCTCCTTAGGTACGCTTATTCCCCAATCCAAATCTCTGGTCAGTGCTCTGTCTCTTAATCCTTCGTTAATGTATCGCTTTGTAAATGCAATGGCATTTTTGCGCCATTCAGGATGATTTTCAACCAGTGCTTCTAACTCTGAGCGCAGCTTTGAAATAGCAATGTACAAATGGGTAGAGTTTTTGAAAGCAATTGTCTTTCCGCATACAGCACATTTAGGTTCTATAAGTGTTTCCGGTTCTAAAACGGTACCACAAGAATCACATTGATCGCCTCTGGTATCACTTCCACATTGAGGGCATTTCCCTAATACAAAACGATCTGCCAGAAATGTCTTACAACTTTCACAATAAGCCTGCGGAGCTTCCTTTTCGTACACATATGGACTTTCATACAATTTCCTATGAAACTCTCTCACAAAATCTTTATGCTCCTTTGCAGATGTTTTAATATAGGCATCATAACTAAATCCTAATCGCGCAAAGCACTCTGCAAACTCTTCATGATAAAAGTCACTGACCTCTTGCGGTGTTTTGTTTTCTTGTTTTGCTCTGATTGCTACAGGGGTACCATGACAATCACTTCCCGAAACAAAATATACTTTGTCCCCTATTGCTCTGTGATATCTTGCCAACACATCTCCCGGTAATAATCCTGCAATATGTCCTATGTGCAATGAACCATTTGCATATGGCCATGCACCGCCAATTAATATTTGTCTCATTTTACATACCTCATTTCCTTTCCATTTTATAGTGATAACTTCTTTTTTTGTACGAAAAAAACCCTCCTCTCTGAAAAATTTCTTTTTCAGGGACGAGAGCATCAGCTTCGTGTTACCACCCTAAATTCACTTATACCTCACGACATAAGCCTTATCAACTACGGATGAGAAATGATTCATCGATAGTCTATCACTATAACGGGTGCACCCGTCGCAGCCTTGGCATAACAGCTTCGGTACGCAGCTCCGAGACCATTTTCAGTAGTTCCTTTTGCGCCTGTTCTCACCTTATCAGGTTCTCTGTAACATATCTAACTACTTACTCTTCTCTTCATAGCCTTTGATATATTTTGTCATGATACAGCAAATTAATTCATGTGTCAACAGTTATTTTTGAATTTTTCACTCCATTAAAAATTTCAACCTTTTTTTG
>DKZA01000028.1:36478-36788 GCA_002492525.1 Lachnospiraceae bacterium UBA7086 | reverse complement strand
AATTTGCGGAGCAAATTTACTTTTTTTAGGTGCAGATAGTTATTTTTCATACCTTAGTTTGTAACGCCGCCTGAGCAGATAATAACCAAGGTCAGAAAAAGATTGACATGATACATATAATGCATTATAATATGAACAAGTAAACATATGTTGAAATATTAAAAAGAAGGGTACAAAGAGAATGGAAGAAAAGGAGTATCTGGAAGTTAATGAAGAGTTGGTGAAAGCGGTCCTGGATAAACAGCCTGCGGACGAAGTACTTTATGACTTGGCTGAATTATTTAAAGTTTTTGGGGATTCTACCAGAATC
>DKZA01000028.1:36051-36195 GCA_002492525.1 Lachnospiraceae bacterium UBA7086 | reverse complement strand
TTTTGGGGATTCTACCAGAATCAAAATCTTATATGCCATGTTTGAAACAGAGCTGTGCGTGAATGATATCGCAAAACTGCTGCATTTAAGTCAGTCATCCGTCAGCCATCAGTTACGGATTTTAAAGACATCCAAACTGGTAAA
>DKZA01000028.1:35600-35741 GCA_002492525.1 Lachnospiraceae bacterium UBA7086 | reverse complement strand
TTTAAAGACATCCAAACTGGTAAAATTTCGCAGAGAAGGGAAATCTGTTTTTTATTCTCTGGACGATGAACATATTAAGCAGATTCTCAGCATGGGTATGGAGCATGTAGAAGAATGATAAATAGGTAATTGCGAAACTCA
>DKZA01000028.1:0-35315 GCA_002492525.1 Lachnospiraceae bacterium UBA7086 | reverse complement strand
CAAATAGTATAATCATAAGCAGACCCTTGAAAAACGCCAGTACTTGGCGAGGTATTTTCGAGCCTAGTACTGCTGCGTTTTGAGCGGAGCGCAAGCGTGTCTGCGTTGATTATACTATTTGTACAATTTCAACAACTGTAAAAGCGTTTCGCAATTGCCTAGAATGATAAAAACAGAAGGGAGAATACCATGGGCAAGACTTATAAGATTGAAGTAGACTGTGCAAACTGCGCGGAGAAAATGCAGGAGGCTGCCAAAAAGACGGAAGGGGTTATCGATGCAACCGTCAGTTTTATGACCCAGAAGATGAAAGTGGAATTTGCGGAGGGCTCCGATGAAAAATCTGTCATGAAACAGGTTTTAAAAGCCTGCAAGAAAGTAGAACCGGACTGTGAAATTTCTTTTTGATAAATTCGTATGATAAAGCAGAAAAAGGGAACCGGTATTGGTTATAAAATGGGGCGGAAAATCCATGAAAATGGGATTATCTGCCTCTTTCTATTTATAGAACCAGAGGAAAAATGGGTTGACGAAACGGCGGGAAGTCAGTACTATGTTTAAATAGGGAATAGAATAGTGCCTATACATTAGATAAGACTATGCCGGAGGGGAATATTTTGAAAAAATATAAGATTTTAGGTGCCGCTGTTGTGTGCGGATTTTTATTGACAGCATGTGGTGAGGATGAAGCTTTAACAGCTTATCAGGAGGATATGAATACCTTCTTTGAAAATGCAGCCGCTTATAACGATAACATGAATTCCATCGATCCCAATTCGGAAGATGCGGTATCACAGCTTCTCGCCTATCTGGACGGTCTGCAAAATGAGATTACCTGGATGGCGGAATTGGAAGTGCCGGAGCAGTTCTCCGCGGCTGAGAGTCTGGCGGATGAAGCTGACGAGAACATGAAAGAAGCGGTGTCTTTATTCCATTCAGCCTATGAAGGCGATACTTATGACGAGGCTTTAGGACAGGCTGCGTTGGAGTATTATGAACGGGCCAACATCAGAATCCAGTATATCATTACCATTCTGCATGGAGAGATTCCCGAAGGAGAAGGCGTTACTTACACGGAGGAAGAAGGTATCTTTGGCGGCGGTTTCTTAAATAAAACAGAGGAAGAAGATGAGGAAACGTCTACGGAAGAGGACGGAGATTCTTCTGACGCGGAACCTTCGGAAGACGATTTTGACACGGATGATACCGTCTTTTATGAAGAACCTTCCGAGGAGGCCGAAGAATAATATGGACAGGAATACATTCAGTTCCTTGTTACAGGACAGGCCGATTTTTTTGGACGGTGCTACCGGTTCCAACCTGCAAAAAAGCGGGATGCCCACAGGCGTATGTCCGGAACAATGGATTTTAGAGCATAAAGAAATTCTCATTGCCCTGCAAAAAGAATTCATAAGCGCCGGAAGCAGGATTATCTATACCCCTACCTTTACGGCAAATAGGATTAAGCTAAAAGAATATGGTTTGGAGCAGCATATCCGGCAGATCAATCATGACCTGGTGGCGCTGTCCAAAGAGGCTGCCGGTGAAAGTGCCTATGTGGCCGGAGATATCACCATGACAGGCGAACAGCTTGCACCGATAGGCAGAATGGACTTTGAAGAACTGGTCGATGTATATAAAGAGCAGATCGGTTATCTGGTGGAGGCCGGTGTGGACCTTTTGGTGGTAGAGACCATGATGAGTCTGCAGGAGACAAGGGCGGCAGTCATCGCTGCAAAGGAAGTCTGTGATCTGGCAGTTATGGCTACCCTTACTTTTGAGTCCGACGGCAGAACTCTGTATGGAACAGATGCGGTGACAGCTGCCGTGGTACTGGAAGGACTGGGTGTTGCGGCGGTAGGGGTCAATTGTTCTACCGGGCCTGACAAGATGGTGGATGTCGTGCGGCGCATGGCAGAGGTATGCACACTGCCGATTATTGCCAAGCCTAATGCCGGCCTGCCTTCTTTAGATGCGGCAGGCAATACCGTATATGATATGGATGCAAAGACTTTCGGTGTTTGTATGAAAGAAATTGTAGCGGCCGGTGCCTCCATTCTCGGAGGCTGCTGCGGTACTACGCCGGACTATATCAGAGAGAGCAAAAAACAGGTGGGAGATATGCCTGTTTCCTCCCGTACAAAATCCGGTAAAAGATTTTTGACCAGTGAACGGCAGACCGTATCTTTTGATCTGACAGATAATTTTATTATTGTGGGAGAACGAATCAATCCAACCGGTAAGAAAAAATTACAGGCTGATCTTCGGGCAGGCTCCATGGAAATGGTATCAGCTTTCGCGCAGGAGCAGGAAGCCTGCGGCGCCGGTATCCTGGATGTCAATATGGGCATGAGCGGCATTGATGAAAAGGCAATGATGCTGCAGGCTCTGGAAACCATAGGCGGTATTACCAATCTGCCGCTTTCCATTGACTCAAGCCATGTGGATGTGATAGAAGCCGCCCTTCGCAGATATCCGGGACGGGCGCTGATCAATTCTATTTCTTATGAAAAAGCAAAAGTGGATGCGCTGCTTCCTCTGGCAAAGAAATACGGCGCCATGTTTATTTTGCTGCCTTTATCGGATGAGGGACTGCCGAAGGATCTTGCTGAAAAGATTTCTATCATAGAACGCATAGAAGAGAAAGCTTTTGACCTCGGGCTGACCAAAGAAGATATCATCGTAGATGGTCTGGTAGCTACGGTTGGTGCAAACAAGACGGCTGCCACAGATACCCTGGATACCATCAGGTACTGTAAGAAGAACGGCCTTGCTACAATCTGCGGCCTGTCCAATATCTCATTCGGTCTGCCGGAAAGGAGTTTTATCAATGCCAGTTTCCTGACCATGGCGATTCAGGCAGGACTGACCATGGCGATTGCCAATCCTTCTCAGGAACTGCTGGTAAGCTGTGCCTTTGCATCTGACCTGCTTCTTCATAAGCAGGGCGCGGATATTCGTTATATTCAGCTGATGGAGGCCCTGAAAGAGAAAAGAGAAGCGCTTGGTGAGGTGGTGGTACCGCAGACCGGAATCAGACTTAGGACACCGGCCCAGGAGAGCACTGTTTCTTCCATTACCGATAAACTCTATGCGGATGTGCTCAAAGGAAATAAAAATATCATTGTGGAAGATACAAAAGAGGCGCTTTCCAAAGGACATGAGGCCAAAGACTTATTAGACGGGATCCTGCTTCCTGCCATCAATGAAGTGGGTGAGCTTTTTGATAAAGGAAAATATTTTCTGCCCCAGTTAATTGCCAGCGCCGAGGCTATGAAAGCTTCCATTGAGCATATGGAACCCATTCTCCTGCAGGCTCATACAGGAGCAGATATGCCAACAGTGGTAATCGCTACCGTGGAGGGCGATATTCACGACATCGGCAAGAATCTGGTGGCCCTGATGTTGAAAAATTATGGTTTTCGAGTGATCGATCTGGGAAAAGATGTTCCCAAAGAACAAATTATTGAAGCGGCCAGGAAGTATGATGCCCAAGTGATAGCACTTTCTGCCTTGATGACCACTACCATGCAGCAAATGCGGCATGTAATCCAATATGCGAAACAGCAAAAAGTGCAGGCCAAAATCATCATTGGCGGTGCTGTTATTACCCAGGAATATGCAGATGAGATTGGAGCGGATGGATATTCCAAGGATGCAGCGGATGCGGTAAAACTGACCAAAAAACTCTTACAGATAAAAGAATAGACAAATTGATCATATCAGGAAAGGAGCAAAGATAGAAATATGATAGGTGCTGATGCAATCGTAAAATGTCTGGAAGCGGAGGGCGTGGAATATGTGTTCGGCTATCCTGGCGTGGCCATATGCCCTTTCTACAACAGTATCTTAGATTCTGATATACAGACAATTTTAATCCGTACGGAGCAAAATGCGGCACATGCTGCCAGCGGACTTGCCAGGGTATCCGGTAAAGTAGGCGTATGTGCGGTCACTTCCGGCCCCGGTGCCACGAATCTGATTACAGGCGTTGCTACCGCCTTCGCGGACAGTATTCCTCTGGTATGTATCACAGGGCAGGTAAACAGTGAACTTTTGGGGTCAGATGTTTTTCAGGAGGCAGATATCACCGGTGCCGTGGAGTCTTTCGTCAAATACAGTTACCTGGTAAAAGATGTAAACGATATTCCCCGTGTCTTTAAAGAAGCTTTTCATCTGGCCAATACCGGACGAAAAGGGCCTGTACTGATCGATGTTCCCATTGATGTGCAAAATAGTCTGGTAAATAAATTTAAGTATCCCGAAGAAGTCAGTATGCGGACCTATAAACCTACCGTGAAGGGGAATATGGCGCAGATCAAGAAAGTTATCCGGGAACTGGAGAGGGCAAAACGTCCCATTATCTGTGCAGGCGGCGGTGTCCTTTTGAGCCATGCGGAGGAAGAACTTAGAAATTTTGCAGATAAATATCAGATTCCGGTAGTATCTACCATGATGGGGATAGGCGTCATGCCTACCAGACATCCGATGTACTATGGTATGGTAGGCAATAACGGCAAACCATATGCCAATCGTGCAATGAACGAATCGGACCTGCTTCTTATGGTAGGTGCACGGGTAGCGGATCGGGCAGTGAACCAGCCGGACTTGATCACAGAAAATAAAGTACTCATTCATATTGACGTGGATCCTGCAGAAATCGGTAAGAACGTGGGGCCTGCCATTCCGCTTGTGGGGGATGCCAGACATATTTTTGAAGATATTCTGAAAGAAGACTTTGTCTGTGAGCATGAAGAATGGATTCAGGTATTAAACGGGTATCGGGATACCATGCAGCCTGTCCGCAAACCGAATCCGGACTATGTGGATCCGGCAGCCTTTATTACCATGCTCTCGGAAGCTATGGAAGAGGATGCCGTATATGTAGCGGATGTTGGACAGAACCAGATCTGGTCTTGCGGATATCATATTGTCAAAAATGGCCGTTTCCTTACCACCGGCGGCATGGGAACCATGGGATATTCTATTCCGGCAGCCATGGGTGCCAAGCTGGCGGATAAAAAGCGTCAGGTAGTGGCTGTCTGCGGTGACGGTTCTTTCCAGATGTCCATGATGGAACTTGCCACTATGCGGCAGTTCGATGTTCCCGTCAAGATCATTGTTCTCAAGAACAACTATCTGGGTATGGTACGGCAATACCAGCACTTTACTTATAAGGACAACTACTCAGTGGTTGATCTGTCCGGCAGTCCGGACTTGGAGAAACTTTCGGCTGCCTATGACATGAAATTTATGAGACAGCACACTATGGAAGGCGCGGCAGATACGATCAAAGCCTTTTTAGAGAACGATGAATCCGTATTGCTGGAATGTCTTATCGATCCCATGGATCTTGTCTGATAAACGGATGCTCCTATACAGGAGCAAAAGGAGAGGTAAAAGATGAAGAAAATTTATTCCGTATTGGTGGAGAACAGATCCGGTGTACTGTGCAAAGTAGCCGGCCTGTTTTCGAGAAGATGTTTTAACATTGACAGTCTGGCAGTGGGAGAGACAGAAGACTCGGCCGTTTCCCGCATGACCATCGTAAGTTCCGGCGATCAGCGTACCATGGAACAGATTGAGAAACAGCTCAACAAAAAGATAGACGTGATCAAGGTCAAAACATTTGATGAACCGCAAAGCGTAAGCCGCGAACTGATGTTAATGAAAGTCAAATACAACAAAAGTAATCGGCGCGATATCATGGAAACCTGTGAGATTATGGACGCCGACATCGTAGATATGTCTAAAAATATGATGATCATACAGATCTGCGACGTACCGGAACGCATCCGGCTGTTCATCGGTATGATGCAGGGAATCAGTATTGTAGAGATGGCCCGTACGGGAACGTTGGCTCTACAGAAATGTCTGGAGACGGAGAATTAAATTTGACTTTTTTTATTGAAGTTGCTACAATTATTGACAGTGTTCGTATAGTAAATAAAAGGAAGGCACGATTCTATGCAAAAAAAAGTATTTCAGTTGTTAGTTGACAATACATCCGGTGTTCTTAGCAGAATTGCAGGCTTGTTTTCCAGACGCGGCTACAATATCGACAGCATTACGGCGGGTGTGACTGCGGATCCCCGTTATACCCGAATCACCATCGTTACTTCCGGTGACGATGAGATCTTAGATCAGATTGAAAAACAGGTGGCCAAACTGATTGATGTGCGGGATATCAAAGAACTGCATCCTGGCGGGAGCGTATATAGAGAGCTGGTTCTTATCAAAGTAAAAGCTTCTGCACAGGAAAGGCAGGGAGTCATCTCTGTGGCCGATATTTTCCGTGCCAAAATTATAGATGTGTCCACGGAAAGTCTGATCATAGAATTGACTGGTAATCAGGATAAAATAGAGGCTTTTATCAGTCTGTTAGACGGTTACGAAATTCTGGAACTGGCGCGTACCGGTATCGCGGGACTGGGGAGAGGCATAGAAAATGTCACGTACCTATGATTTTTGTTAGCTCAAGGGGTATCCCTTTCAGTTATATTACAAATTAATTTTTCAATAGTTAAATGGAGGACAAGACAATGGCAAAAATTTTTTACCAGGAAGACTGTAATTTATCTCTTTTAGATGGCAAGACGATTGCTGTGATCGGTTATGGCAGTCAGGGGCATGCACATGCGCTCAATGCGAAAGAGTCAGGCTGTCACGTAATCATAGGTCTTTATGAAGGCTCCAAATCATGGGCCAAAGCCGAGGCACAGGGATTTGAGGTATATACGGCGGCAGAAGCTGCTAAGAAGGCGGATATCATCATGATTCTGATCAACGATGAATTACAGGCCGCTATGTATAAGAAAGATATTGAACCCAATCTGGAAGCGGGAAATATGCTGATGTTTGCACATGGCTTTAATATCCATTTTGGCTGTATTGTTCCGCCTAAGGATGTGGATGTAACCATGATTGCACCTAAAGGACCCGGACATACAGTGAGAAGCGAGTATCAGGCCGGAAAAGGAGTTCCCTGTCTGGTTGCCGTTCATCAGGATGCTACCGGCAAAGCACAGGATATAGCACTGGCTTATGCACTGGCAATCGGCGGTGCAAGGGCAGGTGTTCTGGAGACTACTTTCAGAACAGAGACAGAGACAGATCTGTTTGGCGAGCAGGCCGTTTTATGCGGCGGTGTATGTGCACTGATGCAGGCAGGCTTTGAGACTCTGGTAGAAGCCGGATATGATCCGAGAAATGCTTACTTTGAGTGTATTCATGAGATGAAACTGATCGTGGATCTGATTTATCAGTCCGGTTTTGCCGGGATGCGTTATTCCATCTCCAATACCGCTGAGTACGGCGATTATATCACCGGTCCGAAGATTATCACGGAAGAGACCAAGAAGACCATGAAGAAGATTCTTTCCGATATCCAGGATGGTACTTTTGCCAAGGACTTCCTGCTTGATATGTCTTCTGCCGGCGGTCAGGTACACTTCAAGGCTATGCGGAAATTGGCTTCCGAGCACCCGTCAGAATTAGTGGGCGAGGAGATCCGGAAACTTTATAGCTGGAACGGTGAGGACAAACTTATCAATAACTAACGTAAAGCAGGGGTGCACATGGATTCCAAAATCAATGTAGACCAGAGGCTTTCGGAAAGTTTTAAGCAGCTTATCTTGAAAATGCCTATAGAAAAAATTACCATTAAGGACATTACGGATGGGGCAGGTGTGATAAGACCAACGTTTTACAATCACTTTCAGGATAAATACGATCTGTTGGAATGGATTGTCAAAAACGAACTGTTGGGACCTCTTTTTCCCCAACTTAAGCAAGGCCGTTTAGAAGACGCCCTGGTACTTATCTTTACCAATGCGCTGAAGATGAAAGAATTCTGTATCCGGGCGGCAAAAATGGAAGGGCAGAATTCCTTTGAAAGTATTGTCCGCAAATGTATCTGGGAAATGTTGTTTGGTTATATCAGTACACGCTGTGAAGACAGGACTTTTCCTTATCCATGGATGACGCCGGAGATTGTGGCGGAATATTATGCCCAGTCTTTGACCTTTGTGGTGATGACATGGATTCGTAAAGATATGGTCATTTCTTCGGAGGAAATGGCTACGGTTTATCAGTATATTATTCATCGTTCTATGGATGAGATGTTAAACGAAATGCTATAAAGTAAATTTACTTCGTAAGAATAACAAATCGAGCAAGCTCGATTGCGAGATCCGCTTCGCGGACTCGGATAAGCGTAAAAATTTCTATAAGAGGCCGTGCAATGACAGATTTGTTATTGCACGGCTTTTTCTGTGCGTCCCGGCCGCTTATCTGCCGGTCTCCTAATAATTTCCTGCGGATTTGTTTAGAAAATATTAAGAAGTGCGTCTTGTTTCTGTTTAGAAATAAAAGATATATTGTAATTGTTGAAGCAAATAGACAGGCTGTCTCGTTCATAAAGGTAAATTTGCTTTGCAAATTAACCTTACGAGATCCGCTTTGCGGACTCGGATAAGCGTAATACATAAAAGGAGGAGTATTTTATGACAGCTGAAATCATCCTGGCATATTTTACCAGGTATGGAGGAATTGCAATTTTTGTGATTGTTCTTCTGGAGTATCTGAATCTGCCTGGTTTCCCTGCAGGCGTTATTATGCCGCTTGCAGGAATCTGGGCAGCGAAAGGACAGATCCTTTTTCCGACTGCACTCCTGATTACGGTAGCGGCAGGGCTTACGGGAAGTCTGATCTTGTATTTTATCGGGTATACCGGCGGTGATTTTGTTCTGCAAAAGTATCTGAATAAGTTTCCCAGACAAAGGCCGGCAATAGAAGCCAAATTAGAATGGGTACGGCAGAAGGGAAGTCTGGGGATCTTTGTAAGCAAGCTGATTCCCATGCTCCGGACACTGATTTCCATTCCGGCCGGTATTTCCAAAATGAATATGGCGAAATATATCGTAAGTTCTGCTTTGGGGATTCTCCTATGGAATCTGGTATTTGTGGGTGCCGGTTATTTTCTGGGTGACATGCTGTTAAGATACTTCATCTGACTTTAGGAAAAGAGAGGATAAGACAGCCATGAAAATTGCGATGATGACAAACAACTATAAACCTTTTGTGGCAGGGGTTCCGGTCTCTGTTGAAAAATTGTCTGAGAGTCTGCGGGTTCTCGGACATCAGGTAGTCGTATTTGCTCCCAGTTATGACAGGCAGCCGAAAGAGGAAGATGTGGTCAGATACGGGGCATTATTAAAGGGTGTGGCAGGCGGTTTTTCTGTGCCGAACAGCCTGGATCCGAAGATTGAAAAGAAATTCCGGGAAGGAAATTTTGATGTGATCCATGTCCACCATCCCATGCTGATCGGGACAACGGCCCGCTATCTTTCCAGAAAGTACCATGTGCCGATTGTCTGTACGTATCACACCCGATATGAGCAGTATCTGCACTATGTGGGACTTTCCGGCTTACAGAGATTTCTGCCTGTGTACTTACAGAGAACTCTTGGCGCCTGCAATATGGTATTCGCCCCTACCCCGAACATCCGGGCCTACCTGAAAGAAATCGGTATCAGCGTACCCATAGAGGTACTTCCCACAGGATTGTCCGGCCAAAGTTTTCATCCCGATGCATCAAAAGCGGCTTTTTTGCGCACAAAGTTCTGTGATGGAAGACCTTTCCTGTTCTGTACTGTCGCCCGTCTGGCCAAAGAAAAGAACCTGGAATTTCTGTTGGAAAGTCTGGCTATATACAAACAAAAAGCCGGTGCCTGTTTTAAGCTTCTTATGATCGGCAAAGGGCCTTACCGGGACAGGCTGTGCAGACGGATTGCAGAACTGTCCCTGACAGAAGAAATCATCCTGGTGGGGGAAGTGCCCAACGAAGATATCAAAGAGTATTGCCTCGCCAGCGATCTGTTCCTTTTTTCTTCCCTTTCTGAGACCCAGGGAATTGTGCTGCTTGAGGCAATGGCGGCCGGAACGCCTGTACTGGCACTGTGCGCTACCGGTACAAAGGACATTGTGGTAAATGGCATAAACGGCTATATGACGGATGTGTCCGGTGACAGGTCTAAGGACATTCTGTATGATGAACATGTTTTTGCCCACAAATTGATGGATATCCTGTCCCAAAATGAATTAGATATCCTGCGCCGCGGTGCCAAAGAAACAGCGGGCGCCTATGACTGCATAAAGATAGCCAGAAAGGCTGCCGCCTGTTACCATGAAGTCTTATGGAATTATGAGACACGGCATGCCGGATTCTACAGACAGCCTGCCAGAATAGGGTAGATTATGTTATACTGCTTACTATAGGCTGTGTAGGAGGAGGTTTACAGATGGACACATATCATATTCTGATAGTTGAGGATGACAAGGAGATTCGGGAAGGTATTGAAATCTATTTAAAAAACCAGGGTTATATCGTGTTTCAGGCAGCTGACGGCATCGAAGGACTTAAGCAGATTGAGAAAGAAGAGATTCATCTGGCCATCGTAGACGTGATGATGCCGCGGATGGACGGCATCAATATGATGATGCGGGTGCGGGAACTGGGATATGAATTTCCGGTGATCATGCTTTCTGCCAAGTCCGAGGAAGTGGATAAGATCATGGGGCTTAACATGGGAGCAGACGATTATGTGACAAAGCCCTTTACCACCATGGAACTTCTGGCAAGAGTCAATTCTCATCTGCGGCGGTACGGACGTTTCTTGGAGATGATGGGCAAAGAGAAACAGGATGATAAAGTCTATATCATCGGCGGCCTGGAACTGCATGAAGAGACGGTGGAAGTTTTTGTGGACGGCAAGCCTGTGAAACTGACGCCCATAGAGTTTAAAATATTGCTGCTTCTGATGAAAAATCCCGGCCGGGTGTTTTCGGCGGAAGAAATTTACGAGCGCGTCTGGAACGAACAGGCCATTAACACAGACACGATCATGGTACATGTCAGAAAAATCCGGGAGAAGATAGAACTCAATCCCCGGGAACCCAAATATTTGAAGGTGGTGTGGGGTATTGGATACAAAATCGAAAGACAATAAAACCAAAAGAGCAGATATCTTTGCCGTGCTGTTTATCCTTTTAGTAGCATCTATTTTATTTGTGTTGCTATATCCGATGTTTCGGGAACGGGCAGCTTCCCTGGAAGCCAGATATAAAACGGATGTGATGGAAAATGAACAGTTCCTGCGAGATCTCTACCAGGGGAATACCATACTTTATAAGGATCTGCAAGAACAGGTGACCGGAAAGCCTCTCCGCTATCAGGATATTTATCTTACTGTGACCAAAGAACCTTCCAGTACCGGTTCCGATTATTTTTATTTTGACGGAGAGAGCGCCGACACATATGCCGGGCGGAAACTGTATGAAATGCTGAAGGGCTGGGAAGATGATTTCTGGGGAAATCTCAATCACACCATAGATTATCAGATCACGGACCATATAAGCGGCACAGAAATTACCAACACAGGCAAAGATTTGAAACAGCTTGGCACCGAGGATGCCTCTTCAGAAATACGATCCAGTTATCCCTATTACATTAAAATGAGCTACGACAATGCCGGATACCTGGAACATGTATGGGTCAAAGGCGAAGACTCCGAAAGTCTTTTAAAAAACGTGCAGCGAGTCATGAGGAGCAGTTATCTGGAAAGATCACTTTATGATTATTATGATGACGACACTTTGGCCGTGATGATATCCAAGGAAGATTTTTATTATTACGACAGCGTTGGAAACATGATACGCTCCAATATTCAGGTAAATAACACGCCAAGAAACTGTACGGTCTGTTATGCGCTCACACAGGAGCAGAAAGAATATCTTATAAACGCCGATTATTATCAGCAGGAGATTGACTCCTGGAGCGCCTATAATTCTGTGGGCGTATCAAATGTCTTTCAGATGTTTTTGCTGATACTGGGTATTCTGGCACTGCTTTTGCCTTTATCTAAGCACTATCATCTGCATGAGCTGTGGATTTTGGGGCTTCATCTGGAAATTCTGCTGGTAATCCTGGTGGTACTGTTTGGTTTTATGGGTACTTTTGCAATAGAAATGGTGATGTACAGCATGGAAGGCGGCGCAGATGCAGATATGCCTGCCATGATACGCTCTTATCTGCCGGATCTGTCCATGAATACGGTTGAAATGATCGTTGTCGGGATCAACGTATTATGTTTGTATCTTATGTTTGGATTCTGGTACATCCTGGTGACGGGACTGGCACAGGTGCACACCCTGGGACTGAAACGATACCTGAAGGAGAGAAGTATCTGTTACCGTGTCTGGCAGGCCGTCCAAGCTTTCTGCAGCCGTACCGTGGAACAGTTGAAGGAAGAAGTTCTGCATGTGAATCTGGAAAAGAACACGAACAGAGTTCTTTTTAAGATTGTGGTGATCAATTATCTGTTCCTTGCCTTTTTGAGTATGTTATGGTTTGCAGGTGTGTTTATCTTATTATTTTATTCGGCAATTCTCTATATTGCCCTAAAGAAATATATCAGACACATTCAGGCGCAATACCGTCACCTGCTTGCCGCTACGCAGTCTATTGCAGACGGCAATCTGCAGACAGAGTTTACGGGGGACTGGGGTGTCTTTGAATCTTATAAGAGTAATCTGGCAGAGATTCAACAGGGATTTTCCAAAGCGGTGGAAGAGGAGGTCAAGAGCCAGCGTATGCGCACCGAACTGATCACCAATGTCTCCCATGACCTGAAAACGCCGCTCACGGCCATTACCACATATATTGAACTGCTGCAGGAAGAAGGAGTGACGGAAGAACAGCGCAGAGAATATCTGGATGTGCTGGCGGCAAAGGCGAGACGGTTAAAGATTTTGATAGAAGACCTCTTTGAGGTGAGCAAAGCCACCAGCGGAAATATATCCTTACAGTTGGATCGGGTAGATATCGGCAACCTGATGCGTCAGGCATATTTGGAATATGAAGATAAAGTGGAACAGGCGGATTTGATTTTCCGTTTCCTGATGCCGGAAGAAAAACAGTTCCTGATGCTGGACTCTCAGAAAACCTACCGGATTTTTGAAAACCTGTATCTTAATATCATCAAATACGCCATGCCTCATACCAGAGTATATGTCAGCATGGACCGTCAAGGCGAAGATGTGGTGATAAAACTGAAAAATATTTCAAAGGCGGAACTGAATGTTAATCCGGAAAGTCTTACAGAACGCTTTGTCAGAGGAGACAGTTCCCGCAACACCGAAGGAAGCGGTCTTGGCCTTGCCATTGCCCGCAGTTTCGTGGAATTGCAGAAGGGCCAGATGAAAGTGGAGACAGACGGAGACTTATTTAAAGTAACAATTGTGTGGAAGGGGCTTTAGGCCCCTTTCTTTTTTGCCGTTTCTGTGATAAAATAAACCGAGTTTAATGGATACAAGGAGGAACGGATATGGGAATGACAATGACACAAAAAATTCTGGCAGCACATGCCGGTCTGGATAAAGTAGAGGCCGGACAGTTGATAGAAGCCGATCTGGATCTGGTGCTTGGCAATGATATCACCAGTCCTGTGGCGATTAAGGAAATGGAAAAGATGAATACGGACGGTGTATTCGATAAGGACAAGATTGCTTTGGTACCGGATCACTTTGTTCCCAATAAAGATATCAAATCCGCTGAACATTGTAAATGTGTGCGGGAATTTGCCCGTAAAAATGAGATTACCAATTATTTTGAAGTAGGACAGATGGGGATAGAACATGCACTCTTGCCGGAAAAAGGACTGACTGTGGCGGGCGATGTGATCATCGGCGCCGATTCGCATACCTGTACCTACGGTGCCCTAGGCGCTTTTTCCACCGGCGTGGGCAGTACGGATATGGCTGCCGGTATGGCCACCGGCAAGGCATGGTTTAAAGTGCCTTCCGCCATCAGATTTCATCTGATCGGCAAACCGGATAAATGGGTCAGCGGGAAAGACGTAATCTTACATATTATCGGCATGATCGGTGTGGACGGTGCTTTATATAAGTCCATGGAATTTACGGGAAGCGGCATTGCCAATCTGTCTATGGATGACAGGTTCACCATTGCCAACATGGCCATAGAAGCCGGCGGCAAGAACGGTATCTTCCCGGTAGATGAACTGGCCATCGCTTATATGAAAGAACACAGTACAAGAGCATATAAGATATACGAGGCGGACGAAGATGCCGTCTATGATGAAGAATATACCATCAATCTGAGTACCTTAAGACCCACGGTGGCATTTCCTCATCTGCCCGAGAATACCAGAACCATTGATGAGATTAAGGAAGATATCCGGATTGATCAGGTGGTGATCGGTTCCTGTACCAACGGCCGTCTGGATGATCTGCGGATTGCCGCTGAAGTCTTAGCAGGCAGACATGTGGCAAAAGGGATGCGCTGTATCGTCATTCCGGCCACACAGGCCATTTATTTACAAGCCATGGAAGAGGGACTGTTAAAGGTATTTGTGGAGGCCGGCGCTATTGTCAGTACGCCCACCTGCGGTCCTTGTCTTGGCGGTTATATGGGTATTCTGGCCCAGGGAGAACGCTGTGTATCCACCACAAACCGCAACTTTGTAGGCCGTATGGGACATGTGGACTCCGAAATCTATCTGGCAAGTCCGGCCGTAGCGGCCGCCAGTGCGGTGACAGGTAAGATTTCCTGTCCCTGTCAGTTGGAACCGGCAATATAACCCGTATTCGGGCAATAGATATCCAGAATCATGATGCAGACAATCAACAGAATAGAGATAGAGAGAAAGGAATACAGGCATGAAAGCAGCAAAGGGACTTGTTTTTAAATACGGAGACAATGTGGATACGGATGTGATCATTCCGGCACGTTATCTTAATTCTTCCGATCCGGCGGAACTGGCAGCACACTGCATGGAGGATATTGATAAAGAGTTTATCACCAAGGTAAAACCGGGGGATATTATTGTGGCTACGAAAAATTTCGGATGCGGCTCATCCAGAGAACATGCGCCCATCGCCATCAAGGCAGCCGGGGTAAGCTGTGTGATCGCAGAGACATTTGCCAGGATTTTTTATCGTAATGCGATTAACATAGGTCTTCCCATTGTAGAATGTCCGGAAGCAGCCAAAGCCATCGAAGCCGGAGATGAAGTGGAAGTGAACTTTGATACGGGCGTGATCACGGACCTGACCAGGAACACAACCTATCAGGGGCAGGCATTTCCAGAGTTTATGCAGAAAATCATCGCGGCAGAAGGACTCGTCAATTATATCAACCAGAAATGACAGGAAATAAGGAAATAGAATATGATATACAGAGTAGGCGATAACGATCATCCCAGTTATGATTACAGCCGGCAAAAGCCCACCCAGGTATCCGGGGACAGTGAGAAATTCAGCCTCGATCACCAGAAGGAAGAATCGCTTTCTGCCCCCAAAGAAGAGAAGGGCGAAGACAAAAAACTGCATGAGAAGACAAAAGGGGCCAGTCTGCGTGAAAAAAGCGGTGTCAAGCTGGAATTATCCGGTCCCGGTTCAAAGTATGCCGCCAAACAAGCCAAAGAAGCCACATCTTCCTTATCTGATCATGCATCCGGAAGCGCACTCTGGGATTCTGTCAAGGATACCCTCCGGAAACTTGTGCAGTATGCGAAAGACCTTTTTGATAAGATCTGGAATGATCCGCCGCCTGTAGTGGAGTCTGCTGATGTGTCTCCGGAAGAAGCGGAGCGTTACACGGAGGAATATTATGCGTTAAAAGGCAGGGAAGATGTTACAACGCCTGATAAACCGACCCACTTGGTCAACGATGCGGAAAGAGACCGAGAGATTCAAAAATATTTACGTTCCGGAAATTTGGAGCAGGTCTTAAGTCTGCTGACAGACAACGGAAACCGTACGATTGCCAAAAACTCAACCTTGCTTACTTATTATGATAAGAGCGGCAGATTAGCGCCTGTCGATGCTTCAGACAGTGAAAGAATCCTGCATGGAGACAGGCACACACACAAGTTATAAGATAAGTTTTATAAAATAACCATATTTTTACCGTTTCGTTTACCGCGGTAGAGATTATAATCCGCCTGGGTTATGGTCTCTTCTACGGTATCTTTTTTATTGTGGGCGGCAATGCCTAACGTCAGGCTGCAATGCACCCGTTCCGCATTATATTCAAATATCTGACTTTCCACATTCCTGCGAATGTTCTCCGAAATACGATAGACAGATTCCAAAGATGCGTTATTGATCAAGATAAGGATTTCTTCTCCGCCCCAGCGGCACACATAGCCCTGTTCCCTGATCTGCGACGTCACAATCTTTGCAATTCCCTGCAGGACCACGTCTCCGAAATCATGTCCATAGGTATCGTTAATTTTCTTAAAATCATCAATATCGCACATGATCAACGTGAAACTGGAAGATGACTCCATAGCCTGCGACAGAAAGATATCCATGCTTCTGCGGTTATAAAGTCCTGTCAGCGGGTCTGTACTTGCCAGCTGCTCCAAAACAGCGTTTTGGTGTTTCAGCTGATTGTTTGTAATCTTAATCTCGAAGACAAACACCAGAGAGAACACGATCAGGAATACAAATACGCAGATAGAATTAAAGATATACAGCGCAATCTCCCAGACAGGATTCTCTATCAGATATAGAGGCTGCCAGATAAAGGAAAGCATCTTACAGGATAAAAATGAGAGCACCGCCACAAATGCAGAAACAGTGGCAATCAGCATTTTATGCTGTTTCATGTCTAAAGTGTAACAGATATAATATCCCACCGGAACGATGGCAATGATATACTGGGCAAACCCATACTGCCAGCCAAGGCAGATCGTAGCCACAAAAGAGTGTAATATGATTTCCAGATAGGTAATATAATAGACCGGCAGATAGATGTCCCTGCGGATCAGACAAAAACCGGAGACATAAATAATTACACTACAAATGTTGAAGAAAAACAAAGGCAGAATTTTCAAGCCCCCGAAAATAATCGTCAGGAAAAAATGAACCATCGCAATGGAAAAAATGATGGCCGTAAATTTTAATCTGTTGGTAATCTGCATGTTACCGGTCAAAATGTTCTTTGCATCCACAAAGAAGCGTTTCATATGTTTTATATACTGGTTCATAGTCAATTTCCTTTAAGATATATAAAAGCATAATAATAGCTATTATACTATAAAAAATCAATTGTGTAAATCATATTAAAACATTTATATAAAACACTTGTTCGATTATCCCATATCTGATATACTGATTAACATGGATAAAAAAGCTTTTGAAGACGCCAAATTAAAAGTACTCTTAAAACAGCACGATCCCCATGGTTTCGGAACGCTTCAGGAAAAAACAGTCCATGCGGTCATGAAGTTGTATTATGAACCTGATGTAGATTATCATGAGGTACCAATCGAGGGCTATATTGCAGACATCTATACCGGGAAACGGATCATTGAGATTCAGAATGGTAATTTTAACAGGCTGCGGCCGAAACTGGAGGCTTTTCTGCCCCTTTATCCGGTCACAGTAGTATTACCCATTCCTCATGTGAAATGGGTAATCTGGATGGATGAGACGACAGGAGAACTCTCTGACCGGCATAAATCGCCCGTCACCGGCAATATCTATCATGCCTTTCCGGAACTGTATAAGATCAAGTCTTTTTTGAAAGATCCGAACCTGTCCTTTGCCTTTCCGCTGGTGGATATGGATGAGTACCGGCTGTTGAATGGATGGAGTAAAAACCGCAAACGGGGTTCCTCCCGTTATGACCGGATGCCCCTGGAACTTTTCGATGAAATCTTCATAGAGCGCAGAGAGGATTTCATGCAGGTAGTCCCTTATGATCTGCCGGAACCCTTTACCATCAAAGAATTTGCCAAAGCAGCGAAGATACATAGGGATCTGGCAGCCAGCGTGGTGCCGCTTTTAAAAGAAATGGATCTTGTGAAATGGGTCGGGAAACGAGGACGTGAGTACTTGTATGAGACAGATGACACCCCGGGAAGCTGTCCTTCATAAGCATGAAACCTTTTGCAAAAACACTTTATCTTGTATTTTATGCTTTGCAAAAGTACTAAATATATGATAAAATTATTTGGTGGCATTTTCGTGTTTTGAGTAAATCCTTTTTGAAATCAAACAGAAATACAGGTAAAATACAGGTTGCTGCAAAGCGGCAGTATGGAGGAAATATGGCAAAGACAAATACCTATGACGCTTCCAGTATCACTGTCCTGGAAGGGTTGGAGGCAGTCCGGGTAAGACCCGGTATGTATATCGGCAGTGTGTCCACCAAGGGGCTCAACCATCTGATCTATGAGATTATGGACAATGCGGTGGACGAACATCTGGCGGGATATTGTTCCGTCATCCGGGTAACTCTGGAAGCAGACGGTTCCGCTACGGTATCCGATAACGGAAGAGGTATCCCGGTGGGGATGCATGAGAAAGGCATCAGTGCGGAACGGCTGGTATTTACCACCTTACATGCGGGCGGTAAATTTGATAACGACGCCTACAAAACCAGCGGCGGCCTGCACGGTGTAGGCTCCTCCGTGGTCAATGCGCTTTCCACCTATCTGCATGTGACCGTAAAGACCGGCGGTGCCATCTATGAGGATCATTATGAGCGCGGGATTCCCACATTGGAGTTAAAAGACGGGCTTCTCCCTGTGGTGGGAAAGACGAAAGAGTCCGGCACCACCATCAACTTCCTGCCGGATGATACGATCTTTGACAAGACCCGTTTCAAAGAAGATGATGTAAAAAGCCGTCTCCATGAGACGGCCTACCTCAACCCGGAACTGACCATTATTTATGAGGACAAGCGCGGAGAAGAAGTAGAGCATATTGAATACCATGAACCGGAAGGTATCGTAGGCTTCATCAAAGATATGAACAAGAGCAAAGAGACCATTCACGATGTGATTTACTTTCAGGGGGAATCGGAAGGCATTACCGTGGAATGTGCCTTTCAGTATGTGAATGAATTTCATGAGAACGTGCTTGGTTTCTGTAACAATATTTATAATGCCGAAGGCGGTACACATCTGACCGGTTTTAAGACCATGTTCACAAATGTGATCAACACCTATGCCAGAGGCTTAAACATCCTGAAAGAAAAAGATGTGAATTTCACCGGCGCGGATGTGAGAAACGGTATGACAGCTGTTATCTCCATCAAACACCCGGATCCCCGTTTTGAAGGACAGACCAAGACCAAACTGGACAACCAGGACGCCGCCAAGGTGGTCAGTAAAGTGACAGGAGACGAGATTGTACGTTATTTTGACCGCAATCTGGAAACCTTAAAGAATATTATCGGCTGTGCGGAGAAAGCCGCCAAAATTCGTAAAACAGAAGAAAAAGCCAAGACCAATCTTTTGACCAAACAGAAATTCTCCTTTGACTCCAACGGCAAACTGGCAAACTGTGAATCCAAAGATGCCTCAAAGTGTGAAATCTTTATTGTGGAGGGGGACTCTGCAGGCGGCAGTGCCAAAACTGCCAGAAACCGTATGTATCAGGCGATTCTGCCCATCCGCGGCAAGATTTTAAATGTGGAGAAGGCCAGTATTGACAAGGTGCTTGCCAACGCTGAGATCAAGACCATGATCAACGCTTTCGGCTGTGGATTCTCAGAGGGCTACGGCAATGATTTTGATATCAGCAGGCTGCGCTATGACAAAATCATTATTATGGCCGATGCGGACGTGGACGGGGCCCATATCTCCACACTGCTTCTGACATTATTCTATCGTTTTATGCCGGAACTGATTTATGAGGGGCATGTGTACATTGCCATGCCGCCCTTATATAAGGCCATGCCGTCCAAAGGAGCGGAAGAGTATCTCTACGATGACAAGGCTTTGGAAAAATACCGGAAACGACATAAAGGCCCTTTCACTCTCCAACGGTATAAAGGTCTGGGAGAAATGGATGCCGAACAGCTCTGGGAAACCACTCTGGATCCGGATACAAGGCTGTTAAAACAGGTGGAAATAGAAGATGCCCGTATGGCCTCTGAGGTGACCGAACTGTTAATGGGTACAGAAGTACCGCCCAGAAAGGAATTTATCTACCGTCATGCGCAGGATGCAGAACTGGACATCTAACATATAAGAAGGTTAAATTATTATGAATGACAGAATCATCAAAACAGAATACTCCGATATCATGCAGAAATCCTTCATTGACTATGCCATGAGCGTTATCATAGCAAGGGCACTGCCGGATGTCCGTGACGGGCTGAAACCGGTTCAGAGAAGAACCCTCTACGATATGTATGAGCTGGGCATACGATATGACAGGCCTTACCGTAAATCGGCGCGTATTGTGGGCGATACCATGGGTAAATATCACCCTCATGGCGACAGCTCTATTTACGAAGCCCTGGTAGTCATGACCCAGGATTTCAAAAGGGGCCTGCCCTTAATTGACGGTCACGGTAATTTCGGCAATATCGAGGGAGACGGTGCGGCTGCCATGCGATATACGGAGGCAAGACTGGAACGCATTACCCAGGAAGCGTTTCTGTCCGATCTGGATAAAGATGTGGTGGATTTCATCCCCAATTTTGACGAGACAGAGCGGGAGCCTGATGTTTTGCCGGTGAAAATCCCCAATCTGCTGATCAATGGTTCCGAAGGCATCGCGGTGGGTATGGCTACCAGTATCCCGCCTCACAATCTGGGGGAAGTGATTGATGCCGTCAAAGCCTATATGCTGGATGAGAACATCACCACCAGAGAACTGATGCGCTATGTGAAGGGCCCGGATTTTCCCACCGGAGGTATTGTCATCAATGAGGATGAACTGTTAGACATCTATGAGACAGGGGCCGGCAAGATCAAACTCAGAGGTAAAGTAGAAATAGAAAAAGCCAAGGGCGGAAAGACCAATCTTGTCATTACTGAGATTCCCTATACCATGATAGGCGCCAATATCGGTAAATTCCTGATGGATGTGGCATCTTTGGCCGAGACGAAGAAAACGCAGGATATTGTGGATATCACCAACCAGTCTTCCAAAGAAGGGATTCGCATTGTCATTGAACTGAAAAAAGATGCGGATGTAGAAAACTTTAAGAACATGTTATACAAAAAGACCCGTCTGGAAGATACCTTCGGCGTGAATATGCTGGCAATCTGCAATGGCCGGCCGGAAACCATGGGTTTAAAACAGATCATCCGCGAATGTGTCAATTTCCAGTACGAAGTGACAGCCCGTAAATATAAAAACCTTCTGGAGAAAGAACTGGAACGCAAGGAGATCCAGGAGGGACTGATCAAAGCCTGCAATGTCATCGATCTGATCATCGAGATTCTGCGCGGCTCCAAAGACCGTGCCATGGCAAAGGCTTGTCTGGTAGAAGGTAAGACAGAGGGTATCAAATTTAAATCCAAGGAATCCAAGGTGATGGCGGCCCAGCTTCAATTCAGTGAAAAGCAGGCCAACGCCATTCTGGATATGCGTTTATATAAACTGATCGGCCTGGAGATTGAGGCGCTCATCAACGAGCATGAAGATACCATGGCCAATATCTATCGCTATGAGGATATCCTGGCAAGACGGGATTCCATGGCCCAGGTCATCATCAACGAACTGGATGCCATCAAGGACAGTTACCAGAGAAAGAGACGGACACAGATTACCAACGCCGGCGAGGCTGTCTATGTGGAAAAGAAAATCGAGGAGATGGATATCGTCTTTCTGATGGATCGGTTCGGCTATGCCAGAACCATAGATTTGCCCACTTATGAGCGCAATAAGGAGGCGGCTGATACAGAGAACCGTTATGCTTTTCTCTGCAAAAATACCGGTAAGATATGCCTCTTTACCAATACCGGACAACTCCATACGCTGAAAGTGATGGATCTGCCCTTTGGTAAATTCCGCGATAAAGGGGTCCCGGTGGACAATGTGAGTAACTATGATTCTTCTAAGGAGACGCTTGTGTATGCCGCCAGTCAGAGTGATTTAAACCTCTACCGCGTCATCTTTGCCACCAGACAGGCCATGCTTAAGATTGTAGACGGCGGTGAGTTCGATGTGGCCAAACGGACTGTGGCAGCCACCAAGTTACAGGAAGGAGATGAGGTTGTAAGCGTTGTCGCTTACAAAGAGCAGCGCAACATCATCTTACAGTCAAAAGCCGGTTATTTCCTGCGCTTTGCGGTGGAAGAGATACCAGAGAAAAAGAAGGGCGCTATCGGTGTGCGAGGGATGCGGCTTGCTGCCTCCGATGAGATTGAGGCCGTATACTATTCGCAAAATGCGGTGGAACAGTCCATTCCCTATGGCAATAAAGAACTGGAATTGAATAAAATTAAACTTGGCAAACGGGACGGCAAAGGCGTCAAAGTCCGCCAGGGTTAAGGAAAGTAAGAAGGAACAATCTATGAGAGTGATAGCGGGAACCGCGAGAAGCCTGCCCCTGAAGGCTCCGGCGGGTCTGGATACAAGACCCACCACCGACCGGATCAAAGAAACCCTTTTTAATATGTTACAGCCTTACCTGCCTGATGCTGTGTTCGTGGATTTATTCAGCGGCAGCGGCGGAATTGGCATAGAAGCTTTAAGCCGCGGGGCAAGGCATGCTTACTTTGCGGAAAATAACCGGCAGGCACTGGCCTGTATTGTAGACAATCTGCAATTTACGAAATTTACACAAAAAGCCACTGTACTGCGGCAGGACGCTGTCAGCGCGCTCTACGCCATCCATGAACAGGCGGTAGATATTATTTATATGGATCCTCCTTATGACAAAGGCTGTGAGAAGCAGGTATTACAGGCTTTGCTGGAATTTCCCTGGGTAACGACCGATACTTTGGTCGTGACGGAAGCCTCCTTGTCCAGTGATTTTTCTTATCTGCCGGAAATGGGATATATGCTGGAGAAAGAGAAGCGCTACAAGACGAACAAACATGTTTTTTGCCGGAAAATGTAAAAATGCGCAAAATTTTTTTGGAAAAAATAAAAATATATAAAGACATTTGAGACAAAGTGTTTTAATATGATAACAGAACTTTGTACAAAAGCATGTGAGGATCTGCTATGAGAGCTGCAATTTATCCGGGAAGTTTCGATCCGGTAACCTATGGACATCTGGATATTATTCGTCGTGCATCCAGTATTTTTGATGAATTGACAGTAAGTGTATTAAATAATAATACAAAGACTCCATTGTTTTCTGTGGAAGAACGTGTTAGAATGTTAGAAGAAGCGACCAAAGATCTGCCTAATGTGACCGTAGATTCCTTCAGCGGTCTTTTAATTGACTACGCAGACAGGAAGGGAGTCCATGTAGCAATCAGAGGTCTTCGCGCGATTACGGATTTTGAATATGAATTGCAGATTGCACAGACCAACCGTAAATTCTCTGATGGCAGCCTTGACACGGTATTTTTGACCACCAGTCTGGAGTATGCTTATCTTAGTTCCTCCACCGTCAAGGAAATTGCCAGCTTTAACGGGGATATCTCAAAATGCGTACCGGATTTTGTAGCCGGACTGATTTACCAAAAATATGGTTTCAACAGATAGGAGTAAGCATGAGCAGTAGAATCGAACAACTTATTGACGAGATTGAAGATTACATTGACGGCTGCAAATACCAGCCTCTATCCAAAACGAACATAATCGTAAATAAAGAAGAAATCGACGAGCTGCTAAGAGAGCTCCGCATGAAGACCCCGGATGAGATTAAACGGTATCAGAAGATTATTTCCAACAAAGAAGCCATCTTAAACGATGCCCGTGCAAAGGCTGAGGCCCTGATTCAGGATGCCACGGTACAGACCACAGAGCTGATCAATGAACATGAGATCATGCAGCAGGCTTATGCCCAGGCCAATGAAGTGGTGCGGATGGCGACTACACAGGCACAGGAAATTTTAAATAATGCGACCATGGAGGCCAACGGTGTACGGACTTCCGCCATGCAGTATCTGGACGATATGTTATCTAATCTGGAAAATGCAATGACTGCCACCCTCACGGCCACCACAGAACACTATGAGAGTTTCTTTAATACGATCAATGGATACAATGAGATTGTCAAAGCAAACCGTGCGGAACTTCGGCCGGTGGAAGTGGAGAAGATGTTAAAAGAGGCCGAGGGAGAGACCGATTCCGGCCCGGAATTAAACCTGATGTGAATACATAATAATATGGCCAGAGGTAAGGAGCCGGTTTCCAGGGAAGCCGGCTTATTCTTTTCAAGTAAGCATTTGATTTGATGGGACAAAGCAAAGAACAGTCAAAGCCTGACCGTGCAGAAGGGGAATAGGAAACCTATGAAAAAATTTAACAATATCATATTATGCGGTCTGCCTTTCTTACTGATATTTGCCGGCATTTATTTTTTTCCCTTCCCCTGTCCCCAGGCGCAGGCGGAGAATCCTCTGCCGGAAGAAGCTGTCTTACCAGATTCCCTTGTCATTGTCTTAGATCCCGGACACGGAGGCGATGAGGAAGGCGGTCTGTATGAAAACTTTATCGAGAAAGACATGAATCTCATCGTGGCCAATGCCATGAAAGAAGAACTGGAAAAGTACGAAGGAGTCACAGTCTATCTGACCAGAACAGGAGATCAGAAGCTTTCTTTGGCAGAACGAAGCGCCTTTGCCAAGAGCGTCAATGCCGATTTTATGTTCTGCCTGCACTTTAATCTGTCCAGAGAGCACACTCTGTTTGGCGCAGAGTGCTGGGTATCCGCTTTCGGAGAAGAATACAGTAAAGGTTACAGTTTTGCGTCTGTGGAAATGCAGATGCTGCAGGAACTTGGTCTTTATTCCAGAGGGATTAAGACCAGACTCAACAAGGACGGCATTGATTATTACGGTATCATCCGCACAGCCTCAGAACTGGATGTTCCCTGTGTGCTCATTGAGCACTGTCATATGGATCATGACAATGACCGTTCCTTTTGCGAGGGCCGACAGCAGTGGGAGGCTTTCGGAAGACTGGACGCCACTGCCGCCGCCAAATATTTCAACTTAAAATCAGATATTCTCGGGGTGGATTACAGCGGTTACCAGAATCTTGAAATACCGATACCCGCTTATACGATGAGACCCGACAGCACACCGCCGGATGTCTGCCTGATAGATCTTGTTTCACAGGATGTGGAAACCGGGGAAGTCACGATACAGATTTCTGCCACAGACTATGACAGCGGCATGTTGTATTATACCTACAGTTATGACGGCGGAGAGACTTTTTCAGCGCTTCAGCGCTGGGGCGATAAGTCGCAGGATACGATCACCTTTACCATGCAGGTACCTCCGCATATGGTGCCTCAGATTGTAGTCAATGGCTACAACGGTTATGATCTCTATACCGAAAGCAATCTGCTGTCTCTTCCTTCTATGGATTATAAGACCGAAGAGGAGATTGCGGCAGAGCAGGAGAAGGCAGAGTCTTTAGAAACTGCAGCTAACCCTGAAACGCCTGACGAGGCTAAGGAGGCATCTGGTCTTGAACCTGTGGACTCTGTAGCAGACAATGGGCAAATTCACAAAACGCCGCAAACGGATCCATCTGCCAACGAGGGGAAGGTTTCTTCAGAATCTGACTTTGCCCCAAAACAGCCAGTATCTTTTGGATATTTTTTGACGGTATGCCTGGTATGTGCGCTTCTGGTATTAGGTATGGCACTTTCCATCATACTCCTCATAAGAAGCAGAAGGAAGCGCAGGCGCCGAAAAAGATAATCCGCATCAGGAATCAATAAGGACGCCACAGGAAATAGCAAAGGGCTGTAATGGCTGTCTGCATGATTTTGTGGAATAAATAAGGACGCAAGGATAAATCCGTGTGCCGAATCATACTGTAAGTTTGGGCGAAGCAGGAAAATCCGCCAAAAGGAAGCAGAATCAATACCATATACGGATTAAAATGACCGCAACGGTCAATCCCACTTGTGATTTCCAGAATACAGTTATAAAAGTGCTGCAGCAAGGATGGCAGATTGGTAAACGGCACAAAGACAATATTCAGCAAGTTAAAAAATACCATATAGCCGCCAAGTTTGGCAATGCCTGTGAGTCCTGAAATAACAGAGGCATCCAAGGCTGCCAGAAGAGGCATGCTTTGTCCCTGCTTTACAGGATTTTCAGGTGATACGATTTTGAAATCTGCATGCTGTATCCGCATGACCGCCATGCCATAGAGCAGAGGTACTCCATACATAATACAAAAAGGAACGAATGGTCTTTGAATCTCCAGCATTGGTACCACGAAGCTTAAGAAATATATGGGACCGATGTTATTACAAAAGGCCAAAAGGAGGTTCCCTTCTTTTCTGGTAATCCTGCCTGCTTCCAGCAATTCTCCCACAATCCGTGCGCCCATGGGGAACCCGCACAAGAACCCCATCAATATGGTATAGGTGCCATTGGGAGAAGTGCCGTAGAGACATCCAAACAGGGGATGAAATACTCTCACACATTTATGAGTGAGATTCATACGGATCATAATACCGGAAAGAATCATGAACGGCAGTAATGTGGGAATCATCTTATCAAACCACAGCTTAAGACCTTTAGCGGCATATTCCAAAGACAGGGCAGGGTAGGCGAGCAATAGTATAATCAGATAAATTCCTAACGCCGCGGAGAGTATCTGCTGCATTTTCCAAAGACACAGGGATGACTTTGACATGGCATAATCCTTTTATGGCAAGTATGAAGGTTATTAATATATATTCAACAAAGGAAAACAAAAATGATAAAAGCAGTAATATTTGATCTGGACGGTTCCATGGTGGATTCTATGTGGATCTGGCGTTCCATCGACATAGAATATCTGGGACGGTTTCATATTGATCTGCCGGATAAGCTGCAGGCTGATATCGAAGGCATGAGTTTCTCAGAAACTGCCGCTTATTTCAAAGAACGTTTTGCCCTGCCGGACAGTCTGGAACAGATCAAGGCAGATTGGAACCATATGGCCTGGGATAAATATGAGCGGGAAGTTCCCTTAAAAGAAGGCGTGAAAGAATTCCTGGATTATTGTAAGGCTCATCATATCCTGTTAGGTATCGCCACCAGCAATTCCAGACAACTAGTGGAAACCGTGGTGCGGGCCCATCACTTGGAATCCTATTTTGACTGTATTATGACGGCTTGTGAGGTGGAAAAGGGGAAACCTGCGCCGGATATCTACCTGGCTGTTTCCGATGCCCTGCAGATTGATCCCACAGAATGTCTGGTATTTGAAGATATTGTGCCCGGTATTCAGGCGGGCCGTTTGGCAGGGATGCAGGTATGTGCAGTTTACGACCAGTATTCTGCCTATCAAGATGAAGAAAAAAGAAGACTGGCAGATTATTATATCTACAATTACAAGGAGTTGATGGAATATGGGATTTTTACCGATCAGTAGAAAAGAGATGGAAAAGACAGGCTGTAAACAGCTTGATTTCGTCTATGTGATCGGTGACGCCTATGTGGATCATCCGTCTTTTGGACATGCCATTATCAGCCGTGTTTTGGAAGCCCACGGTTATAAGGTCGGCATCATTTCCCAACCGGACTGGAAAGATCCGCAAAGTATTACCATATTGGGGAAACCACGTCTTGGGTTTTTAATTTCCGGCGGTAATATGGACTCCATGGTAAATCATTATTATGTATCCAGGAAACATCGTCAGACCGATGCCTATACACCCGGCGGTCAAACAGGGCGAAGGCCGGATCATGCAACAGTAGTTTATGGCAATCTGATCCGCCGGGTCTATAAAGATTCTCCTGTGATCATCGGCGGTATTGAAGCCAGTCTCAGAAGAATGGCTCACTATGATTACTGGTCGGACAGCCTGAAACGCTCGATTCTGTTAGACAGTCAGGCAGATCTGATCTCCTATGGCATGGGAGAGAAGTCTATCGTGGAAATCGCGGACGCTCTGGCCGGCGGTATCGCCGTACAGGATATCACGTTCATTCCCGGCACTGTCTACAAGACCCGTGATATTACCGGAATTTATGAAGAAATTTTACTGCCTTCCTATGAAACCATGAAAGCGGATCCGAAAGAATATGCCCAAAGTTTTTGGTTTCAATATCAGAATACCGATCCTTTTAACGGCAAAACCCTGATTGAGCCTTATCCAGATGGTGTCTATGTGGTCCAGAATCCGCCGCAGCCGCCTCTTACCATGCAGGAGATGGATGCAGTCTACGATCTTCCCTATATGCGCACCTGTCATCCATCTTACGACTCTCAGGGCGGAGTACCGGCCATTGCGGAAGTCAAATTCTCCTTAATCAGCAGCCGCGGCTGCTTTGGCGGCTGTAGTTTTTGTGCGTTGACCTTTCATCAGGGCAGGACAGTACAGGCAAGAAGTCATGAATCTCTTCTGCGGGAAGCTAAGCTGATGACAAAGGATAAAGATTTTAAGGGCTATATCCATGATGTGGGAGGCCCAACGGCAAACTTTCGTCATCCGTCCTGTGCCAAACAGCTGACCCAGGGTGTGTGTAAGAACAGACAATGCCTTTTCCCGAGTCCCTGTCCGAATCTGCAGGCAGATCACAAAGATTATCTGACGCTGCTGCGCAGTCTGAGGGCATTGCCGGGAGTCAAAAAAGTATTTATTCGTTCCGGTATCCGCTTTGACTATCTGCTGGCGGATGCAGACGATACCTTCTTTCGAGAATTGGTGGAACATCATGTGAGCGGCCAGCTCAAAGTGGCACCGGAACACGTCTGCGACGCTGTGCTGTCACGGATGGGAAAACCGTCCAGAGCCATCTATGAGCAGTTTGTCAGAAAATACAATCAAATCAATGAATCGCTTCATAAAAAACAGTTCCTGGTGCCGTATCTGATGTCCTCCCACCCAGGTTCTACCCTTAAGGAAGCCATCGAACTGGCTGAGTATCTGCGCGACTTAGGCTATATGCCAGAGCAGGTTCAGGATTTTTATCCAACACCGTCCACGATCTCCACGGTCATGTACTATACTGGTATAGATCCGCGAGATGGGCGAAAAGTCTATGTCTGCCGTAATCCTCATGAGAAGGCCATGCAGCGGGCACTGATTCAATACCGAAACCCTGGCAATTACGAACTGGTACAGGAAGCCCTGCTCAAAGCAGGACGCAAAGACTTAATCGGCTTCGGCCCAAAATGTCTGATCAAGCCCCGTAATATCAATACTTCCGCTTATCAGTCTCCTAAAAAGAAGGGGGAAAAAACCGCTAAGAAAAAGACGATCCGAAATATCCATAAGAAAAAACAAAACGAAAAAAGGAATGATATCTTATGAAAATTGCTATTATTACCGGTGCCTCCTCCGGATTGGGGCGTGAATTTGCCAGACAACTGGACAGGAAACTTGGACATACAGACGAAATCTGGCTTTTGGCGCGCAGAAAAGACGCCCTGGAAGAATTGTCCGGGACTTTGCGGTGTAAAACCCGCATTATACCCATTGACCTGACCGACGAAAAAGCGTTGCGGCAATTTGAGGAAGTTCTTACCATCAGTAACCCTATCATCACTGTTTTGGTAAACTGTGCCGGAGTGGGCAGTCATGACGTGTTCAGCAGACAGAGCAGGGAGAATATTGATGCTATGATCAAACTTAATATATCGGCCCTTACCAGTATGACCAGGATCTGTCTGCCCTACATGAGAAAGGGCAGTAAAATTCTACAATTCTCTTCCGGTGCGGCTTTTGTTCCCCAGGCAGCCTTTGCGGTTTATGCCGCTTCCAAAGCCTATGTATATTCCTTAAGCCGGGCATTGGAACAAGAGTTAAAAGGCCGTGGCATTACCGTAACAGCCGTCTGTCCGGGGCCGGTCAATACGCCGTTTCTCGGACATGCTTACGGAACTGACTCTCCACTGCACGGTCTCAAAAAACTTACCCTGATGGAAACCGGATGTGTGGTATCCAAGGCAATACAGGATTGTCAACGCGGAAAGACAGTATCTGTCTGCGGTCTTCCCATGAAACTGTTATACCTGACAACCCAAAGCGTACAGAATATTTATCAAAAGGTTTTCCACGCCGCGGAAAAGTGATATACTGCACGTAGGCAATGAGCAGTGCCTATCCGTAAGATAAAAAATGGCAGGCTGCACTGCTCCGGAAAGGAACTAACATGTTTTTCAAAAAACCAAAACCACCGATTCATTCCACCTATGACAGCCTTACAGAAAAACCTGTCATAAAATGCAGCATCTGTAACGGAGAACAGGTGGCCGGATTTAAAAATCTGCATACAGGAGAATTTCGTGAAATCATGCTGATCAAGGATGCGGCAGACCTGCAGCAGTTTAAACAGATTTATGATATAACAGAAATCACCAAAGTATATTAAAGTGAGAGGAATTCCAAGCAGTATGACGGCAAGTATCAAACAACTCCTGACACCCAAAGGCGCTTACGGTTATCTTGAAAAAAGAAAACTATACACAGCACTCAGAACAGTGCTGTTCTTTTTGCTTTGCATCGGTATCTATCTGGCCGGCTATCTGACCACCGGCACCAATCGGAATCTGCTTACGGTAGTTTCTATTTTAGGTTGTCTGCCAGCTTGTAAAAGTGCGGTGAATTTCATTATCTTTATAAAGGCTAAAGGCTGCAGCAACGCTTTGCATAACAAAGTGAGCGGCTATGATGAAGTTCTTGAGACCATGTATGATATGTATTTTACTTCCTATCAAAAGAATTATCCCATCAGCCATATGGTCTTAAAAGGCAATATTCTCTGCGGTATCACAGAAAATCCTAAGTGCGGATGCAAAGATGCACAAAAACACTTAGAACAGATGCTTTCCCAGGAGGGAATTAAAAATGTGACGGTTAATATTTTTTCTGATGAAGCAGAATATGTTGACCGACTCGGTCGATTGGAAAAATTGGAGGTAGATACCAGCAAAAATAAAGCAGACATTCTGCAGTTACTATATTCCATTTCACTCTAGCGGGAGAATACTATGTTTCTAAGAGAGATTACGAAACTGGAAGCAGGACAGCGTCTGGACAGGTATCTAAACAAACTGCTTCCCATGGCAGGAGCAGGTTTTTTGCATAAAATGCTGCGTAAAAAAAATATAACACTAAACGGCAAAAAAGCCGAAGGAAATGAAAAACTTATTGACGGCGACCAGATTGCCATATATTTTTCGGAAGAAACACTGCGAAAATTCATGGGCCGGCAGGCAGAGGCGGATTCTGATGATTTTTCTTCTTCAAAGGCGGCGGAAGAATATCAGAAAGCTTACCATACCTATTTTCAAACGGATATTCTCTATGAAAATACCCATATACTGCTGGCCGATAAGCCAGCCGGTATTCTGACCCAGAAAGCGGCACGCACGGATAGCTCCTTAAACGAATGGCTGCTTGGTTATCTTTTGTCAAAAGGCGAGATAACCCCAGATGATTTAGATACTTACCGGCCTTCCGTCTGTAACCGTCTTGACCGTAACACCAGCGGGATCGTGCTGTGTGCCAAAACGGTGCGGGGCGCCCAGCTTTTGGGCGGTTTATTGCAGGAGAGAACGCTTCACAAATATTATCAACTCTATGTGAAGGGACTGATACAGGAATCTCAACTTCTGGAAGGATATCTGCGCAAAGACAGGCAGCACAATAAAGTTTCCATACAGGTTCATCCTCAGGCAGAAGATGTTCGTTCCGGAAAAGAAGCTTATATTAAGACCCGATACCGGCCGCTGAAAGCAGAAGCGGATAAGACCCTTTTGGAAGTGGAACTGCTTACCGGCAAACCTCATCAGATCAGGGCACATCTGGCGAGCATAGGACATCCCCTTCTGGGCGATTATAAATATGGGGATAAGGAGTGGAATGATTATTACAAACGAACCTGCCAGATACAGTTTCAGCTTTTACATGCCTATAAGGTTACATTTCCTAAGCTGGAATCACCTTTTGAAGATATCAGTAACCGGACATTTCAAACCGGCCTGCCTGTGCTTTTTGAGAAGGCAGCCAGACAGGCATTTACAGTATAACGATATGGAGAGGCATCATTTATGGCAACTTGGAACTCCCGCGGACTACGTGGTTCAACCCTGGAGGATCTGATCAACAGAACCAATGAGAAATATTTGGAACATGGTCTTGCCTTGATTCAGAAGATCCCCACTCCCATTACACCCATTACCATTGATAAAGAGAGCCGGCATATCACGCTTGCATACTTTGACCAGAAGAGCACGGTGGATTATATCGGAGCAGTGCAGGGGATTCCGGTATGTTTTGATGCCAAGGAATGTGCCACGGATACCTTTTCCCTGCAGAATATTCATGAACATCAGGTATCCTTTATGGAACAGTTTGAGAAGCAGAAAGGAATCGCCTTTTTCCTGATCTACTATACCCATAAAAATGTTTTTTACTATCTTCCCTATGAAATGCTGCGTTTCTTCTGGGACCGGGCAAAAGAGGGCGGACGGAAGAGTTTTCGGTATGAAGAGTTGAATCCGGCCTATGTTTTGCCGAAAAAAAACGGGATTCTGGTGCCTTATCTGGATATTCTGCAAAGAGATCTGGAAGACAGGGCAGAGTAGCGTAAATACCTTAAGGTGATTCTATTTATCAGCAGGAATTGTTGACAGATGATATATTTTTCTGTATAGTAAAAAGAGTTTCACATATTATCACGATAATGCGTCACTACTTTAATTTGTAAAAGCATCAGGAAAAGAGGACACTATGAGTAAAAAACTGGTACATACGCCGGAAGGCGTCAGAGATATCTATGGAGAAGAAAAAGAGAAAAAGACTGTCGTTGAACGTCTTTTATTAGAAAAAATCAGGAGCTATGGCTATCGGGATATTCAAACGCCAACCTTTGAATTTTTTGATGTTTTTTCCAAAGAAGTAGGCACTACACCCTCGAAAGAACTTTATAAATTCTTTGACAAAGAGGGAAACACCTTGGTTTTGAGGCCGGATTTCACTCCTTCGATTGCCAGATGTGCCGCCAAATATTTTATGGACGAAAATGTGCCGATCCGTCTTTGTTATCAGGGCAATACCTTTTCCAATACCTCGAGTCTGCAAGGCAAATTAAAAGAAGTAACGCAGATGGGCGCTGAACTGATTGGAGATGCTTCCGTCTATGCCGATGCGGAACTGATCGCCATGACCATCGAAGCGTTATATCATGCCGGCCTTTCCGATTTCCAGATCAGTATTGGCAACCTGGAGTTTTTTAAGGGTATTTGTGAGGAAGCAGGATTGGACGAAGAGACAGAACTGGAACTGCGGGAGTTTATTTCCGGCAAGAATTATTTCGGTGCCGAAGAACTTCTTGACCATATTCATGCACCTGCCAAGGACAAAGAAGCACTCCTTAAAGTAGGCGACCTTTTTGGCACCGTCGAAATTCTCAAGGATGCCAAGCGGGTAGTGACCAATGCCCGTTCCAAAGCCGCTATTGAGCGTCTTGATAAACTTTATCAAGTACTTTGTTCTTACGGGGTGGAAAAATATGTTTCCTTTGACCTGGGCATGTTGAGCAAGTATAATTATTATACGGGCATCATTTTCAAAGGATACACCTACGGCGTGGGAGACGCTATTGTCAAGGGCGGCCGTTACGACAACCTGCTGGCGCATTTTGGCAAAGAAGCCCCTGCCATCGGATTCGTCATCGTAGTGGACGATCTGCTGTCTGCCATGAGCAGACAAGGCGCAGCCATCGCAGGCATGGAAAGCTGCACCAACTTATATTATACAGAAAAAGATTTTGCGGAGAAGTTAAAAGAAGCACGCAGGATGCGTTCAGATGGCAGGCATGTGGCATTATTACCTGCCGAAAAGAAATGACAGAAGCCCTGATGCCCGTCGCGTAACCGCTTCGGAATGGAGATTAACATGAGTGAAGACAGATATTTGACAATTGCCCTGGGAAAGGGACGTCTTGCCAATAAAACAATGGAATTGTTTGAAAAGATAGGCATCACCTGTGAGGAGATGAAAGATAAACATTCCCGTAAACTTATTTTTGTGAATGAAGAATATAAACTGCGGTTCTTTCTTGCCAAAGCTCCCGATGTTCCCACCTATGTAGAGTATGGTGCCGCCGACATCGGTGTTGTTGGCAAGGATACGATCATGGAAGAAAACAAACGGGTCTATGAAGTGTTGGATTTAGGTTACGGCAGCTGCCGCATGTGTGTCTGCGGCCCTAAAAGTGCCAAAGATCTTTTAAAGCACCATGAGATGATACGGGTGGCCAGCAAATATCCCAATATCGCCAAGGATTATTTTTATAACAAAAAACACCAGACCGTAGATATTATCAAGTTAAACGGTTCCGTAGAACTGGGGCCCATCGTAAAGCTTTCCGATGTGATCGTGGATATTGTGGAGACCGGATCCACCCTAAAAGAAAACGGACTGGAAGTTTTAGAGGAAATCTGTCCCTTATCCGCCCGTATGATTGTCAACCAGGTAAGTATGCAGATAGAGACTGAACGGATCCGGAAGTTGATCCATGATCTGAAAAATGAGTTGTAATAGAAAGGGGAATATATCATGAAAGAGTATAAGGGAATTGTTATTGCTTTGATCGCGGGGATTTGCGCCATTGTCTGTATTTCGATCTTTTCGGGAAGTCTGGTGAATTATAAGAAGACTTCCGGGAGCGGCGGATTGACAGCCACCGGTTCTGCCAACTGTGATTTTGAGTCAGATTTGATCGTCTGGAGAGGCAGTTTTTCATGTTATGGCAGGACTACCCAGGAAGCTTATCGTTCTATCAAAAAGGATGCCGGACTGATCAGGGATTATCTGGTTGAAAAAGGAGTGACGGAAGAAGAGATGGTATTTAGTTCCGTCAGCATCAGCACCAGATGGGAATATGAATACAACGAAAACGGCGACCGAATCCGGGAATATATTGACGGCTATGATTTGTATCAGAATGTCTCTATCACCTCTACCGACGTGGATAAGATTGAAAATATATCCCGGGATATCAGCGGACTGATTGAATCTAACGTCCAGTTTGCCTCAGAAGAACCGGAATATTATTATACCAAACTGGATGAACTGAAACTACAGCTGATTGAAGAGGCAACACAAAACGCCAAAGACCGTATTGATATTATGGCGGAGGGAACCGGATCAACCATTGGGAATCTGCTCAATGCAAACCTGGGCGTTTTTCAGATTACGGCCCAGAACAGCAACACCGAGTACAGTTACGGAGGATATTTTGATACCAGTTCCCGCAACAAAACGGCGTCTATTACGGTGAAGTTAAATTATAGCGTAGAATAGAACATAGGTAATTGCGAAACGCTTTTACAGTTGTTGAAATTGTACAAATAGCATAATCAATGCAGACGCGCTTGCGCTCCGCTCCAAACGCAGC
>DKZA01000045.1:52224-53528 GCA_002492525.1 Lachnospiraceae bacterium UBA7086 | reverse complement strand
TTCAAGGAAATCTACTCCATATGCGGCGCAGATGGCTGCTGAGACAGCGACAAAGGCTGCGTTGATTCATGGGCTGAAGACTGTGGATGTTATGGTGAAAGGACCCGGTTCAGGCCGTGAAGCGGCTATCCGTGCGCTGCAGGCTTGTGGGCTTGAAGTGACCAGTATCCGTGACGTAACACCGGTACCGCATAATGGATGTCGTCCGCCTAAGAGACGCCGTGTATAAGTGATGTAAATTTTGCTTTGCAGAATTAACATCCAGAGAATCGTAAAAGACATGATTCTTCGTGTTTACGAAATGGTTCAAGTATATTATGGAAGAGTATGACTCTTCGTATAAGGTAATTAATGTTTGGAAGAAGGTATAGTATTGATTGGTGATAGTCTGCCGGTTAATACACGGTACTGTAAACAAAAATCAGAAAGGAGCCAGAATAATGGCAGTAAACAGAGTTCCCGTTTTAAAAAGATGCAGATCCCTTGATCTTGATCCTACGTTTTTAGGATATGATAAGAAGTCCAACAGGACGTCACCCAGAGCAGGCAAGAAAATCAGTGAGTATGGCCTGCAGTTAAGAGAGAAGCAGAAAGCAAAATTCATTTATGGCGTGCTTGAGAAGCCTTTCAGAAACTATTATGAGAAGGCCGACAGAATGAAGGGCATGACCGGTGAAAACCTTATGGTTATGTTAGAGAGCAGATTGGACAGCGTTGTGTTCAGAATGGGTTTTGCGAGAACCAGAAGAGAGGCAAGACAGGTTGTAGGCCATAAGCATTTCTTAGTCAATGGTAAGCCGGTACAGATTCCTTCTTATCTGGTTAAGGCTGGCGATGTAATTGAAGTAAGAGAGAAAGCGAAGTCTTTACAGAGATATAAAGATATCCTCGAGGTGACGGGTGGCAGACTCGTTCCGGAGTGGCTTGAGGTAGATCAGGAGGCAATGAAGGCGACTGTGAAATACCTCCCTACAAGAGAAATGATCGATGTTCCGGTAAACGAAATGCTCATCGTCGAATTGTATTCCAAATAATAACGTGAGAAGATGTTCTAATGCTCACAGCAAAGGCTGTTTCGTAAAGAACATCTAGGAGTTGTTTCACAACGCCTTCTCGCGTAAGAGAATGTCCAGAATACGGACATTCTCTGCTGACAGTGAATATATGAAATATATAAACGGTATATGATGACGATGGTATAACAACATGCTCGTAAAGGAGGGTATTTGAGTGTTTGATTTTGAGAGACCCAATATTGAAGTGGTAGAGATCTCGGAGGATAAGAAATACGGCAGATTTGTTGT
>DKZA01000045.1:34574-51944 GCA_002492525.1 Lachnospiraceae bacterium UBA7086 | reverse complement strand
TAAGAAATACGGCAGATTTGTTGTGGAACCTTTAGAGAGAGGCTACGGCATTACTCTGGGTAATTCCTTAAGAAGAATCATGCTGTCTTCCCTGCCGGGTGTTGCAGTCAGCCAGGTCAAGATCGAGGGCGTCTTACATGAGTTCAGTTCCATCCCCGGTGTGAAAGAAGATGTGACTGAGATTATTATGAATATCAAGAGTCTTGCGATCAAGAATAACAGTGATACCAATGAACCCAAGACCGCGTACATTGAGTATGAAGGCGAAGGTATAGTACGTGCATCTGATATTCAGGTTGATCAGGATATAGAGATATTAAATCCCGATTTAGAGATTGCTACTTTGAGCGGTAAAGATACGAAGCTGTACATGGAATTGACAATCACAAAAGGCAGAGGATATGTGAGCTCTGATAAAAACAAGACAGACGATCTGCCAATCGGCGTTATTGCCATAGACTCCATCTATACACCGGTGGAGAGAGTCAATGTCACTGTAGAGAATACACGTGTCGGTCAGATTACGGATTATGATAAGCTGACTCTGGATGTACACACCAACGGAACCCTGGTTCCGGATGAGGCAGTCAGTCTGGCAGCTAAGGTGCTGAGCGAACACTTAAGTCTCTTTATTGATCTTTCCGAAAATGCCAAGACCGCAGAGGTTATGGTGGAGAAGGAAGACGATGAGAAAGAGAAAGTGCTTGAGATGAGTATTGATGAGTTAGAATTGTCCGTCCGTTCCTATAACTGCTTAAAGAGGGCCGGCATCAATACGGTAGAAGAGTTGACCAACAAGACTTCCGAAGATATGATGAAGGTGAGAAACCTGGGGCGTAAATCCCTTGAGGAAGTGCTTGCAAAATTAAAAGAGTTAGGCTTACAGCTGAATCCTGCGGACGAGGCGTAAGAGAGAGGTCGGACAGGGTAAGTCCAATGTGCACTTGTGCGGCAGGCTCATAAATGGAACAGTTTAATTACATTCGGTAAGTAAGTCCAAAGCGCGTGGCCGGATGTACCATGACGGGTACGACCCGATAAGAAAGGAGCCGGATATGGCAAAATACAGAAAACTCGGCAGAACATCTGACCAGAGAAAAGCATTACTTAGAAGCCAGGTAACAGCACTTCTTTATAACGGAAAGATTGTGACCACGGAGGCAAGAGCAAAGGAAGTACGTAAGATGGCAGAGCGTCTGATCACAATGGCCGTAAAAGAGAAAGATAATTTTGAGACCGTTAAAGTTACCGCAAAAGTTGCTCGTAAGGATAAGGACGGCAAGAGAGTAAAACAGATCATCGACAAAGATACCAAAGCTGTACTTTCCGAGACACACCGCGATAAGGACGGTAAGATCCTTCGCATTGACAACGGTGTTACCGTGACAGTTTATGACGAAGTGGAGAAAGAGATCAAGAAAGATCTTCCTTCCAGATTACATGCCAGAAGACAGATGTTAAAAGTGTTATATCCTGTCAAAGAAGTACCTGCGGCAGGGGCTGGCAAGAAGAAAAATACAAAAGAAGTAAATTTGGTAGAGAAGCTTTTTGATGAGTATGGTCCCAAATATGCGAACCGTAACGGCGGCTATACCAGAATCATCAAGATTGGTCCTCGTAAAGGTGACGCAGCTATGGAAGTGGTGTTGGAGTTAGTATAAACGACCGATTTTGATATCAGTGATGTAAGTAAATGAAGAGACTTGAGCAAAGTGCTTAGGTCTCTTTTTTGTTATAGAATTGTTATAGAATAGGAATCGGAAAATAGAACATAATAAAAAGATACAACATTTTATATTAAAATGTTGCATCCTACTGCTTTACATATATTATATCGGTTCATATCTCAAATACTTTACCCCTGTTTTATATTTTTTGCAAATATTTCAAAAGAATATCTATATTTCTGTTTGTCCGAGGCTGCGAAGCAGTCCTCGCAAAGTTAATTTGCGAAGCAAATTTACTTTTTTTTAGAGGTCTATTTTCAGATAGACCTTATCTTTTTCATCTTGCTCTATTCCCAGATATCGTTTGGTAATTCCATAGGAGGAGTGATTGTACAGCTCCATCAGCATAGCGGGAGGGGTTCCCTGTTTCCAGGCATAATATCCAAAAGTTTTACGTAGCGAGTGGCAGCTGATATGTTCATCGAGCCCGCATGAGGCGGCTGCTGTTTTGATGATGCGGTAGGCCTGGTAACGAGAGAGAGGCTGTGTTTTATAGCGCATGCTGGGGAACAGATAGTCCGAAGGAGAAATTTGCCTGCAGACACTGCGGTAGGCAGTCAAAACCTGCTCTACGGCAGTATTGATTGGTACAGTGCGGACTTTGCCGGTTTTGTGTTCCGTAATACAAATATGGGTGCGAAGGCGGTCGTTGTTGTCATTCCAGACATCCTGCCATTGCAGTTTTAGCAGATCACTGATCCGGAAAGCGGTGTTCAGTCCCATAATGATCATGGCATGATTGCGGACGTTGGGCCGGACATTGACATAGTAGTTTTTAAATTCTTCCAGGGTTTCCTTGTTTCTGATCGGGTACGTTTGACTCATATTTTTTGTCCTCCATTTGTTTGTTTTGGGAAATCAGAACATGTGCGTATGAAGTTTCCCATCATACAACATTTTAATATAAAAAGTTGCATCGGGATATGCAAGGCGGCAGACAGGTAAGGAATTTGTCACAGCACAGTATACCAGGGAAAGCAGGGAGGTTTTGATATGTTAAGGTTAACAATGAGTGCTGAGGAATATTTGCAGATTGGAGATGAAGTCAAGATTGTCTTTTTGGGAGGCAGTAAGAATCACCTGCGTATTATGGTGGATGCACCTAAAGAGTGTAGTGTAGTCAGAAGCAAGGTTATCGAGAATAGTGCGAAAAGCGAAGAAGAAAAAGCCAGACTTCCACATTATTATGCGGTACCTGATTTACCGGAGAAGTATCGAAAAAAGAAAATTATGGTGAATGACTCGCTAAAAAAGAGTATTGAGAACGTTAAGACTTCGTAGGAGTTAGGCATATTTCCATAAAGGTGTGGATGTAATCAAATAATAACCCGGGGCAATCCTAGGGGCCTTGGGATTATTATAGAAACTAAAAACAAACAAACGGTGGTAAACGGAATTACCACCGGCAATCACAAGGAGGTAACATTATGATCGTAAAACACAATATCACAGCAATGAATTCTAACAGGATGTTGGGGCTTACCACAAGCTCCCAGGCGAAGTCCACTGAGAAATTATCATCCGGATATAAGATTAACCGTGCGGCTGACGATGCGGCAGGATTGGCAATCAGCGAGAAGATGAGAAGGCAGATCAGAGGACTTACACAGGCATCAGCCAACGCACAGGATGGTATCAGCGCAGTACAGACTGCAGAGGGCGCTATGAATGAAATTCAGGATATGTTGCAGAGAATGAATGAGTTGGCAATCAAAGCAGGTAATGGCACAATGTCAGAATCTGACAAGCAGTCCGTGCAAGATGAGATTGATCAGTTGATTACTGAGATTGACCGTGTATCGGAAACTACCAAGTTTAATGAGACATATCTGCTGAAAGGTTCAGGAAAGAACAAGGATGCAGATACAGTAAGCGGTCATGTTGACGGTAAGATTCAGGAAGCTGTGGTAACAGAGGCAAAAGGAAATATTTTTGAAGCTACTTTTAATAGTGATGAAGCTACCATGATGGATGCGGGAACTCAAGATACTGCCACGATTGAGTATCTGGATGAGAATGGCGATAAGAGAACAAAGGATGTTGTCTTTAAGTCTGGTAAGGATGCAGCTACAACAGCGGAAAATCTTGCAAATGCCATCAAAAAGGATGATGTGTTAAAGCATATCTTTACTGCATCCTCTACTAAAGACGGTAAGATTAGCGTGGAATCAAAGTTGGACGGTACGAAAACAGATGATACCAAAAATGCAGTGCAGAGTATCAAATTTGAATCCGCAACCAAAAAGGCTACAGCAGATGGTAAAAGGCTGAACGGTTTCACGGAGATTGCTGACCAGACAGCAGCAACAGATACAGATTATGCAAAGCTTCGTACGGCGGCTATAGGAGAATCTTATGCAATTGCCATTGGCGGCGCAGATGGTCCTACCACGGCAGGAACGGCGGTAACAGCATTGAAAACTGGAGCGGGTAATGGAGTATTACAGGACGGTGAATCCATTACCATCAACGGAAAGACTTATACCTATGATGCAAACAAAGCTACAAATGAAGAGGCGAATACCTTTAAGACATTGGATGATCTGAATAAGCTGTTGGAGGCGGAAGGTTATAAGGCAAGTGTGGTGGCAACCGCTACACAGATTGATAAAGTATATGCTGCTGACAATACCGTGACCAGTACCAAGAAGTCAGACTATTCGATTGAAATGTTATCTGATAAGACTGGTACAGCTAAATTGGGTGATATTAAGGCTACAGATTTTCATGCTGATAGTTTTCTTAAAGGAGCAAAACATACGGCAGATACAGCGGACACAGCGACAAATTTTGATAACATCAAGATTGAACTTCGGATTACCCAGATGGAGCCTGTGGAGAAAGCAACAGATATGCTGAACTTCAGTCTTCAGGTTGGCGCAGATACTACCGAAGAGAACAAGATTTCTGTGGATATCCAGTCTATGAGTGCAAAGAGCCTTGGTATTAATAAAGTATCCGTGACAGGCGAAGATTCCACTAATGCCGACAAGGCAGTAAATACTATTGCTGATGCTATTGCGAAGGTTTCTGCACAGCGGTCTGCGCTTGGTGCTATCCAGAATCGTTTGGAGCATACTATCAATAATCTGGACAATGTTGTGGAGAATACAACGAGCGCAGAAGCGGCAATCCGCGATACGGACATTGCCGAGGAAATGGTTAAGTATTCCAACAACAACATCTTACAGCAGGCCGGTACATCCATGCTGTCCCAGGCAAATCAGTCCAACCAGCTGGCATTGTCCTTACTTGGCTAATACAGCCTGAAGGAATAGAGTTCTAAGTGCTATATGTAATGTTGTGTAGAGACAGCCGCGTCCGGAGAGGATGCGGCTGTCTCAATATCTACAGAAGATACTTTCGCATGTCAGGTTCCGCGTAATAAATTTTATTCAAATAGCTAAAGAAATAATTTTTTTTGTTTGCAAAAGGATAATTTCTATGTTATTATACCGTTAAGCATAAGGACTTTCTTATATATCAGTTATTCTATCAGTGCAAACTGTCAATCATTCTGAAAGGTTAGAAAATCTATGCTTGTATCCAATAAATTATACACGGCAGAGATTTTTCTAAAAACGAAGATATTGGTATATTATAGCGTTATCCGAAAAGCTTCTGCCAGAACAGGAGGAATTAGTGATAACGTTAAAAGAAGATTTTATGGTGAAGGCGCTGTTTTCATCAAAGGAGATTATTCTGAAACAATTTATCAGCGATGTGCTGAGTATACCGATGGAAGAAATTCGGTCTGTGAGGATAGCGAATCCGTACTTGAAGAAGAAATATTATAGGCATAAGCAGGGAATTTTGGATATTTTGTTGTTTCTCAATGAAGATAAGAAGGTTAATATTGAGTTGCAGGTTAAGACGCAGAAGGAATGGAAAAAGAGAAATTTATTTTATTTAGCGGAAATGTATACGGAAGATTTGCAGATGGGGGAAGATTATGGGAAACTTCGCAAATGCATTTGCATCAGTATATTGGATTTTAATCTGACAAATTCGCCAACATGCCATACAAGTTATCGTCTGCGTGATACAGAAGGTAATGAATTTTCGGATCAGTGGGAATTACATACGATAGAATTGCGTAAATCATTGGAAAAAGGAAGTACCGTTTGTGAGTGGGTAAGTCTGTTTAATGCAAAGACGGAAGGGGAGCTGGATATGATCTTATCAAAAACAAAGAATGAAGGGATTATGGAAGCAGTTCGGGAAATGAAGATACTAAACTTAAGGAAAAGGATACGATATGAATATAAGATGTGGCTGAAAGCGCGTCGTGACCGCTGGGCGGAGGATGATTTTATCAGGGATGAAGGAATTGCGATTGGAGAAGAAGCAAAGAAAGAGTCTGTTGTCAAAAACATGTTGGCACAGAATATGCCCATGACACAGATATGCCAGATTGTAGAGTGTGATGAAGATTATGTGGAAAAGATTAGAAAGAAATGTAATCATAAAGAGAGGTGATTTTATTCCATAAATATATCACTGTCTGGTGCGTTTCATCATACTTTATAGCATAGCAAATTGTTTCATTTGAAATGACTATGAAGGAGAATGAATTATGGCAGTTGGTTATCTGATGATGCAGGCCAGAACGGCTCATGATGCCGTACCTCTTGGCGGTGTACAGATTACTGTTTTGGATGACGAACAGAATCGGATTTACGAATTAACAACGGATGAGAACGGAGAGACAAGAAGTGTTTCGTTAGAGACTGTGGACAAGAGTTATTCCCAGAACCAGAATTTTGCGGGCACGCCCTATGTAACCTATAACGTACTTGCACAGGCACAGGGGTTTAATACGCTGTTTGTGGCTGATATTCCAATTTTTGACGGTGAACTAGCTGTCCTTCCGCTGGCACTTGTCCCAATGCAGGAAAATCAGCGAAGCAGTGAACAGACAGAGATTGTCGTAGGAGCTCCGGCGGTGACAATGTCGGGTCAGCGTAGGCAGGATGGTCCCATAGGAGATATGGGAGCCCCCTATATACTGCGACAAGTAGTGATTCCAAATCCTATTACAGTGCATATGGGAACACCGGACTCTGTGGCATCCAATATACAAGTTTCTTTTCCGGAATATGTGAAAAACGTAGCAAGCAGCGAAATCTATCCTACGTGGCCGGAGGCCGCTCTCAGGGCAAATATCTATGCCATTATCACCTTCGCACTAAACAGAGTATATACAGAATGGTATCGGGCAAAGGGTTATAATTTTGATATCACAAACAGCACTGCATACGATCAGTATTTTGTGTATGGCAGACCGATTTATGAGTCCATCAGCCGTATTGTGGATCAGATTTTTAACGAGTATGTCCGCAGACAGGGACAAAATGCTCCCTATTTTACATCTTTTTGTAACGGGTCAACGGCGAGTTGTGCGGGATTGTCTCAGTGGGGTACGGTTACTCTGGCCAATCAGGGATATACGCCGATCAGAATTTTGCGTTATTATTATCCAGATGATATCGAAATCGCAGAAACAAATGCGATCAGCAATGTAGTGACTTCTTATCCGGGGACACCGCTCAGGACAGGGAGTACAGGGCTTGATGTACAGGCAATACAGACGTATTTGAATAGGATTAGAAGAAATTATCCGGCTATTCCGGTGATCGCCGATGAGACGGGTGTATTTGGAGACAGTACAAGGGCGGCGGTAACGAAGTTCCAAAGCATATTTAACTTGGCAACGGACGGTGTGGTGGGGAAAGCCACATGGTATAAAATATCTAACTTATATACTGCGGTGACCAGATTGGCGGAATTAAACAGTGAAGGAACTTCGCTTGGTATCGGAACGGTGCCTCCCTCTACGGTACTCAGACAGGGCTCCAGAGGGCAGGATGTCATTACCCTGCAATATTTATTGGATGTTATATCTGAATATTATACGGGAATTCCCAGTCCGGGACAGGACGGTATTTTTGGAAATGGCACCAGAGAAGCAGTGACTGCTTTTCAGCGGCAGATGGGGCTTGTGGCAGATGGGATCGTAGGACCGGCCACGTGGAATTCTTTGTATAGAACCTATCAGGGAATCGGACAGAACGTGCCGCCTTCCAATCCGGCACCAAATCCTGCTCCGGATCAGGGGAATGTGCTTGTATATACGGTACGCGCGGGAGATACTCTGTGGCAGCTTGCAAATCGTTACGGCACCACGGTGGATGCCATCAAGCAGGCAAGCGGAATTACCAGTGACAATTTAAGCATCGGGCAGATACTGCGGATTCCGGTAGCGCAGGGGGAGCAGTATTTCCTATATACGGTGCGTCCGGGAGATACCATGTGGCTTCTGGCCAATCGCTTCGGCACCACGGTGAACGCCATTCAAAATCTGAACGGATTGACGGGTGATGCACTGCGCGTTGGGCAGGTGCTCAGGATTCCTGAGTAAGTGCACAAAGGTAAATTCCTTCGGAATTAACCTTACGAGGATTGCTTCGCAACCTCGGATAAGCGTAGAAACTTCCTATATAATAAATAAGAATACCCTCTCCGAAGATACCGTATCAGTGTCTTCGGGGAGGGTATTACCGTTATCAGGCGATGTTTTTGCTATCTGTTTCAATTCAGGGCTTTCTGAAAATGCTGGTAATCTTTACTGGAATTCCAATTGCCGCCCCAGGTAAAGCCATGTTCGATAAAGAGACGATAACAGAGGTCGTTTTCATCAATCTTATAGGCAAAGTCCTGGCTTCTGTCCGCATAGATTTCACTGCCGGCGGGGGAGATATACGTATTGCCCGTGCCGCCTTTGTTATAGACTACGTAAGGATTGTAGAAGGGATTGATATCAATGGCCAGTCCATAGGCGTGTTTGGACAGACTGGTGGTACCGTCCACCACACGATAATTAAAACAGGATGTGTTATTATCTGCCATGGAGGCTGTGTCGTCGCCGCCATATTCATCAATCAGACGGATGCGTTCAATCTGATAGTCATTTTGGTACAGTTCATAGAAGATTTCTACCATATCCTGTGCAACAGCTTTATTACAGATCAGTTCCCCGCTCTGTTCTTCTCCGTTAAAGTCGTGATACAGCAATCCTACATACAGCAGATCTTCATAAGGAACTGTACAGCCGCTTTCGGGGTAGGAAATGCCGGTAATTCGCTGCTTGACCGTATCGGTCAGCGGCTCGTAATAGAAGCCGGGCTGATAGGTTGTTCGTTCCGGATGATTGGTCATTTCTACAGACTCCGCTACACTGCTTTCATCTGTAGTATATGCAGTATCATCTTCCGGGGTGACAGTGTTGCCCGAAATCGGGACAACTGCCGGTTTTTCCGCCGGCGCCTGGGGGGGGTCATTTTTTACGGTAACCGCGTCTGTTTCCTGGGTGACCTTGTTTTTTACTGTAACCGTGTCTTGTTCCTGGGTGCGGGGGCCGAAAGCCAGTTCCGGGTTTTTCTGCGCATATTCTGTCAAAGTCTCCGAACCGGTCAGATACTGTGCCAGAAAGGCGCATACCATGATAAAGATCAATAGAAATCCCAGGGGCCGGATGAGTTGTTTTATAATGACATTTCTGTCATTTATTTTCGCATTTCTTTTAGATCCTGTATTTTTATGAGAGGTATCTTGTGACATATATGTCATAACTCCTTTATTATGTGATAAGTTTATGGGCGGGTCACCTAGTAGAATGAGGTGACCGGAATATCTTTGCAGAGTATCACAGGCTGTCTGGCCTGCGTTCAGTATATCACATTTTCTTTCCTTCTCCTAGTACATCGAATGATATGTTTCTGGCTATATGACGGAGAATGATACCAAACCTTGTATTTTCTACCATAATCCTGTACAATAAGCGTTGGTATGATGCAACGGCTTAGAGAATGGGGAGCGACCTTGTTTAGGAAGCGGGTAATCATAATAAAATGAATCAGTTAAGGTAGCGTAAAAATGGGAATTATAAAAACAGACAAACTGGTATTTGAGTATATAAGACGGGACGAAGAAGGCAATGTGGAAGGTATTACCCGTGCGGTGGACGAGGTGGATCTGGATGTAAAGCAGGGTGATTTCATAGCGATTCTGGGTCATAACGGTTCTGGTAAGTCTACGTTAGCCAAACATATTAATGCCATTCTCTATCCAACGGAAGGCACCGTATGGGTGGATGGGATGGATACCCAGGATGAGAGCAGGCTTTGGGATATCCGCCAGGAAGCCGGCATGGTGTTTCAAAATCCGGACAACCAGATCATTGGTCAGGTGGTAGAGGAAGATGTGGGTTTTGGGCCGGAAAATATGGGCGTACCTACCAAGGAAATCTGGGAGCGGGTGGAGGAGAGCCTGAAGGCGGTGGGAATGTACGAATATCGGAAACATTCTCCGAATAAGCTTTCCGGTGGTCAGAAACAGCGTGTCTCCATTGCAGGGGTCATTGCCATGCATCCTAAATGTATTATCCTGGATGAACCTACAGCGATGTTGGATCCTAATGGGCGTAAAGAAGTGGTGCGGGCAGTGCGGGCACTCAATGATGTGGAAGGAATTACGATCGTATTGATCACCCATTATATGGAGGAGATTATTCATGCAGATATGGTTTTTGTCATGGATAAGGGGCATATCGCCATGGAGGGAACGCCACGGGAGATTTTTTCCAGGGTGGAAGAACTGAAGGAACTGCGGCTTGACGTGCCACAGGTAACACTTCTTGCTTATGAGCTGAAACAAAGCGGTATGGATCTTCCGGACGGGATATTGACCATAGAAGAACTGACGGAAGCGCTTGCGGCGAAATATGAGGTGATGTGATAATGTCCTTGATTCTAGATCATGTAAACTATATATATGGCGGGGATACGGCGCTTGCGGTACATGCCTTAAAAGATATCAATCTGGTGATACCGGACGGTCAGTTCATCGGTCTGATTGGACATACAGGGTCCGGAAAATCCACGCTGGTACAACATCTGAACGGGCTGATCAAGCCCACAAGCGGCAGTATTTATTATAATGGAGAAGATATTCATGCGCAGGATTATGATAAAAAGAAGCTGCGCAGTAAAGTGGGACTGGTATTCCAGTATCCGGAGCATCAGCTTTTTGAAATTGACGTTTTTAAAGACGTTTGTTTCGGCCCTAAGAACCTGGGGCTGTCCAGACAGGAGACGGAACTGCGTGCCTATGCGGCTTTAAAACAGGTGGGACTTGAAGATGAATATTTTTATCAGTCGCCTTTTGATCTTTCGGGCGGTCAGAAACGCAGGGTGGCGATTGCAGGCGTGTTAGCCATGAAGCCGGAGATTTTGATTCTGGATGAACCCACAGCGGGATTGGATCCGAAAGGACGGGATGAAATCTTAGACCAGATTGCCCAACTGAAAGAAGAGACGGGAATTACGGTGATCCTGGTTTCTCATAGTATGGAAGATGTGGCAAAGTATGTGGAGCGGATCATCGTTATGAATCAAGGCAGTATACTCTATGATGACGTGCCAAGGGAAGTGTTTAAACATTATAAAGAATTAGAGCAGGTGGGGCTTGCGGCTCCTCAGGTGACTTATATTATGCAGGCACTTGCCGGACGCGGGATACCGGTACGCACCGATGTCACTACCATAGAGGAAGCAAGACAGGAAATATGCAGTAAATTTCTTCAGAAATAATTGCAGAAGATTCCTTTGGAATTCTCTGCAAGGGGCCGTTTGGGAGCCTCAGATACAGGAGATATATTTATGATACGAGATATTACATTGGGCCAGTATTATCAGGCGGACTCCGTCATTCATAAACTGGACCCGCGAGTAAAACTGACAGCCACACTGGGCTTTATCATTTCCCTGTTTGTGGTGCAAAGTTGGATTGGATATGTGGCGGCGGCGGTGTTTCTGGCAGTGGTGATCAAGCTGTCCAAAGTACCTTTTGGGTATATGGTGAAAGGAATGAAGGCGATCGTCTTTATTCTGATGATCACGGTGGTATTTAATCTGTTCCTGACGCCGGGAGAACCACTTGTGACATTGTGGAAGTTGACCATTACCAAAGAGGGCGCAAGGACTGCAGCAATGATGGCGGTACGATTGTCTTTTTTGATCGTGGGTTCTTCGGTGATGACATTGACCACTACGCCCAACAGTTTGACTGATGGATTGGAAAAGCTGATGCGGCCCCTTAAGATATTTAAGGTGCCGGTGCACGAGGTGGCGATGATGATGTCCATTGCCCTCCGTTTTATTCCTATTTTATTAGAAGAGACGGATAAGATCATGAAAGCACAGATTGCCAGAGGTGCGGATTTTGAGAGTGGTAATCTGATCAAGAAGGCCAGGGCCATGGTGCCTCTTCTGGTACCGTTATTTATCTCGGCTTTCCGCAGGGCCAATGATCTGGCTATGGCCATGGAGGCAAGATGTTACCGCGGCGGAGAGAATCGGACGAAGATGAAACCTCTGCAATATAAGGGCAGGGACAGAATTGCTTATGGAGTGCTGTTTGCCTATTTTGCAGGCTGTGTATTGATACGGGTATATTTATGATGAAAAGAGTCATGCTGACGGTGGCCTATGACGGCACAAACTATAGTGGGTGGCAGCTTCAACCAAACGCAGAGACCATAGAGAGTGTCTTAAACCGTTGCCTTAGTGAATTGACGGGAGAAGAAATAGCGGTGATTGGAGCAAGCCGCACGGACGCAGGGGTTCATGCCAGGGGAAATATTGCCGTGTTTGATACGAGGAGCCGGATACCGGGGGATAAGTTCTCCTATGCGCTCAACCAACGGTTGCCGGAAGATATTCGGATCTGTGGGTCGAAAGAGGTATCACCGGACTTTCATCCGAGACATTGCGAGAGCCGTAAGACTTATGAGTATCGGATTTATTGTGCACCCTTTCCAATGCCGACCAAAAGACTGTATTCTTATTTTACTTACGTGCCGTTAGATATTGACCTAATGAGTCAAGCGGCGGCATATCTGGTGGGAGAGCATGATTTTAAGAGTTTTTGCAGTGTACAGACCCAGGTGCGTATGACAGTAAGACAGGTGGATGAAGTTCAGGTTTACCGGGATCATGATGAGATTGTGATACGTGTGTCAGGCCGGGGCTTTCTCTATAATATGGTACGGATTATGGCAGGTACTTTGCTGGAGGTGGGCAGAGGACAGATAGCGCCCGGAAAAGTGGCGGAAATTCTTGCGGCCAGGAACAGAGAGATGGCAGGGCCAACGGCGCCGGCCTGCGGCCTGACGTTGATGGGATATGAATTTATGACGGAGGAATCGAATGAAGATAACAGCAGACAGACTTTGCAATCATATCAGGGAGAATAGAGGAGTGTATCTCTTTACGGCAGTCACTGCTTTTTTGATGTTTCTCAGTATCGTGTGGGTGTATCATGTGAAAGTGTTAAATGCGCCGAAGGTGTATTCGGACGGGTTTGGCTATTATCTGTATCTGCCGGCTGTGATTCACGGTGATTTTTCTTTTGGCTTTATAGAAGGATGGGAGCATCCTTTTGAATTAAAAGAAGTGGTCGGCGGAATGATCGACAAATATCCGGTGGGTGTGGCTGTTTTAGAGAGCCCGTTTTTCTTTCTGGCCCATGTGTTCTGTTTGTTAAAGGATGCTTTGACAGGCAGTATGACGGCTACGGGATATTCTAATCTCTATCAGTATATGGTGCTTTTTGGCGGTGTTTTTTATTGGATCGTGGGGACCATATTGTTGTATAAACTGCTGGAGAGATATCTGGGGTTTTCTAAGAGAGTATCGCTGCTTACCTGTATCGTAATCACTTATGGAACGAACTTGTTTCATTATGCGTCTTATGATGCCTGTTTTTCTCATGTTTATTCCTATTTTTTATTTAATCTGTTTCTCTTTTATCTGTGTTGGTATGAAAAGCGTGAGCAGGAAGGGACAAATAAGCTGCGGCACACTTGTGTTTTCGGACTGCTTGCTGGATTGATCTTTTTGTGCCGTAACACCAATGTGGTTTTTGTAATAACTTATATTTTCTATGGTGTCAGGAATTGGGAGACGCTGAAGCAGCGATTTATGACGATTTTGAAACCGAAGCGGGCAGTTCCCATTGTGTTGACTGGAATAGTCACCTTGCTTCCGCAGCTGCTTTACTGGCATGCGGCCACGGGTCACTGGTTCGTGTATTCCTATGGAGCGGACGAGCCTTTCTACTGGTTGGCACCACAGATTGGAAACTTCTTGTTCAGTGTGCGCAAGGGATTGTTTTTCTGGAGCCCGGTGCTGCTGCTTGCCGTTGTCGGTATATTGGCGGCATATAAAAGCCGGAAACAGTTGTATGTGGGCCTGGTGATATTTTTGGTGCTGATTATTTATATTTCCAGCGCCTGGTGGTGTTGGTATTATGCAGGGGCCTTTGGACAGAGAGTAGCGGTTGATTTTATGTGCCTGTTTGCGGTTTTTATTGCCTGCGTGTTCGACAGGCTGGAACGGATGAAGCGGCAGGGTGGGAACAGACGCAGGTTCAGACTCCTTTCAGGGCTTGTGTATGGATACTGCGGCATATGTATTGTATGGAATCTTTGGTGTATGGCAGCGTATTGGTATAGAGTGCTTCCTACCGATGAGGCGAACTGGGATACCATCCGGGATATTGTGGGAATGGTGCTGTAAGTAACGAATGACCAGGGTACTATAGAAATGCGGTTGAAATTTATGGGTTCACCTATTATAATAGGTAAGGAGTAATCTGGGTATATCTGTTGTGGATTTCATAATCTTGGGGCAAGTCCTTTTTCCTGGGGCGAAAAATCCATCATCATAAGGAGAATTATATGGAAGATCAAAAAACCATAAATCTATTTGTGCCGGGAAGACTGTGTCTGCTTGGGGAACATAGTGACTGGGCAGGCATGCAGAGGATTATCAATGCTAATCTTGTTCCCGGATATGCGATTGTGTCTGGGTTAGAGGAGGGGATTTACGCCACAGCACAGAAGGCGGACCGGTTTATCGTGGAGTCCTCTCTTGCGTTATACAATGGCACCAGACTGGAATGTGAAATGGATACGCAGAAGTTGCTGTTACTGGCGCAGGAAGGCGGCTTCTTTTCCTATGTGGCCGGTGTGGCCTCATATATGAATGACAATTACAGGGTGGGTGGCGTTAAGATTACCATTACCAGAATGGATCTGCCGATTAAAAGCGGTTTGTCTTCCTCAGCGGCAATTTGTGTGCTTGTGGCCAGGGCATTTAACCAGCTTTACCGACTGAGAATGAATATTAACGGAGAGATGCAGGCGGCATTTCGCGGAGAACAAAGAACGCCCTCCCGCTGCGGCAGATTGGATCAGGCGTGTGCCTATGGGGTAAGACCGGTTCTGATGGAATTTGACGGGTTTGAGATTTACAGCCGTCCTCTGCATATTGGCACAACTTACTATTGGGTAATTGCCGATCTGAAAGGGGAGAAAGATACGGTAAAGATTCTGGCTGATCTGAATAAATGTTATCCCTTTGCGGAGACGGCGTTGGAAGAGAATGTACAAGAGGCTTTGGGATGTGACAATAAAGAAATCATCAATCAGGCCGTGAAATATATGGAGCAGGGAGATGCAGAGAATCTGGGGAAACTGATGACACGGGCACAGCAGAATTTTGACAGCAAGGTAGCCCCTGCCTGTAAGGAGGAATTGCAGGCACCGATACTCCATTCGGTATTGCAGGATGAAAGGATAAGGCAATGGATTTATGGCGCTAAGGGGGTGGGTTCCCAGGGAGACGGCACCGTACAGTTTTTGTGTAAAGATCTGGAATCCAGGAATCACCTGATGCAGTATTTGGAAGAAGAGCGGCAAATGCCATCTTTTTCCCTGACATTGAAACCAGGACAAACTGTGAGACGGGCAATCATTCCGATTGCGGGTTTTGGAACCAGGCTCTTTCCTGCTACCAAGGGAATTAAGAAAGATATGCTTCCTATTTTGGATAAAGACGGTATTTTGAAACCGGCCCTGCTTATTTTATTAGAGCAGCTTGAGGAGGCAGGCATTGAAGAAATCTGCCTGGTGATCGGGGAAGATGAACGAGAAGAGTACGATGATTTCTTTGCGAAGCTTCCAGTGGAACACATGGAGAAACTTTCTAAAGAGCGGCGGGCTTATGAGAATAAGATTGTGGAACTGGGAAATAAGGTTACCTTTATTTATCAGAAACAAAGGCTTGGCTTCGGACATGCAGTTTACCAGTGCAGGGAATTTACGGAGAATGAGCCGGTGCTTTTACTGTTAGGAGACATGCTGTATGAATCCTATGAGGATAAGAATTGTATCAGACAGGTGATAGAAGCGTTTGAACAACAGGGCAGATCCCTGGTCAGCATACAGGCAGTGCCACCGGAGGAAGTGGTACACTGTGGTATTTTGTATGGGCAGTGGGAGGATGCAGAACAGACCGTTTTGCAGGTGGAGAGGATATATGAGAAACCCACGCAGGATTATGCGGTGGAATGTCTGGGCGTATATAATGCCAGAAATGAAAAAGAATATTATGCGGTGTTTGGACAGTATGTACTGACCTCGGAGGTGTTTGAGGAATTGGAGTACAATATCCGGGAGGATAGGAGAAGTCAGGGAGAATATCAGTTGACGGACGCACTTGACGCAGTCAGGGAGAAACATGGTCTGATCGGGTTTAAACCTAACGGTAAGGCCTATGATATAGGATTACCGGAGACTTACAGACAGACAGTGTATGAATTTGGACGGCAGGGAAATCATATTTGAGCGTGACAGTAACAAGTGACGGTGGAACTTGTCAGTTCTTCACATGGAGGAAAGAATGGAACAGAAAGAAACAGGTGTATTATCAATTGTAATCCCCTGCTATAATGAAGAGAGTACGATTGAGACCATTGTGGATAAGGTGATAGCATCTCCGGTTCCCCAAAAGGAAATCATCATTGTAGATGATTGCAGTAAAGACGGTACAAGAAAGATTTTGGAGGAAAAGATCAGGCCGAAGGTAGCACAAATCATATATCATGAGCAAAACGGCGGCAAAGGTGCGGCTTTGCGGACCGGCTTTCAGGCCGCAACGGGAGATGTGGTGATCATCCAGGATGCAGACCTGGAATATGATCCGGGGGAGTATCCGCAAGTGACAGCTCCTATTTTTGAAGGCAGAGCCGATGTGGTTTACGGATCCCGATTCAAAAACAATAAGATGAAAGGGTATCTGGCCAATCGCATGGCTAACTGGTTCCTTACCAGATGTTCTAATTTGTTTACGCATCTGAAATGTACGGATATGGAGACTTGTTACAAGGCCTTCAGGCGGGAAATTATTCAGTCGGTGGAGATCAGGGAGCAGCGGTTTGGATTTGAGCCTGAGATAACCGCCAAGATTGCCAGAAAGAAGGTACGTTTTACGGAGGTGCCGATTTCTTATTACCCCCGCACCAATGAAGAAGGAAAGAAGATTGGATTTAAGGACGGTCTGCGTGCCATCTACTGTATTTGGAAATACCGAAAGGGTTGACGGAAGCAACTTTACAGACTTGTGCAAAATCCAAAATGCATCCCGAAATTCAAGCAAAAAAGCAGTTGACACACGCGGGAGCGTATAATATAATAGATAACTGTGACAATGTATAAAAATGTCAAGCCAAAGCCCCGGCG
>DKZA01000045.1:0-34252 GCA_002492525.1 Lachnospiraceae bacterium UBA7086 | reverse complement strand
AGATTTCGTAAGATGGCACAGACAGTCGAGAGACGATCAGTTACTATGGAGGTAATATCATGAAAACTTTTATGGCGAGTCCAGCTACAATCGAGAGAAAATGGTATGTAGTTGATGCGACAGATATGACACTGGGACGCTTGGCATCCGAGGTTGCCAAGGTGCTTAGAGGGAAGCACAAACCCATCTTTACTCCCCACATGGATACAGGTGACTATGTGATCATCGTCAATGCGGAGAAGGTGAAGGTTACCGGTAAGAAGTTAGACCAGAAGATCTATTATCATCACTCCGATTATGTGGGTGGCATGAAAGAGACTACCTTGAAAGAGATGTTAAAGAAGCACCCTGAGAGAGTCGTGGAACATGCAGTCAAAGGCATGCTTCCTAAGGGACCGTTAGGAAGGCAGATGTATACCAAACTTCATGTATATGCAGGCCCTGATCACAAACAGGCTGCACAGAAACCAGAAGTGTTAACATTTTAAGAAAGGGATAAAGAATCATGGCTAAAGCAGATAAATCAGCAAAATATTATGGAACCGGTAGAAGAAAGAAATCTATCGCCAGAGTATATTTAGTACCCGGTAAGGGCGAGATTACGATCAATAAGAGAAGCATTGATGACTACTTTGGTTTGGAGACCTTGAAGGTTATCGTGCGTCAGCCTCTGGCTGCAACAGATACAGTTGATAAGTTTGATGTGCGCGTTACAGTAAAGGGCGGCGGCTATACAGGTCAGGCAGGTGCTGTAAGACATGGCATCGCAAGGGCATTGCTTCAGGCAGATCCCGATTACAGACCGACTCTGAAGAAGGCAGGTTATCTGACGAGAGACCCTCGTATGAAAGAGAGAAAGAAATACGGTCTCAAAGCAGCAAGGCGTGCACCGCAGTTCTCCAAGAGATAAGCAAACAGAACACAAGACTTCAAGAATGTATGCTCCGCAGGTTTTCCTGCGGAGTTTTTCTTTCCATTAACATTTTGGAGTATTTAGGTTATAATATATTTTAAGCTTATGCAGTTTTTATGAAATGGTAGGAAATTTTCTCCTGCAAAAGAGACAGCGTCAGGTGATAGAAAGGAATCTTTTTTAGTGAAAAGCTGTGAGGCATTATTAAATTATGTGAGTAAGTGACAGGTGACAAACAAAGCGCCGGAAAATGCCGTATTTTGGGCGGTCGGAACTATGCAAGAGATAGGAAAATCTTGCAGAGTATAATGGAAATAGGCCGCCAGTTGAAATTGACAATGCTAGGGATATGCATTTCTTTCTCTTTTCACGGTCACAACCAGAATCAATGAGCCGAAGATGAAAAGGGACAGCCCCTTATACAAGACTTTCTTTTCAGACAGCGGATCGATCATCTTAATCTGATATCTGGAAGACATCAGCTGATCAGTCCCTGTCGGGCCGTCTATGCCTGGACATTCAGCAATTGGACTATAAGGCATAATTGAATCGAATTTTTCAAATTTACCGAAAATATGGTAGGTGGTATCCTCGCCGATTATTTGGTCAAACTCCTTCTGATACTTCCGGGAAAGGATTAAGGGCACATAGTACGTTGGATTTTCGTTGACGGCAACAATATATGTCCGGTTAGCAGAATATCCATTTTCGGAACAGTAAGGACCATATTTAACGGTTCCATTATTTTCTCTATAATATCTGCCGATCAATTGTTCTCTGGTGATATCCCGTTCGATGAAACATCCTTTTTTAATTTCTGTCTGCTGATAGGATTCTTTGACATTGGATAAGCGATATCGGATGAAGATTCCCTGCATTGTGAAGACGAATCCCAGAATCAAAATCACAATACCTATGATACTTGTTTTTGAAAGCGTATATTTCGTCATTTGTCTCCTGAATCTGTTAGATATTATTAATGCAAATTCTTGTTAAAACATTTTGTTTACCAGTATTTATTATATTATTTTTCGATTGCTTTGACAACCAGGTATTCTATTTGTTTCAGGCGTCACTCTTGGCTAACGTGTGAAAAGTAACGGATTCACTTTTCCCGTAGCGCATAACAGGATTTTTTTATTGCTTTTTATTTTCTGCGTGCTATAATCTTTGGTAGGGGGATATAGCTCAGTTGGGAGAGCGATACGTTCGCAACGTATAGGTCACGAGTTCGAGTCTCGCTATCTCCAGTCTGGAAGCATAGCTCAGCCGGGATGAGCGTTCGCCTCACACGCGAGAGGTCATGGGTTCGAGCCCCATTGCTTCCACTGATGAAAGAGAAGCTGGAATGACAGGTACATTCTGGCTTCTCTTTTTGAAGAAATTGTGTCAGAGCATAAGGATATCACGATTGCAGTAAACGGCTCTGAGCGGGAGGTTGGCATGAATGACAAGCGCAGGCAGATGATAAAGGAATATATACTGATAACGGTTGCCGTGGTTCTTATGGACATCGGCATCTATGTATTTAAGTTTCCCAATAATTTCTCTTTTGGAGGTGTGTCCGGTCTTGCAGTGGTGGTGACACATTTTGTACCGTTCACGGCTTCGCAGATTAATCTGGCCATCAATATGCTTCTGCTGGTATTCGGATTTATGTTCCTTGGCAGAAATTTTGGTGTGAAGACGGCATATGTAACAGTACTGTCATCTGTATTGCTCAATATTATGGAAGCTGTGATTCCCATGCCGGCGCCGCTTACCAATGAAACCATGCTGGAATTGTTTTACGCGATCGCTTTGCCGGCACTGGCTTCGGCGATTCTCTTTTATGAAAATGCTTCCGGCGGCGGGACAGATATTATAGCCATGGTTCTTAGAAAATATTCGACCATGAATATTTCTTCAGCGCTTTTGGCGGTGGATGCAATCATTGTGTTTGTGGCTTATTTTGTCTTTGATACAAGGACGGGCCTTTTTTCTGTCTGTGGTCTGATGGCTAAGACATTGTTGATTGATAAGGCGATTGAGCGTATGAAGCTGAGTAAATATTTCACGATCATATGCAGTAAGCCGGAGCCTATCTGCGATTATATTATGAATGATCTGAAACGCAGCGCCACGGTGTACAAGGCGGAGGGTGCCTACACACATAAGGACAAGGTAGTAATCCTGACAGTCATGGATCCCAAGCAGGCGGTGCTTCTGGAGCGCCGTATCCAGTCTGTGGATCCGGAAGCTTTTCTGATGGTGACGAAGAGCAGTGAGATTATGGGCAAAGGATTCCGAAAGTACATTTAATATAGAAGGAAAAGGACAAACAGATGGCATCTCATGTTAAAAATATGACCGAAGGAAAGCCGGCAAAGTTATTGCTGACTTTTTCTCTTTCTTTGGCGGCAGGAAATGTGTTTCAACAACTATATACGGTAGTGGATACCATGGTGGTGGGGCAGTATCTGGGTGTTAATGCGCTGGCGGCGGTTGGAGCCTCGGACTGGCTCAATTGGCTGATGCTGGGGATTATTCAGGGACTGACGCAGGGATTCGGCATTAAAATGGCTCAGGAATTTGGCGCGGGCAGGGAGGATGAACTGAGAAAGAGCGTGGGAAGCGCGGCTGCTCTATCTCTTTTGTCGGCAGTCGTTCTGGTGGGATTGGGGCAGTTGGCGGCCAGGCCGGTTCTGATGCTTTTGCAGACACCTGCGGAGATTATAGACTATACTTTGCTTTATCTACGGATCATGTTTGCCGGCGTGCCTATTATGATGCTCTATAATCTGCTGGCTTGTATCTTAAGGTCTCTGGGGGACAGCAGGACACCGTTAAATGCGATGGTCATAGCATCATTGACCAATATAGTCTTAGATTATCTGTTTGTGATGGGATTTGAATGGGGAATTGCCGGTGCGGCGGCAGCGACGCTGATCGCGCAGTTGGTTTCCGGTGGATTTTGTTTCTGGCATATCAGAAAGATTACTTTCCTTAAGATGGTAAGATCAGACTTTAGGCTGCACAGGGAACGCACGGTACGCTTGTTTGTGCTGGGACTTCCCATGGCTTTCCAGAACGGGATTATTGCCATTGGCGGCATGATCGTGCAGTTTGTGGTAAACAGCTATGGCGTGATTTTCATTGCAGGGTTTACGGCTACGAATAAACTTTATGGTTTGTTAGAAATCGCAGGTATTTCATACGGTTATGCCATGGTGACTTATGTGGGTCAGAATCTGGGAGCCGGTAAGATAGATCGAATCCGCAGTGGTATGCGGGCAGCCATGGGGATTGCCATGGGCACTTCTGTCATCATCGCTTTGATTATGCTGGGACTTGGTAAATATATTCTGGGACTTTTTATTTCAGGGACACCGGATGTGGTGGAGCAGACGATGCAGATTGCTTATTTTTATCTGGCGGTTATGAGTTTCAGTCTGCCGGTTCTTTATGTGATACATGTGACCCGTTCTGCCATTCAGGGTATGGGTAATACGGTACTGCCCATGTTGTCCGGCGTGGCGGAGTTTGTGATGCGGACCCTGTCCGTGATTCTTCTTCCGATGTTATTTGGAGAGGTTGGAATTTTCTTTGCGGAAACGGCTGCCTGGGTGGGGGCAGATGCCGTATTGATTCCAAGTTACTTTATCGTAGTGAATAAACTTATGTCCATCCGCCGTCCAGAGTAATGACCTGGCCGGTCAGATAGTCTGGCCCATTAAGAATGGAGAGCAGTAATTGTGCGGCTTCTATTGGTTGACCGATTCGGTCGGCTGGTATTTCTTCTCGAAGCATCGCCATATCTTCTTCGGAAAAGCAACGGTTCATATCGGTGTCGATCACGCCACAGGCGATGGCGTTGACCTGAATGTTGCTGGGGGCCAGTTCTTTGGCTAAAGCTTTTGTAAAAGCATCCACGCCGCCTTTGGAAGCGGAGTAAGCCACTTCTGCGGAGGCGCCCACACGTCCCCAGACCGAAGAGATATTGATGATTTTACCGGCATGGTGCCGGAGCATCAGGGGGATGGCCAGACGGCAGCAGTAGAACATGGAGTCCAGATTGACCCGCATTACTTCCCGCCAATCTTCCACAGACATTTCATGCAGAAGGCCGATATAAGAGATGCCGGCATTGTTGACTAATAGAGTCAAATCACGAATCTGTGAAAACACTCGTGTCACTTCTTCCGGATTTCCCATATCTGCTATTATGGCTTTACATGGGATCTGATAGGTGTTTGACAGCCTTTCTGACACAGCCGTCAGAGTATCGCCGGAGTGATGACAGGTGAGATAAAGCTGATAACCTGCCTTAGCCAGTTCCTCTGCTATGGCCAGGCCGATACCCCTGGAAGCACCGGTGACAAGGGCGGATTTATGATTAGTAGAAGAAACGATATCCATATCTTTTGACAACCCCTTTCTGGTAGAATTATACTACAGATAAAAGGAAAGAAAAAGCAAATACTATAAAAAATCGAGCAAAGCTCGATTACGAGCAAAGCTCGATTGCGAGGACTGCTTTGCAGCCCCGGATAAGCGAAGAAATTTCCTAATATATTATAATAAATAGGTAATTGCGAAACTCACCCACGATTGTTGAAATTGTACAAATAGTATAACCAACACAGACGCGCTTTCCAAGGGTCTGCTTATGGTTATACTATTTGCACAATAATTACAGCATAGAAATGAGTTTCGCAATTACCTAAATAAATACAGAATGGAGGAGAACCATGTACGATCTTATTATTATCGGTGCCGGCCCGGCCGGTTTATCTGCGGCAGTCTATGGAAAACGTGCGGGTCTTGATCTTGTGGTCATAGAACAGACGCCCATGAGCGGCGGGCAAGTTTTAAATACCTATGAAGTGGATAATTATCTGGGCCTGCCCGGCATCAACGGGTTTGACCTGGGTACAAAATTTCGTGAGCATACAGATAAAATGGATGTGACGTTTATCAAGGAGAAGGTCACGGCAATTCATAACAACGGACAGACCAAGGCGGTGGAGACGGCTTCTGGTACTGTTTACGAGGCAAAGAGTCTGATCCTGGCTGCCGGGGCGGAACATGCGCTTTTACAGGTTCCGGGAGAGCAGGAGTGGAAGGGCAGAGGCGTATCTTACTGTGCTACCTGTGACGGTGCTTTTTTCAAAGGCAGGGATGTGGCCGTGGTTGGTGGCGGTGACGTAGCCGTAGAGGATGCTGTTTATCTGGCCAGAATGTGCCGTAAAGTTTATCTGATTCACAGGCGGGACAGTTTACGGGCCGCCAAGATCCTTCAGGAGAAGCTTTTTGCCTGTGAAAATGTGGAGATCCTTTGGAACTGTACAGTCTCAAAAATTTTTGGCAACGATCTGGTGGAAGGTGTGACACTCTGCCAGAAACAAGAGGAGCAGGAAAAGGACCTGGCCGTGGAGGGTGTGTTTATTGCGGTGGGGATGCACCCTTGCACGGAAGCTTTTGCCGGAACGGTGGCCTGTGATGAGAAAGGGTATCTGGTGGCTGGAGAGGATTGTGTCACTGATGTACCGGGTATTTTCGCGGCAGGAGATATCCGTACCAAAGCTCTTAGGCAGATTGTAACGGCAGTGGCGGACGGGGCTTGCGCGGTTTCGTCTGTGGAACGGTATCTTACACAGATATGACAAGGGCAGAAAGAGTTGTGACAACCATTTCAAAGATGTTTCGGAAATGTTACAAAGTAATTTGGAGCTTGAGAGGGTATTAAAGTTATATAATTCACATAAATATCGGGAACAATGGGAATAAAGTACTGGTATTTTTGGGAAAAACCACAATAAATTGCGTAAAAGCGCATTTTTTAATAGTATATGATGTGGTTGACAAAATAAACAGGCGATGCTATATTATACTCAGATGTAACAATTTTGTAACAAATGAGGTGTTTTTATGAAGAAAAACAGCGTGAAAATAGCAGCCTGTGCGATGGCAGCAGCCATTGCTTTTGGAGGAACGGGACTTGAGGCAAGTGCCTCCGGCAATGTGGCAAGTGTTCTGCCGTCAGCCGGTATAGATTTTTCCATACAGGATTCTGATAAGACAACGTCACTTTCTACCTTAAAGGAAGAGTCGGATAAGGAAGCGGCACAGAAAGAGAAAAAGGAGCAGGCGTCCAGGAAGTCGGAGCAGGGCAATGTGACGGTGGGAGGCAATAAAGCAGAAAATTATGCGGATCTTGTCAGTGCGGGAAATACCATAAGCAAAACTTCCGACAAAAAGATTGTGGATACCATCGTTGTCAGCGAAGGATATACCAAAGACTTGAAAGCTGCCGCAGGAAGCGGTTTGTCAGAGGAAGAAGAGGGCTTTAAAAATCTGGTTATCGCGAAAGTAAACGATTATGTTAATGTAAGAGACATTCCCAGTGAGGAAGGCGAGATTGTAGGTAAGCTTTATAATAAATCCGTAGGAACCTTTATAGAAGAGGAAGACGGTTGGTATAAGATTAGTTCCGGTTCTGTAGAAGGCTATGTCAAAGGAGAATTTTGTGTGACCGGAGACGATGCCGTTGACTATGCGAAAGAAGTGGGAACCCGTATCGCGACAGTTACCACCACGACTCTTAAGGTAAGGGAAAAGCCCGGTTTAGAGGAGACAGTGCTTGGTCTGGTGCCGATTGAAGATGAACTGATCGTGACAGAGGAATTGGACGGCTGGGTGAAGGTCAACATCGAGGAAGGTGACGGTTACGTATCCATGGATTATGTAACATTGTCCACCGAATTCGTGAAAGCGGAATCTATTGCAGAAGAGAAGGCCAGACTTGCCAAGGAAGAAGAAGCAAGAAAGGCTGCGAAAGAGGCCGCTAAGAAAAAGACAGAAGAGAACAAGTCTTCTAAGAAGGGCAGTACTACCACCGATGGCGGTAAGACTTATGCAAGCCCTACAGGAAGTACCGGCTCTGATGTGGCACAGTTTGCGTTACAGTTTGTGGGCAATCCTTATGTGTATGGCGGAACCAGTTTGACTAATGGTGCAGATTGCTCCGGATTCGTTATGAGTGTATATAATAACTTTGGCGTGAGCCTGCCTCACTCCTCCGCAGCGGACAGAAGCGTGGGTGCTACGGTCAACGGCCTGGAGAATGCGCAGCCCGGTGATATCGTCTGCTATTCCGGTCATGTGGGAATTTATATAGGCAACGGACAGATTGTTCATGCATCTACATCCAGAACAGGTATTATCGTGTCCAATGCAAGCTATCGTTCTATTCTTTCCATTAGACGAATCTTCTAAAGATTTGTTGGCAGGGAATATCAGATAAATGAAATAATATAAGATAAAAGAGACGATCCGCCAGGAGTTATTTCCTGCCGGATCGTTTCTTTCATGGAATAGAAAATTCACCTGCTTATCCGAGTCCGCGAAGCGAAGCTCGCAAAGTTAATTTGCGAAGCAAATTTACTTTTTATAAAAAGTGCTTGCAATGTATTTCGTTTGTATATCTTGTACAAAAAAATAAAAATCCGTACTTGGATAAAAAGATTGTCCAATTTAGTTATACACAGTAAAAATGCGGGGAACTGTTGGAAAAAGGATTTATACACGGATTTATCCACATTATCCACAAGTTTTTGACCGAAACGATTGTGGAGGTTATGGTAACCTTTAGAACGAATGTTTTGTGTAGTTTGTATTAAATGGAGCAGTGTGACAAAAGACTGGTAAATTGTTGCAAAAATGGCAGCGGATATGCTATACTAAAACAAGACATACACAATAATCCAATGAAGGGGATGAGTGACATGAAATTTATAATTATTGGTAAGAACATTGAGGTAACAGAAGGGTTAAGAGCGGCAGTAGAGGATAAGATCGGTAAGCTGGAGAAGTTTTTTACCGAGGAGACAGAAGTACATGTTACACTGAGTGTTGAGAAAGACAGACAAAAGATAGAGGTGACAATCCCGGTCAAGGGAAATATCATTCGCTCTGAGCAGGTCAGCAGCGACATGTATGTATCCATTGATCTGGTGGAAGAGATCATCGAAAGACAACTTAAGAAATATAAGAATAAACTGGTGGACAAGAAGCAGGGGACGTCCTATTTTCGCCCGGAGTTTATCGAGAGGGAATATATGGATGACGAGGAGGTACAGATCATTCGTACCAAGAAGTTTGACATTAAACCCATGTATCCGGAGGATGCATGTGTACAGATGGAGCTTTTGGGACATAATTTCTTTGTTTTCTGCAATGCAGAGACTGACCAGGTAAATGTAGTATATAAGAGAAAAGGGAACACTTACGGATTGATAGAACCGGAGGTGTAGTATTGTTTTTTGCGGGAAAGACTGTAACGGCAGGGAGTTTGATATCTCTGCCGTTTCGTTATGAATTTGGACAGCGGGGTTTTGGATAGACAGATAGCTTATGGATAAAATATGTGTACATCATAAAAAAAGAGTATATTTATTATTTCTATGCAGTCTTTTTGGCATTTTATCTGTATCTTTGATCAGTTCCGAACGGTTGGCTGATCTTAAGTTTGCTGAGGGCGTGGAGACGGCGGCGGAGGCAGAGACTGCGGATCTGCCGCAGACCCTGAAGGATTATGAAGGATACCTGGATATTTCTCTGCATGAGCTGTCTTTGTCAGATGCCGGTGACTTGAAACTGTATGTCAATGGAGATAAAGCGTATTATTTTCTTCCCGCCTGTGCCAGAGCGGCAGAGATGTTCTTTCGGTTTGACGAAGATGTGTATGAAGTGGCTATAGACGGTACGGCGGTTGTGCCGGGGGAGCCGCTTGCATCCTGCGAACTTGGCAGGGAATATGAAATGCATATTGTCGGCAAAGGGCAGGATAAGCAGGAGGAAACGAATTATACCCTGACGCTGATGCAGTCGGAAAGTCTACCGGCTGTCTTTATTGAAACAATGGGTGATATCGAGGAACTTAACGAGTCTTTGGAGAATGAAGACAGGGGAGAGTTCTTATGCGTGCTGGCGGATGGCAGTGTTGACAGCCAGGGATTTCTGGCTAAGATGAACAGCCGGGGGAATGCCAGTTTTGCCAAGGCGGAAAAGAAAAGTTACCAGATACGTTTTTTTGAGTCCACGGATGTGTTGCATATGGGTTCTGCTTATAAGTATATCTTACAGGCCAATGCACTGGATCCCACGTACCTGCGCAATAAGGTTGTCTATGATTATTGTAAGGAGATCGGAGTGCCTTATGTAGCGGATTCTCTTCATGTGGACTTGTATCTGAACGGGGAATATGCCGGTAATTATCTGGTTTGTGAGAGGGTAGAATTCGGAGAAAGCCGAATTGACGTGAAAGATGGATATCTGTTGGAAAAGATGATGTCCGGAAGGATCCAGGAGGATGATGCAGCCTTTCAGGTGGAAGGTATGGAAAACTTTATTGTCAGGGAACCGCTGGAAGTATCGGAAGAAGAAGCGGCGTATATCAGCGATTATATGAATATGGTGAAGCAAAAGATTGATGCTTGTATTACGAAAGAAGATTATGAAGAGTTGAAAAACGATATTGATGTGGAATCTTTTGCGAATATGTATTTGATCGATGCGGTTACTAATAATATTGATTCCAATATCGCTTCCACATTTTATTATAAAGTAAGTGAGGAAGAGGGAGGTAAGCTGTACGCAGGGCCATATTGGGATTATGACAATGCTTTCGGCAGACATGACAGAGGGTATCTGGCGGAACTTTGTGCATACCCGTCTGGTTACAGTGAGGAATTGTTTGCGGTAAAGTATTTCCGGGAACTGGTGGTTGATCGGTTTAATGAATCGGCAGGCCCGGTAATGCAAAGATATATAGACGAGGTCGTGCCTTCTATGGCTGATTATCTGCAGTCGTCCCGTGAGATGGATATATGCCGCTGGGAGGCCAGGGGACATCACACCGATTTGTACAGTACTTATGAGGAGGCATATCCATACCTGCTTTCTTATATGCAGGAGAGACTGGATCTGGTGGCAGATTTTTTAAATCATTATGAAGACGGTCAATACCATAGGGTAATTTTTGTCAATACTTCATCAATAGGATACCGCGATACGGAATATTGGATAAAAGACGGTGAAACCATACCGGACGAAATCATACGAGAGGCCGGCGACCGTTTCTATTGTGAAGAGTTCCTGTATGATAGTGGTAAGAGGTATCAAAGGGAACCTGTCAGTGAAGATACAGTGCTTTACGGGAACAAGTATAAAGAACTATAAATTGCGGACCAGACACATTTTCACACAGTTTTGCCGGATGGTAATCTCAGCCTGGTCAATCATCATGCCCACCAAAAGAAGCTGGCTGGTCTCGCCGGGATCTCCGCTGCCGGCCAGTTCCCAGTAGATGTCTTCCATGCCGTCATTTTTTTGTCCGTTCAGATAGTGTTCCAGATGGGAGAGTTTATCTGCGTAGGCCGGATCAAAATCCGCCTCCACACGGATGATTACCTGCTCTTCTTTACGTTCGATTCTGGTATCAATATAAGTGGCTTCCAGAGCAAAGAAAAACATAGTCATTTCTTCTACGATCTTTGCTGTCTTTTTTTCTTCATGTGTCATAACAGTCATCCTGCCTTTCTGTCAACGATTGTTTCTGTTATCTTTTTTGATCTTATATCCCTTGATAAAACTTTCCAGGGCCGGTACCAGGACAATAGCTACCAGTCCGGTGCTGAAACCGCTGTTATACAGATTTAAGCCCCCATAGAGGGAAGAGGTGCACATCACCACTGCCGCGTGCAGCATACCGGCTATGAGCCCGGCAAAAATACCAAACTGCCCGGCTATCGGAGAAAGTCCGGCGGCAAAGACGGCACCCATCTGTATGCCTGGGGTGGTGGGCAGTGTATGGTTTAAGAAGGTGGATAGATATACCCCCAGAAGTACTGGAAGATAATTGCGTACATGAACACCGAAAGCGGCAAAACCAAATACCGTGAGAATACTTCCGATTACCGGTCCGGACAGGTCTCCGCCGATCAGGAGAATGTAGGTGGTGCAGACACAGCCGGTGATGCCCATGTTAAGCAGGGTAGTTCCTGCACCGTCCATCAGGACAAAGTCCGCTACTGCCCGGCCCGGATGTTTGAACAGGACAAGTAAAGGTTTCAGAGAACCATGGTTGATAAACAACCCATAGAGAAAGGCCGCAGCGAAATATGCGTACAGACCTGCCGCCAGCCAGAAGGGCTGGCCGTAACTCCAAATGAACACACTGCTGCTTGCAAGGCCGAAGGATTGCAGGATGCAGACCATTACAAAGGCTAAGAGACCGCCGGCAAATCCCATGTTAAACAGGTTATAACCCATGTGCATGGAAGCGGTATGTACAGAAAGGGGCGGCAGCACAAAACCCATAAAGATACCAACGGATATGGCGCACAGCAGATTGCTCCAAAAGCCGAATGGCAGAAGATATACCAGTTCTGTTACCATAGGTGCAAGGCAGGAACCGAAGAGTGCGGTGTAGATATAGCGATTCATACCCGCATTGTGGAATTTTGCATACAGCCAGGTGCCCAACAGCATGGGCATTACATTAATAGGGTTTTTGCCAAATAATGCAAATCCTGCGTTGATGAAGAGAACCGCCATGGTGAAACCCGTGAAGGGAATTTTCAGGCGCTTGATGATGAAGATACCCAGTCCCATTACCAGGCCCGCATTGAAGAAAGCAGCACCAAAGCCTGCCAGAGCAAAGTAGTCTGTGACCAGAGCGTCTCTGGTCAGAATGATGGTTATCATACCTGCGGCAATTTCTTTTGGTGATGCAAGAAGTAAGGCGGTTATTATGAGGAAAATTACGGTAGCGATACAAAACTGAAATAGCTCCTGCCCCTTTAGTATTTCCCGGATTCTATTGGTCATGCACATATCCTCCTTGCTCAAGGTATGAGTTCTGCTTACTTCGCAGTGCACGCACTGCTCATTGCCTTGTGAACAGTATAACATACCCGGGCAACATATCTCTATGTCTTTCTTCATATATTATTTACGATAAAGTGGATGGGTGAAACGTGGGATGAAAAGAAAAGGTTTTATGCAGGCGGCTGTCAGAGCAGAGCTGATTCTTCTGCTTGCCCTGGGTTGTGTGTGTATTGTCAGGGAACTGTCTGGCAGATGGCAGGAGTCTGCCAGACAGGGAAGCGGCAGGGCCTGGGAGTCGGAAGACGGGCAGGCGGTCGAGGTGACGGCGGACGGTAACTATATTAAATGGGTGGAATTTCATGTGACCTGTGAGGCCATGACGGCGGCTTATGATCTGGATGTGGCGACCTATCAGGATGAAATACACTTTAACTGGATTGCACTGCTTGCTTATGTGGGCGCTAAGAACGGGGGAAAATTTGACAAAAACAGTGTCGGGGAGATTCAAAAAACAGCGGAAAAACTGCAAGACGGAACCACTACGATAGAGAAACTGACAGAGGACATGGAATATTATGATTACTATCTGGAAGCTTACACCGCCGTTCTTGGCGGAATGGTGGGAGAATTTTCTCTGATGGAGGAGGGAAGCTGGCATCGCTATTATGGGCTGAAAGCTTTTTCTCCCATAGCCGCAGGTTTTGATTACAGCCACTATGATGATTTTGGCTCTTCACGCAGTTATGGTTACAGCAGACCGCATCTGGGGCATGATATGATGGGGATGATCGGCACACCCATTATCGCTGTGGAGTCCGGCTATGTGGAGGCATTGGGGTGGAATCAGTATGGCGGCTGGCGCATCGGTATCCGCAGCTTTGACGGAAAACGATACTATTATTATGCTCATCTCAGGCAGAATTATCCTTATGCGGAGGGACTTAAGGAGGGCAGTGTGGTGACTGCCGGCGATGTGATCGGTTATATGGGACATACCGGTTACAGTGCCAAGGAAAATGTAAATAATATTAAGACGGTACACTTGCACTGGGGATTACAGCTTATTTTCGATGAGTCCCAGAAAGAGAGCGATAATGAGATCTGGATTGACTGCTATGAGTTGACCAAATTTCTTTACAAAAATCGCAGTAAGGCAGCCAAGGTGGGTGATTCCAGAGAGTGGAAAAGGGTGGTGCAGATGCTTGATCCCGCGGTGGAGGATTACCAAAAAACCCGGCTGCAGAACGGAAAGACGATTGCAAAATAAGTATCCCTATGATACAATAGGGGCGGTAGACAATGATAAAAAAATAACAATCGTTGTCAAGCCTTGATAACAGGGCTTTTTATAAAAAACAATACAAAATAATCATGACAAAATGGAGGAGAGAGAGATGGCAAAAAAAGTTGTTTTAGCGGGCGCTTGCCGTACGGCGATTGGTACCATGGGCGGTGGCTTGAGCACCACACCGGCACCGGAACTCGGCGCGATCGTAATCAAGGAGGCGCTTAACAGAGCAGGCGTGGCTCCTGATAAGGTCGATCAGGTATACATGGGATGCGTTATTCAGGCAGGTCTCGGACAGAATGTTGCCCGCCAGTCTTCCATCAAGGCGGGTATTCCCAATGAGGTTCCGGCAGTTACGATTAACGTGGTATGCGGTTCCGGATTAAACTGTGTCAACATGGCTGCACAGATGATTCAGGCCGGTGATGCGGATATCGTAGTGGCAGGCGGTATGGAGAACATGTCTATGGCTCCTTACGCAGTCATGCAGGGCCGTTACGGTTACAGAATGAACAATGGTACTCTGGTGGATACCATGATCAAAGATGCATTGTGGGATGCTTTTAATGATTATCATATGATTATGACGGCTGATAATATCTGCAGAGAGTGGGGCCTTACCCGTGAAGAACTCGATGAGTTCGCTTTAAACAGCCAGTTGAAGGCAGAAGCGGCTCAGAAGAGCGGTGCTTTTGACAAAGAGATCGTACCGGTTATGGTCAAGAAGAAAAAAGAGATGGTTGAGTTTAAGGTTGACGAGGGACCGAGACCGGGTTCTACCATCGAAGGTTTACAGAAGCTTCGTCCGATCAATCCCGATGGCTTTGTGACAGCAGGTAATGCTTCCGGTATCAATGACGGTGCGGCGGCAATCGTTGTTATGAGCGAGGAGAAGGCCGAAGAATTAGGCGTTAAGCCGATGGCTACTTTTGTGGCAGGTGCGCTTGCAGGATGCAGACCTGATATCATGGGTATCGGTCCTGTTCCGGCTACGAAGAAAGTTATGGCAAAGGCCGGCTATAAGATTGAGGACTTTGACATCATCGAGGCGAACGAGGCATTTGCAGCACAGTCAGTGGCAGTGGGCAGAGAACTGGGTATTGATGTGGCAAAACAGCTGAATCCTAACGGCGGTGCCATCGCACTCGGACATCCTGTAGGAGCATCCGGTGCCCGTATTCTGGTAACACTGCTTCATGAGATGCAGGCGAAAGGCGCGAAGAAGGGTCTTGCAACACTGTGTATCGGCGGCGGTATGGGCTGCGCAACTATAGTGGAAATGTAAAAAAGTAAATTTGCGAGAAGAACATCTAAAGACGTCCCGCCATTGGGCAGGACGCCAAGATGTTCTAAGTCTCGTTTAAGAGAATGACCATAAGGCGGTCATTCTCTGCATGGCGTTAAAACATAGTGTGTCTGAAGAAACAGACAGATAGGAGTAAGTATGGAATTTGTATTATATGAAGTAAAGGGACAGGTTGGTATTATTACGATCAACCGCGAGAAGGCGCTGAACGCCCTGAATTCTACCGTACTTGATGAACTGGACAAGACTCTTGACGCGGTGGATTTAAAGGAAGTCAGATGTCTGATTCTGACCGGTGCGGGCGAGAAATCTTTTGTGGCCGGTGCGGATATCGGTGAGATGAGCACGCTCACCAAGGCTGAGGGCGAGGCATTTGGTAAGAAGGGTAACGATGTGTTCCGTAAATTAGAGACCTTCCCGATTCCGGTGATCGCGGCAGTCAATGGTTTCGCTTTAGGCGGCGGCTGTGAGATTTCCATGAGCTGTGATATCAGAATCTGTTCCGACAATGCAGTGTTTGGACAGCCTGAGGTTGGTCTTGGTATCACCCCGGGATTTGGCGGTACCCAGAGGCTTGCCAGAATCGTAGGACCCGGCATGGCGAAGCAGATGATCTATACGGCCAGAAACATCAAGGCGGACGAAGCGCTCAGAATCGGTCTTGTCAATGCAGTTTATCCGCAGGCGGAGCTGATGGCGGCAGCGGAGAAGATGGCAGCAGGTATTGCCAAGAACGCACCTATCGCCGTACGCAACTGCAAGAAAGCCATCAATGATGGTCTGGAAGCCGGCATGGATGAGGCAATTGTGATCGAAGAGAAGCTGTTTGGCGATTGCTTCGAGACAGAAGACCAGAAGTATGGTATGGCATTTTTCCTTGACAAGAACAAAGAGAAAGTAAAGGAACCGTTTAAGAACGCATAGATATGTTTCAGTTTAGAGAGGTGTATATGAAGAAATCGTTTTGGGTTCCCTATGAAAACGCCTCGGTATACCCGACTGATGAGGCTTCCAAGGATGCGATTGCCAGATACTGTGGCGAGAACAACTGGCAGTATGAGTTTTCCGGAGAGGATGAAGTGATCATTGATGGAGTATCCTATGAAATTTACAGGGGATATGAGACAGGTAGCAGAGGGAATTACGGTATTAAGTGTAAGGAAAAATAAAGAGACAGAAGTGACAATTTAATTCAATAAAAGGAGGAACTACAATGAAAGTAGGTATTATCGGTGCAGGAACCATGGGTTCCGGTATTGCACAGGCATTTGCCATGACAGACGGTTATGAAGTCTGCCTTTGCGATATCAAAGAAGAGTACGCAGAAGGCGGCAAGGCTAAGATTCAGAAGAACATGAATTTCCTGGTAGGAAAAGAGAAAATCACGCAGGAGAAGGCTGACGAGGTTATGGGCAAGATTACCACAGGCCTGAATAACATTTGCACAGACTGCGACCTGATCGTGGAAGTGGCTCTGGAGAAGATGGAGATTAAGCAGGCTATCTTCAAAGAGCTGATGGGTATCGTGAAGAAGGACTGCATGTTTGCATCCAACACCTCTTCTCTTTCCATCACCAAGATCGGCGAGGGTCTTGACAGACCGATGATCGGTATGCACTTCTTCAATCCGGCAGACAGGATGAAGTTAGTGGAAGTGATCAGGGGCGAGAACACTCCTCAGGAGATGGTAGATAAGATTACCGCTATCGCTACAGAGATTGGCAAGACACCTGTACAGGTGAAAGAAGCGCCCGGTTTCGTGGTAAACAGAATCCTGATTCCGATGATCAACGAGGCAATCGGCGTGCTTGACGCAGGAACCGCTTCCGCTGAGGATATTGATGTGGCTATGCAGCTTGGTGCATCTCATCCCATGGGACCGCTTCACTTAGGCGATCTGATCGGCCTGGATATCTGCCTTGCTATCATGGAAGTTCTCTACAATGAGACCAAGGATGAGAAATACGCTCCGCAGCCGCTTCTTAAGAAGATGGTAGAAGAGAAGAAACTCGGCAGAAAGACCGGCGTAGGATTCTTTGATTATTCGAGATAAGCAGACTGAGAACAGCCAAAGAAAGATTTCGACTGCTTGCAGGCGTAAATCTTTCCTTTGTGCTGTTTGAGGGAGCAACGCGAACGAAAAATGCGAAGCATTTTGAGTCTGCTTATCTCAATACAGGCAGACTACAATATAAAACATGGAGGAATAAAAAATCATGGATTTTACTTTAAGCAAAGAACATGAAATGGCGAGAGCTCTTTTTAAAGAGTTCGCTGAAAAAGAAGTAAAACCTCTCGCTCAGGAAGTGGATGAGACAGAGGCTTTTCCCAGAGCGACCGTTGAGAAGATGGCGAAATTAGGTTTCCTTGGTATTCCTGTTCCCAAGGAGTATGGCGGACAGGGCTGCGATCCTCTTACATATGCTATGTGTGTAGAGGAGCTCTCCAAGGTATGCGGTACCACAGGCGTTATCGTTTCCGCACATACTTCCCTGTGCTGCGATCCGATCATGACCTATGGTACGGAAGAGCAGAAGCAGAAATATCTGGTACCCCTTGCCAAGGGCGAGAAACTGGGTGCTTTCGGTCTGACAGAGCCCGGTGCTGGTACAGACGCACAGGGACAGCAGACTAAGGCTGTACTTGACGGCGAGGAGTGGGTGCTTAACGGTTCCAAGTGCTTTATCACCAACGGTAAAGAGGCTGACGTGTATGTGATCTTCGCAATTACCGGTACCGTTGAGAAGCGCGGCAGGATGCAGAAAGAGATTTCCGCATTTATCGTAGAAAAAGGAACCCCCGGCTTTACTTTCGGTACGAAAGAGAAGAAGATGGGTATCCGTGGTTCATCCACCTACGAGCTGATCTTTACAGATTGCCGTATCCCGAAGGAAAATCTCTTAGGACAGCAGGGCAAGGGCTTTAACATTGCCATGCATACACTGGATGGCGGCCGTATCGGTATCGCTTCTCAGGCGCTGGGTCTTGCTGAGGGCGCATTGGAGAACACGATTGCCTATGTAAAAGAGAGAAAGCAGTTCGGCAGAGCCATCGGTGCTTTCCAGAATACACAGTTCCAGCTTGCAGATATGGCTACCAAGGTAGAGGCTGCGCAGCTTCTGGTATATAAGGCTGCTATGGCAAAGGCTACCCAGAAGGTATATTCCGTGGAAGCTGCCAAGGCTAAATTGTATGCTGCGGAAGTAGCTATGGAAGTGACCACCAAGGCAGTACAGTTACACGGCGGTTACGGCTACATCAGAGAGTACGATGTAGAGCGTATGATGCGTGATGCTAAGATTACGGAGATTTACGAAGGCACCAGCGAAGTACAGCGCATGGTAATCTCCGGTGCACTGCTTAAGTAAGACGGTTTGTTATTTGCATGATGCAGGTGCCCTGCTTGCAGGGGCAGATGCATAAGGCAAATGACAAAGAGCGGCGCACCGCGAACCGCGAACGAGAAAATACGAAGTGTTTTCGAGTGCCGGCTTACTTATATGAGAGGGTCGGCGCACATAATAAAAATATAAGGAGAGAAATACAATGAAAATTGTTGTTTGTATTAAACAGGTTCCTGATACAAAGGGCGGCGTTAAGTTTAATCCTGACGGAACACTCGACAGAGGCGCTATGCTTACAATCATGAACCCGGATGATAAAGCAGGTCTGGAAGCAGCACTCAGATTAAAAGATCAGTACGGTGCAGAAGTAACAGTTGTGACCATGGGACTTCCCAAGGCGGAAGAAGTATTGCGTGAGGCTATGGCTATGGGAGCTGACAAGGGTGTTCTGGTAACAGACAGAGTTCTTGGCGGTGCTGATACCTGGGCAACCTCCACCACACTGGCAGGCGCAATCAGGAATCTGGAGTATGATCTGATCATTACCGGCCGTCAGGCTATTGACGGAGATACGGCGCAGGTAGGTCCTCAGATTTCCGAGCACCTTAACATTCCGGTAATTTCCTATGCACAGAATATTAAGATTGAGGGTGACAGCGTAGTGGTAGAGCGTCAGTATGAGGACAGATATCATGTACTTAAGGCTAAGATGCCCTGCCTGATTACGGCACTTTCCGAGTTGAATGAGCCCAGATATATGACCCCCGGCGGAATCTTTGATGCGTACAAGCAGGAAATCACCGTATGGGGCAGAGCAGACTTAAAGGATGTGGACGATGCAAACTTAGGTCTGAAGGGTTCACCGACAAAGATTGCCAAGGCATCTGACAAAGTCAGAAAAGGTGCCGGTGAAAAGGTTACTCTTGATCCTGATGAATCCGTAAGCTACATTGTTGACAAGTTAAAAGTTAAACATGTGATTTAACAAACGGCCGATGCAATCGGACGGACAGTGTGAAAACGCTGGTTTGTGAGTTCAGTAGAATACGCGTAAAAGAGTGCGCAGAAATGAGGTAAAAAATGAATTTAGAAGAATACAAGGGTGTATATGTCTTTGCGCAGCAGGTGGATAATGAAATCAGCAGTATTGCATTTGAATTACTTGGCAAAGCAAAAGACCTCGCTAAAGATTTAGGTACAGATGTTACGGCTGTGTTGATCGGTTCCGGCATTAAAGGACTTGCTGATCAGCTCGCTGAGTATGGTGCAGATAAAGTTATCGTGGTAGATGACCCTGAACTGAAAGATTACAGAACAGAGCCTTACGCACATGCGCTTGCTTCCGTGATCAATCAGTATAAGCCTGAAATCATGCTGGTAGGTGCTACTGCCATCGGCAGAGATTTAGGCCCGAGAGTGTCCGCAAGAGTGGCTACCGGTCTGACAGCAGACTGTACTGTTCTGGAGATTGGTGATTTCCCGTTACAGGCAGTGCCCGGACAGGAGCAGTTACATAACCAGCTTCTGATGACACGTCCTGCTTTCGGCGGTAATACCATCGCTACCATCGCATGTCCTTATAACCGTCCTCAGATGGCTACAGTACGTGCAGGTGTTATGCAGAAAATTGAGCCTGTCAAGGGTGCTAAGGCAGTTGTGGAAGAGTTTAATCCCGGCTTCACACCGGACAATAAGTATGTAGAGATTCTTGACATTGTAAAATCTGTGGCTGAGACAGTAGATATCATGGATGCTAAGATTCTGGTATCCGGCGGCCGTGGCGTGGGAAGTCCGGAGAACTTTAAGATTCTGGAAGATCTTGCTGAGGTAATCGGTGGTACGGTAAGCTGTTCCCGTGCAGTGGTGGATTCCGGTTGGAAGCCCAAGGATCTTCAGGTCGGTCAGACAGGCAAGACGGTTCGTCCTAACGTATATTTTGCAATCGGTATCTCCGGTGCGATTCAGCATGTGGCAGGTATGGAAGAGTCTGACATCATTATTGCGATCAATAAAGATGCGGATGCACCTATCTTCGATGTGGCTGATTACGGTGTAGTAGGCGACCTGAATAAGATCGTGCCCAAGCTGACGGAGGCATTAAAGGCTGAGATTGCGGCGGCAAAATAAGAAAAGTAAATTTGCTTCGCAAATTAACTTTGCGAGATCCGCTTCGCGGACTCGGATAAGCGGTAGGAATTATGAGTTCTGCTCCGTAGACTCCGGATAAGCGTAAAAATTGCGAGATCCGTTTTGCGGACTCGGATAAATAGTATATAAAAAGAATCTGGCGGGGCCTTTTCTATTTGATTTGATAATCATTTAGGTAAAGGCCCCGCTATTTTAGGTTTTGCCATTCCGTTTTTGCGTGGAATATGTTACTATGAAAGAGATATAGGATGTGTAGAAGGCGAGAGGAAATGGAGGGGCTATGGACGAAACAGGAAGAAATCAGAATGAAATGGGGAATGGGCCAGCAAAGGAACCACAGTGGGATAATACTTATGGGAAAAAAAGCCTGCCACAGATAAGCAATCCCTATGGAATACAGAATGTGCCGTATGGGGAACAGAGGCCGCCAAAACAGAATGTGGCGGAACAGATCAGTTCTTTTGGTCCTCCCGTGCAGCCTTATCTGCCGCCCAGGAAGAGTCATAAAAAGGGGATTTTTATTGCACTGGGAGTGTTGCTTGCCTTGCTCTTGCTCTGTGTGGGAGCAGGATGGATTTCTCATGTCAGTTCTGCGTCCTATAAGATTAAAAAGGGGTTTGAGAAAATGGATCAGGAATGGGTCCAGATGAAAAATCCTCTGGCGGAAAAGCTGGGTGCAGATGAAATTACGCAAATGATGGAAGAAGACGGCAGCCATATTGATGCCAGTTTGAATTTTACAGCGGATACCTATGGCTATGGGGATATGACGCTGGGCGTGGATGTGGATTATTATAAAGATATGCGCCGCAAGGAGATGGATGTGGCAGCCAGTCTGAGTATTATGAATTATGACTTTGCCCATTTTAATTTCTATGGCGACGAAGATGTGGTATGCTTTTCCATTCCGGAGTTATTTATAGAGGACTTATATATCGAGACAGAGGACGTGGCAAAGCAGTATAACAGATCCATGTGGGCAGATTCCTATTTGTTTGGAGAGATGGATGAGGATTACTCCATAGACCTGTTTCCGGAAACCGTGAATTTTAGGACAGTGCATAGTTGGCAGGATGTCAGGGAAAGTCTGGGGCAGCACTCCGATCATCTTGAAACATGTTTGCAGAAAGCCAGGATAGAGAAGGCCGGCAAGGGCAAATACAGGGTAATCTTTGATGCGATGGAGGTCAATCATCTGCTCAGGGATCTGTTAGAAAGCTATGAAGAGATGTTAGGCGAGGATATGTATGATATTCTTTCCTATCTGCAGTTGGTCAATATGGGAGACGATATCAGTCTTTTGTTTGATATAGACCAGGGAGGCCATATCAGAAAAATTGTGTTTGAAGAGCCCGTAAGACTCCTGGATAATCAGATAGAACTGGAAGGGGAGCTCCTTTTCCTGGGACAGAAGAGAAGTATTGATCTGATTCGCGGACAGATTGTGCTTTGGAATGAAGATGATGAAAAAATAGAATTTACCTGGCAGATGGATCAGACATTGTCATCGGATGCGGATAAATATGATGCGGAAATAGATATGAAATGCAATGTCATGGACGAAGAGCTGGATATGAAGTATACGGTTTGTTTTGATGCTGAGTATGATGAATTTCGCGCAGACTTATCCATGAAAGATGAGTGGGGTGTCTATAAGTTCCTTGCAGAGGGAGGATTTGATGACATCAAGCCGGGGAAGAGCTATGAGGTAGATGTGAGGAATTTCTCTGTGGAGATGGATGGAGAAGAGCTGTTTAAGGTGACCGGAGATATTAAAGTGGAGCCCCTTCGAGGAAATATAAAGAGGTCCGCAGAGGCCGGGAGAGCCTTCTTTGAATTGAAAGAGGAAGACTGGGAGAGAATCCTGGATAGGGTAGATGAGGAATATGGAAGTCTGTGGGATTTATTACCGTGAAACTATAAATAGGATGAAAATTTGTCATAGAGGAAGGGAAAACGGCCGGAGACGGAAACGAGGATTGTGTTATGGGTGAAAATAAGGAGAAGTCAGCAGACACAGGACAAAATGAGGAAGCAATGATTGCGGAGGTTATGCGGCATTTAGATCAGGAATCTTCCCAGGGCGTATACCGTATGAGCGTCAACTTTGACGATAAAGAAGAAAAGGAGAAAGACGTTTCTCATGCCTGCTGCCATATGTATGGCAGGCCGGCGTCGGAGACAGTGGGGCTTTTGGATATGTATACCGATATGAACGCAGGGAAACCCGACCGGGAATAAGACAGCAGGGCGTATAAACGTTCCGGAATGGAGAATCATGAGTCAGAAAAGTATTATGGAGTACGAGACAGTCGCGTTGGATGATGACAACAGCGCATTGGAAATTATTGATCAGACGAAACTGCCGGGAGAGACGAGACTGATCAGTCTGCATACAGGCAAGGAAATCTGGGATGCTATTTATCTGCTTAAGGTGCGCGGGGCACCGGCCATCGGCGTGGCGGCGGCTTTCGGCATGTATTTGCTGGCGAAACAGATTAAGGAACAGGATTTTGAACTTTTTTATCAAGCATTTTTGCAACAGAAAGAATATCTGAATTCGGCGCGTCCCACGGCGGTGAATTTGTCCTGGGCTTTGAACCGCATGGATAAAGTGTGTATAGAAAACCGGGAAAAACCGGTGGAACAGATTAAAGAACTTCTTCGGGCAGAGTCTGTGGCTATGAAAGAAGAGGATATTCAAGTCTGTAAGGCTATCGGTGAATATGGTTTGACCCTGGTGAAACCGGGGGATGGTATTTTAACCCATTGTAATGCGGGACAGCTTGCAACCTGCAAGTATGGAACGGCTACGGCACCTATCTATTTAGGGCAGGAGCGGGGGTATCATTTCCGTGTTTATGCAGATGAGACAAGACCGCTTTTGCAGGGAGCCCGGTTGACGGCTTATGAACTTTATGCATCCGGGGTTGATGTGACCCTGTTGTGTGACAATATGTCCGCAACGGTTATGCGAAACGGCTGGGTTAACGCAGTGTTTGTGGGTTGTGACAGAGTGGCGGCCAATGGGGATACAGCAAATAAGATCGGCACTTCGGTGGTAGCAACGGTGGCGAAAAGGTATCATGTGCCGGTCTATATCTGTGCACCCACGTCCACGATTGATATGAATACACTTACAGGAGAAGATATTGTGATTGAGCAGCGTCCGGCCCATGAGGTGACACAGATGTGGTATGAAAAACCTATGGCACCGGAAGGAGTCAAAGTGTTCAATCCGGCCTTTGATGTGACAGATCATGATCTGATTGCCGGTATCGTGACAGAATACGGTATTGCAAGAGAGCCATATACGGAGTCGCTGAGAGAGATTTTTGCAAAGAAAAATTCTACGGATTGACAAAGAAATCCTGCTTGCATTTTGTCTGCCGATGTGATATAAATAGGATAGAGGTGCGTAGAAACAGAAAAAAGTATGCGGAAGGATGTAAACAGACCGCATACTGTACTGTGAAGCACATTACCGATTAAAGATAAACAGCTTGTAAGGTTCTACTTTCAATGCGTTGGCGATGGCAAACAGAAGATCTAACGAAAGTGGGCGGATGATGTTTGGAGCCTCGATGGCACCCAGGTGCTGACGGCTGATATCCACCATTTCTGCAAGCTGTTCCTGCGTCAGATTTCTATGTTTTCTGTAATAAGCGATGTTGTATCCCAGTTCTGTGTACTCGAAAGAGTATTGGGATGCGGAATGAGCTTGTTTCATGATATTTCCTCCAATAGTTTTATTGTAAGTATTAACGAAAAATAGTAAATAATGCGAGAAGTAACAAATGATATGATATAAATAACAACATATACATGAGAAATATAAGAAAAAAGTGTGAAAGGACAGCCTTTGGCGAACAAAGGCATGGAGGGGGTTATGCAATTAGCAGAACTACACGGATATGATCCGGTAACAATTCAGTGTCATGACAATCCCGATGCGGATGCACTTGCATCGGGTTATGCCCTGTATCGGTATTTTCAGGATATGGGCAGGAAGGTGCGTCTTATTTACAGCGGTAAAAATAAGATTCAGAAGTCTAACCTGCTGCTGATGGTGGAACATTTGCAGATTCCGGTTGCTTATATAGAGGATGCCGTTACCTTCTTAAGCCAGGAGCCGGAAGGGTGTGTGCAGGGATTATTGATTACGGTAGACTGTCAGTATGGGGCAGGCAATGTAACAAAGTTAAAAGCCAAGCATGTGGCCGTAATCGATCATCATCAGGTAGAGGTATCTCCTGTGGGAAAAAGCGAGATCAATCCTCATCTGGGAAGCTGTTCTACTCTTGTGTGGCAGCTTTTATGTGGAGCCGGATATGAAATAAAGGATGTGAATCTTGGGACAGCCTTGTATTATGGATTGTTTACGGATACCAATCAGTTTGCCGAAATCTTTAATCCTTTGGATATGGATATGCGGGAGGCAGTTCCCGTAGAAAAAACGCTGATCACTCTGTTTCGCAATTCCAATCTTTCTTTGCAGGAACTGGAAGTAGCCGGGGTGGCTATGATTCGGCATATTTATAATGATGACTATAATTATGCGATCATTAAATCCAAACCCTGCGACCCAAATATCCTGGGGTTGATCAGTGATTTTCTGATTCAGGTGGCGGAAGTATACTGTTGTGTGGTCTATAATGAGACAAAGGATGGATATAAGTTTTCTGTACGCAGTTGTGTCAAGGAGGTTCAGGCTGACGAATTGGCGGCTTTTTTGGCGGAAGGGGTAGGATCCGGCGGCGGACATCGGGAGAAGGCCGGCGGCTTTATCAGTATGCCTTTGTACGAGGAAGCATATCCTACACTGCACTCGGAAGCTTTTTTCAGCGAGCGTCTCAATGATTATTTTGATCACTGTCAGGTAATCTATGCCAAGGAATATGAGATAGATCTTACGGGTATGCATCCATTTGTGAAGAAGGCTATTCCGCTTGGCTATGTGGAGGCTACGGAAGTGCTGCCCATAGGTACGCCCATTACCATTCGGACCTTGGAGGGCGATGTAGATATGGTGGTGGAAGAGAATCTTATTATTATGGTTGGAATTAAGGGAGAAGTGTACCCCAATCGCCGGGAACGTTTTGTGAAGTCATACGAGGCCACACAAAGGCCCTATTATGAGTGTGAAGATCATAAACAGTGTGAATTGCTGTATGAGCCGACCATTCATAATCGTGCCACGGGTCAGGTCATGAAACTGATCGATCATGCCAAGGTCTGTATCGCTACCGGCGGCACACATATTCATGCCAAAGAACTGACTGAAAGGGTCAAAGTGTTTACAGCCTGGGATGAGGAGAAATATATGTTGGGAAAACCAGGAGACTATCTGGCTGTACGGTGTGATGATAAACATGATATTTACGTGGTGGAACGGGACATTTTCTTTAAGACATATGAAAAAAAGAAATAGCGGAGTTTATGTGGGAATAGGGAGCTTTTTGTGCAAAATATATAAGAAAGTATAGAGAGACAGGAATGAAAAGAGGAAAAGACAAGGGTACAACCGAAAACTGGCAGTATGATGCCTTTATCAGTTATCGTCACACCGAACCGGACAGCTTTGTGGCGCAGACATTGCATAAATATCTGGAAAACTTTAAACTGCCGCGCAGCGTAGTACATCGTAAGGAAGAAGAACAGATACAGAATCTGCGTGCGGACGCGGCGGGGAGTGTGGGCGAAAGCGCATCCCATGCAAACGAGGCCGGGGATAACGACAATGTCCGAATGGAGATCAAGACGCGGATTCACCGGGTATTCCGCGACAGGGAGGAACTGCCGCTTGTGAGTAATCTGGCGGATCCGATTACGGAGGCGTTGGAGCAGTCAGAGTATCTGATTGTCATCTGTTCTCCTAGACTGAATGAGTCAATATGGTGCCGCAAGGAGATAGAAACCTTTATCCAGATGCATGACAGAGAGCATGTGCTGGCGGTTCTGGTGGAGGGTGAGCCGGAGGATTCCTTTCCGGAAGAACTGCTCTACCGGGAGGAGGAAGTACTTCAGGACGACGGCAGTGTCATATATCAAAAGATTCCCGTAGAGCCGTTGGCGGCGGACGTGCGTGGGACGACGCGCAGGGAAATACGCAGGAAAATAAAGAGTGAGCTGTTACGTCTGGCGGCCCCCATGTTTGACTGCAATTATGACGATTTAAGACAGCGGCACAAAGAGCAGCGGATGCGAAAAACCATTTTGACGTCAGTGTCGGTCAGTGCAGTATGTTTGTTGATCGGTCTGGTCAGTACGATTATGGCACTGAAAATACAATACCAGAGCCGACAGATTGAGGAGGGGGCAAAACTCATTTATGAACAGTCCGAGGTGATCGCCGCCAAGAATGAAGAGGTAACCGCCAAGAATAGAGAAGTGCTTGACAGGATTACGGTGGCGCAGGCCAGGGAGGCCCTTGCTTTTTTGGAAGAAGGTGACCGTCTGATGGGGCTGGCGGAATGTGTGCTGGCTTATGAGAACTGGCTGCCGGAAAACTATTCGGAGGGAGAAGAGGAAAAGTGTCCTTCTCAGCTTACGTATGCGCTTACAGAACTGTTGTATTTGTATGAGAACGGGACACAGTATAGGCCGGACAGGGTTTTTGAGATGCAAAGCGTCGTCCGGTTTACGAAGCTCTCACCGGAGGGAGGCAGGCTGATGGCGGTGGGAGACTCGGGACAGCTGACGGTTTGGGAGTGCCTGGAGGATGATACTCTGGTGTCCCTCAGATCGGAAGAAATGGTTTTATCCTATGAGTGTGAGGCGGGATTTTTGTCAGAAAACCGGATCCTGTATCCCCAGGGAGAAGTGCTTTGTGTGCAGGATTTGGATACCAAGGGGATTGTAACCTATCCTTGCGACGGTTATGAAGGTGTCGTACCGATACCGGAGAAAGAGGCTTTTGTGATGGTGGATGCCAAAGGATGCTGCCTGGTGGGAGCAGACGGGAAAGCGCAGGAGATGCTCCAGTGGGAGCAAATGGGAGAAAATTGGCAGATAAAAGGCGTTAGCGCAGATTTTGAATCGGCCTATGCCGTTACGGAGGATGGCAGAATCCTGGTGGCCATGGAACTGACAGGCGGACCGCTAAGCGCAGAGCCCTCTGAGGAAGGTGCGCGGGAGGGCAAGTGTATTGCGGTGCTGGAATATGGTGAAGATAATGTCTCCGGCCACAGCCAGGCGAGGCCAACCGTTTCGTTATATCCTGTGGAGTATGAATTTATAGGAGGTCTGTGTCTGGAAGAAGGCAGTTATCAGCAGGGAGCCGATATCCTTTATGTGACCAGCAACCACAGTGAAAAAACAGATGCTTCGGTGACGGCTGCCGATATGACAGGTCGTTTGCAAGCATTTGACTTATCTGGTCAGAATCAAATCTGGTCCTATGACGTTGCAAGTGGCTGGCTTTATAATGTGATGTTTGCTCACAAAAAGGACAGCAGTTATCTCTTGTGTCAAAAGTACGGCGAGGTTTTGCTGCTTGACAGAAAAGACGGCAGGCAGATTGATACCTTTTCTTTTGGATCCGAGGTCGTAAAGATTGGTTCTTATACGGATACGGAGAATTTTATGGTATTTACAAGAGACGGGATCTGGCATTATCTGCATACCGGACGGATGGAGGATATAGTGGGTACGATTTTTCCTGATTGTACATCTGCGAATGTCAAAGAATTTGCCATTGGGGACGGATACTGCGCTACATTGCCTTACAGAAGCAACTGTGTGACGGTATACCGGATAGCCCGGGGTGCAGGGGTGGATTCTTTCTATGAAGGAGAGAACACTTACCAACAGGCGAAACTGAATTCAGATGGAAGCTATCTGGCAGCGGCAAGGCGTGATGAGACGAGCAATACCTGCGTAGAGATGTTTGACACCGCAGGGAAAAAACTTTTGTGGACTTATGAGGAAAAAGACGCTTACTATAAGACCATGCTTTTTGGAGATTTTGATGGAGACGGAACGGAATTCCTTCTGATAGTCACGGGGGGTGCCTGTCATATCATCGATCCGGCTGACGGAACGGTACGAAGGACGGTGTCCTTTGCGGATCCTTTTATGGACTATCTGGGCATAGACCGCACCAATGGTGTAATCTGTGTGCAGGATTATCATACTCTGTACGGTTACCGACTTGCAGACGGAGCTCTTCTCTATGAAGATACTGTTGCGGACGGTATCGTGGCGGTGTGCAACAGCAGGCCCTTTTATGCGGTGGCTTCCGCAGAGACGGACGGATTGCTATTCTACCGGATGGGAGAAGAGGAGATCTTTATGGATCCGAGGCAGTCGGGGATAGAAGCAGAGTATCTGGAGACCATGTTCTTCGACGAGGATGACAACGATCTTTATCTGGTTTATAAGGATGGGAGTGTGAAGATTTATTTTGTGGACTGGGATACCAATAACGATGTGTTTTTCTGCGATATTCATGGCAGATACAGGGATCTTTCCGACAGTATGATCCGTTATGAGGCTGTGGAGGGAGCTTCGTTTGGCTTCCTGTGCGGTACTAGCGATGCCTATCAGATCGATCTGCGGCCGGAGTATATGTATAACAAACTCTCTAGGATTCATGGATATCTGGCTTATGATGCCGGGTCGAATACCCTGTATCTGCATAACGGCAATGAGATTTATACCTCTCCCTTATACTCGGTGTGGGAGACTGTGGAGCAGGCCAGGCAGGTGTTGAGTGAAAGCAGTTATTACTGGAATTATATTGAGTTTGTGCCTCGGCTTCTGGAGGAGATGTGATAGCGCACCGGGACTTGCAGTTTTATAAAAAGGGTGTATAATAATAAATAGGCTGTTGCAGTCTGCAGGGAAGTTTTGCAAGGAGGAATTGTGTTATGGAATTTACGTTGCTGGTGGGCGGTTTCGTGGTAGTTGTTATTATTCCTGTGGTGATTTCTGTGGTATCTTCCGTGGTTTCGGGAATTGCAGCCGCGGTGGATGACGAGGAAGACTAAAGCGATAGAGGGAGGCTTTTACTGCGAGACGGATTCGTTATGTAAGAGAGGTTTTGGGCAGGGTGGAATTTCACAGTGTGAGATTTTACCCTGTTTTTTAGAGTTTATTCTTCCTATTTCATTCTGCCTATGGTAAAATGTTTAGGAATAAATCATGAGAAGCCTGATTTTGAAGGAGGAAGCGGCTATAGCACATCATAGGGCCGCGTGGATTATCATATGAGTGAAAATGAGAAGCATTTGACAGCGGAAGAACCTGAAACAAGGCAGGTGGTGTCTAAGAACTTTATCGAGCAGATTATTGAGAAAGATTTGGCAGAAGGGGTCTGTGACACTGTGCATACTCGGTTTCCGCCGGAGCCAAACGGTTATCTGCACATAGGTCACGCCAAGAGTATTCTGCTAAATTACGGACTTGCGGTTCAGTATGGCGGTAAGTTCAATATGCGTTTTGATGATACGAATCCAACGAAGGAAAAGAGTGAGTTTGTAGAGTCCATCAAGGCCGATGTGAAGTGGCTTGGCGCGGATTATGAGAACAGATTATTCTTTGCTTCCGATTATTTTGAACAGATGTATGAAGGGGCGCTCAAACTGATCAGGAAGGGTAAGGCTTATGTGTCGGATTTGTCTGCGGAAGAAATGCGGGAGTACCGCGGAACACTGACGGAACCGGGGCGTGAAGATCCCAACAGAAACAGGAGCGTGGAAGAAAACCTTAGATTGTTTGAAGAGATGAAAGAGGGCAAATACGCTGACGGCGAGAAGACGCTTCGGGCGAAGATCGATATGTCCTCTCCCAATATCAATATGCGTGATCCGATTCTCTATCGTGTGGCCCATCTGTCTCACCAGAATACGGGAGATAAGTGGTGTATTTACCCGATGTATGATTATGCCCACCCCATAGAGGATGCCATTGAAGGGATAACCCATTCTATCTGTACGCTGGAATTTGAAGATCACAGACCACTTTATAACTGGGTGGTAACGGAATTGGAATACCCTCATCCGCCTAAGCAGATTGAGTTTGCCAAGATGTATTTGACCAACGTAGTCACTGGAAAGAGATATATCAAGAAGCTGGTGGAGGACGGTATTGTAGATGGCTGGGACGATCCCAGGCTGGTGTCTATTGCCGCACTCAGAAGAAGGGGTTTTACACCCGAGTCAATTCGGATGTTTGTGGATCTGTGCGGTGTATCCAAGGCCAATTCCTCTGCGGAATACTCTATGCTGGAGTATTGTATCAGAGAGGATTTGAAAATGAAACGACCCAGGATTATGGCAGTGACTGATCCGGTCAAATTAGTGATTGATAATTACCCGGAGGGAGAGACTGAGTGGCTTACCGTGGTGAATAATCCGGAGAACGACTCTCTGGGAGCAAGGGAAGTGCCATTTAGCAGGGAATTATATATTGAGAGAGAGGACTTTATGGAGGAACCGCCGAAAAAGTATTTCCGTCTGTTCCCGGGAAATGAAGTCCGTCTCATGGGTGCCTATTTTGTAAAGTGTGTGGGTTACGAGAAGGACGCTGACGGCAAGGTGACAGTGGTGCACTGTACCTATGATCCTGCCTCCAAGGGCGGTAACAGTCCTGACGGCAGAAAGGTGAAGGGAACCATTCACTGGGTGTCGGCGGCACAGTCCGTGCAGGCACAGATCAGACTCTATGAGAATATTATAGACGAGGAAAAGGGCGTTTATAATGAAGACGGCAGCCTGAATCTGAACCCTGATTCTTTGACGGTGCTTACGGACTGCCGAGTGGAACCTTCGATAAAAGAGGCCAAGGCTTATGACAGTTTCCAGTTCGTGCGGCAGGGATTTTTCTGTGTAGATTGCAGGGATTCCAAGCCGGGGGCACTTGTTTTTAACAGAATTGTATCTCTTAAGAGTTCTTATGTATTGCCGAAAAAGGAGAATTAGGATACAATATTGTACAGACGTATTATAAATGGGAGGATAAAATAATGGCAGGATTATTGTCGGGGTTAGAGCAGTTTGGGTTGAGCAATCTGGAAAGCATGGATTTGTATGAAGCGCCTAAGAAAGCAGAAGCGGGTGCGGGCGAGCAGGGTGCTGCGCCTGTCGTACAGGAACAGGATTTCCTTTTTGACAAATCCTTTACCTGTCCTATCTGTGACAGGGAGTTTAAAGCGAGAACAGTTAAGATTGGTAAGGCGAAGCTGGGGGGAAGCGATCTGGATCTTCGTCCAAGATACGAGCAGATAGATCTTTTAAAATATGATATTATCATGTGTCCTTACTGTGGTTATGCGGCGCTTAGCAGATTTTTCAAATTCCTTACATCACCCCAGGCCAAGAACATACAGAAAGCAATTTCCGCAACCTTCAAGCCTCAGAAGGAGACGAAAGAGACTTATACCTATGATGAGGCTTTAGAGCGTTATAAACTGACTCTGGCGAACGCCATTGTCAAGCAGGCCAAGGCCAGTGAGAAGGCATACATCTGTTTGAAGACTGCATGGCTGCTGCGTGGTAAAGCAGAGCATTTGGATAATACACAGCCGGATTATGAGGAGCAGAAGAAAGCATGTCAGGAAGAGGAAGATGAATTCTTAAGAAGTGCTCTGGAAGGTTTTCTGGCGGCGAGACAGACAGAGAGTTTCCCCATGTGCGGTATGGATGAACCTACTGTGGACTATCTGATCGCGGTGACAGCGATGCGATTTGAGCAGTATGATTTGACCAGTCGTCTGATTACCGGTATTCTGACTTCCACCGGAGCCAATCCCCGTATGAAGGATAAGGCGAGAGATGTGAAGGAAATGCTGATGAAGAAGATCAAAGAGAAAAATGCGGCCAGAAAATAGCCGTTTGTTGAAAACAAGATGAAAGAATTACCGATTCATATTCAGTTAGACGCAAGGAGCAGCAAAACATTATACGAGCAGATTTACGAATATATCAGGGAGGAAATCAGGGCAGGACGGCTTTTGGTGGATGAGAAGCTGCCTTCCGCCAGATTTCTGGCACAGTATTTGCAGGTATCCAGGACTACGGTTGATATGGCTTACGGACAGTTGGTGGCGGAAGGATATCTTACGGCACGTCCGAAACGGGGATATTTTGTTGCTGCGGTGGAAAATTTGTATACGGTAGAGACAGAATTCGGGGCGGAGAAATCGGAAGTAAAACGGACGGATATCCGGGAAGAGACCTGTCGTTATGATTTTTCACCGAATGTGATTGATATGCGCTTTTTTCCCTATGCCACATGGAAGAAGATTACCAGAAACATTCTCGTAGATGCCAAGAGTCATATGTTTGCGCTGGGGGAGCCGCAGGGTGATGTGGAGCTTCGGACCACGATCTGTCGTTATCTGCATGGTTCTCGTGGGGTGAATTGTGAGCCGGAACAGATTATTATCGGAGCAGGGAATGATTTCCTGCTTCTTTTATTGGAAAAGATTCTGGGGCGGCATATTCATGTGGCTATGGAAAATCCTACTTATGTGAGAGCGTATAAGATGTTTTGCTCCTTTGCCTATCCGGTATCGCTGGTGCCGGTGGATGAGAAAGGCATCCGGGTAGACTGTCTGCGGCAGACCGACGCCCAGATTGCCTATGTAATGCCGTCACACCAGTACCCGACGGGTGTATCTATGCCCATTGGCCGGCGGATGGAATTGTTAAAGTGGGCGGTGGAGGATAAGGAACGTTATTTGATCGAAGATGATTATGATAGTGAATTTCGCTATAAGGGAAAGCCTCTGCCTTCTTTGCAGGCATCCGATACGGCGGGACGTGTGATTTATATTGGTACTTTTTCTAAGGCTATCGCACCGGCAATCCGTATCAGCTATATGGTACTTCCCTATCCACTGCTGGAGAGATACCGGCAGGAGTGTGGTTTCTTTTCCTCATCTGTTTCGCGGATCGATCAGACTATTTTGGATGAGTTTATCAGAGATGGATATTTTGAACGGTATCTGAACAAAATGCGTAAACAGTATCGTATGAAACACGATCTGCTTTTAAATGAGATCAAACCCTTGGAAAAGTACTTCCGTGTTACAGGCGGGAACGCGGGCCTGCATATTCTTCTGACAGACACGAGAGGAAGGAGTGAAGAAATGCTGGAGGATGCAGCCAGGGCACAGGGGGTAAAAAGCTATCGCCTGGGGGAATTCAGGATGGGAGAGAACCTCATGGCGAAGGAAGGAGGATTTCTCATGCCTTCTACCATGATCTTAGGATATGGCGGGTTGTCCATGGAAGAGATCCGGGAGGGCGTTGGCATATTAAAAAAAGTCTGGTCTTAGATCCATATGATCGGGAACCAGGCTTTATTTATTATATAGGATTCCACCGCTTATCCGAGGACGCGAAGCGGATCTCGCAAAGTTAATTTGCGAAGCAAAT
>DKZA01000012.1 GCA_002492525.1 Lachnospiraceae bacterium UBA7086 | reverse complement strand
GTTCGAGCCCTATAGGCCCCATTCGGGAAACCGTTCCGGTTTCCATTTCATAATTATGGCGAGATAGCTCAGCTGGCTAGAGCATACGGTTCATACCCGTAGTGTCGAGGGTTCAAGTCCCCCTCTCGCTATTGTTTTTAAAGAGTAAGGAAATACTGATGGATGCAGTGTTTCCTTTTTTTGTTCTTAATTCCGGAGACATGAATGTACCTGGTTTTCGGTTTTCCTTGACAGTTTATTACCTCCAAAGTATAATTTGTATAACAAATCATACTTTGGAGGTAATAGAAAATGACTGCACCAAAAGGTAAGTATGCATGGACGGCGACTGTGGGAGAAAAAGGACAGATCGTTATTCCGAAACAGGCACGCGATATATTTGAAATCAAGCCGGGAGATACACTGCTGCTTCTTGGTGATGAAGAGCGTGGTATTGCGATTCCTCCTAAGGGGGCATTTGCTGAATTGTTTGGTGTGGCATTTCGGGGAAAGGACGGTGAGGAAGATTGAAAAAAATATTCTTCTTTTGTATTCCTGCCCATGGACATACAAATCCCATGCTGCCGGTTGCCGCGGAACTTGTCAGACGCGGAAATATGGTTCGATTCTATTCTTTTGCCGAATTTGAGGAGAAAATCAAAGCTACCGGGGCAGAGTATATATCCTGTGATTCTTTTCTTCCCAAACTGACGAAACAGGAAGAGGTCTGCTTAAAAAAGGTCTCCACGACAGAAATGACAATACAGGACCTTCGTGTTACGTTCAATATGAATGACTTTCTGGACAGAGAGTTTGAATCTTTTCAACCGGATGTGGTATATACTGATTCTGTCTGCTTTTGGGGGAAGCTGAGCGCATGGAAGCATCAAGTGCCGATGGTGGTGTCCACCAGTACTTTCGCTTTCAATCGTCTGTCTTCCAGGTATATGAAGAACAGTTTCAAAGAAATGGCGGACATGATTCTGGGACTTCCGAGAGTCTCCAGGGAACTGATAAAACTGGAACCTTTAGGATATCGTATAAAAGGTATCATTCCTTTGATTCAGAGTGACAATAACACGGATTCCATCGTGTATACTTCGCAGAAGTTTCAGCCTTGCGCAGAAAGTTTTTCTGACCATTATGCCTTTGTCGGGCCTTCGGTATTTTCACAAGCGAGGCCTCAAAAAGAGAAAGAGCGGCCTCTCATTTATATTTCTATGGGAACGGTCATGAATGATCGCCCGGATTTTTATCGTAAATGTATTGATGCCCTGAAAACCATGGATGTGGATGTCACGATATCCTGCGGAGATATCATAAACTGTGAAGGGGTGGGTGCGCTGCCGGATAGGATTCGTGTGTATCCTTATGTTGATCAGCTGGATGTTCTTGTCAAAGCAGATGTTTTTCTTACGCACTGTGGAATGAACAGTGTTTCTGAAAGCTTGTATATGGCTGTACCGATGGTCCTTTATCCTCAGACCGGCGAACAGCATGCCGTAGCAAGGAGAGTTACCGAAATTGGTGCGGGGGTTATGCTGAAGGAGGACTCTGCCGAAGGTATTCTGACATGTGTACAGGAACTTTTACGTAATATGTCGTATAGAAAAGCAGCCGCCGAATGTAGTGCAGATTTCCGTGCCTGTTCCGGCGCTGCCGGCGCAGCAGAATTTATCGAAAATGCGCCACATTCCTCAGGCGTCATTCTTGGTCAATGTGTGAAAAGTAACAATTCTCAGAATTTTCATGCATGAAAATTTTCAGAAAATATTGAAATAAAATAGCGGCTATGCTACAATTCATTCAAGAGTATAGTAAGAGATTTTACATTTTTTACAATACATAGCAAAGGAGAAGCAAAATGCGCAAAAGTATCAAGATAATGGTTGGGATTCGGATAGCGGCAGCATTTATAGCGGTATTGCTGTTTAGTACGCTTACGACCAGGAATATCATTAATATGGAACATTCCGAAGAGTACAATGTTGAGGTCAATGCTCTTTTACAAAGAGCGCAGAAAGCGGAGGTAGCACATTATAAATGGTCCGCAAATCTCAGTAACGCTTTGTATGCCGGCACAGAATTTACCGGCAGTACCGATCCCACCGGCTGTGTATTGGGACAGTGGCTTTACGGTGAGGCGGGAACAGACGATCAGATGATCCTGGATCTGCGTAGTCAGATGGAACCTCTTCACAAGGAACTTCATGCTTCGGCAACTTATGTACTGGAGATGATGCAGACAGATCCGGAGCAGGCGCAGGAATACTATCAGGAAACGATTTTGGCTAATCTTAACACGCTGGTGGGCATGTTAGACCAGGTGGTGGAGCGTGGCGGTGAACTGAACGATATCAGTACAGAACATATGCACGAAACGGTGATGACCATGCATTATGTTACGGTTGCAGGTTTGAGTCTGACGATAATCTGCCTTCTGAGCCTTGTGATTTATATTATGGCGCGTGTCGTGAAACCGATTCTCACCATCACCAATAAGACTAAGCCATTACAGGATGGCTGCATGAAGCTGGACTTGAATTATAATGCGAAAGATGAGATCGGCGATCTGGCCAGGACTCTTAAGACTTCCATTGAACAGACGAGTCAGTATATAGAAGATATTAACCGTATGATGGGTGAACTGTCCCAAGGAAACTTTGATGTGTCGGCTTCTGTGCCTTTTATTGGAGATTTCCGTTCTATTTCGGATTCTATTGACAGTTTTACAGTCTCGCTTTCGGCCGCTATGGCCCATATACATAATGTGGAACAAAAGGTGTTTGGACATGCGCGGACGCTATCGGACGGATCCCAGATGCTGGCACAGGGTGCAACGGAACAGGCAAGTGCAGTAGAAGAACTCTCATCCACATTAGATGAATTATCAAAGAGTGCAAAGCAGAATATTAAGATGGCTTCCGAAATGCGGGATATGGCTCATCTTACCGGTAAACAGGTGAATTTAAGCAGCCAGCAAATGGATCAGCTTATTAACGCCATGATGGATATCAGCAATACATCTCAGCAGATTGAGGAAATTATTTCCACCATTGAGAACATTGCTTTCCAGACCAATATCCTTGCATTAAATGCGGCTGTAGAAGCCAGCAGAGCCGGTACGGCAGGAAAAGGTTTTGCTGTGGTAGCTGAAGAAGTCCGTAATCTTGCAGCACAGTCGGATCAGGCAGCAAAAGCTACGAAGGAACTGATTGAAAATTCCGTACGAGCGGCAGAACGGGGCAATAAGATTGTAGAAGAAGTTTCCGGGACATTACAGAAGACATTGGAATTGGTTGTTAAGTCCAATAGTTCCATTGACGAGATTACTGATGCAGTACAGGAGGAGGCAACCTCCATTGAACAGGTTGCGGAGGGAATCGGGCAGATTGCCAGCGTAGTACAGACCAATTCAGCAAACAGTGAGGAGTCGGCAGCTGTTAGTACGGAATTGTTCGAGCAGGTGAATCAGCTGCAGGATCAGACCAATAAATTCCAATTGAAACAAAGTTAAATAAACAGCGTGCAGGATTTTATGACTGTTAAATGAATAAGATATAAGAAAGAGCATTGAAAACAAAATTTTCAGTGCTTTTTTCTGTTTTTTGTGTAAGTTATCGCTTGTTATGTATTATGTTTTATCATATAATATATACTCAGAAGCATAACAGAGAGTATAAAGAAATATAAGTGGAGGAAACATGAGTACAGGCAAAAGAGGAATTAAAAACTTAATGAAAATAGCAATTGCGGCAGCAATTGTATTGACTGTCGTAACGATGGCAGGACTAGGGCAGATGCATGTACAGGCGGCGGGACGTCCGGTAGAGATCAGCAGTTGTCTGATTTCGGGAGATAATGTACTTTGTATGATTAAGGCCAGCAGTGTGCCGAGCAGCGATGACGGCAAATATTATGTCTATGCGGATGAAGTCTTTGAAGATGGGCCGGAAGGGGAGATCGTAGCGACGGTTGATGCGAAGTCTTCGGTTACGGCAAGTTTTCCTTTGAATTATAATACAGAAAATTCTAATCTGAGCCGCAAATTTTTGGTGGCAGTAAAGCGTAACGGTCAGATGATGCAGGTAAGCGACGAGCATTATATCACAAATCCTGAGGAAGTGGCGGCTTTTACTTCTGCTCGTATGAATGTGGGGATTAAAGGGATTTTGTTGGATACCACAAGAGTTCTCGGGGGAGACTTACAGGATCTGGGCGTTCAGCAGGTTATTTATAATCTGAGTGTGGATGAACTTTGTTCCGGTGCGGATGTTCCCGGGGCGATTTCCTTTGATTATAATGGCAGGACATATTATTTTGACCATGCTACCGTTACGCATTATGATGAGTTGGTTAAACTCTTAAACGGAATGGGCGTGCAGATTACAGTAGTCTTGTTGAACCGGGGTGAGGGCGCTTATTCTCAGGATTTGATTCATCCAATGGCAAAAGAGGGAAATGTAGATTGCCCGGGGTATGCGCTGAATGTGGCGGATGCGGATGGTGTGAATCATTTGAAAGCTGTGTGTGCTTTCCTGGGGCAGCGTTATTCCGGTGCCGTTGGCTGTGGACAGATTGACAACTGGATTGTGGGCAATGAGGTAAATGCCAGGACAGAGTGGTGGTATATGAATTCCACATCTCTGGATGTCAACGTGAATGTTTATGTGAAGGCTTTTCGTATCATGTACAATGAAATGAAAGCCATGAATGCGAATGTACGGATCTATAATTCCATTGATCAGGAATGGAACCGGAAATCTAATCCGGGCAGTTTCCTGGCAAAAGAGTATCTGGATCAGTTTAATTATTATATGAACCGGGAAGGTAACGTTGACTGGGGATTGTCTTATCATCCTTACAACTCACCGCTCTATGATCCTTATGCGTGGAATGGACCGGCCGTATGGGTTAAACAGAATCTTTCCACTCCTTATATTACGATGCAGAACGTGGATATCCTGATAGATTACATGCATCAGGATAAGTTCTTAAATCCATCCGGAGAGGTGAGGAGTATTTCTCTGGCGGAGATTGGCTATACTTCTTATTTTGGGGATTCCAAGCAGGAAGCATCGATAGCTTATGGTTATCTGAAAGCGGCTTCCCTGCCGGATGTAGATGCCTTTATGCTCTTTAGACTGACGGATGACGCTCATGAAATGGAGAGTAAACTGAGTCTTGGTATTGAGGACATGAATGGCAATAAGAAACCTGGCTATGATATTTACAAGAAACTTGGGACAGCTGAGGAGGCTGAGGCTAAGGCGAGAGCCTCTGAGATTATCGGTATGGATATTGATGAGATGATTCGAGATAATATTGTCTGGACCAGGGGCGGAGACGGTGTTGTACAATAAGCGGCGTGAGCTATAGGTTTGAGGTGCTGGCAGATATCCGATGGGAGTACTGAGGAGAAAAGGTGAAGATTAAGACTGCAAAAAAGAGTTATGAACAGGTACTCGCTCTGCCGGCGCCGGTGCACCAAAAGCCCGTCAGACAGCATATTTTATTCCGGATTCTGTTAAGAGTTCTGTCTATATGGGATTTATGGGCAACACACTTTACATATCGTAAAATCGGCATGGAGCGTCTTAAGAAGGGAGAGCCCTGCCTGATTCTCATGAATCATTCCAGTTTTATTGATCTGAAAATAGCTTTTATGCTGTTGTTTCCCAGACCCTTTCATATTGTGTGTACTTCTGATGGATTTGTGGGTAAGCAACGTCTTATGCGCATGATCGGCTGTATTCCTACGAGAAAATTTATGAATGACGTGGTGTTGGTGCGGGATATGGTTTATGCACTACGGGAACTGAAAAGTTCCGTATTAATGTACCCGGAAGCCAGTTACAGTTTTGATGGTACGCAGACGCCTTTGCCAGAGAGCATCGGCAAGTGTCTGAAGCTTCTCAAAGTACCGGTGGTCATGATTCGGACACAGGGGGCGTTTGCGAGAGATCCCCTCTATAATAATCTGCAGCTTCGCCGGGTGAAGGTTTCAGCAGATATTGAGTATCTGTTATCGCCGGAAGAGATTGCGGAGAAATCGCCGCAGGAGCTCAATGAGATCCTGCAAAAGAGTTTCTCATTCGACTATTTTCGATGGCAGCAGGAGAATAAAGTTCGGATCAGTGAATCTTTTCGTGCGGATGGCCTCAACAGGATGTTATATAAATGTCCGGAATGTATGACGGAAGGCAGGATGAAAGGACAAGGGGTCAGTCTTACGTGCCAGCATTGTGGAAAGTCTTATGAACTGACGGAATACGGATTTCTGCGGGCCAAGGAGGGTAAGACAAGATTTTCCCATGTTCCCGACTGGTATCGTTGGGAACGGGAATGTGTGCGGGAGGAACTTCTGACAGGCACGTATCATATGGAGGTGCCTGTGGATATTTATATGATGGTCAATATGAATTGTATTTATCAAGTGGGGGAAGGGATTTTGTCCCATACGAGAAAGGGGTTTCACTTAAGAGGCTGTGAGGGGAAGCTTGATTATGTGCAGGATGCCTCATATTCTTATAGTTTGTATTCAGATTTTTACTGGTACGAGATTGGAGATATGATTTGTATCGGGGATGAAAAGGCGCAATATTATTGTTTTCCGAAAGAGGGCGGTGATATTGTGGCAAAGACCAGACTTGCGGTGGAGGAACTGTATAAGATTGTAAAAGCGCTTCCGGATCAGAAGGTATGTGCTATCCGATCCGGAAGGTAATATAGGTTGTTTAGATCAGTCCTGTTTTACAGCGTATTTAGGAAATATCGAGTTCAGGCGGAACGTCCAGTTCGTGGGGAATTGGCGATCCGTTTTTCTTTCTTTGGCGTACACATTCTGTCAAAAGATACTCTATCTGGCCATTTACAGATCGGAAATCATCCTCTGCCCAGGCTGCGATGGCATCATAGAGTTTTGCTGACAGACGCAGTGGTATTTGTTTCTTACTGTTATCAGCCATTTAATATAAGCTTCCCGAGTTGACGATGGGCTGGGCATCCCGGTTACCGCATAGAACTACCAGAAGGTTGGAGACCATGGCGGCTTTGCGTTCTTCGTCGAGTTGCACTACTTCTTTGGCAGAAAGCCGATCTAATGCCATTTCCACCATACCGACTGCTCCGTCCACAATCATCTTTCTGGCGTCAATAATGGCGGAAGCCTGTTGCCTTTGTAACATAACAGCCGCTATTTCTGGAGCATAGGCAAGGTAAGTAATTCGCGCTTCGATGATCTCTAACCCTGCCTTGGCTACTTTACTTTGAATTTCTTTGCGGATGCGTTCAGCAACCACTTCGCTGGAGCCGCGCAGAGAACCTTCGTCAGCCTGTCCGTCTCCGGTAGTGTCTACGTTCTCGGCTACATCATAGGGATACATGCGGACAATGTTGCGAAGAGCACTGTCACATTGAAGAGACAGATATTCTTTATAATTATCCACATTAAATACTGCCTTGGCAGTATCGGTCACCCGCCACATAACAGCGATTCCTATTTCAATTGGATTTCCCAGGCAGTCGTTTATTTTCTGACGACTGTTATTTAATGTCATGATCTTTAAGGAAATTTTTTTGCTTACCGATACAGCGGCAGCTGAGGCCCCTTCTTTTCCGGAAGAAATCTGTAACAGTCCGTTACTGCCGCTTCCCACATCACCGCTTTGTTTTAAATGGGTGTCCGCGGCCGGATTCAGAGCCGAGCAGAAAGGGTTGACCCAGTAAAAACCGTTTTCTTTCAGGGTTCCGATATATTTGCCAAAGAGCGTCAGCACCAGTGCCTCCTGAGGACGCAGTACTTTAAGACCGCAAAACAGGATCCAGCCCAGAGCCATAACCACAAGACCAATGACAAAGAGGGCGATACCCCAGGGAGCTTGGGGGCCTGTTTCATTCAGACCGTTGATACCACCTACGACTACTGCGGCGATGGCCGCCAGATAGAGTGTCAGGGTCAGCAAAAGCATCAGCATACCATTTTGTTTTTTGTTTAATAATTTCTCTTCCATAGTAAATTCCTCCAGCTTGTTTAATTGATATTTATATGATATCATTATGATATCACAATGTCAACAAGAAAAAATCGAGCAAAGGAATTTCTCATAAAAAAAGAGGACACACATTTCTTTGCATGTCCTCTTTTTTTATTTCCGATGAGATTTACGAGAGTGTCTTGCCGGTCAGCAGCTCATAGCCCTGGAGATATTTATCAATTGTTTTCTGTACGATATCTTCCGGGAGTGTCCAGTCATGTCCTTCATGGGTTTTCAGCCAGTCTCTGGCAAACTGTTTATCAAAGGAGGGCTGGCTGTGGCCGGGTTCATATCCTTCGGCGGGCCAGAAACGGGAACTGTCCGGAGTCAGCATTTCATCGCCAAGCACAATATTGCCTTCTTCGTCCAGACCAAATTCAAACTTGGTATCTGCTATGATGATACCTCGTGTAAGCGCGTATTCGGCACATTTTTTGTAAAGAGCAATAGTGTAATCACGAAGCTTGGAGGCATAGATCTCCCCTTTGCCGGGAAATCTTTCTTCTAAATAAGCGACGCTTTGTTCATAAGAGATATTTTCATCATGGTCACCGATTTCAGCTTTGGTGGAAGGAGTGTAAATAGGCTCCGGCAGTTTATCAGATTCCTGTAAACCTTCTGGCAGTCTGATGCCGCAGACAGTGCCATCTTTCTGATAACTAGCCCAACCGCTGCCGGTGATATAACCGCGGACAATGCACTCGATGGGAAGCATATTTAATTTACGGCAGAGCATGCTGTTGCCGTCAAACTTCTCTTGTCTGAAAAATTCGGGCATATCGTTGACATCTACTGAAATCATGTGATTGGGCAGGATGTCCCTTGTCATATCGAACCAGAATTTAGACATCTGGGTGAGAACAGTGCCTTTTTTGGTTACCTGATTTTTCAGGATTACGTCAAAACAGCTGATGCGGTCTGTTGCGACCATGACCAGGCTGTCGCCATTGTCATAGATTTCGCGTACTTTTCCTTCTTTGATAGGTTTGAATGTAGTCATTGGTTTCCTCCATGTCAGAGTAATATTGTTGTTCATGTCTTTTATATCTTATAACAGCATAAGCAGATTTACAATAGTGAAAAACAAGCCATTTGACCGTAAACGTGCAGGACAGATGCAAATGTCGGCAGTGGAATGAGAAAATAAGAATAAATAGCTGTTCATGGAAAGATTCGGTGAAAAGTGGTAATACTGAAAAGAAAAGCCAGTCTATAATATGGAGGTTTCAGAGGAAGGCCGGCAAAAGGAGGAAATCATATGGAATTGAAAGGATCAAAGACAGAGAAAAATCTGTTGGCAGCTTTCGCAGGTGAATCACAGGCTTATACCAAGTATACTTATTATGCATCCAAAGCCAGGAAGGACGGATATGTGCAGATAGCCAATATCTTTGCGGAAACGGCGGCAAATGAGAAAGAACATGCAAAAATCTGGTTTAAATATCTCAATGATGGAGTAATCCCTCCTACGAACAGAAATCTGGAAGATGCTGCCGCCGGTGAAAATTATGAGTGGACTGATATGTATGCGGGTTTTGCCAAAGATGCCAGGGCGGAAGGATTCGAGGAACTGGCTGCGCTCTTTGAAGGCGTGGCACGGATCGAGAAAGAACATGAGGAGCGTTACAGGAAATTGATTAAAAATCTGGAAGAAGGACTTGTTTTTTCACGGGACGGCGACTGTATCTGGCAGTGTTTAAACTGCGGACACTTGGTGATTGGTAAGAAAGCGCCTATGATATGTCCGGTGTGTAAACATGAACAGGCATATTTCCAGATAAAGCCGGAAAATTATTAAGATGATAAAAGACCGGTACGACAGAATCGTTACCGGTCTTTTTGTATATTTTTGAAGACAAACTTGTCAAAGAAAAACCGATGTGGTATGATGTCACCGTATTGTATCTCGTACGAGAATAATAACAGGAGGAATTGTACCATGAAAAATGAAAAAACCTATGAACTTGTGCTTACGGCACTGTTCACCGCCATAATCGTGATTATGGCATTCACACCACTGGGATACATCCCGCTTGTAGTCATCAATGCGACGATCATTCATATCCCGGTTATCCTTGGAGCACTATTTCTTGGGCCGAAGAAAGGTGCATTTTTGGGATTCGTATTTGGTCTTACCAGTTTCATCAACAACACATTTAATGCAGTTACGGCATCGGCATTTGTGTTTTCGCCCGTCTTAGCTGTAAACGTGGTCGGTATATCCGGCATTTTCAGGAGCCTCTACATTTGTTTTGTGCCGAGGATCTTAGTTGGCGTGGTGCCGTATTTTGTTTATTTACTGATTCGTAAGGCGGCAGGAAAGGAACAGAAAACGGGCAGAATTGTTGTTAATACCGTAGCATCTGTTATTCTATTTGTTTCTGTCAGGGCATTTTTGATCCGCTTACTGCCGGAAACCCTGAGTGCCATGGTATGTACGATCATTGGCCTCGCCGTCGGGGCAGTACTTATGGTGATACTTACCGTCAGCGGGAACAAAAAGGAGTCTGCGGCTATTGCTCTTTCTTATGCAGGGCTTGCCGGTGCGTTTACCAATACCCTGTTTGTCATGAGCGGTATCTTTATCTTATATAAAGATGCTTATGCCAAGGCAGTGGGAGTTGCGGGAGAGGCAGTGCTGGATGTTATCATGGGAGTGGTTGCCTTTAACGGCGTTGTAGAGGCCGTAGTGGCGGCTATTATCGTGACCGGTGTAGGTCTTGCGCTTACAAGAGTGAAACCGGTATACGGAAAGATGTCAAATAAGCAGGAATCTGTGGGACTTGCGGCAAAGAAGGCGTAGAGAATATTCAGGTTGCTGATACCTGGACACAGACCGGACAGACGCTTGCAGCGTCTGTTCGGTAACTGTTGCCGGGATAGGATAAGCGGACTATCATTATGGAAGAAGATTGGGCATGATAATCAGATATTGTGCGGAAAGGCAGGACAGAGGGTATGATCTTGGCGATTGACATTGGGAATACCAATATTGTCATTGGATGTATCGAAGGGGAAAAGGTAAATTTTGTGGAGCGGGTATCTACAGACCTCTCGAAGACCGAACTGGAATATGTAGTGGAATTTAAGACGCTGTTTGATCTGTACCAGATTGGTCTGGAAGATATTAACGGTAGTATCATTTCTTCTGTCGTACCTCCCCTTAATAATATTATGAAGTCATCTTTGGAAAAAATGCTGCATCGGGCGCCGCTTGTGGTAGGGCCCGGTGTCAAGACAGGATTGAATATCCTGATGGACAATCCGGGACAGCTTGGTTCCGATCTGGTGGTCAATGCGGTGGCGGGACTGCATTATTACGGGGCACCGATTATCATGATTGATATGGGGACGGCCACTACCATCAGTGTGGTGGATGAGAAGCGGAATTATATAGGCGGTATGATTCTGCCGGGGGTCAAAGTTTCGCTGGATTCCCTGGTGAACCGCACTTCCCAGCTTCCGCGTATCAGTCTGGAGGCCCCAAAGAAGGTGATCGGGACCAATACCATTGATTGTATGAAAAGCGGTATCGTGATGGGGCAGGCGGCCTGTCTGGATGGCATGATTGAGCGGATTCATGAAGAATTGGGGTATTCTGCGCCGGTGGTGGCTACCGGCGGCCTGGCAGCAAGTATTGTTCCTTATTGTAAGAAGGAGATTATCTGTGATAATGAACTCACCCTGAAGGGGCTTGGTTTGATCTATCATAAGAATATAGAAACATGAAAGGGAAGTGTATCACATGTTATTAAAAGGAAAACATATTATTCTGGGCGTGAGCGGCAGTATTGCCGCCTATAAGATTGCTTCTCTGGCGAGTATGCTGATGAAGAAACAGGCAGATGTGACAGTGATCATGACACAGAACGCTACGAATTTTATACATCCTATTACTTTTGAATCGTTGACAGGCAATAAGTGTCTGATAGATACGTTTGACCGGAATTTTCAACATAGTGTGGAACATGTGTCTCTGGCAAAACAAACGGATGTTATGCTTGTGGCCCCTGCATCTGCCAATGTGATTGCCAAAGCGGCACATGGATTGGCCGATGATATGCTGACGACTACACTGTTGGCTTGTCAGTGTCCCAAGATTTTTGCCCCGGCTATGAATACCAGGATGTATCAGAATCCGGTGGTACAGGATAATCTGAAGATTTTGGAGCAATATGGGATGGAAGTGATCACGCCGGCTAGTGGATATCTGGCCTGCGGAGATACCGGCGAGGGCAAGATGCCGGAGCCGGAAGCTTTATATGAGGCAATTGTCAAGGCACTAACGCCTAAGGATATGGCAGGCAGAAAAGTGTTGGTCACTGCAGGGCCTACGCAGGAGAAGTTAGACCCGGTGCGCTATATCAGTAATCATTCAACCGGTAAGATGGGGTATGCCATTGCCAGAGCCGCCATGTTTCACGGGGCAGATGTGACATTAGTGTCAGGGAAAACCGCATTACAGCCTCTGGCAGGTGTGAAGATGGTACCGGTGGTATCGGCGGCAGATATGGCTCAGGCGGTCAAAGATGTGGCAGAAGAGCAGGATATTATCATTAAAGCGGCGGCAGTGGCGGATTATCGCCCCGCACAGACAGCTGACGAAAAAATGAAGAAAAAAGATGGCGAATTGACAATCGCCCTGGAACGCACGGAGGATATTTTGGCATATCTGGGTGCTCATAGAAAAGAGGGGCAGTTCATCTGTGGGTTTTCCATGGAGACTGAGCATATGATAGAAAACTCCAGAGCAAAACTGGAGAAGAAAAACATTGATATGATCGTGGCAAATAATTTACGACAGGAAGGGGCAGGTTTTGGGACGGACACTAATGTGGTGACCCTGCTTACGAAGGAAGAAACTCTGGAGCTTCCCATGCTCAGTAAAGAAGAAGTAGCGGAAAGACTGCTTGCTTTTATTCTGGAGAAACAGGGAAAGAAGGCTTTATAATGATTCAGGATCTTACAGTAGGAGATTCTCAGAAAACGCTGATCGGATATACAGTGCCCATGTTTATCAGTGTGGTGTTTCAACAGTTGTATAATATTGCGGACAGTATGATCGCAGGAAAATTTGCGGGAGAGGATGCACTGGCGGCGGTAGGAGCCTCCTATCCGATCACCATGATATTCATGGCGGTGGCGGTGGGGAGTAATATTGGCTGTTCGGTGGTCATCTCCCAACTTTTCGGGGCAAAAGCGAATGAAAAGCTTAAGACAGCCGTATCCACTACGTTGCTTACGGGTTTTGTGTTGGCAGCTTTTCTCACAATTGCAGGACTGGTGACCACGCCGGCGATGATGCGTATGATACAGACACCGGACAATATTTTTGCGGACGGTGCGCTCTATCTTAAGATTTATATTGGTGGATTTATCTTTCTTTTCTTATATAATGTGACGACAGGTATGTTCAATTCCCTGGGGGATTCCAGGACACCCTTATATTTTCTGATCGGTTCGTCTGTGGGAAATATTGTGTTGGATCTTCTTTTTGTGGCAGGATTTCAGTGGGGTGTGGCTGGTGTGGCCTGGGCTACCTTCATTGCTCAGGGGGCGGCTTGTATTTTGGCGCTTATTTCTTTTGGTATGCGGATGCGGGAGATAAAGACCCAGGGGCGTGTGGCGGTTTTCTCGTTTCCTCTTTTGAAAAAGATTGGTATGATTGCTGTTCCCAGTATTTTACAGCAGAGTTTTGTGTCTGTGGGTAATATTTTTATACAAAGTCTGGTAAACTCTTATGGATCAGGTGTGATTGCGGGATATTCTGCGGCTATAAAGCTGAATACCTTTATCATCACCGGATTTACAACCCTGGGAAATGGAGTATCCGGTTTTACTGCCCAGAACCGGGGTGCCGGGAAGCAGGAACGTATTAAAGACGGATTTATGGCGGGATTGAAGATGGCGGTCTGTGTGGCAGTACCTTTCTTTGTGGCATATTTCTTCTTTGGCCGCACAATGGTGCTTCTGTTTATGGATGACACGGGAAGTGATGCTTTGCGTACAGGTGTTATTTTTTTGAAAATCGTGTCACCTTTCTACTTTGTGATAGCTGTAAAACTGATTGCCGATGGGATGCTGCGCGGTGCGGAACGGATGAAAGAGTTTATGGCATCCACATTTACGGATCTGATTCTGCGGGTCATTCTGGCGTTTGTGTTTTCAGCCAGTATGGGGTCTGTGGGTATTTGGCTTTCCTGGCCTGTGGGGTGGGGGATTGCCACGGTGATGTCCTGGGCGTTTAGTCGGAAGGAACTGAAAGGTGTATCGAAACAATAGAAATGGGTAAGATATCGCATGACAGGAAAGTGAGGAAATTATGAGAATCGGGATGGGCTATGACGTGCACCGGCTGGTGGCGGGAAGAAAGTGTATTATCGGGGGTGTGGAGATTCCTTATGAGAAGGGGCTTTTGGGACATTCGGATGCGGATGTGCTGATACATGCAGTAATGGACGCGCTATTGGGAGCGGCTGCTCTGGGGGACATCGGCAAACATTTTCCGGATACGGATCCTGCCTATGAAGGGATTTCGTCTATAAAACTGCTGGGGCATGTGGGGGCACTCCTGGAGGAAAATCTCTTCCTGATTGAAAATATAGATGCCACGATCATTGCCCAGGCCCCGAAGATGCGTCCTTACATTGATGCCATGCGGGAGAATATGGCCAAGGCTCTGGGGATAGATATTTCCCAGGTCAATGTTAAGGCCACTACGGAAGAGGGGCTTGGTTTTACTGGCAGCGGGGAAGGCATTTCCGCCCAGGCAATCTGTATGCTGGCAACACCCAGTGAGATTTACAGTGAGGATGTACAAGCCAGAGGGTGTGAAGGGTGTCCTGGGTGCAGTAAGACCGGCGGAGAGAAATAGGGCAAAAAGGCTAAATGGCTAAATGGCGTATGATGATTGCATTGTGCATGTGCTGAGAGGGAGACAATTTTGAAAGAGGATTACAGCCGTTATACGGACGAGGAACTTCTGGTGAATCTGCGGGACGGAGAGGCGGAGATTACAGATTACATCATGAATAAATATAAGAATCTGGTGAGGAGCAAGGCTAAGTCTATGTATATCCTGGGGGCCGACAGCGAGGATCTGATTCAGGAGGGCATGATCGGACTGTTTAAAGCAGTGCGGGACTATGATACCGGACGGGATGCCAGCTTTTCCACCTTTGCGGATCTATGTGTATCCAGGCAGATGTATACGGCGGTGCAGGCATCCAGGCGTAAAAAGCATATTCCGTTGAATAATTATGTGTCTCTCTATGGTAATGTAGCTACAGATCATGAAGGGGAAGAAGAGGAACTGGTCAATGTTCTGGTTGCCAGGTTTGAGCAGAGTCCGGAGGAGATGATCATTGATCAGGAGAACGTGGACCGGCTGGAAATGATCATTGATAAGGAACTGAGCAGCTTTGAAAAACAGGTGTTGGATCTGTATCTGACAGGAATGGGATATCAGCAGATAGCGAAAGTTTTGGGAAGAGATGATAAATCCACGGACAATGCCTTGCAGAGAATTAAAACCAAACTAAAGAAGGCAATCAGAAAACAATAGTACGGGTATTGACAAAGCCAAAAAGGCTGTGATATACTACAAAACGATGGCAAAAGGGAAACCTTTTTTGTCAGGCTGCTGTGGCTCAGTCGGTAGAGCGTCGCATTGGTAGTGCGGAGGTCACGGGTCCGATTCCCGTCAGCAGCTTTTTAAAAGCCTAGATTTTTCTAGGCTTTTTTAAATACCCTTGTATAAGTTACATATAACGGAGCATTTGCACTAAATATTCGCCACTAAGGGTACTGGTCTCATCTTTATCGAGAGCTCTTTTTCCGAAATTTACAAAGCCATTTTGGGAATAAAAATCTAATAAGGGTTCTTTATCTTCACATTCCAGATAAACAATTTTACCGCCAACGATTGCCTGCATTTCTCTGACTTTATCCAGTGCCAGTTTCAAGAGTTCATCGCCTGTTATGAGTTTATCATAAGAATTGGCATAGTTTTTACCTAACTGTCCGATTAACGGGGCAGAAATAGTATACCGCTGAATTGTTTGGTCAAATTGACCAAATTTTTTCATGCGTTTCTTCCATGCGCGATTTGGCAGGCTGTCTTTCTCAATACAAAAAATCTTGTTGGCCAGTGAAAAATATCCTGCAAGAACATATTTTCCCTGATAGGATGCCATGACCAAGTGCGTGCTGGAGATACCCTGCTTTGCAAATTCAATGGCAGTATGTTTCAGAAAGTGTTCCACATCTGGATTCAGTGGACAATAAAAAGAGGAGAGAAGGTTTTTAGCAATGTTCTCTCCCAAAGTATTATCTAACAATATATCTCTTAAGTTTATTCCTATATAGCCGCTCATTTGTTAAGGATACTCCTTAATTTTTCACCACGGACATCTTCATATGTGCGGCTAAGAGGAACATCTTTTGCATGTTTATCAGCGGCGTTTTCCAAAGCAATAACTAATGATTTACCAAGTTTTTTATCTTTAATGTCAACATTTTTAAGGATGCTTTTTGTTGCCATGCTGCCACCTCCTTATCTAAAAAGAGAACGGTCCAAAGACCTACATGTAACCTAAATATAACATTCTTTTCTGACAAAAACAAGGAACTAATGTTCTGTCCCATGAAATATTTTATGCTATTTAGTATTACCCATTTAATTTTCAATGAACAAATTATTATCTGTAATGTTTTACCAGCCACATACTTTTTCAAGCATTTTAAAATTAACTGTAAAAATAATATAATACAAAAGTAAGTATATTGCAATGAAATATCATAAAAACTTAAAATAGATATTGGGAATCAGATGTGTTATTTTTTTAGTCTTTATACAGATGGAAAAATTTGATACTATAGAAAGAAAACAGGAGGCGGACAAATGAAACAGGAAACCTATCAACTGATAGAAAGCTATATGAATGATTGTATGAAGGACAGCGCCCATGATAAGGAGCATGTATATCGGGTGTTATATAATGCATTGAACATTGCTGACACGGAGGAAAATGTTGATTATGATATCTTGATAACAGCGTGCTTACTGCATGATATAGGAAGAGAAGAGCAGTTTGGGGACCCCAGATTAAATCATGCTGAGATTGGGGCCGAGAAGGCTTATCAGTTTTTGATAAAACATGATTTTTCAGAGGAAATGGCGGATAAGGTCAGAATGTGTATCCGGAGTCATAGATTTCGTGGAAATGACAAACCTCAGAGTATCGAGGCAAAAATTTTGTTTGATGCGGATAAAATGGATGCATCCGGTGCCGTTGGCATTGCCAGAACACTGATTTATAAGGGGCAGGTTGGCGAGCCGTTGTACTCCCTGCAGCCGGATGGTATGGTCAGTGATGGCATAAATGATGAGGAACCTTCATTTTTTCAGGAATATAAGTATAAACTGGAAAACCTATACGATTATTTTTATACACGAAAGGGTGCTCAAATGGCGAAAGAACGCAGACAAGCTGCGGTCACATTCTATAACGATATTTTGCGTGAAGTAAAGGAAGCCTACACAGACGGAAAGGACAAACTTAGATTACAGATAGAAGAATAATAAAATGGAAGCAAAGGGGCTCGAACCCTTGACCTCCCGCTAGTCAGGCGAGCGCTCATCCCAGCTGAGCTATGCTTCCATAGGCTAATTATAACATGGGAATGATATAAAGCAACAGAATTTTGTTCTTTCAGGAAGCTTTCAAGGACTCTCAGGAAGGATTTCAGGAAAATAAGATGATTGAAAAAACCTATCAGACAGCGTGCGGAACAATCCATTACTGGGTTGGCAGTCAAATAGAAGATACAAAACAAGCATTGGTCTTCCTGCCCGGGTTGACTGCTGATCATAGATTGTTTGATAAACAGATAGAATATTTTGAGGACAAGTACCCTGTTTTCGTCTGGGATGCACCGGGTCATGCGGCTTCCTGGCCCTTTGAACTGACTTTTCGCCTGTTGGATAAGGCCAGGTGGCTGGATGAGATTTTAATGGCGGAGGGGATTGATAAGCCGGACCTTGTTAATTCCCTGATTGAGAAATTTGTATGGGGAATCAGGGAAAACTGAATTTAGAAATGCTTGACAAAATCCCTGTCTTTGCATATTCTAAATATTATAGACGTGGAAGGAGAAGAGTACCTTTTGTCCAAGTGCCAGAGAGAATCTGCCGGTGGCTGGAAGCAGATTCCGCGGAGGGGGAAGGGAAGTGCGCTCCGGAGTCTGACGAGGGGAAAGCCCGCGGAAGCGGTTTTAAGTATCTTCGTCCGGTCAGCCCCGTTACAGGCTTTGAGTGAAAAGCTGTAAACAGTTTTTAAGTAGAGTGGAACCGCGGATCAATTCGTCTCTATTTCCGGAAGGAAAAGACGGATGGCCCGCGCTTTTTTGTGGGAGTGATATGATGGGATTTGTTAGTAATATAAAGGAAGAGATTCGTGTGGTCAGAGAACGGGATCCGGCCATTCATTCCAACATGGAAGTGTTTCTTTATCCGAGCTTTAAGGTTATGTTTTATTACCGTCTGGCACATAAGCTATACTTGAAGAAGCGCTATTTTCTGGCACGGTGGATTTCCCAGAAAGGTGTGCGAAAGACGGGCATTGAGATTCATCCGGGCGCCAAGATTGGCAAGGGATTCTTCATTGACCATGGCAATGGCGTTATCATCGGGGAGACTACGGTGATTGGTGACAATGTGACGCTTTACCAGGGGGTAACTCTGGGTGGTACGGGAAAGGAACAGGGGAAACGGCATCCCACTGTGGGGAATAATGTGATGATCAGTACCGGTGCCAAGGTATTGGGTTCCTTCAAGATTGGTGACAACAGTAAGATTGGGGCGGGCAGCGTGGTATTAGAGGAGGTACCGCCTAACTCTACCGTGGTCGGTGTGCCGGGGCGTGTGGTCAAGCGGGATAATATGAGTCTGCCGCAGGAAGAACTGGATCAGACCCATCTGCCGGATCCGGTGCGGGAAGATATTATGCTCTTACAGAGGGCTAATGCGGAACTGACGAACCGGCTGCTTGATTTGGAGAGAGAATTGAAGATTCAGAATAGAATAACAAGTGTTTTTGAAAAGAATAAGGAGGCAAAGGATGAAAGTATATAACACATTATCCAGAAAAAAGGAAGAGTTTAAGCCCTTGGAAGAGGGAAAGGTCAGCATGTATGTCTGCGGCCCTACGGTATACAATCTGATACACATCGGCAATGCTAGGCCGATGATTGTCTTTGATACAGTGCGCCGCTATATGGAGCATAAAGGCTATACGGTTAATTATGTTTCCAACTTTACGGATGTGGACGACAAGATTATCAAGAAGGCCAACGAGGAGGGAACGGATGCCTCTGTCATTTCAGAGCGTTATATTGCGGAATGTAAGAAGGATATGGAAGCTTTAAATGTGAAACCGGCTACCACGCATCCGAAAGCAACCTGTGAGATTGACGGTATGATTGACATGATCAGTACGCTGATTGAGAAGGGGCATGCATATGTGGCGGAAGATGGTACGGTCTATTTTAAGACCAGAAGTTTTGCGGAGTATGGCAAGCTTTCCCATAAGAATCTGGATGATCTGCGAAGCGGAGAGCGTTCGCTTCTGGTATCCGGCGAGGATCAGAAACAGGACCCTCTGGACTTTGTTCTGTGGAAACCTAAGAAAGAAGGGGAACCTTTCTGGACAGCACCCTGGTGTGAGGGGCGTCCGGGGTGGCATATCGAATGTTCTGTGATGAGCAAGAAGTATCTGGGCGATGAGATTGATATTCATGCGGGGGGTGAAGATCTGATTTTCCCTCATCATGAGAATGAGATCGCACAGTCGGAAGCCGCCAACGGCAAACCTTTTGCCAAATACTGGATGCATAACGGGTTCTTAAATATTGAGAATAAGAAAATGTCCAAATCCCTGGGAAACTTCTTTACAGTGCGGGATATCAGCGAGAAGTATGATCTGCAGGTACTTCGTTTCTTCATGCTCTCGGCGCATTACAGGAGTCCTCTGAATTTCAGCGCGGAACTGATGGAGGCGGCTAAGAATGGTCTGGACAGAATCGTTACCAGTGTGGGCAATCTGAATTTCCTTCTGGAAAGTGCACAGGATGGTGAGATGAGCAGTGCGGAAGAACAGCTGCTTACAGAGGCGAAAGGCTTTGTGGATAAATTTGATGCGTCCATGGATGATGACTTTAATACGGCGGATGCTATCTCGGCTATTTTTGAATTGGTCAAATTTGCCAATACTCATGGCGATGCCGGTTCCAGCAAGGCCTTTTTGCAGGCGCTGAAGGAAGAAATCGTGATGTTGTCTGATATCTGCGGCTTGATTGTGGAGAAACAGCCGGAGATTCTGGAAGAAGAGATAGAGGCATTGATTCAGGAGCGTCAGGAGGCCAGGAAAGCGAAGAACTTTGCCCGGGCAGATGAAATACGGGAAATTCTCACACAAAAGGGAATCGTCCTGGAGGATACAAGAGAGGGCGTTAAATGGAAGAGAGCGTAACGATTTTAGAGGCAATCAAACGGGAGTTTGGCTGTAAGGAGATTGATATCAGAACTTACTCGCCGCTTACGCTTGCTTATATCGGGGATGCTATTTATGACCTGGTCATCCGTACTATTGTGGTAGAGCGCGGCAACACTTCACCCAACAAACTGCATAAGAAGACTGTGCAGTATGTCAGTGCCAGGGTACAGGCAAAGTTGATTGACGGCCTGATGGAAGAATTGACGGAGGAAGAGCAGGAAGTTTACAAAAGGGGACGCAACGCCAAGTCTTACACCACCGCCAAAAATGCTACGGTCATAGAATACCGCAAGGCCACAGGTTTAGAAGCACTGTGTGGTTATCTGTATCTGCTGGGGAAGCAGGAGAGGATGCTTAGCTTGATTAAAAAAGCAATCGAAGGGCTGTGTATGGAGATTTAAGATAAGGGTTACATGCTCTGACCAAGAGAACTGCGGCATGGAGGAGAACATGAGAGAACGAGATATGAAAGAAGAAAAAAAGGAAAATGCGGAGTTTACCATAGAGGGCAGAAACGCTGTGATAGAGGCATTTCGCGCCGGCAGGACGATAGACAGGCTGTATGTTCTGGACGGCTGTAAAGATGGCCCCATTATGACGATAAAGCGCGAAGCATCCAAACAGGGCACTATGATCAAGTATGTGTCCAAAGAACGTCTGGATCAGATGTCTGCGACAGGAAAGCATCAGGGAGTGATTGCCAGTGCCGCTGCTTATGGGTATGCAGAGGTTGAGGATATCCTGCAGAAAGCGAGAGAAAAGGGGGAGCCGCCTTTTATTCTGCTTCTTGACGGGGTAGAGGATCCCCATAATCTGGGAGCTATCATCCGTACGGCCAATCAGGCGGGTGTGCATGGCGTCATTATCCCCAAAAACCGGGCGGTAGGATTGACGGCGACAGTGGCCAAAGCTTCTGCGGGAGCTTTGAATTACACGCCGGTGGCAAAAGTGACCAACCTGGGCCAGACCATCGAGGAATTGAAGAAGGACGGGCTGTGGTTTGTCTGTGCGGATATGGATGGTACGCCCATGTATGAACTTGATCTGAAGGGGCCTATCGGGCTAGTGGTAGGAGGAGAGGGAAGCGGCGTGGGCCGTTTGATCAAAGAAAAGTGTGATATGTGTGCGGCGATTCCCATGCGCGGAGATATTGATTCTTTAAATGTGTCTGTGGCAGCAGGCGTGCTTGCTTATGAGATTGTAAGGCAGAGAATGAGATGAGACGTGTCAATGATATTTTAGCGGTTTGTATATTGGTGTTGGCGGCAGTGCTGCTGGCGGCGCTCGGATTGAAAGCATATCGTACCTATGTTGAATCAGAGGAACTGGAGAGACAGGAAGAGGAGCAGGCCATAGCCGAGGTTTATGCCCGCAATGAGGAGGCAAATACCCGCGTTCAGGAGATGCAGGCGGAGATCCAGGAAATGACGCAGGACCGGGAAAAGCTGGAAGAGTTTATCACACAGCTTCAGCAGGAGAGTGCGCTTCGGGATGAGGAGATAGCGCGTGCGGAGGAAGCGGCTTTTGAAGAAGGCATGGGTCTGCGGGGGGAGTGGGATATGTCTGAAGAAGCTTCCCTTTCCGATAATGATGCTGTGTGGGGGGAGGAAAGCGTGTCCGATAATGGCAGTGTATCGGGTAATCAGAGCGTGTCCGGCAATGGCAGTGTATCGGGTAATCAGAGCGTGTCTGGCAATGGCAGTGTCTCCGGCAATCGGAGTGTATCGGGTAATCAGAGCGTGTCCGGCAATGGCAGTGTATCTGGTAACAGGAGCGTCTCGGGTAATGGCAGTGTATTTGGTAGTTCCTATGCGGGAATAACTTTGGAAGAACGGCGGGCATTGCGCAGCTCCATGAAAGAAACGCAGATTGTAAACAGGACAGATCAGAAACGTATTTCGGACAGTGAAATAGATTTTAGCGGGAAAAAGATAGCCTGTCTGGGAGACAGTATTACAGCGGCAGCTAATTTGGATACGGAGGAGAATTATCAGCAGTATGCTTATCCGGCCCTTCTAAAGGATTTGCTGGGGGCGGAAGAAGTATATAATCTGGGAATTGGAGGATCCTCTATAGGGCGTTACTGGGCGGATGCTTTTGTAGAGCGTTATCAGGAGATTCCGGAGGACGTGGATATTATTATTGTCATGGGCGGCACTAACGATGGATTCTGTCTGTCAGAGAAAGAGTTGGGTACGTTGGACGAACGTTCCCCGCGCACTTTCTGCGGAGACTTGGATGAGCTGATCAGAGGTCTTAAGAAAAACTATCCTGATGCTGACATTTTCTTTGCCACACCGCTTCCGAATATCCTGCAGGATTATCTGATGCGGGAACGCAGTTATCTGCTGCCCCAGAGACGACTTGTAAATGTGATACTTAAACTTTCGCAGGAATATGACATTCCCGTGATAGATCTGTATAATTCCAATATTCTGGATTCCCATGACGTGGATATTGTAGAGGAATATATTCCGGACGGCGTGCATGGCAATCACGAAGGGTATCAGATTCTGGCGGAACACTTTGCGGCGGAACTGGTACGCTATTATGAGGAAGGCAGTCTGGAACAGGTTTCCGGGAATTCGATGGAACGGGATAGCCTGTCGGGAAATTCCATTTCGGGCAACTCTTTGGCAAAGGGCTCTCTTTCGGATAACTCTTTAGCAAAGGATTCTCTTTCGGGTAATTCTTCCGTAAGGGATTCCATTTCCGGTAATTCGGTTCGCTGACCTTGCTACACCGGGAGGAATGGTGTACAATATAGAAAAGCAAGAACAGGAGGAAAGGTATGGATTTTTTAGATAAACTGGGAGAAACTATCACGGCGAAGGGGAAAGAAGTATCTGATAAGGCCAAAGATCTTGCAGAGATTGCCAATCTGAAAAGTCAGATTAACACCTGTGAAGATGTGATTAAGAAGAATTACGTTGAGATTGGAAGGATTTACTATGAACAGCATGCTTCGGAGCCTGGAGAGGAATATGAGGAAGCCTGCCGTGCCATTACGAACGCGAAGAAGGGGATAGCGGACTTGGAGCAGAAAATCAGGGACGTTAAAGGAATTTGATTCCGGGTCATAAAGAGTAAAGTATAAAAAGAGTTTCCGATATGGAAACTCTTTTTATATTTCGTTTATCTGAGAAACGCCTATCCGAGTCAGCGGAGCGGATCTTGAAAAGTTAATTTGCTTTGCGAATTAACTTTTATTCAGCCGGGGGTTGTTCCGGTTGTGGCTGTTCCGGCTGGGGTTGTTCCGCAGCCTGTTGTTGCTGCGCTTCCAAGGCGGCTTGCTGCGCATCCAGGAGAGCCTGTTGTGTGCGTTGTTCCAGCTCCATTCTCTGCATGGCTATCACAGCCTCATAGTTAGGATCTGCAAAGAATTCCGCATTGTGCGGACACAGATTGGTCTGTGAGGGTACGGTTACGGTACCGTCTGGATTTACTGTCTGTGATGCGACAGCGGAACCGCTTTGTAGAGAGATATCTTCAACCGGCGTTAATTCTACTACGCCCTCAGCTTTGAAGGGACAAAACTCGGTTGCAGGCAGGCCGCTGTACTGACAGATCTGACCGGCATAATGTACATCGCAGGTGGCCGAAGGAACTGTGCCTTCCGCAAAATATTCGCTGCGCAGTGTGCCGTCGCACAGTCCTGCAATTGGCAGTTTACCGGAGCGGGAACATACAGTGGCAGTCACGATACCGGAAGGGACTGAGAATGATTCACTGGGTAAATCTTCATGGATCTTGGACATAACGGCGCGCCATAATTTCTTAGCCAGGTTTTTCTCATCACCGGAAAGTTTTACATTGTTGTCGAATCCAGCCCAGGTAGTTGCTGTATAGTAAGGCGTATAGCCTGCAAACCATACATCGTTGTAATCGGAAGTGGTACCTGTTTTACCGGCAATCGCCATGTTGCCGAAGTTAACAGAACCACCGGTACCGCTGGTAACCACATCCACCATAGCGTCTGTCAGAAGGAAAGCCGTGGTTTCCTTAATAACCTGTCTGGACTGGGGCATGGTATTGTCTAAAATGACATTGTCATCGTGATCCAGGACTTTGGTGTAAAGTTTCGGTTTAATGTAGGTGCCGTGATTGGCGATACATGCATAGGCAGCATTTAACTCTTCATTAGTAACACCCTTGGTGAGACCGCCGAGAGCGGTGGTCTGCTGAATATCAGAGTAAATCTCTCCATTGATTTCCATACGGTCAACAATCGTGGTAAAGCCAAAACTCTTCAGATAATCAAAGCCCAGCTGGGGTGTAATCTGTGTCAGGGTCTTGACGGCTACAATATTCATGGAGTCTCGGATACCATCTCTCAATGAGGAGAGTCCCCGATAGGTTTCACCATACCAGTTGGCTACAGGACGGCCCGTAGCGTAGTTGAAAGGCGCATCGTTCATGACTGTTGCCAGCGTAAGTCCAGCACTGTCCAAAGCCGGTGCATAAGTGGATACTACCTTAAAAGTAGAGCCGGGCTGTCTGACAGTGTCGGTGGCGCGGTTCAAAGTACGACTGGCAGATTTGGCGCCCCGTCCGCCTACCATGGCAACAATATGACCGGTACTCTGATCTTCTACCACCAGAGAGACCTGAGGCTGAGGGGTCAGGCTTACTCTTTCTGCGTATACTTCGTCACCGGAGGACATGGTAGCCTCTTTGTAGGCTTCAATATCCTGATAGGCTTCCTCCTGAGAAGCATAGATTAAATTATATTTGGAGGAACGGTTTTCGCGCCAATAAGCGCGGAACATCTCGGTACTGATGTTCTCCCGGTCGCCGTTTGCTCTGTCAATGGTCAGTTCGTAATTCAGATACCACTTGGTGTTGGCCGGGAAATTGCTCTCATCGGCAAACGCCTCATCGCAAATCTTTTGAATCTTAGGATCCTGGGTAGAGTAAATCTTAAGCCCGCCGCTGTAAAGCAGGGTGTAAGCCTGGGTTTCATTGTAGCCTGCCGCGATCAAATCCTCTAAGACATCGTCTATCAATGCATCGGTAAAGTATGTATTGATAGAGGACTCTTCATTATTTTCGGAATCGGCGACCTGGATACGGGAGTATACATCGTCGGCCAGTGCCTCTTCACATTCTTCCGCGGTAATAAAGCCTTGATCCCGCATGTTTTCCAATACCTTCTTCCGGCGTTTGGCATTATCTTCCGGGTGGGTAATCGGGTTAAAGCGGGACGGATTCTGCGTGATTCCTGCAATGACCGCACATTCCGATAGGTTCAGTTCATTGACGTGTTTACCAAAATAGCGGTTGGCAGCAGCTTCTACACCAAGGGTATTCTGTCCAAGATTGATGGTGTTCATATAGTTGATCAGGATGGTATCCTTATCCATGACCTTTTCAAGTTCCAGAGCCAGATACTGTTCCTGAATCTTACGTTTAACTTTATCAGCAAAGGAGTCCTCACTGGTCCAGTCGGTAAAGACATTGTTCTTTAAAAGCTGTTGGGTAATGGTGCTGGCACCTTCGGAGAAATGACGGTTCTGGATGCCTACAACGCCGGCACGGATAATGCCTTTAATGTCAATGCCGTTGTGATCATAGAAACGGGAATCCTCGATTGCCACAAAAGCGTTTTGCAGATCCTGAGGCACCATGTCGATGGTGACCGGGATACGGTTGGAATCCTGGGCTACCAGTTTTTCGGTCTGATGTCCTTCGATGTCATACACAAAGGTAGAAAATCCTGTGGGTGTTACGTCGATATTACCGATGTCCGGTGCTGTGGCGATGATTCCTTTGAAAACGCCGATACCTGCACTTGTACCGACAATGGCAAGACCGATCATGGCAAAAAGGAGTATCTGTATAAAAGTAAAACCGATCTTTTTTCCCCATTTTTTACCTGTAGAATTGAGTGCCTGCTGTTTCTTGCGGACACCTCTTTTACCATAATTCATAAAAATGCCTCCTTAGTCTGATCTGATATCAAACTTTTAAAGCAGTAATCTTGTAACGCAGACTGCTGAGTCTGCGTCTGTTAAGAGAAACCATAAACACTGCGTCCATTATAGCAAAATTTCCCTTATAAAGAAAGTTTTTTCATTTTATCTTAAGAATTGTTTACGATTTTATACACTTTTATTCCGCTTGTACGGATTCTGTGAAAATGTTATACTATGAAAAGATTGTAGACACTTTATATATGAAAGGATACGAAGACTTACACATATGGAATCCGGTCATAGGTTAGAATCCTATAAGATTATAGAGTATGGAGGCGTGGGCGAGATTGAGGAGAAAAAATCCCGCTTTATTGCCCAGGTGCAGGCGGTATCTACCGAAGAAGAGGCGGCCTCCTTTATTGAGTCGGTGAGAAAGCGATATTGGGACGCAAGACATCACTGTTATGCCTATATTTTGGGAGAACAAGGACAGATTATGCGGTTTTCGGATGACGGAGAGCCTTCGGGTACGGCGGGGAGACCGATTCTGGAGGTGTTGACAGGTTCCGGTATCCGGAATCTGATATTGGTAGTGACCCGGTATTTTGGCGGAACTCTGCTTGGGACCGGCGGGCTTGTAAGAGCCTACACACAGGCTGCCCAGGCCGGCATTGCGGCCAGTAGAGTGTGTACGATGCGTTATGGGCATACTTTTACGATTAACACGGATTATAATGGTATCGGGAAGATACAGTATCTGCTGGGACAGCGGGGGATTCCCATAGAGGATAGTGCCTATACACAGCAGGTATCTGTAACATGTAAGGTTCCTTTTGAGGAGAGAGAACAATTGCTACATGAGATCACAGAGGCCACTGCCGGCAGGGCGCAGGTGGCAGTCTCGGATCCCCTATATTATAAGAGTGCAGGAACAACTTCCGCAGGCGGCACATCGTAAGACGGCCTGTAGGGCGGTATGCCGGGAGGGTTTGTGACCTGTGCGGAAAGGCGGCATACCATGGGCGAGAGCAGAGAAGAGAAAAAGGTCACAGTAGAAACAAATGAGAATACACATTATGAGTATGCTGATTTTGGCATGGAAGAAATCCGGGAACTGTTAGGCAAGGGTCAGTATACCAGACTCAGACAGGTTATCCAGGAACTAAACGATGCGGATATCGCCGATTATATGGAGGATATGGAGGAGGAAGAGGTGATTAAAATCTTCCGCATCCTGCCTAAAGATATGGCGGCGGATGTTTTTTCCTTTCTGGAGATTGACCGTCAGCAGTCCATTATCACTTCTCTGTCCGATAAGGATGCGGCCCGTATCATTGACAACATGATGTCTGATGACGCCAAGGAATTGATGGAAGAGATGCCGGCCAATGTGGTGAAGCGTCTGATCGCCAATACAAGTCCTGACACCCGCCAGGCCATCAATCATCTGATGCGTTATCCGGAGGATTCCGCCGGCAGTATTATGACGGTGGAGTATGTGGATTTAAAGGAAAATCAGACGGTGGGTGAGGCAATAGAGCGGATCCGTAAGGTGGGTCTGGACAGTGAAACAATCAATATTTGTTATGTATTAGATAACAAAAGAACTTTGGTAGGAACAGTGGCGCTGCGTTATCTTCTTATAAGTGATTCGGATGCGGTCATTGGGGATATGATGCATCGCAACGTAGTATCCCTGCACACGCTGATGGATCAGGAGGAAGTAGCAAGACAGTTTAGAAAGTATGAATTTACGGCCATGCCGGTGGTGGATAATGAAGACCGGCTTGTGGGCATCATCACAATGGATGACGTGGTGGATATCCTGGAAGAAGAGACCACGGAGGATATCGAAAAGATGGCAGCTTTGATGCCTTCCGATAAGCCTTATCTTAAGATGTCGGTGTTTGATGCCTACAAGAAAAGGATTCCCTGGCTGTTGCTGTTGATGATCTCGGCCACTTTTACAGGCAGCATCATTACCTCTTTTGAAAGCGAACTGAGCAGATATGTGGTGCTGACGGCGTTTATACCAATGCTCATGGATACAGGCGGCAACGCAGGCGGACAGGCTTCGGCCATTATCATTCGCGGTATTTCACTGGATGAAATTGAATTTGGAGACTGGCTTGTGGTAGTCTGGAAGGAAATCCGCACGGCGGTTTTGTGCGGTCTCACATTATCAGTCTGTAATTTTGCCAGACTGATGATTTTTGATCATGTGAGTATGCAGGTGGCCCTGGTGGTCTGCCTGACGCTGCTGATGGCTGTTATTGTGGCGAAGGTGGTGGGATCGACCCTGCCGATGCTTGCTAAGAAGATTGGACTGGATCCGGCGGTAATGGCGAGCCCGTTTATCACCACTATTGTGGATGCCATTTCCCTGCTGATTTATTTCAGAGTGGCAGAGTTAGTATTGGGGATATAGAGGGGGAGGAACCGTATATTGAAGAAGTTATTTCAGGCAATTCGGAAAAAGGATATAGAGCAAGTCAAACAGATCATTCAGCAGAAACCGGAATTGGTCAATTGTGTTGCCAAACAGCCGCCCAAAAAGGACGACGGCCAGTCTCCCTTGCAGGTATCCTTGAAAACAGGTGCTTTTGAAATCGCAGAGTATCTGATGGATATGGGTGCTGATTTGAATTTTATGGAAGATGCTTCCTGTTGTAATGCCTGGAGAGCGCCGGTTCTTCATGATGCCATCAACGCTGCCGTCATGAACAGCAGATGGAATACCAATGATAGTATCATGGGATTCAGAGTGTTTTCAACGAAACAGGATGCAGACAGAGCTTACAGGGTACTGGAAAGGATGATTGCATCTGGGGCGGATGTCAATGCATTGGATTCCTACGGCAGTTCGGGAATCTGGAGATTTTGTCTGCAGGCGGCGCAGATATTGCCGGCGTATAATTACAGCACGCATTGTGAAAGCGATAACAGGATTTTCACAAGAGAATTGGAAGAAGATCTGACGAGAATAGTAAGTCTGTTATCTCTGTATCATGCAGATTTTTCTTATGTGTCTCCCAATACGAAATTAAGCGTTATGGATTTTTATAAAGAAGGTGCCGTTGCAAGGCTGTTGCAAAAGACAGTAAATGGCGGAGAATAGATTTGGGGGAGACGGATGGACTATATGATATGCTGACATGTATTAATTGCAGGGGAGGTCAAAAATGCGCCGTTTAGACAGAGAAGTCAAAGAATTTAAAGATATTGTTTCTATCATGGAAAAATGTGATGTGTGTAGAATCGCTTTGAATAATGACGGTTATCCGTACATATTGCCATTGAATTTTGGAATGAAAGTAGAAGGAGAAAGAATTGAACTGTACTTTCATGGAGCAATGGATGGAACCAAATATGATCTGATGGTGAGGGATAACAGGGCCAGTTTTGAAATGGATTGTGAACACAGATTGGTAACGGAAATGGAGCAGGGAAACTGTACCATGGAATATGCCAGTGTGGTCGGAAAGGGACATATGGAGATACTTTCTGATGATGAAAAGTATGAGGCTCTATGTATTTTGATGAAACATTACCATCAGGAGGAATTTCCGTTTAATAAGGCGGTAATGCCGCGGACAAAAGTTTTTAAACTGGTGGTGGAACAGGTAACGGGTAAAAGAAGAAAGAAAAAAGGTAAGTAGCATGAAAATATTATTATTTCTGGCAAAAGGTTTTGAGACAATGGAAGCAAGCGTATTTATTGATGTTATGGGCTGGGCAAGAAATGATTATCACTATGATGTTGAGGTAGTCACCTGTGGATTTCAAAAGACCGTTACAAGTGCTTTTGGCGTACCTGTAACGGTTGATGTATTATTAGAGGATGCTTGCGTGGAAGATTATGATGCGTTAGCAATTCCAGGCGGTTTTGAGGAATTTGGATTTTTTGAAGAGGCTTTTTCTGAAAAATTATCTGGTCTTATCAATCAATTCAATTGTCAACATAAGGTGATAGCGACAGTTTGTGTTGCGGCCCTGGTGCTTGCTCACAGCGGTATTTTGACAGGGAAAAGGGCGACGACCTATCACCTGAACAATGGCATCAGGCAGAAACAGCTTGCGGAATATGGCGTTGAAATCGTTAATGAACCTGTTGTCAAAACGGATAATATTATCACATCATATTGTCCTCAGACGGCACCGGATGTTGCATTTACGCTATTGGAATATCTTGTCGGAACAGAGAAAATGAGTGTTGTTAAAGCAGCTATGGGGTTTGCGTAAGGGATAAATTTGAAATGGGAGGAAAAATGATGTATATAAGAAAGGCGGAAGAGAAAGACCGCTCAAATGTAGCCTTATGCATTGCAGAAGGATTTGAAAAAGACTTTTCAGTATTATGCAAAGACACGCAAAAGGTGGCAGGTGCTATCGCTGCGGGATTAAACATAGAAAGATTTTATGTGGCAGACATAAATGGCGATATTGCAGGAGTAACAGCGATTTCTGATTGTAATGGCAGAGCCGCAAGAGTCGATAAAAGCTCTTTGAAAAGACAGTTTGGTTTTTTCAAAGGAGTTATCGGCGCTTTCGTTTTGAAAGAAGAATTTGAAGGAAAACTGGATTATCCGATCACCACAGGGTATATAGAGTTTGTAGCTGTACGAAAAAAATACCGAAAACAGGGTGTTGCTGCAAAGATGCTTCGGGAAAGTATGTCGCTTACAGGTTATGAGAACTTTGTGCTTGATGTTACTGATATAAATAATAGCGCTATTCAGTGCTATCTAAATATTGGATTTGAAGAGTTTAAACGTGTTCCTGAAAAGCATGGAAAACAAAAAGGCTTTCAAGAAAAGATTTATATGCAGATGCGGGCAATGGCAGTTCCGATAGCGGATGGAGGAGATAATTTATGATTACTGTTTTCAATCGAAGAGAACTGATTGTGACAATGGATATGAAGCGTCAGTCGGATATCCGAAATATTTTGTGTGATAACCATATTGACTATGTTGTAAAAACGACCAACCTTCAGAGAGCATCAGGCGTTGGAAGCGGAAGGAGCCTTACGGGAAGCTTTGGAATCAATCAGGATTATTCGTGTGAATATAAAATATTTGTTCATAAGAATGATTATGGAAAAGCGGAGAATCTGATTAGATCAAGTAGAATTTGTGGCAGCACCTGTTGAGCGTAAAGGAGAACTTTATGAAATCAAGCAATGGAGAAGATGGCTGGTTAACTGGAAGGCTATATTTCAACAGAGAAGATAAAAGAGTAATTATCAAGAGACCGCGGAGCGGATTTGGCTATACAGTGAATTTTGGGAATAAGTGGACATGGATATTTAATATTGTTTTTGTGATTATTATAGTTATATTAGTCAGTGTTCTTTAAAACAACTGCCGGTTTATATAGCGCTGTATAAGAAAAAAATTTGAGGAGGTACATAACCATGAAAGATATGATTGCATATTGCGGGCTGGATTGTGAAAAGTGCGATGCCTACCTTGCGACAATCAATGACGATCAGGCATTGCGTGAAAAGACTGCAAAATTATGGGCTGAGTTAAATAATGCGCCCATTCTGCCTGAACACATCAATTGTGAGGGATGCCGTATGGAGGGAGCTAAAACGGTATATTGTGAGAGCCTTTGCGGTATTCGCCAATGTGCTTTGAAAAAGGGCGTGATGACGTGCGGCGGCTGTCCGGATATAGAGACATGTCAGGATGTTGGAGCGGTTATCTCGAATAATCCGGATGCTCTGAAAAACCTGAAAGGATAATTATCAGTAAACAGTGCTTTTCAGGATACGGGATTGCAGACAGAGTATTTTCAGAAGGACACCGTGATGTTAATTTACGTTGCTTGCCGCAACGGGGGTTCCTCCATATAATGGCGATAAGTAAGGCAAAGGAGGTCATACCAAATGATAAATGAAAACATCAAAGCAATCAGAAAATCCAAAGGGCTTTCGCAAGCGGAACTTGCAATTAAGTTGAATGTGGTAAGACAAACGATTTCTAAATGGGAACAAGGTCTGTCGGTTCCGGATGCCGATATGTTGCTTTCCATATCAGAGGCACTGGATACACCGGTAAGCACACTGCTTGGAGAAACTGTTGTTGAGAGGGAAGCTGACGACTTAAGAGCAGTTTCCGAGAAACTTGAGGTCATAAACCTGCAGCTTGCGCATGGAAAAGCAATGAGACAAAAAGTGATTCATTGGTTTTTTATCTCATTATGTGTGGCTATAGTCGTTGTTTTTGCAGTCCTGATAGTATTCAATAGTCCTTATCTGGGGTGGGATTATACGCATCCTGAAACAGCAGTTGCCGGAGTAATGTTTCATGCATTTGAGTGGCTGTTCGTTCGGATAGCGCCGTTTGTTTTGGTCGGAGCGATCATTGGGGCCTGCAAATGATTCAGCATACCCACAAAAAAGTGGGTAATTGTCATTTGTCTATACGTGATATACGATAAATCAAAATATCATGTATGAGGTGATAATCTATGAAAAAAGAAGCATTACTATTAATTGATATTCAGGATGTGTATTTTACACCCGGCCCATTATTGTTGAATAGACCCAAAGAAGCGGCAGATAAGGCGGCAGCATTACTGGAGCAGTTTAGAAAAGAAGAAAAACTAGTTATTCATGTTAAGCATCATTTCAATGTTCTGTCGGGTATTCATAAAAGAGTAAAACCGATTGCAGGGGAGAAAATGATACAAAAAGAATATCCGAGTTCGTTTTTAGGAACCGATCTGCAGGAGTTTCTTAAGGAAAATGAAGTCACACACATTATAGCTGCGGGTATGATGTCGCATATGTGTGTGGATACAACGGTTCGGGAGTGCCAGAACTACGGTTATGAGGTAACACTGATAGAGGATGCATGTACAACGCAGAATCTCAAGTTCAGAGGGAAAACACTGCCGGCTGAAACAGTACATGATGTTTTCATGGCATCGTTGGATGGAATGTTCGCTAAAGTTATGACTTTGGAGGAATATAATGAAAATAAGAAATGAATATACATGTCCCTTGGAAATAGTGCATGATATGATTAGAGGGAAATGGAAAACGATTATCCTCTGTTTCCAGGTTATCCTCTTCATGTAGAGTATTCCGTCACAGAAAAAAGAGGTAAAAAAATGATCGAAGCAATTTCTATCATGCAAATGGTCGGTATCGAATACATGGTGGAAAATGGTATGCGGGAGGCGCTTATTGAGAAAGGAATTGTTACCGCTGAACAATTAGAATCAGCCTGTATAAAGAACAATTTCATATGACTGCGTTGCCGTTGTATGAGGTGTTTGAGGAGAGCGTGTTTGCGTTGTTGGCAGTAAAGAGGAGATAGATGATGAATTGTTATCCTGGGTATCCCAGGCTTATGCGTATTCACAGAAAAAGTGAAGAAAGATGGGGAGAGTTTAGAAATATATGGTGTTCAAAGAAGTGAAAGACAATAAAAAAAGATATCTTGACCTGTTACTATTGGCGGACGAGCAGGAAGATATGATTGACCGTTATATTGAAAAAGGTACTATGTATGTGCTTGATGATAATGGTGTAAAAGGTGAGTGTGTTGTAACGGATGAGGGAAACGGTATCCTCGAAATCAAAAATATTGCCATAGTACCAGGATGTCAGAGCAAAGGGTATGGGAAAGCATTGGTGAATTTTATTGTGGAAAAGTATGCCGGGAAATATTCTGTTTTACAGGTGGGAACAGGAGACAGTCCGATGACGGTTCCTTTTTATGAAAAATGCGGTTTTGTCCGCTCTCAATGCATCAGGGGATTTTTTACGGATAATTACGACCATCCGATTTATGAGGGCGGGGTCCAACTGGTGGATATGATCTATTTGCAAAGACAGTTATAATTTTCGGTACGGCGGGATGTATTAAACGGAATTGGAAACCGTGGAGGAACAATAAAGTGATTACATTACAGGAGATAGATTTTTTAAATCGGGATTTTTGGGCGGGCTTCATGGCGACTTCTTTTCCGACTGACGGGGAGGAAGAAACGGACATCCGAAACATGCGAAGCAGTGCCTGTCATTGCAAATGTTTTACAGAATATCCTTAACCAACGCTTATGCAGCTGGTATGCAGAGTGCATTATAAACGGCCTGATGCTGGAATGACAAAAGGAGAACCATTGATTTATGGAAAAGAAGGTAATGATTCGGAATTATGGGGTCAGCACGGATACATACTTTATGCTAGATGACCATCAGATTCCAAGAAAGGGACTGGATACTGTATATTTGTTCTACAAACGTATAGGCTGGCGATATTCTTTTAGCAATATACCTTATTGTGAATTGGAGTTTTGTTATAAAGATGGTACCCACTTTCCGGTGAAACTTATATTTGTGGAAGAGATGGATTTGGAACAGTTGATTCGTAGGTATGATGATAGTGTTAAAATTTATAGACATCGGAAAATGAGAGAAAAAGATCTTTGGCTCTGTCCTTTTCAAAGGCTCAGCGCGGAGGAACCCTTTGTGAGAAAGGAAACTCTGGAAGAATTAAGCACATTGTGCAACGGTAATTCATTCTGGAGGCTGAGTGTAAAAAACAAGGACAGATGGGACGGCAATAAGGAAGTGGAACTGACTTTGTACGGCACAGGGGTAACTTGGCTTCTCTGGATGGGTTGGTTATGCCTGTCCATTTATCTTTTTTTCTGTATCTATATCCAGTCAACGGCATTGGCACTGTTTGGCCTAGTGTTGGGGAGCGGATTATGTTATTATCTGTTTTTTGTCAGAGGGGCCCGAAAGATAACAGAAAAAGCCAGGGACATTTTCTACGAAGCCATTTTCCAAAAGGGTATTCATGAAGAATAAGTATGTAAGCGGTGAGGAGTAGGATTCTCGAAATCGTAATGATAGGAGGTTCAGATGAAAAAATCACTGCCGTTTGCAAAAAATGTAAAGGAGATAAATTTTATGGAGAAAAAATTGAAAATTGTAGTGGATAACTGCCCTCAAAATCACAAATGTCCGGCTGTTAAGGTATGTCCGGTAGGAGCGTTAAGCCAGAAAGAGTTTGAAGCACCTCAAATAGATTATGACAAGTGTATTGGCTGCGGTAAATGTTCAAAGCTTTGTCCTAAAAAGGCATTGGTATTGTAAATGTGGAGGCAATTATGCTCATAAGGAAAGAAGAATCCAAGGACTATGAAATAATATATTCTGTAGTTAAAGCCGCATTTAATAGTGCCGAACACGCTGACGGAAATGAACACGATTTAGTAAATGCATTAAGAAATACAGTTTTAGTATTAGCGCCGCTGTCTGTTTTGCCTGAATATCAAAGACGGGGGATAGGAATGTCTCTGATTAAAGAGGGGCATAGTATTGCAGACAAATTGGGTTATGGATATTCGATTGTATTGGGCAGTGAAAAATACTATCCGAAAGCAGGGTATGTACCGGCTGATAGCTTTGGTATGGAATGTGCCTTGCGGCAGGTGTATGCTGATAGGAACTGGATTGCGGTAAGATATCCCTTTGTGATAGGAAAAGACGATTATACCAAAAGACTATTTCCATAAGAGACAAAAGGCGGGAGCATTAGGATTTCATTTTTCGCTGCTGCACGACTGGATCTATGAGCTTTTGGATTATTACATACAAATGGTTGGCTGATGTGGGAAGGCAGGGATTATGAATAAAGAATGGTCTGAACTTAATAAAGCAATGCAAACACAAATCAGGAAGAAGGATACCTATGAAACGGGTATCAACACTTTATTCGATTTACGAAATCAGTTAATGCAGACCCTGATCACTATCAAAGAGGAATTACGCAGAGAGGATTTTGACGCAATTCCTTTTATAAACGCAGACGGTTATCATAGTAAGACGATTGCCTATTCTATCTGGCATATTTTCCGTATTGAAGATATCGTTGCGCATACGGTAATGGGGGAAGATGAGCAGGTGTTTTTTACAGGCAATTATCAAGAACGTATTCATGCGCCCATTATTACAACAGGAAACGAGCTTATAAAACAGCAGATCGCAGATTTTTCAAAACAGCTCAATTTAAATGCATTGTATTCATACATTTTTGAAGTAAAAGAATCTACGGAAAAGATAATAAGAAGATTATCTTTTGACGATCTAAAAAAGAAAATACCGGAAGAGAGAAAAGGATATTTACAATCGCTGCAGGTTGTAAGTACAGACGAAAAAGCAGCCTGGCTGGTTGATTATTGGTGTAATAAAGATATTCGCGGCCTGATGCAAATGCCATTTTCAAGACACTGGATTATGCATACGGAGGCCTGCTTGCGTATTAAGAATAAGATATGTTCCTGAAGTGGGTGCAGTAAGTGTAATAAATCGTCATTGACGGAGGAAAAATGATCAGAAAATCATATAAAAATAGAGATTATTAGCCCGGATGTGGTCATTATATACTTATAACGTTAAAAATGACTTAACGGGAATAATTAGCGGCTATTTGCATAGAATTTAAATGGAAAGCCCTATTGACTTTCCTCTTTGTGCTTGCTAGAATGTAAGTGCAAAGAAAGTTTACCACTGACCGATATGTGGTATATAAATGGTCGGGTTGAAAGTTTACCGCTGACCGATATGCGGTATATAAATGGTTGGGTTGAAAGTGTAGTCCTTCGCCGTAAGGCGGAGGACTTTTTCGGTATGAGGGCAGGCAAATGAAGAAAGCAGGATTTTATATTATTAAGGATAAGTTCTTTGAAGATATGCCCGATCCGTATCTCAAAGGAAATAAAGCGGGAAACAGACCGCATTATTACTGTTTTGAAGATACGAGTACTGGAATATACTGGATGATACCATTGTCCAGCCGCATTGACAAATACAAACGAATTATGGAGAAAAAAGAAAAAGCCGGGAAACCTTGTGATATTCTCCATATCGTTAAATTGGATGACAGCCGGGAGAGCGCATTTCTGATACAGGACATGTTTCCGATAACGGAAGAATACATAGACAGAGAATACACAATCACCGGAAATCATTTGATGTTAACAAGCGAGCATACCGCCAAAGAGATTGAGCAAAAAGCGAGAAAAGTCGTAGGCATGTTGAAACGTGGCATAAAATTCACACCAACACAGCCGGATGTTATGTCGATATTGGAGAATTTGGGGAAAGTCAGATAAATTTTTCTTACGAATTTTGTGATGATAAAAGAAAAATAAACTTTCAGAATTTATGAGGGTGGGGTGCAACTGGTGGATATGATCTGTTTGCAAAGGCAGTTATCATTTCTGCTTTCAAAAAATTAAAAAATTTACTGTTTTGAAACTGATTACTTGCATATACTATCTTTTATAAGTATAATTGGATGTGAAATGTGGTTTCAAAAAGTAAATTTTTTTTAGTTTTTGAAAGCGAGGGATTCTATGAAAACAATAACAAGAACAAAGTATTTGAATAGAATAATCGAGTTAAACGGAACTCCTGACATTAAAATCATTACAGGTATTCGGCGTTCGGGAAAATCAAAATTGATGTTGGCATATATTGACTATCTGAAAAAATATTCTGAAAATATCAATATTATCTTTATTGACTTTATGGATCTGACATATGAGGAAATCAGAGAGTATCATGCACTTCATGCTTATGTAGAGGAACATTATCAGGAGGGAAAAAAGAACTATCTTTTTGTAGACGAAGTTCAAATGTGTCCCAAATTTGAATTGGCAATCAACAGTCTTTACGCCAAAGGGAAATATGATATTTATATTACAGGTTCCAATGCTTTTTTGCTGGGGGCTGATCTGGCAACTCTTTTTACCGGACGTTATATAGAGATTCATGTGTTTCCGTTCAGTTTTCAGGAATACTGCCAGTATTATGATGAGACCGATGATAAGGAAAAGCTTTTTGATGAATATTCCATAAATGGGGGACTGGCAGGTTCTTACGCTTACAGAACAAAGCAGGATAGAATCAATTATATTAAGGAAGTTTATGAAACGATTGTTACGAGAGATCTTGTACAGAAATATGCTTTGCCAGATACATTGGTTTTACAGAGATTGAGTGAATTTCTCATGGATAACATCAGCAATCTTACTTCTCCAAACAAGGTCAGTCAGCTTTTGACAGCGGACAAGACAATAACGAACCACGTGACAGTTGGCAGATATATTAAATATTTGTGCAATGCCTTTGTTTTTTATGACATAAAGCGCTATGATATCCGTGGAAGGAAGTATTTGGAAAGTTCTGAAAAATTCTATTTGTGTGATACCGGTATCCGATATGCTATTCTGGGAAGCAGGAATATGGATTACGGCAGAGTGTATGAGAATATGGTCTGTATTGAACTGCTCCGCCGGGGATATGATGTGTACGTTGGGAAATTGTATCAGAAGGAAATTGATTTTGTGGCGCAAAAAGGGAGTGAGAAAATTTATATTCAGGTCAGTGATAATATTTCGGATCAGAAAACTCTTGAAAGGGAATGTCTGCCATTACTGCAAATCCGAGATGCTTGTCCCAAAAAGGTCATTGCCCGGACACGGCACTCGAAATATAGTTATGAGGGGGTTGAGATTTATAATATAGCTGACTGGTTATTGCAGAAATCGGAGCAATCATTGGATCTTGCAAATGATTTTTAATTAGTTGATTCATTGACATGCATTGTAATGATTGACATTACAACAAAGATGGGATAGAATAGACTGGAAAGGTGGGAGAAAAATATGCAGATTTCAAGTCGGTTTACACTGGCGGTTCACATCTTTGCCTGTATAGACACATTCGGAAGTGAATGTAAAGTGACCAGTGATTTCCTGGCAGGAAGTACCAATGTGAATCCTGTCATTATCCGGAAAATCTTAGGGCAGCTAAAAGGAGCAGGTTTGATCGAGGTGGCCCGGGGGACCGGAGGGACCACGGTTACAAAACCATTAAGTGAGATATCTTTTTTAGACATATACAATGCTGTGGAATGTGTTGAAAACGGAGAATTGTTTCATTTTCATGAAAATCCAAGCACAAACTGCCCCGTGGGGAGAAATATTCATCATATTTTGGATGATAAGCTTTTGCGGGTACAGAGTGCATTAGAGAGGGAACTGGCTTCTATTACGCTGGCGGACATCAAACGGGATACCGAGAAATATCTGCGTGAAGAAAGCAGATAAGTTGTTGAAAAATCAAGGCATTATGGGGATAATCCAGATGCCTTGAATTTTTTTAAAAAATTTGATGTAACTATTGACATTACAACAAAACAATGCTATTGTATACCTACAAGATGTAACAATAATGGTTACAATGCAATCATGAAACAATGAAAAACAAGGAGGATACTAAGATGACACAGATTGAAAAAGCAAAGGAACTGATTAACACATTCGCAACAGGGGATGCCAAGAAAGCAGCTTCTCTATTAGCAGAGGGATACATCCAGCATAATCTTGCCTATGGTACAGGACGGGAGGCGTTTGTCGGAAGTGTCAATTATCTTGCATCTGCACCGGTGCCAACAACGGTAAATAATGTCCGTGCATATGAGGATGGGGATAAGGTGTTTTTACAGACAGTCTATAATTTTGCAGGAGCGGGCGAGCAGGTAGCATTTGATATTTTCCGTTTTGACAGTGAGGGTAAAATCGCAGAACATTGGGATAATCTTGCCGATAAGGCAGATCCGAATCCGTCCGGTCACACACAGATTGATCATGTGGCGCCCGTTAAGGATCTGGATAAAACCGAAGAAAACCGTCAGCTGGTCAGGGACTTCCTGTATGATGTCATGCAGGGAAATCATTCCGAGAAGACACCGGACTATTTTGCCGGCGATACTTATATCCAGCACAATACAGGAATCGCAGACGGCCTGTCCGGTCTGGGAGCTGCCCTGGCAGCTTTGGCCAAGCAGAATATCCAGATGATTTACACGACAGTTCATCAGGTGCTTGCACAGGGAAATTATGTGCTGGCTGTCAGTGAGGGAACCTTTGGCGGTGCGCCTACCAGCTACTATGATTTATGGAGAGTGGAGAACGGTAAGATTGCCGAGCATTGGGATGTGATGGAGACGATCGCAGACAAAGAAAGCTGGCAGAATACAAACGGGAAATTCTAAACAAATCTGTCCCGGAAGAGCGGTGTGGAAGAGAGGTTGATGAATCATGAAGCAGAGTCAGAAAAGAATGATAGATTCCTATGAGGAGCAGGTTGAACAGGCATCTGCATTGCTAAAAGAGGCGGAATTCATACTGATCGGTGCGGGAGCCGGAGTGTCTACTGCCGCCGGGCTTGTTTACAGCGGGGAACGGTTTACCAGTAATTTTGGTGAGTTCATAGAAAAGTATGGTCCTATGTATATGACGGATATGTATACAGCGGGGTTTTATCCCTTTCCCACGCAGGAAGCAAAGTGGGGCTATTGGTCAAAACACAGCATGATAAACCGCTTCCTGCCGCCCGCACTGCCTTTATACAGGCAGCTTTATGAAATCGTAAAAGACAGAGATTATTTTGTCCTGACAACGAATGTTGACCATCAGTTTCAGAAGGCCGGATTCCAGGCGGAACGTATTTTTGCGACGCAGGGGGATTATGGAAATATTCAATGTGAAAAAGGATGCCACCCGACGGTTTATGATGCAGAAGATTTGTTCCGTCAGATGGATCAGGCGAGACAGGACTGTCTGGTGCCTTCCGAAATGGTGCCGAAATGTCCGGTCTGCGGTGGCAATATGACGATGCACCTTCGCTGTGACCAGTATTTTGTGGAAGATGAAAACTGGCATGAGGCAGCCAGACAGTATCACGGTTTTCTGAAAAAAATGGAACAGAAAAAAGGTGTCTTACTGGAACTTGGCGTTGGATATAACACCCCGACAATTATTCGTTTTCCATTTGAAAGAATGGTCCGGGACAACAGAAATCTGTCATTGATCAGGCTGAATATGGATGATGCCGTTGTTCCGGAGAGCTTTGGGAGCAGGGCAGTCGGCATTGGAGGCGATATGGCAAAGGTTATATCTGATCTTATAGGGAGGATATCGTATTCTTGAATTTAAATAGCGGGATTCGTTTTGTGGGGTTATTGTCTTTCAGATTGCGGAAATGCTGAAAGGTGGTGCGGCGTTTCCGCTGTTTTTGTTTCCTTGATTGTACTATTGTGATACAATCAAGGAAACAGAGTAGAAGGTGTATTTTCAGATTGTGCTGATAACTTGGCAATTATCATGGCAGAAGAATTCCTGGTTTATCGGGAAGCTACATGCAAAAGAGGATTATTTAGATGGAGGTAAATATCATGGGAATGTCCGCATGTTATATGGAAGCTGAGCGTAATTTAATAGAAAAATTGATGGATAAATCAAATGATGATTTATTCGATGAAATTGAGAAACTTGCAGAGCAGAATATAAAAATGTATGACATGGACAAACTGTGGGATGGACTTCATTTTATTCTAACGGGCGTTTCCGCTGCTACCCCTATTGAGAATAATCTGCTGAGTGAAGCTATTGTGGGGACTGCCATGTTTTTAGATGATGAGGAGGCAGACTTTATTGCGTATATTTATCCGGAAAGAGTTGGCGAAATATCATCTGCACTCAATGAATTTGATATAAATAAATCTCTTGCAGGTTTTTCCCCAAGGGAATTAGCCCAAAACGGAATTTATCCAACAATTTGGACAGAAGATGCAAAAGAAGAGTTAAAAAGTGAATTGATGGAAGCGTTCAATGGCCTGAAAGAATTTTATCATGATATGGGGAATGAACAGAAGGGAATCATTGTAAGTATTTATTAAAAAGCGGCTTAAATATTGTGATTTGGAGGAAGAACCATGGAACACTTTGGTACCAGGCCTTTTGAGACATCAAGACTTATTTATCGTCGTTTTGTTCCCGAAGATGACAAAGATATGTACATCAATTGGGCAGCGAATCCGCATATTCAGTACGAATACGGCGAACCTGTCTATACAGATATTTTACAAGTCAGAGATTTATTAGCAGGATATATTGAAAGTTATCAGAATCCCGATTATTACAGATGGGCAATCATTGAAAAAAAGAGTAATAAAAATATCGGACAAATCGCATTTTGTAAGGTGTATTCTGATTGTTGTACAGCAGAAATAGAATATTGCATTGGTGAGCGCTATTGGGGAAACGGTTATGCAGGAGAAGCATTGGCCGGTCTTATTGATTTTATATTTGCAAGTACAGAATTTCTGAAGCTTGAGGCATACCATAGGAGTGAAAATAGTAAATCAGGAAGAGTGTTGGAAAAGTCAAAGATGCATAAGACGGATACGGTAGAACGATTTATAAGAGAACAAAAAGTACCTGTTGGGGAAGTGTGCTATTGTATTGAACGACAATCTACATCCAGGGAATCTTTAGAGATTAGCTGTTGAAATATTTTGGATAGTTATAGATTGGGAGTTGAGAAGAAATTTATGGAGGTATTTATTTATGGGTAAGACTTTTGCAGAAATGGAAGATATGTACAAAGAAATCGTTAAAAGATTTAATAAGATCGAATTACAGGAGTGGAAAGCAGAAGGTGCTATGATTGAATTGGCAAAACAGGTCGGTGACTTGGCAAAGCAAGTTATGCTCAAGGAAAGATATTATGCTTTTGAAGGAGATGCGCTTGATATTGACGAATGTTTGGGTAATGAAATGGCGGATGTAATTGCACAAATAATACGATTAGCTGATTACTACAAAATTGATTTAGAAAAAGCTTTTATTGAGGCAAGAGAAGACGAGGATAAATATTTAAAGTCCAGGGGTGTTTAAGTTATGGTTTGCCTGCTGTGAGATTAGAAGTTGATAAAGGGGAAATGTAAAATGAGGGAAGAAAATGAACTAAGAAAAAATCTGGATAAATTACATACAACGAAGTTAGGCATAGAACGCATTAAAAGGAATCTGTCTTTGGAGACAGATGATGTGGTTGATTGGTGTAAAACGAAAATTAATTCCGCGGATGTCGTGATCACACGCAAAGGAAAGAATTGGTATATTGAAACAGATAATGATATTTTAACGGTAAATGCGTATAGTTATACGATTATTACGGCACACAAGAAGTGATTTATAGTATACTCAATTTTTCATAACAAGCGAATTGTTCCTGAAAAGTGGCTTGAAAAAGGTGCTGGGATTAGGCTGGGCTGTGAATAAATTTGTATATTTAGATAAGTGCAATCAGTTGGAAGCTGCAAAGGGAAATAAGAATGGATACCATAAATTGTATATTTAGAAAAATCACAAAAGATGAATTTGACAGATTGCATAATCTATTCCCTGATAGTGAACAAATGTGGTTAAAGTTTCGGGACATAAGATGGAAAGAATTTGATAATAGAGAAATTGACATTTATGTTATTGAACGAAATGGAATCTTTATAGGAGAATTGACAATTCATTATATAAGTCACGACTTGGCTTCCGAAACAATACCTGGTCAAAGAGTTTACCTCCAGGCTTTTCGGTTAGATAAAAAATATCAGGGAGTTGGACTTGGGCAGAAATTACTTCAATTTGCTTTAACTGATTTAGAGCAGAAGGGTTATACTGAATTTACGATTGGCGTGGAAGAAGACAATGAAAAAGCAAAACATATTTACTTTAAATTGGGATTTACAGAAGCGATTGACAAAGGCCTAGGGGATGAAGTTGATCCAAGTGATTATACATTATATTTGAGAAAAACCGAAAGAGAGCAGAGCATGTTTTACAACAAAGCTGCAACGGAAGATATTGAACAGCTGACAGAGTTAAGAATTGCGTATCTGATAGAAGATAATGGCAAATTGGAAGAAGATGATTTAGAGATGATCAAACGGAATTTGCCAGCCTATTTTTTGCGCAACTTGAATAAAAATATATTTGGCTATGTAGTAAGAGATGGGAAAGATATTATTGCCTGTGCCCTATTGCTTGTCATTGAAAAACCACTGAGTCCTGCTTTTATTACCGGGAAAACAGGAACTGTGTTAAATGTGTATACAAAAGTGGAATATCGTCATCATGGTTATGCCCGGAAAGTTATGAATATGTTGATGGATGATGCGGTCGCTATGGGATTGAGTGTTGTAGAATTAAAAGCAACAGAAAGCGGATACCCGTTATACAAATCGTTAGGGTTTCAGGATACCGTATCAAAATATCATCTTATGAATTGGAGCAATTGATTTTTGATATTTTATTTGCTTTGAAATTTTTATCGGGGTATAATATAAATAAGATATTTTGGATTTAAAGGCGGGTGAAGATATGTTGGCATTAGAGGGTTACTATGATGGAGAGAATGTGCAGACTCTAGGGAAAATTCAAGCACAGAAAAACCAAAAGCTGATTATCACAATTTTGGATGAGTTTGTTGAAGAAATTCCTAAAAAGCGAAGCACACAGACGGCAAGGGGTATGTTGGCAAAGTACGCAGATTCAAATTTAAGAGAGCAGGAAAAGACAGCGTGGGAGAAAGCGGTGGTAGAAAAATATGGTAATGCTTGATACAAATATCATTTTGCGGTATTTGTTAAATGATGATGAGCGGATGGCGTCTGAGGCTGAACGGATTATTAAAAATATGTCTGTTCAAGTTACTATAGAAATTTTTGCGGAAGTAGTTTATGTCTTGAAGGGAGTGTACCATATTGGCAGAGCGGAGATTAGACAGTGTCTGTTGAAATTCCTATCGGAGGTCACGACACCAGAGCTGGAGGTGCTGAAGCTTGGCATTGAGACTTACGCAGAGCAAAATTTGGATTTCCCAGATTGTATATTATATGCATATCACAAAATTAAAGGGTATGAAGTCAAAACTTTTGATAGGAAGCTGAATAAATTGTTGGATAAATGAAATAACGGCAATTTATTTCTATAATACGTAACAAATTTGAATACAAATTACTTCCTTTAAGAGTGCGGAAATGCTGATAGATAAAGTGTTTCCGTTTTTGCCTTTTTAAGGGGACGATTGGATACAATCAAGCGTACAAATTGGGACTTGGAGGAATAAGAAATATATGAATATTCTGGTGATTAATTGCAGCCCCGTAAAAAATGGTGCTACTGCTGAAATAGTAAAACTGGTAAGCGAATATGTAAACAATGAAAACAATGTCAAAACGCTGTGTATAGATGATTATGAGGTTAAATACTGTAAAGGTTGTCGAAGGTGTCACGAAACAGCAGAATGTTTTCAAAAAGATGACGTGAAAAAAATTATGGAGCAATATGAATGGGCTGATAGAATCGTTTCTGTTTCACCATCTTATTGGGCAGATATTCCCGGACAATTTAAGGTATTTATAGATAGATGTACACCTTGGTGTAACACACACGAACCACACGCTGCCATTTCAAGTGGAAAGAGAGGGTACACGATTGCCTTAAGAACCGGCCCCGGTATGTCGGAATGTGAAAAGATTATCAATAGTATAGAGCATTTTTACGGCCATTTGGAAATAAAAGCAAGTGGCAATATGGGGCTTTGCTCTATAGAATACAAAGAAGCAGTTGCCGACAGAGTTGATGAAATAAAAGCATTTTGTGATTTGATCACTAACTCTTAACTTCTGTTGTTGAGTAGGCTATAGCGTCCACTTGAAAGAACAAATTACCCGGATCGGCAAATTCAGTCTGAAATGACTTGCGCACGGGATATTTGCCGAGAAATCTTCTCTTAATTACCTTCTCCATGATCGGAATATCCCAGATGTTTTTAAACAGACAATTCATCTGTACGACATTTTCAAGCGTCAATCCCACTAATGCCAGCCGTTCTTCCATTTCATCAAAGGCACCGTCAATTTGTTCTTCAATAGTACCGCCTACATTGCGGGCACAGTAGTTTATAAAGCAATAGTCTCCCGCCTGGATGATCCCTGAATGTGCCCAATCTTCGTTAATGTCATATCGTTTGATTTCTTTCATCTTTATGCTCCATATTCCATTTGTATTTCTTTACAGGTTTTTATAATGCGTTCTTTTATTTCCTGCGGTTCGATAATCTTGGCTTTATTTCCGAAGGAAAGAATCACCCCATACCAGAATGTTTCATGTTCTGGTACAGAAAACGAAAACTCAAAATCTCCATTTTCAAATTCCTGCGTAATGCGTCCGTTTAGATATTCCCTGCATTTTGCTTTGATGACTGCTTTTCCGTATAATTTGACATGTACAATCTCATCATTGCTGTCTTTCATCTCAATATCTGAAAGATCATGAGAGGTTGTAAATTTTATATCTGTTGCCTGTAAACTGTCCATACGAACTAATTTAAACATACAATAATCCTGATATTTTTCATAATATCCAATCAGATACCAGTTATACCATTTATATTGCAGACAAACTGGCTCTACCTGAATCTTTTTTACTTCATCATGACTATTTGTATAGGAAAACCGGACAATATACTTTTCCTTGATGGCATCTTCCAACAGCCTTAATTGTTCATTTGTTTTGCCGTCTTCATTTGCGATGCCAAATCCCGCATAATCGTTCTGGAGGAAACCTCAAATTCTTCTGCTAATTTCTGCGCTGATGTCCGACCATGATTTAACAAATAAACAACAATGCTTATAAGCCGGTCAATCTTCATCCTTTCTCCTTTCTGTCCCAGTATACCAAATCGAGCAAGCACGATTGCGAGGACTGCTTCGCAGCCTCGGATAAGCGAAGGAATTTCTTATATAATAACAAATAAACTATGACACCATTATGTCATAGTTTGCTGAGTGAAGCAATTAGTTGTTTGTGAAAGCATCTCAATCAGTTTACCAATTTCCCCATATTTTGTGCTATAATGTTTTATGTGATTTTGTTTCCCTTAAAAATCATTAAATCACAATCGGAATTTCATAAGGTGAGGATAATGGTCAGAGAAGTGAAATGGACAAAATATTTATGGCTGAGTTTACTTTCATTTGGAGCATTTATGCTTGAATATCTGTCAATATTTTTCATTGAAGTTATATTTCTCCATGCAGATATACAGAATTATACAATGCAGCAAAGAAGTATTCATTGTTTCATAATGGTTTTTATGTGGGCGTTTTTCATTGGTGTTCTCCTGTCTTTTTCAAGGAAGCATTATCAGTTTCCAGAAAGGGGAAGCAAAAGGGAGAAGATTTCCTCGAAAAGTTGGATCGTAACGCTTGCTTGTTTCATTGGCTGCAAAATTATGACTTTCATTGATTGGCATACATTAAAGATTGTCGGAGAAGCACAGGGTAAAACCGTATTCCAATTTTGCGCGCAGTATTTATACTATATATTTGAAGTAATGCTTGTTATTCTGATTATAATATATGGGCAAAAAGCGATGGAAACTTTGTTGAGAAAAGAAAGCCCGATTCCTTTTGGCGGTATTATACTGGCTGTGACATGGGGAGCGTTTCATTTCGTATCAAGAGGAGTAGGGCTTGAAATATGGAACGGAATTTCTACTATGATATTTTCTGTTCTTAGCGGTGTAATGTATTTAAGATTAAACAGGAAATACTTGTATAGTTATCTTTTCATCGCTATAGGGTATTTATTATAACTTTCAGTTTACATAACACTAGATAAGAAAAAGAATTTCTGAAAAACCTGCGGAATGGAGATTTAGAATGATATTATTGGTTGTTGATACCCAAAAGCTGATTACGAATCATGATGTATATGAATTTCAGACATTTGTATTTCGGATCAGAACACTGATAGAAGAGGCCCGTAAGAATATGATAGAAGTTATTTATGTCAGACATGATGACGGGGCGGGACAGGCATTAACGAAAGGCACGCCGGGATATGAAATATATGAAGCATTTCAGCCGATGCCGGAGGAACGTGTTTTTGATAAAAAGGTAAACAGTGCGTTTAAGGATACGGGATTGTCAGAGTATTTACATGACAAAGGCGAAGATACCATTGTTATCGTAGGATTGCAGACAGAGTACTGTATAGATGCAACTGTGAAATGCGGCTTTGAGCATGGATTTAGAATGATTGTTCCGGAAAAAACAAACAGCACGATAGATAATGTGTATATGACAGCCGGAGATACGTATAGATATTATAATGAGTTCATGTGGAATGGAAGATATGCAGAATGTATCTCATTTGAAGAAACACTTGCAAGAATGAAAAGGAGACGGCAGCACTATGACAAAAGTTACTTATAAACCACGTGTACCAGATCTGATGGAAGCAATATTCGACGTCTGTTATTTAACGTTTGATTTGATTGCGGGAATCTTGTTTTTTGCTTTTTCAAAAGGGAATGTGTTATTTATCCTTTACGGCATATTGACATTAACCCTTTGTGGAGGAGATGCGTTTCATCTGGTTCCTCGTGTGATCAGAGCCGTGAAAGGAAGCAATGATAAAATCAGGAAGCAGCTTGGAATTGGGCTGCAGATTTCCTCCGTTACAATGACAGTATTTTATATCATTTTACTATATATATGGAAATCTACTTTCTATGAGATGGAAGCGCCTATTATGTTAGAAATCATTATTTGGGTTTCGGCAGCTATTAGAATTGTAATTTGCCTCCTGCCGCAGAATAATTGGTGCAGTGAGGAAGGTAATCTGAAATTGTCCATTATCAGGAATACAGTATTTGCCGTTACAGGAATCGGAGTGATCATCCTGTATGTTATTTCTGGTAATACATACGGCTATCGTATGACCAGAATGGCAGCAGCTATCATCCTTTCTTTTGGATGTTATCTGCCGGTAACATTACTGAGTAAGAAAATGCCAAAGATTGGCATACTAATGATTCCCAAGACTTGTGCATATGTCTGGATAATCGTTATGGGATTACAATTATTATTCTGATTCTTGCATGAGAGATAATCGGAAGCCGCGGAGGGGTATTATGCTTATCAGAAAAGAAGAACCTAAGGACTATGAAATCATATATTCTGTCGTGAAAGAAGCATTTGACAGTGCCGAGCGCTCTGATGGAAATGAACAGGACTTGGTAAATGCATTAAGAAAAGGGGAGGCATATATCCCTGATCTGTCTTTGGTTGCGGAAACAGATGGAAAGATTGTAGGACACATCATGTTTACGAAAGCGAAGGTGGGGGAAGATACCGTTCTGGTATTGGCGCCGTTATCCGTTCTCCCTGAGTATCAAAGAAAGGGAATCGGCATTTCCCTGATCAAAGAAGGGCATAGAATTGCTGACAGGTTAGGTTATGAATATTCGATTGTGTTAGGGAGCGAAAAATACTATCCCAAAGCAGGATATTTACCGGCCGGCCAGTTTGGTATCAAGCCGTCTTTTGCGGTATCGAGTGAAAATTTTATGGCATATAAAATCAAAGAAGAGGCAGGCCATATTCATGGAATCCTAAAATATGCCAAAGAATTTGGAATTGACTGATACAGCAATCTGTTTTATGATTTTGCAATAAAAGCGAAATGAAAGAGGGTGGAGAAATGCTGTTTGAAGAGAAGAAAATAAATTTAAAGGATGGCCGTATATGCATACTCCGGTCTGTTGCGGCAAAAGATGCAGAAGACATGATCGCCTATTTACGCATGGTATCTTCAGAGACGCCGTTTCTTCTTAGAAATGAGGATGAAGTTACCTATACGGTTGAGGCAGAGGAAGAGCTTTTAGAAAATAAAAGGAACGATCCTCGTGAAATCATGATGGTGGCAGAAGTGGAGGGTGTCATTGCAGGCAATTGCGGAATTGCATCGAATGGCAGCCTGAGACGTGTCTGTCATAGATGCGGCTTTGCGATAGCACTTAAGGAAGCCTATTGGAATATGGGGATTGGTTCTGCAATGATGGCGTATGCGCTTACCCTGGCAAAAGAAATGAAATATGAGCAGGTTGAATTAGAGGTGCTTGACGGCAATGACCGGGCAAAGCGCTTATATGAACGGTTTGAATTTCGAGAAACCGGCAAAAATATCCGGGCAGTAAAATATGATGATGGCAGTTATAGAGATGAATACAAAATGGTCAAAATATTAACAGACTGATAACATATGCAGGGAGGATTTTAAGATGGCGGTTTCCAATGTAAAAGCGGTTTTTCAAAGCGATATGCAAAGAGTGTGGGAAGTGGTAACTTCTCTCAAGGATTATGCCTGGCGCAGTGATCTGAGTAAAATCGAAATCCTAAATGAGAATCAATTCATAGAGTATACCAAAGAAGGGTATCCAACAACGTTTACGATTACCAGGACAGAACCCTGTAAACGTTGGGAATTTGATATGGAAAACAGTAATATGAAAGGCCATTGGACAGGCATTTTCGCAGAAAAAGACGGCAATACAGAAATTGACTTTACCGAAGAAGTAACAGCGAAGAAGGTCATCATGAAGCCTTTTGTGAAAGCCTATCTGAAAAAACAGCAGGAATTGTATGTGGCAGATTTAAGGAAAGCATTATGGCAAAACGGCTGATAAACTTCTCAGAGTCATCAGCCGTTTTTTCTTGTATTTAGAAATTCCCTCGATTTTTACTTTTTGGCTGCCGCTGAGATCGCCGCCCGTTTTCTCAGGGTAGGATCCAGTATCTTCTTACGGATCCGCAGGCTGTCCGGGGTTACTTCTAACAGCTCGTCTGTGTCAATAAACTCAAGGGCCTGCTCTAAGCTTAAGACCTTGGGCGGGGTAAGGCGCAGGGCTTCGTCTGCGCTGGAAGAACGGGTGTTGGTAAGCTGTTTCTTCTTACACACATTTAACTCAATATCTTCCCCGCGGCCATTCTGTCCTACAACCATGCCGGAGTAGACTTTGGTGCCGGGACCGATAAAGAGAGTGCCCCGTTCCTGGGCGTTGAAGAGACCGTAAGTGATGGCTTCTCCTGCCTCAAAGGCGATTAACGATCCCTGTTTGCGGTATTGGATATCTCCCTTGTAGGGGCCGTAACCGTCGAAAATAGTGTTCATGATACCGTTTCCTTTGGTGTCGGTCATGAACTCTCCCCGATAACCGATCAGTCCTCTGGAGGGAATGGAAAATTCCAGACGGGTGTAGCCGCCGGAGGCCATGCCCATGTTTTTCAGTTCCCCTTTGCGCAGGCTCAGTTTCTCGATGACCGTACCGGAGAACTCTTCCGGTACATCTACATAACACAGTTCCATGGGTTCCAGTTTTTTGCCGTTTTCATCTGTTTTATATAATACTTCCGCTTTGCTGACGGCAAATTCATATCCTTCTCTGCGCATATTTTCAATCAGTACGGATAAATGCAGCTCGCCGCGGCCGGAGACCTTGAAAGCTTCTGTGGTATCAGTCTCTTCCACCCGCAGGGATACGTCTGTGTTGAGTTCCTTGAACAGTCTGTCGCGCAGATGGCGGCTGGTGACGTATTTGCCTTCCTGGCCGGCCAGAGGAGAATCATTGACGATAAAGTGCATGGCAATGGTAGGTTCGGAAATCTTCTGGAACGGAATGGGTTTCGGATCCTCGGGGGAGCAGAGGGTGTCTCCGATGTGGATATCCGTAATGCCGGAGATTGCCACGATGGAGCCGATGCCTGCTTCCTTGACTTCTACTTTATTCAAGCCGTCATATTCATAGAGTTTGCTGATTTTTACTTTCTTTTGTTTCTCCGGTTCGTGGTGGTTTACGATGACCACTTCCTGATTGACCTTGACGGAACCGTTGTCCACTTTGCCGACGCCGATGCGGCCCACGTAATCATTATAGTCGATGGTACTGATCAGCACCTGGGTGCCGGCATCCGGGTCGCCCTGGGGTGCCGGAATATGGTCGATGATGGTGTCAAAGAGCGGTGTCATGTCGCCGCCTTTTACGGTGAGCTGGGTGCTGGCTGTGCCGGCCTTGGCGGAGGCGTAGACGAAGGGACAGTCTAGCTGTTCGTCGTTGGCATCCAGATCCATGAACAGTTCCAGGACTTCATCCACCACCTGGATTGGTCTGGCTTCCGGCCGGTCGCATTTGTTGATACATACGATGACCGACAGATCCAATTCCAATGCCTTTTTTAATACGAATTTGGTCTGGGGCATGGGGCCCTCAAAAGCGTCCACCACAAGAATGACGCCGTTAACCATCTTCAGGACTCGTTCCACCTCTCCGCCGAAATCAGCATGGCCCGGGGTGTCGATAATATTGATTTTAACGCCTTTATAGGTGACGGCGGTATTCTTGGAGAGAATCGTGATACCGCGTTCTTTCTCGATGTCGTTAGAGTCCATGACTCGCTCTGCTACTTCCTGGTTTTCCCGGAATACGCCGCTTTGTTTCAATAACTCGTCCACTAGGGTAGTCTTTCCGTGATCCACGTGGGCAATGATCGCTATATTTCTGACATCTTCTCTTGTCTGTTTCATGTGTTATCGTACCTTTCTCGAACTTGTGTAAATATTTTAGTTACTTTCCAGACTTAAGCCAATATATCTGCCCAGGCGGTCCTTTGCCTAATATGTGAAAAGTAATGTTTTGGAACATTATAGTATCCTTAAACTTGGACATTATATCACTAGTTCCTTTTTCTTGCAAGAGTCTGGGAAAATGTGATAAAATAAAACAAAACCAACTCTGTCACGCGACCATTAACAGTTCTATTTTCTTCTTTCATCCGATATATTGATAATACAATACTAAAAGGGATTCCTGCGATCATGCAGTGTAGAAGGGAGAAAAAACATGACAGATAAGGTAATTGAAAACAACCAGGTGGCGATCATGGGAGAAATAGTGAGCGATTTTTCTTTCAGCCACGAGATTTTTGGAGAGGGCTTTTATATGGTGGATATCAGCGTAGATCGGCTTAGCGAGTCAACTGATATCATACCGGTGATGGTGTCCGAGCGGCTCATAGATGTGAATGAGGACTATAAGGGCATGAAGATATGTATCACAGGGCAGTTCCGCTCCTATAACAGACATGAAGAGAGAAAAAACAGGCTGGTGCTGTCTGTTTTTGCAAGAGAGATTGAGTTTGTAGAAGATATCGGTGAGGGCACAAAGACGAACCAGATCTTTCTGGACGGTTATATCTGTAAGGAGCCGATTTACAGAAAGACCCCTCTGGGCAGAGAGATAGCGGATCTGCTCCTTGCGGTTAACAGACCCTATGGTAAATCGGATTACATACCCTGTATCTGCTGGGGAAGAAATGCCAGATTTGCCAGTAACTTCGAGGTTGGCAGCCGATGTGCCATCTGGGGCAGGATCCAGAGCCGTGAATATATGAAGAAATTGTCTGAAGAGCAGGTGGAGAGGCGGATCGCTTACGAAGTCTCCGTCAGCAAGCTGGAGATGGTGGAAGATGAGTGAGAAGCCTTAGGGATGTCTCCATCCCGCGGAGGATTCCTTTTATATGTCTGACTTAAAATAAAAAGTTGCACAAAGCGACCAGTTGTGCTATGATATGCAAACATAGGTTTTATAAGGAAGCGGACATGAGGTATCTGTATGGAAAAAGGCATGATTCAGATCTATAGCGGAGAAGGTCATGGAAAATCTCCGGCAGCGCTTGGCAGAGCTGTTCAGGCGGCATGCAGGGGTGAATATGTGGTGATTATTCAGTTCCTGAAGGGAAGAGGACTGACAGAATCGGAATTTGCAAAACGATTGGAACCGGAGATTAAGATATTTCGGTTTGAAAAGTCCACGGAAGATTTTTCGCTGTTATCAGAAGAACACAAGACGGAGGAGAAGCAGAACATCCGTAATGGCCTTAATTTTGCCAGAAAGATATTGAATACGGGGGAGTGTTCTTTGTTGATTCTGGATGAAGTGCTGGGCCTGATTGATAACGGGATTATCACTGTGGAGGAACTTAAGACACTTCTTGCAGGGAAACCTGAGGAGATGGAAATCATCATGACGGGGATTACTCTAAATGACGAAGTGTGCGCGCTGGCGGATAATGTGACGAAAGTGGAGACCATGCATTTTAAGATCTGGGAATAGATAGAGATACATCTTTTGGAGGTATCTTTTGATTGACAGGAAGAAGCCTGAGTGCTATGATAATTTCAATATTATAGAGTTTGATAGAGGTTGCGTTTTTTATTAGTAGAGATGCGGATGCGGCAGGCGCAAAGGAAGTATCAGGAAAGGAAAAGACGCCGAAAGGGGAGGTACCTGTTTGTCTCTGCCTTGGGCATACAGTTAAGAGCTGTATGACTGTCATCTTTTGATGGGGCGCTATCCAGACCAGAAATGGCAGATTATGAAGACTGGCCCTGTGAGGTCAGTCTTTTTTTTAGACAGGGGCGTTCCTGGAAGCCACATGATAGCGGGAGGAAAGTATATGGCAATTTTTAAAGGGGCGGGTGTCGCGATCGTTACACCCTTTCACGAGGACGGCAGTATTCATTATGAGAAGTTTGCACAGCTGGTAGAAGAGCAGATTGCAGGCGGTACAGACGCGATTATCGTCTGTGGAACCACAGGGGAGTCTTCTACACTGACCCATGAAGAACATCTGGACTTGATCCGGTTTTGTGTGGAGACGGTAAAGGGCAGGATACCTGTAGTGGCAGGAACCGGTTCTAACTGTACGGAGACGGCGATCTATCTGTCGCAGGAAGCACAAAAGTATGGTGCGGATGCATTACTTTTGGTGACGCCATATTACAACAAGGCTACCCAGAATGGTCTGTTTGCACATTATAAAAAGGTAGCGGATTCGGTGAAACTGCCAATTATCCTGTATAATGTGCCCAGCAGGACCGGATGCAATATTATGCCGCAGACAGCGGTAAGACTGTGCACGGAAGTGGAAAATATTGTGGGTATCAAGGAAGCCAGCGGCAATATTTCGCAGGTCGCGAAATTACAGTCTCTGGCAGACGGTAAAGTGGATGTGTATTCCGGAAATGACGACCAGATCGTACCTATCCTGTCTCTTGGCGGTAAGGGTGTAATCTCTGTATTGTCCAATGTAGCGCCAGGACAGACCCATGATATCTGTCAGAAGTTCTTTGATGGAGATGTGGAGGGCAGTACGAGAGAACAGCTTCGAGCGATTGACCTGTGCGATGCGTTGTTCTGTGAGGTGAATCCGATTCCGGTAAAGGCGGCGCTTAATCTGATGGGTAAGGAAGTAGGGCCGGCGCGTATGCCATTGTCCCAGATGGAGCCGCAGAATGTGGAACGTCTCAAGAAGGCCATGAGAGAGTACGGTATCCTTTGATTTGGCAACGGAGATTACAGCGTCAGTGATATATAAGAAATAACCACAAAAACGTCTGTTAAAGGAATATTTAGCAGACGTTTTTATGAAAACAAAAAAGCGTCTGCGGCGCAGAAAAGGAGTAAATTATGGTAAAAGTAATTATGCATGGCTGTAATGGTAAGATGGGACAGACAATTACGGGTCTGATTGCGGCGGATGAAGAGATAGAGATCGTGGCGGGAGTGGATGCCAGGGATGAGGGAAAGAACGCCTACCCGGTATTTCAAAGTATCGCGGACTGCACGGTGGAAGCGGATGCAGTGATAGACTTTTCTGTGGCGGCAGCAGTGGACGGTCTGCTTGACTACTGTGTGAACAAAAAGATTCCCTGTGTTTTGTGTACTACGGGGCTTTCTCAGGAACAGCTTGAGAAAGTGAAAGAGGCTTCTCAGAAGGTGGCGGTTCTTAAATCTGCCAATATGTCGCTTGGTATCAACATGCTTTTAAAACTGCTGAGAGAAGCGGCCGGGATACTGGCACCGGCAGGATTTGATATGGAGATTGTGGAAAAGCATCATAATCAGAAGGTGGATGCACCCAGCGGCACGGCGCTGGCACTGGCGGATGCCATCAATGAGCAGATGGATCATGCTTATGAATATGTTTATGACCGAAGCCAGATCAGAGCAAAGAGGAACGATAAGGAGATTGGAATCAGTGCAGTCAGAGGCGGAACGATCGTAGGCGATCATGATGTGATTTTTGCCGGAGCCGATGAAGTGGTGACTTTCTCCCACAGGGCATATTCTAAAGCCGTGTTTGGGAAAGGGGCCATTCAGGCAGCAAAATTCTTAAAGGGGCGTCCGGCAGGAATGTATGATATGGCGGATGTGATAGGATAAAGTCTTACATTATGACAGAGTTTTACAAAAGTCACAGATAACATGGGGGAATAAATGGACGAGTTAGAATTAAAATATCTGAAAAGTTTATCCAAACAATATCCGACAATTGCGGCAGCATCTACAGAGATTATTAATCTACAGGCAATCCTGAACCTGCCCAAAGGTACGGAGCACTTTATGACAGACATACATGGGGAGTACGAGCAGTTTAAGCATGTTTTAAAGAATGGTTCCGGTTCCGTGCGCCGTAAGATTGATGAGGAATTCGGCAATACTTTAAGTATCAAGGACAAAAAGAGTCTGGCTACCTTAATTTATTATCCGGAGGAAAAGCTGGATATCGTGATGCAGGAGGAAGACGAGAACTCTATTGAGGACTGGTATAAGATCACGCTTCACAGGCTGGTGCAGATTACCAAACGGGTCTCTTCCAAGTATACCAGATCTAAAGTGAGAAAGGCTCTGCCTAAGGATTTTTCCTATATTATAGAGGAATTGATCACGGAGAAGGCGGAGATTCAGGATAAGGAAGCTTATTATAATGAAATTATTCATACCATTATCAGAATTGGCAGGGCGCCGGAATTTATCGTTGCTTTAAGTAATCTGATACAGCGGTTGGTCATTGATCATCTGCATATTGTGGGAGATATTTTTGACAGAGGGCCTGGGCCGCATATTATTCTTGATACACTCTGCCAGTATCATTCGGTGGATGTGCAGTGGGGAAACCATGATATTGTCTGGATGGGGGCGGCCAGCGGTCATCTGGCCTGCATCGCCAATGTGATCCGGATGGCGGCCAGATATGGGAATCTGGACACCCTGGAGGAAGGGTATGGTATCAATCTGATTCCTCTTGCAACCTTTGCGCTTGATACTTACAAGGATACGGACTGCGAGGCATTTGCCATCAAATACAATACAGATTATGATACCAAGGATTTAAGCCTTGATATGAAGATGCATAAAGCCATTGCCATCTTACAGTTTAAGCTGGAAGGCCAGTTGATCATGCGGCGTCCGGAGTTTGGCATGCAGGACAGGCTGCTCTTGGAACATATTGACTATGAAAATAAGGCATTGGTCATTGACGGGGTATCCTATCCCATGAAAGATGTGGATTTTCCCACCATTAACAGGAATCGCCCCTATGAGCTGACGGCGGAAGAAGAACAGGTGATGGAACGCCTGCGGCAGGGATTTGTAAAGTGTGAGAAATTACAGAAACATGTACGGTTCCTTTTTTCCAAGGGAGGACTTTATAAAATATATAATTCCAATCTTCTATACCATGGCTGTGTGCCCATGGATGAAGAGGGAAATTTTAATAAAGTAAATGTTTATGGAAAAGAATATAGCGGCAAGGAGTTGTATGATGTTCTGGAGCATTATGCAAGAAAGGGGTATTATGCCCACAATAATTTACAGGAGAAGTTGAAAGGGCAGGATATTATCTGGTATATCTGGGCAGGACCTAATTCGCCGGTCTTTGGCAAGGATAAGATGGCTACTTTTGAGCGGTATTTCCTGCTGGATAAGGAGACGCATAAAGAAACGAAGAACAGCTATTACAGACTGCTTGACAAGGAAGAGGTTATCAATAAGATCCTGCGGGAGTTCGGTTTGGACGAGTCTCATTCCCATATAGTAAACGGACATGTGCCGGTGGAACTGAAGAAAGGAGAGACGCCTATAAAGTGCGGCGGCAAACTGCTGATCATTGACGGCGGGTTTTCCAAGGCTTATCAGGATAAGACCGGTATAGCAGGATATACGCTGGTGGTCAATTCTTATGGTATGCGCCTGGTGGCTCATGAGCCTTTCGAGTCCACGGAGGCGGCAATTTTGCATGAGTCGGATATTTTCTCCGATTCGATTATCCTGGAGACGATGTCTTCCAGACAGAAAATTGCGGATACGGAGATCGGTATGGAACTGCGGGAGAGTATTCATCAACTGGAGGAACTTCTGCAGGCATACAGAGAAGGGATTCTGATTGAAAAGGGCGTTTAAAAAATTTCCCAGACCTTGTAACAGTGTCTGGGAAATTTTCTGTTCTTAACGAACTTTGGAATTTGTGTTGGTATTGCTGTTTGTGCCTGTCACATCGTCGACCATGTTTTCAACGCCTGTAGCGGCATCGTCAATGATATCCGAAGCGGCGTTACCGGCGTCATCAATGGCATTGCCGACGGCATTTCCAACACCGCCGTTGTTATTATTGTTATTGTCTCCGGCGGTGACGTCGTTTACATTGTCGTTATTGCCGGTTCCGGTAGTGTTGTTATCAGTGAGACCGGTACCATTGTCTGTGGTTCCGTTCATACCGTCGTTGGCAGTACCTGTGCCGTTATCTGTGCCTGTTGTGGTGTCGGAAGTAGTTCCGATACCTGTCTGTGTGCCGTTTGTGTTATTTCCGTTATCGGCATTTGTGTTCCTGTTACCACAGGCAGTGATCATGGACATGGTCAGTACCATCAGAGAAACAAATAGTAATGTTCTTATCTTTTTCATGGTTTCACTCCTTTACATGAATTGCTGATATTAAAACAGAATGTTTGATAAACTTCCTGTTCTTATGTTATTATGTCTGTTAGAGGATAAAATATTCGCTGTGTATTTGACAGAGTCATGAAAAACCAGATTTAAAAACGCGGAGAAAGGGAAGTAAATTATGGAATTTCGGCCCTGTATTGATATTCATAACGGCAGTGTCAAGCAGATTGTGGGCGGCAGCTTAAAAGATCAGGATGATCAGGCCCGGGAAAACTTTGTAGCCGTTCAGGATGCGGCATTTTATGCCAGGCTTTACCAGGAATATCAGCTAAAGAACGGACACATCATATTATTGAATCCTGCTTTTTCTACTTATTATAACGCAACAAAAAAACAAGCTCTTGCAGCTTTACGCGCCTATCCGGGAGGGTTGCAGGCAGGCGGCGGTATCACACCGGAAAATGCCGGTGAATTTCTGGACGCCGGGGCGAGTCATGTGATTGTCACGTCTTATGTGTTCCAAGGCGGACAGATACAGTATGACAGGCTGCAGGAACTGGCACAAAAGGTTGGGGCTGGTCATCTGGTGTTAGATTTGAGCGTCAGAGCTAGAGACGGGCGTTATTATATTGTGACCGATAGATGGCAGAATTATACCAAGGTGGAATTAACGGAACAGACGATGGAGGATTTGTCTGTTTTTTGTGATGAATTTTTGGTTCATGCCGTAGATGTAGAGGGCCAAGCTTCTGGTATAGAAGATCCGGTAGTAGAACTTTTGGGAAACTGGGGAAAGATTCCGATTACTTATGCGGGCGGCGTTCACGATTTTGAGGATTTGGAGAAGTTAAAGCGACTGGGAAAGAACAAAGTTCATGTAACGATCGGCAGCGCACTGGATCTATTTGGAGGAAATATGCAGTTTGAGGAAGTGATTCGTTTTGTTGGAAAATAGGGGAAGACAGAAGATAAAGTTGGTCGTACAATAGGATATCTACAAAAAAGAACCTGCCGCATTGACAGGTTCTCTTTTTCTCTAATCCGTTACAACAATATTGCTGATTCTAAATAAAATTCATCATTTATATTTAAGAACAGGCACATCGTGATACTGATTATCGATGTTATAAGTCCGATGCTTCTTATAACTTTGTTACATTTACGGCCTGGGGTCCTTTTTCACCGTTTACTACTTCGTACTCAACCTCGGCGCCCTCTTCGAGAGACTTGAAGCCTTCCATGTTGAGTCCTGAATAGTGAACGAATACATCGTTACCCTGCTCATCGGAGATAAAGCCGTAGCCTTTTTGGTTGTTAAACCATTTTACTGTACCTTTGTTCATTATAGATACCTCCAAAAATATTAAAAAGTACGTTGATATGACAACACCCATAGAATAGCATATATCCATATAAATGTAAAGCTTTCTTTGCGCTTATTTCCTGTTTTTTTGGATATAATATTTTATGTAAACAAGCATTGCCATCCTTATGTCATCTGTGGTATAATGGGAACGGGATTCTCGAGATATCGGAGGTAATCTTTTTGTGAGTGAAACAGAAAACAGGAAGAGGGGGAGAAGATTTAATTACACGGTAATAATCTTCGCGGATTCCAGGGAAGGCGGGATCAGGCAGCTGCGGATTGATCCTGCGGTGATAGAATCACTGTTTATTATTCTGCTTGCTGTCGTTGTTATTTTAGGGATTGTCGGCAGCCGCAGGAAGGAGGAAATCCTTTCTTTAAAGGAGGAGAATGAGAAACATATCGAAGAAATACGGGTTCTTCAGCAGGAGAACGAAAGTCTGTCGCTGCTTCAAGACGAATTGACGCAGAAAGTTACGATCCTTAGCGATACAGTCAATCAGAAAGTGGAGGAAGAGGCAGCCAAAGAGGCGGCGGATGCGCAGGCACATATGCCGATAGGTTTTCCGATGACATCTTCCGCATCCATGCAGCAGGAGGCAGATGCACAAGAGCCTATGGTTAAGCTGACCGGTTCGGAAGGCAATAGTATCGTGGCTTCGGGAGCGGGAACAATTCTTTCCATTACTACGGGCAGTTCTTATCTACATTGCGTTAAAATAGATCATGGGAACGGTTATGTCAGTATCTATCGCAATGACGGGGAGGTTATGGCAAGGGAAGGCGATGAGGTGGTCAGAGGAACGATTCTCTATGTGATTGGAGAGGAAAATACAGAATTGGGTTATCAGATTATGTATAACGAACAATATGTGGATCCCATGGAACTTATCAATATAGACGGCTAAAAAGGAGCGCCTTACTTGTGAAGGCGCTCAAATATTAATTCGTATCCGTCGTTCCCATAATTGAGAGAACGGTTAACGCGGCTGATCGTGGCAGTGGATGCTCCTGTTTTTTCGGCAATCTCAAGATAAGTGTTGTGGGATTTTAACATGGAAGCCACTTCAAAACGCTGTGACAATGACAAAAGTTCGTTAACCGTACACAGATCTTCAAAGAAATCGTAACATTCCTCTACGGATTCCAGACATAAAACTGCCTGGAACAGATGGTCTACAGCTTCATTCTTGATTTTTTTGTTCATGACAAACACCTCTTTACAATTTTATATGATAGGAGATTCTTTCGTTTATCCGAGTCCGCAAAGCGGATTCTGCTGCTTTCATACGTTAAAACTTTACAGCTATTATGTATTAATATAACATGGACAGCTTGTTTTGTAAATATCTAAGGTATGTAAAAAACTGCGTGAAAAGTAACAGACAACTGGAAAAGAGAAACAGAAAAAGAAATAAAATACTTGTCATGTAGTAATAAAAACTATATAATAAAGTGTAAATATTATATATACAGAAGGGGAAAAAATGACGATCAACATTGAGAACCTGTTGAGCAGCATATTGGGCAGTCTTGACAGGATTGAGTATATCAAGGCAGAAGATATTCCGGATATTGATCTTTATATGGATCAGGTGACTACCTTTATGGAATCACATTTAAGAACTTCTACCAGAGATCCGCAAAACGATAAGATACTGACAAAGACCATGATCAATAATTATGCCAAGAATGACCTGCTTCCGCCGCCGGTCAAGAAGAAATATTCCAAAGATCATGTGCTGCTTCTTATCTTTATTTATTACTATAAAGGAATCCTTTCAATCAGTGATATTCAGGAATTACTGAAGCCGATCAAGGAACATTTTTTTGGCAACGGACAGGATTTTAACCTATCTTCCGTTTATGAGGAAGTGTTCGGATTGGAACAGGAGCAGATTGCAGTGATGAAGGCCGACTTGGAGGAAAAGTTCCGGGTCGCCCAACAGACCTTTGAAGATGCACCGGAAGATTCCAGGGAATTCTTAAGGCTCTTTTCCTTTATCTGTATATTGAGTTTTGATGTCTATGTGAAGACCCTTCTGGTGGAGAAGATGATCGACGAATTTGTCAACAAGAAGAAAGAAGGAGAGCATAAGAAAACAAAGGGGCAGAATGAAAAAGATGGGACAGATACGAACGATTGATGATCTGGCGTCCAGAGGTTTTGTTGTGGAAGACGGAATAGAGATGTGCGCCGGGGATGAGGAACTTTATTGGGAAGTGCTTGCGGAAGCATTGGAGGAAGGAGAAGAGAAAATTCCCCTGATCAGGCAGCTTTATGAACAAAGGGATTATGAACATTATCTGGTTGAGGTACATGGACTGAAAAATGCCATGCGCTCTATCGGGGCAAACCATTTATCGGAAGCGGCTAAAGAACAGGAGTATGCGGTGAAGGAGCAGGCATATGAGAAGATAGATGAGAACGTGGAGGCATTGCTTATGGAGTATCAGGATGTGGTGGATGCCTTAAAAGAATTATTGAGAAAGTGACTATGGTTAGCAAGAATAAGTTTACATAACAAATAACGCCCGGTGTATCCATGCGCCAGGCGTTATTTTATATAGGAAATTTCTTCGCTTATTCGAGTCCCGCTGCTTTTTTTGCAAAAGAAGTGTCTACCAGATCTGCATAAGGAACCCGGCCGTCCAGTTCGCCGGCTTCTTCCAGAATATTTTGTAAAAGGGTGAAACTGTCTTCTTCAAAGACCAGATCCGCCTTCCAGGTATCCTGAGCAGCGTAACGGGATACGATGGTTTCTATGGTGGCAAGGTCGGTTTCCGCAAATTGCGGCGCGATTACTTTGGCAATTTCTGCGGGAGTGTGAGTCTGTACATAGTCCATGCCTTTTTGTAATGCTCTGGTAAAGGCCTCAATTACGGCAGGATTTGCTTCCAAATAGCTCTTCTTGGCGGAGAAGGCTGTATAAGGCACATAGCCGGAATCTTCTCCAAGAGAAGCTACTACATAGCCGTCGCCTTTTTCTTCCAGGGAGGTGGCGTGAGGCTCGAATTCTACAGAAAAATCACCTTGGCCGCCGGAGAAAGCCGCTGCGGTAGAACCAAAATCAATGCTCTGATCGATAGAAAGGTCGGTGGCCGGATCCAGCCCGTTCTTTTTGAGGATATATTCAAATACCATTTCCGGCATACCGCCGGCACGGCCGCCCAGAACTTTTTTGCCGGTCAGCATATCCCATTGAAAATTGTCGATGGGTTCTCTGGACACCAGAAAATTACCGGCGCGCTGCGTAAGCTGCGCAAAGTTCACCGCATAGTCGGAAGCCCCTTCTTTGTAAGTATAGATAGTGCTTTCGCTGCCCATGAAACCAATATCGGCCTCACCGGTAAGAAGCGCCGTCATGGTCTTGTCGGCACCAAAACCGGTCACCAGCGTCAGGTCGATGCCTTCTTCCTCGAAATACCCTTCTTCAATCGCTACATACATGGGGGCATAGAAGATAGAGTGTGCCACTTCGTTAAGTACTACAGGTGTTTTATCTGCGGTGGACGATGTATCCTTGCTGCCTCCTGTCGGATTTCCACAGCCACAAAGGGAAACCATGACCAGGACCGTCACAAGAAGCAAACTGCATATTTTTTTCATGCTCCTCCTCGAATTGTCAGAAAGAACTCTGCCAATCCTGAAAACATATTTATTATAGCCTATGCAGGAAGGAGCAAAAAGTGAAGTTATATTAGCTGTTTAAAAATTTTCCTTTTCTTTTCAGAAAGATGATGGTATACTAAGAAAAGCACGAAGTTTGCAGGCGTAGTTCATCGGTAGAATACAAGCTTCCCAAGCTTGGGAGGGGGGTTCGATTCCCCTCGCCTGCTCTTTAGATCATAGTTGTAAAGTGTGGAAATGCTTTACAGCTATTTTTTTGTAACAGTTCAATCATTTTCATAGGGCGGACGTCCGACAACTTATGAATGGGCATGGCTGAACGGTTACATTTTTTGGAAAGGCAGCAGAAGAAAAATGATGTGGATGGCATTGGTTTTATTGTACGGTGTTCTGAAAGGCGTCCGTGAGATCGTAAAAAAGAAAGCATTGGAGAAAAACTCTACCATAGAGGTACTGTTTATGTACACTTTGCTGTCTTTTCTGATAGTTTTACCGGATGCAAAGAACGCAATGGGATTGGCGCCTCATTTTTATTTCTACATAGCTTTGAAATCTTTTGTGATCTTTCTTGCCTGGATGTTCAGTTTCAGGGCAATCAAAAAGATGCCCATCAGTTTGTACGGGGTGTTGGATCTTTCCCGGGTTCTTTTTGCTACGCTTTTGGGAGTTATTGTGCTGCAGGAGATTCTCGGGCCCTTTCAGTTTCTGGGGCTTTTACTGGTGTCGGCCGGGCTGCTTTTTTTGAAATATCATCCGGGGAACGGAAAGGCCGGCGCGTTAAAAAACGGTGACACTGTGCCGGTCAGATATGTAATGATGGCCTTTGCCTCCTGCCTTTTAAATGCAGTTTCCGGACTGCTTGATAAGATTCTCATGCGGGACATCAACAGCTCCCAGTTACAATTCTGGTATTTGCTTTTTCTGACTTTGTTTTATCTGTTTTTTATCCTGTTTGGCCGAATATCTGTGAACTGGGGCAGCGCCGTAAGGAATCAGTGGGTATGGCTTTTGAGTCTGCTTATCGTTATTGCAGACCGGGCGCTTTTTGTGGCCAATGGCATGGAGGGAAGCCGGATTACCGTGATGACACTTTTAAAGCAGGCCGGCTGTGTGGTGACGATCCTGGCAGGACGATTTCTTTTTCATGAGAAAGATACGACACACAAGCTTGTATGTGCTGCAATTATCATTGCCGGTATCGTGGCAGCCGTAGCGTGAACTGATACAGGAATATAGAGGAAGGGCATAAATCTCTTGTCCTATAATAAGGGGGTATGGTATACTATATAAAGGTGATTTTATAGGTGGAATGATGTGTGGGTACTGTCGCTTTGAGGCATATACTGAAAGTATAATAAGCAGGAGGATGACAGAATGGGTAAGGAAAGTGTGTTTAGTGAAGGAAAGGCGATGAATAAAGTAGCTTTGGCCTGTCATACGGTGTTGGCGGTCGTTCTTGCATTATCTTATCTTATGGAGGTAGTAAAAGGAGACCGGACGATAGGGTATTATTTGATCTTCTTACTTTTAGCAGCAGGACCGGTGATTTTTGAATTTGTGATGTATAAGAGAAGTCCGGAGGATGTAAGGCTTAAATATGCGATTGGCGTTACCTATACGGTTTTTTATGTGTTTGTGGTATTTACAACGGTCAATGTGATCGCGTTTACTTTTATTATTCCCATTTATCTGGTATTGATTTTGTATTCTGATTTGAAATTGTGTATAGGAGTATCGGGCATTGGATTTTTAGTCAATGTGATTTTCTTAATCTGGCAGGGAATCCAGGGAAATATTGCGGCAGCCGATGCTGCGACTTATGAGATCCGTCTCTTTTTGCTTTTGCTGATTGGAATTTTTATCTGCCTGTCTACCAGGACCCTGGGGAAGATTAATCAGGTGAAGCTTGCAGAGTTGAATAAGGAAAAGGATAATGTGTCCGGGCTGCTTGAAAGAGTGATGAGCATATCGGGAGAGATGTCCGATGGTATTGTGGATGTGGTCGAACAGATGAAGGAGCTGGGTTCGGCGGTGTCAGAGACCAGAAATGCGATGCAGGAGGTTTCAGCAGGAACCAATGAGACGGCAGAATCCGTACAGAATCAGTTGGGGAAGACGGAAGAGATTCAGAATCATATTGAGCAGATGAGTGATGTGATGGATACCATTTCCAACAGTATGGAAGAGGCTAAGGCAAATGTACGTCTTGGAGAGGAAAATATCGACATGCTGATGAAGCAGATGAAAGCCTCTGAGGGAGCCGGCAGGGAAGTGGTAGAAGATATGAAGGCACTGGAGGAGTATACCTCCAATATGCAGTCTATTATCGATTTGATCACTAACGTGGCCAGCCAGACCAGTCTGCTTGCTTTAAATGCAAGTATTGAAGCGGCGCGCGCCGGAGAAGCGGGAAAGGGTTTTGCGGTGGTTGCATCGGAGATATCAAGTCTGGCGAATCAGACGCAGAGCGCTACTGTCAATATCACAGATGTAATCCAGAGCGTATCGGAGAAACTGGGCATTGCCATGGATGCAGTTGAGCAGTTGCTGAAGAGCAATGTAAAACAGAGTGAGTCTGCCATGGAAGCAGCCGGCAGTTTTGAGAAGATCGCAGACAGCACCAACCAAGTAGATGAACAGAATAGAAGACTGGATCAGGCCATGGAACGGCTGGCTGCCGCCAACAGTGTCATTGTGGAGAGTATACAGACTATTTCGGCAATCATGGAGGAAGTATCCGCACATTCACAGGAGACCTACTCGGTGAGTGAGAGGAATACAAAGATCGTAGGTGAGGTGGAACGTCTGGTGGAGAATTTGAGCAGCCAGGCAAAGAGGCTTAATCAGAGTCAGAATATGTAACTTGCGGCAGTCAGGTAATTATAGTCACTGTCTGGGGGAATAAATTACAAATTATCAACGGAGGGTCAGGTATGGGAATTATGACAAGGTTTAAGGACATTATGGCAGCGAATGTAAATTCGCTTTTAGACAAGGCGGAAGATCCGGAGAAGATGATAGATCAGTATCTGCGGAATCTGGAATCCGATTTTGCCAAGGTCAAGGCGGAGACGGCATCCATTATGGCGGAGGAAAAGTCGGCCAGAAGAAAGCTTGACGAGTGTAACGATGAGATCGCCAAGATGGGGGATTATGCCAAAAAGGCTGTGGCGGCAGGTAATGACAATGATGCACGCCGTTTCCTGGAGAAGAAGAGTGAGCTTACGCAGAAGAAAGAGGTCCTTACCCAAAACTATGAACTGGCACAGTCCAATTCTGAAAAGATGAGACAGATGCATGACAAGCTGGAAGAAGATATTCAGGCCATGAAGAGTAAGCGTGACATGCTGAAAGCCAAGGTAAAAGTGGCACAGACCCAGAAAAAGATTAACGAGATGGGTTCCGGGATTGAGAGCGCCGGGAACAACGCGGCTGCTTTTGAGAGAATGGAGGAAAAAGTCAACCGGATGCTTGATGAGGCGGATGCAGTTGGAGAACTGAATAGTTCTCGTGCGGAGGAGAATCTTGATGATTTGGCATCTAAGTATGACAGCACTGAGACAGTTTCGGCAGTGGATGATGAGCTGGCGGCACTGAAGGCGGAAATGGGTATGTAAGGACTGGAAAAATATAAGCCAGAATAATACTATAAAGTGGAGGAAATCATGGGATTTTTTAAGAATCAGTTTTCCAGCGTAATAGAGTGGAACGAGACAAGAGAGGGCGTCTTATTTTACAAGTTTCAGAATCAGGAGATTAAGAAAGGTTCCCGCTTGATCATTCGCCCCGGACAGGATGCAATCTTTTTGTATAACGGACGTGTGGAAGGTATTTTTGAGGAGGACGGCGATTATGATATTGAGTCGGATATCATACCTTTCCTGACAACCTTAAAGAGTTTTAAATTTGGTTTCAGCACACCTCTTCGGGCGGAAGTTCTTTTTATTAATACGAAGGAACTGTTGGTGAAATGGGGCACCAAGAACGCTATCAATTTACAGGCACCGGGATTGCCGGGAGGTATGCCCATTCGTGCTTTTGGTACGTTTAACTGTAAGATCGTGGAACATGATGTGGTGATCGAGAAGTTGGCGGGTATTCGTCAGACTTACACGGTGGAGGATGTTAAGGAACGTATCATCGCAAGTCTTGATCAGCTTCTGATGGGATGGATCAGCAGGGAAGGCCGGGATATGTTTAATCTGCAGGCAGATGCCAGAAGCATAGCCAAAGGGATTGAGAGTGATCTCGATATGGATATGCGCAAGATTGGTATTGGCATTACCGATTTTGTGATCGAGAGCTTTTCTTATCCGGAAGAGATTAAGAAGATGCAGGAGAAGGCTGCGGCACAGTCCATGGTGGGCGATGTGGGACGGTATACCCAGATGGCTGCGGCAGACGCCATGGGAAAAGGCGGCGGTGGCAGTCATATGGCGTCTGATATGGTAGGTTTACAGATGGGCATGGCTATGGGACAGCAGATGGTCAACCAGATGAATCTGGGAGGCAATGCAAATGCGGGTCAGCCTCAGCAGACAGGAACGGGGGCAGGAGCAGGCCCTAAGTTCTGTCCCAATTGCGGTACGGCTACCACGGGGTCCAAGTTCTGTGGAAACTGCGGGAATCAATTGTATTGAGGATTAAGAAACAATGAGTATATACGATACACTGAATGAGAGACAGAAGCAGGCTGTCATGCAGACACAGGGGCCGGTTCTTATTTTAGCGGGAGCCGGCTCCGGCAAGACAAGAGTGCTGACACACAGGGTGGCATACCTGATCGACAGAGAGGGCGTGGCGCCCTATCATATTCTTGCCATTACTTTTACGAACAAGGCTGCTGGGGAAATGCGGGAGAGAGTAGATAAGATCGTGGGATTTGGAGCGGAGCAGATCTGGGTATCCACTTTTCACTCTACCTGTGTGAGAATCCTGAGAAGATATATTGACAGACTGGGATATGACAATCATTTCACAATTTATGATACGGATGATCAGAAGGGCATCATGAAAGAAGTCTGTAAAAAGCTGCAGATTGATACCAAGACGCTGAAAGAACGTACTATTTTAAGCGCTATTTCTTCTGCCAAGGATGAACTGATCGATCCCATACAGTATGAGATGCAAAACGGCTATGATTATAACGGCGGTAAGATTGCCAAGGCATACCGGGCTTATCAGGAGACATTGAAGAAAAATAACGCCCTGGATTTTGACGATCTGATCATGAAGACCGTAGAACTTTTTAAAGCGGATGCCCAGGTGCTCGAAAATTATCAGCAGCGATTCCGTTATATTATGGTGGATGAGTATCAGGATACCAATACCGCGCAGTTTGAATTGATCAGACTTCTGGCGGATAAGTACCGGAATCTTTGTGTGGTGGGTGATGACGATCAGTCTATTTATAAATTCAGAGGCGCTAATATCCGGAATATTCTGGATTTTGAAAAGATATATCCAGAAGCCTGCGTTATCAAGTTGGAACAAAATTACCGTTCCACGCAGATGATTCTGGATGCGGCCAACGCTGTTATCAGCAATAATACCGGACGCAAGGACAAAGCCCTGTGGACGGACAAGACCGAAGGAAACCGGATTCATTTCAAACAGTTTGATACGGCCTATGAGGAGGCTGAATATATTGCCGGAGACGTGGCGAAAAAAGCGAGAAAAGGAGAGGCGTCTTACGGGGACTGTGCAGTTTTGTACCGCACCAACGCCCAGGCCCGTCTTTTGGAGGAACGCTTTATCATGGAGGGAATCCCCTATGACGTGATTGGAGGGACAAACTTCTATGCCAGACGGGAGATCAAGGATATCCTGGCGTATTTAAAGACCATTGACAATGGCTGGGACGATGTGGCAGTCAAACGGATCATCAACGTGCCCAGGCGTGGTATCGGTGCTGCCACTATTTTGCGGGTGCAGGAGTATGCGGACGAGAGGAACATCAGCTTCTACGATGCTTTGCGGGAAGCAGACCAGATTATGACCATCGGCAGAAGCGCTGTGAAGTTAAAACCTTTTGTGACCATGATACAGAGTTTCAGAAGTAAGCTGGAGTTTTACAGCCTGGAAGAACTGGTCAAGGATATTTTGGAAACCACAGGGTACAGGAAAGAACTGGAAGAATCCGACGAGGAAGATGCCGCAGACCGCATTGAAAATATTGAAGAATTGATCAATAAAGTGGTGTCCTATGAGGAAAGTCATGATGAACCGCTTCTGGGTGAGTTTTTGGAAGAAGTGGCATTGGTGGCGGACGTAGACCGGGTGGATGAAAGCAGTGACAGAGTTCTTCTTATGACTCTGCATAGTGCAAAGGGTCTGGAGTTTCCCCATATTTATCTGGCAGGTATGGAAGATGGGATTTTTCCCAGCTATATGACCATTACTTCCGATGATCCTTTGGAAATTGAGGAGGAGAGAAGGCTTGCCTATGTGGGGATTACCAGGGCCAAGGATGATCTGACTCTGACCTGCGCCAGACAGCGGATGATCCGGGGCGAGACCCAGTATAATCCGGTCAGCCGCTTTGTGAAAGAAATACCGTCTCTTCTGTTGGATAATACCTTGCCGGCACCCAGAAGGACAGAGTATACTTTCTATGATGAGGATTCCGGAGAAAGAAGCAGGTTCCGGTCGAAGCCTTTTGAGAGCGGGGAAAACCGTTTCCGAAGGGTGGAGGCGGTGAGGCCTGTTGAACGCCCGATGGCGGGGGATACAGAAGCAGGGGCTGCTGTGTCAGCGGTGAAACCAAAGGCCGCAGTGAAACCGAAGGCTGTGGTACGGCCCAAACGGACGGCTCCTGAGAACCAGCCATATATCACCAAAATGAATCAGGGGATGGGCCGTGTAGATATAGCACCTGTGATAAACACCAGATTGGGCTATGAAGTGGGTGACAGAGTACGCCACATGCGGTACGGTGATGGTACGGTCATGAAGATCGAGCCTGGGCCCAGAGACAGCCAGGTGACGGTGGTTTTTGATGAAATGGGGCAGAAAATCATGTACGCCGGTTTTGCAAAACTGCAAAAAATCTAAAAATTTATTTTTTCATAAAAAATTTATTGGGAACATATAGTAAAAAACAAGAAGAAGTGGTATATTAAATTCATAAAGGTTTGTGAATATGATAAGGAAACGACAGGAAAGAGAGGGTGTATCATGAGAAGAGCAGAGGTTTTGAATAAATTGGACGAAATTCTGGATAATGCGCATGTAAATGAGCTTTTGGGCAGGAAGAAAGAGGAGGAGAAGAAGTGCAATAAACTTCTGTGGGTATTTGCCGTGATTGGCGCGGTCGTTGCGGTTGCTGCCATTGCATATGCCGTTTATCGTTATCTGACACCTGATTATCTGGAAGATTTTGAGGATGATTTTGACGACGATTTTGACGATGACTTCTTCGAGGATGAGGAAGAAGAATCGGGAGAATAGATCCTGGCGTTACCAGGCGGGGGATGTGTTGCATCTCCCGCCTTTTTAGGTTGTAGGGAAGAAGGTTTTCTTGTGCGGCCGCATCAATAAGATGGAGATGGAAAAGATGAAAAAAGGACAACAGATTGAAGGGGTAGTGACAAGAATAGATTTTCCCAACAAAGGTATCGTGACTTGTGAGGAGGGCGTATGTGTAGTTAAAAACGCTCTGCCGGGACAAAGGGTGCGTGCTGTTATCAATAAAGCCAGAAAAGGGAAGGCGGAAGGACGCCTTCTGGAAGTACTTGCACCTTCCCCCAGGGAACAGGAAAGCCCCTGTCCGCATTTTGGCCAGTGCGGCGGCTGTATCTACTTGCCGCTGCTCTATGAAGAGACGCTGAAAATTAAGGAGGAACAGGTAAAACGCCTTCTGGAGCCGGTGCTTTCCAGGCAGGAGGAAGAATGGCACTTTGAGGGTGCCAAAGCAAATCCGGCGGTTTTTGGCTATCGCAATAAGATGGAATTTACTTTTGGAGACGAGATTAAGGATGGCCCTCTGGCGCTTGGTATGCATAAAAGAGGGAGCTTCTATGATATTGTGTCGGTAAGAAACTGTCAGATCGTGGACCAGGACTATCGCCGGATTCTTGCCTGTACCCTGGATTTTTTCCAGGAACAGAAAGACCAGGGCCAGCCTGTCAGCTTTTACCACAGACTGCGTCATGACGGCTATCTGAGACATCTTCTGGTGCGAAAAGCCGCACGGACAGGGGAGATACTGATAGCACTGGTAACCACTACCCAGACTGCGGATTCGCTGGAAGAGCAGATGCTTGCGGCATGGCGGGAGAAACTGCTGCAGCTTTCTTTGCAGGGGACTATCGTGGGAATTATGCATGTCAAAAACGATTCTCAGGCAGATGTGGTGCAAAGTGATGAGACGGATATTCTGTATGGCCGGGATTACTTTTATGAAGAACTGTTGGGATTGCAATTCAGGATTTCCTTGTTTTCTTTTTTTCAAACCAACAGTTTGAGTGCGGAACTTCTGTACAATACGGCCAGGGAATATATTCTGGGAATTCTGGGAGAGAAAGAAGGGCAGATAATCTATGACCTTTACAGCGGTACCGGCACCATAGCCCAAATGCTCGCTCCTGTGGCGAAGAAAGTAATCGGCGTAGAGATCGTGGAAGAAGCGGTTGTGGCGGCAAGAGAAAATGCCGCCCTAAATGGTTTACATAATTGCGAATTTATTGCCGGTGATGTGTTGAAGGTGTTGGATACAATAGCAGAGAAACCGGACATGATTGTTCTGGATCCGCCCAGGGACGGGATACATCCGAAGGCCCTTGATAAGATTATCCAGTATGGAGTGGAGCATATTTTGTATATTTCCTGTAAGCCCACCAGTCTGGCCAGAGATCTGGAGGTATTTCTGACCAGAGGATATGTGGTAAGAAGGTGTGTGGCTGTGGACCAGTTTTCCTGGACCGGGCATGTGGAGAATGTGGTGTTGATACAAAGGAAAGATACCTAGAAATCCTTGAATTTACGCACTTTGTGAGGCCTTTCAGTTTTGATAAAATAGGTGAAAATCACAAGGAAAAGTTACTTGTGAATAAAGTAACCGTAGTTGTGGCATTAGACCTAGGTATGGGAAACATAAAAAATCCTGATAATGAAAGTGAATAGTGGATTATCAGATATATTGGTAGACTATGGGGATACTTAAATGAGAGTGTCCCTATTTTTTGTATTAGGTATTAATAGATACTGAGAAGTAAGCAGGATGAGGAAGTTTTCACAACTACTGCCAGAACATGAAGTCATCGCAGAAAACATAAGGAATTATGAATATATCTAATAGGGAAATTTTTATTGAGAAAAAGAAACAAACGCTGTATACTATTATAAGATAACAGAAGAAAAGAGAAATAGAAGATGCGGTTTTTAATGAGGCAAAAAAATTGTAATTTTTCTTGTATCTTAGAAAGGGATATGTTATAATCTAACCAAGAAAAGAGCGAGATGCTCTGCTTAAGAATTTAGGGTATAGACTCCCAACTAAGAAGAATAGAGTTAACAGCTCTACAAAAATGATTTATAAGGTATAGATTCCCAACCAAGAAGAAGCAGGTCGTAAGACCTGCTTTTTGCATAGGATAAGCATTTAAAAACATGTACAAAAAGGAGTAGTATTGGATGCAAAGATGAGGCCATTAACATACTTGTTGGTGCTGTGGTTTCTGTGTTAGCTGGTATACTCACAACCGCACTTACATTGATACCAGTGAATCTCTTGAAAGAAATTTTTTAGAGTGTGCATAGTGCACAATATTATTCAAATACCATTGAAAAAATTATAGTTGTAGAAACTTTTCTTGTAGGGATAAGTTTTATTTCTGAAATATGTGCAGCCGTTTCAAATATTTGTGTATATCAAGATTTATTTAAGTTATATAAAAAAGTGCTATTAGTCTTAAATAACGTGCTTCTGACTATGCCAATGTTTTAGGTAATAGAATGAAAAATGGCCTGAAGAAAGGGGCTGTTGCCTGCTAGATTATTCATCTACTTTTGCAACAGCCCCTTTAGCTTTGATGTTCTGTTATTTAGCGATGACATCCATGGTGTCCGCCGCGTCTGCCGCAGGCCGTCGTTGTATCGACAGCAGCGCAGGTTCCGTCGCAATAACCGTCGGCATGGTCGTAGCCGCAGTAATAACATCCGTCATGGATATGCCGTCCTTCTTCGATGCATCCTTCTACAGTACAGACCGGGCAGTTGGTATCAGTTGCCGGGACTGTCTGTCTGTAATGATGTCCGTGAGCAGAAACTGGGGTGACAAAGAGGACGGATATCAATGTGACTGCAGCGATTGTACGGAACAGTTTTTTGATTGACATAGGAATCTCCCTCCTTCTTTATTATATAGAAAATTTGTATTGTTATCAGTGTAGCATAGTAGAAATTAGTATGCAAGATGGCCGATAAAACTTTTGGCATGATATAAAAAAATACAAGGTTGTTTGTGCATAGCAGGAGAGCGGTTGCTTTCAAGAAGCGAATTTGGTATGATAATGAATGAAAATGCATGAGATAATCCGGTTTAGGAGGAGGATATGCGATGAAAAACATACTGTGGCGCCATGGGAGGTCACAGGATAAGCAATATAAGGGCAGGGAATGTTTTGTTTCACAATCATACCGTGACAGAGAATGTGACAGGCTCACGGGAACAGTGAATGGAAAATTTTTTAAAAAGATGGTAGATGCGATTCTTGGAGAAGAGGATGCACAGGGGTGTCTGTTGATCCTGGATGTGGATCGGATGCAGGAAATAAATGATCGTTTCGGGCATGATACGGGAGACAGGGTTTTGAAAACGGTTGCCGTCATGCTGCGGGAGAGCTTTAGGAGTTGTGACGGCATCGGACGGTTGGAGGAAGATGAGTTTGCACTTTGGATTGCAGGACTTTCTGCAGAAAATGTAGGCGGTATCCGCAGACGAATTGCATACCTTAATGACAGACTGATGCATATGGAGGAGGACCTGCCGGTTGTTACGCTGAGTGCCGGCGTGGCAGTGGGTGAGACTGGAGAAGATTTTATGGGGGTGTACAGGCGGGCCAAAGAAGTGCTCAGCCGGGTCAAAGAGCGGGGCAGATGTGGCTGTGAGATTTATGAGAAACACAGATAGTGATAGAGAGTCAATGTTGAGACAGAATAGATAAGTAACCAGATAATGGAAAGAAACAGGAGGACATCATGGGCGGTTTTTTTGGAGTGGCATCAAAGGAGAATTGTATATTTGATCTGTTTTTTGGAACAGACTATCATTCCCACCTGGGGACCAGACGTGCCGGCATGGCGCTTTACAGTAAGGAGGAAGGGTTCGACCGGGCAATCCACAATATTGAGAATACCCCGTTTCGCACCAAATTTGATAAAGATGTTAATACCATGCATGGGACATTGGGGATAGGATGTATTTCCGATTATGAACCGCAGCCTCTGATCATACGTTCTCATCATGGGACATATGCTATTACTACCGTGGGTAAAATCAATAATAAAGATGAGATTGTGGCGGAGATCTTTAAGCATGGCAGAGGGCATTTCCTGGAAATGAGCGGGGGCGATATCAACGCCACAGAATTAGTGGCAGCGGTAATTAATCAGAAAGACAATCTGATTGAGGGTATACGGTATGCGCAGGAACTGATTGACGGTTCTATGACCATGCTGATTATGACGGCGAAAGGGATTTATGCGGCAAGAGACCGATATGGCCGTACACCGGTGACGATTGGCAAAAAAGATAACGCTTGTTGTATTTCGTTTGAAAGCTTTGCCTATTTGAATTTGGGATATACGGCGGAAAGAGAACTGGGGCCGGGAGAGATTGTAGTAGTGACGCCGGAAGGGGTGCAGACTCTGGTGGCACCGGGAAAAGATATGAAGATCTGTACATTTCTCTGGATATATTATGGGTATCCGACTTCTTCCTATGAGGGAGTCAGCGTAGAGGAGATGCGTTATCGCTGCGGTGCCATGTTGGCTAAACGGGATGATGTCAAGCCGGATATTGTGGCGGGAGTGCCGGATTCGGGAACGGCTCATGCTATTGGGTATGCCAATGAATCCGGAATCCCTTTTTCCAGACCTTTTATCAAGTATACACCTACCTGGCCGCGGTCTTTCATGCCTACCATTCAGAGCAAACGTGATCTGATTGCGAAGATGAAGCTGATTCCGGTACATGATCTGATTAAGAACCGTTCACTGCTTCTGATCGATGACTCTATTGTGCGGGGAACGCAGCTTCGGGAGACTACAGAGTTTCTGTATCAGAGCGGTGCTAAAGAGGTACATATCCGGCCGGCATGTCCGCCGCTTCTTTTTGGCTGTAAATATCTGAACTTTTCGCGTTCTACTTCGGAGATGGAACTGATTGCCCGCCGGGTGATCAAAGAGCTGGAGGGTGAGAACAAGTATCCGAACCTTTCGGTCTATGCAGATCCGGAAAGCTCTGAGTATAAACAGATGCTTCAGAAGATCAGGGAAAAACTGAACTTTACATCGCTTCGTTATCACCGGTTGGATGATATGATTTCTTCGGTGGGTATTGATAAGTGTAAATTGTGTACTTATTGTTGGGATGGACGGGAATAGCAGGAATCATGTGGGTTCGTAGGAAACCAGAGGGGAGCTGAGATGTTATTTAAGTGCAGAAACTGCGGCGGTAATGTGATATTTGAGCCCAATAAGGGAGTGATGTATTGTCCTCATTGCGGCGGAAAGGACAGCGAGGACAGGATTGATAACAGTTCTATGACACAATGCGTCAACTGCGGCGCACCCATTGAAGTAAAGGATTACATATCGGCCTGCAGATGTGAGCACTGTGGCAGCTATCTGGTGCTGAATGAACGGGTAGAAGGGGTGTATGAACCGCATATGATACTTCCTTTCCGCATATGTAAGGAGGCGGCCATCGGCTCTATGGAATGGGAATTTTCCAAGAGATTATTTACGCCTTCCGACTTTATGTCTGCTAAGAGTCTGGAAAAAATGGAAGGTATTTATGTACCTTTCTGGCTTTATGATTATAAAGCGGATTATGATTATGCGGGGGAAGGGATTAAGATCAGAAGCTGGACCAGCGGGGATACGGAGTATACGGAGACTTCCTATTATGAAGTGATTCGTAAAATGACGGCGGATTTTAACCAGATTCCGGTAGATGCTTCTTATGCCATGGACGACGGGATCATGGATTTGATGGAACCTTACGATTATCGGCAGCTGGAGGCGTTTAATCCCAAATATATGTCAGGATTTTACGGGGAGATTTATAATCAGAGTGCACCGGAGTTAGAAGGCAGGGCCCAGGTTAAGGCCAGAAATTCTTCTCAGGAGATGATGCAGGCTTCCCTGGGAGGATATAACAGTGTCCGGCCATTGAGAAATGATCTGAATCTTTCCAGAAACGGCGTGCATTATGCGCTGATGCCGGTATGGCAGTATCTGTATCACTATAAGGGAAAGACGTATCAATATCATGTCAATGGACAGACAGGGAAAGTGATTGGCACCACACCGGTGTCTAAGGCGAAAGTGCTCTCCTACGCAGCTTCCGTGCTGGCGGCGGTAACGGCGGCTTGTTATATGCTTGTGTGGGCATTGGAGATTTTATAAAGGGGGAGGCCGATGAAAGAATATTTTCGGTATTTTAAATGGATTTATATTATTTTGGCCATACTGGGAATTATCCTTGTGGTTTTGAACGTTGGCCATTGGGGGTTAGCCAAAGTTGTCAATTACCAGAGAACGAATAAAGAATGTGCCACGGATCAGAGAGTGTTTGATTATGGGGATAAACTGACAGATAAACAGGAAGAAAAATTGGAGGCACTGATTGCCAAGAGGGAGAAACAGACCGGATGCGATATTGTGCTGATTACCCTGAATGAATCGTTAAAGGAATATGCCAGGAAAATCGAGCCGGGCGTAAGCTATGATGAGTTTGTGCGGGTTTATGCGGAGCAGTTCTGGGAAGAGAATGGGTTCGGTTATGACAGACCGGACGGGGATGGCGTGGTACTGGTGGACAACTGGTTCCGGGAAGATGACGGCAGGATTTATACCTGGCTGTGCACCACTGGCAAGGCGAAGGATGCTTATTCAGCGGCGCAGGTTAATCATATTCTCGACAACGTGTACCGTTATGTGGAGAAGAATCCATATCGGGCCTATAAGACCTACATCAATGATTTTTATCATGATATGCTGGGTGTGAATGTGTTTACTTTTTATATGCCGGGCTATATTCCCTGGATTGTTGGAATTGTATCGGCTGTTATTTTTATTGCTTGTAACTGGCGGTCTAAGAAAGGAAAGAAGACGACTACGGCAGTTACGTATGTGGCCGGCGGCGAGCCGTCTTTTTGGGTTCATGAGGATCGGTTTATACGAAAAACTGTGACACAGCGCAAGATTGAGAGGAGCAGCGGCGGCGGAGGCGGCAGCAGCAGCGGAGGAGGCGGCGGTGGAGGCCACCATGGCGGCGGTGGACATAGCCGTTAACAAATCGAGCGCCGCTCGATTGCGAGGACTGCTTCGCAGCCTCGGAAGAAAATAATATAAAAAAACAACCCACATGACGGTATGGGTTGTTTTTTTGTTGTTAAGATTTTATGCCATTTTGTTGACAGCAATCGTAAGGCGGGATACTTTCCTTGCGGATGTATTTTTGTGGTAAACGCCTTTTTTGGTAGCCTTGTCAATGGCGGAAGTAGCAGCAAGCAGTGCGCTTTTTGCAGCTTCTTTATCATTTGCCTCGATGGCAGCGTTGACTTTCTTGATTGCTGTCTTAACGCCGGATTTAATTGCTTTGTTTCTGTCTGCTTTGGTTTTGTTTACCAAAATTCTTTTCTTTGCAGATTTGATATTAGCCATAATTACACCTCCTATGCTCCTTCTGTCAGGAATGACTGAATGTATTATAGACGTGTCTCATTAAAGCCGGACACGGACGTTTTAATGGAAACACACGTATATTATATTAGTTTATGGGAATGGTGATGTCAATACATATTTTGTTTATTTTTGCAAAAAATAGAAAAGAAAATAGGCAAGTGAAAAGAAAACGCATATAAATATAACATAAGACGCTGCGAACAGTCGTTTTATGGAAAGCGCGGGAAGGAAGGAGCAGGATATGAACAGCTGGTCAAATGTCAGGACGGACTTGGCGTTGGAAGCCAGAGAGGGAATTGGAGAGAAGGAATCCGAATTACACGGCGTGGTGGTGGAGGAGGAGTATAATGAGGAAGCAGATGTGCATATTACAAGGGTTCTCATCGAGACCAAAAACGGCGCCAAGGCGTTGGGCAAACCGATGGGAACCTATATTACGCTGGAAGCGCCGGCTATGACGGAGCCGGAGGAGGATTACCACCAGGAGATTTCAGAAATTCTGGCGGATCAGATTCGTAATATCCTGCCGGATCCGGACAAGGAGCAGTCCATTCTGGTGGTGGGGCTTGGCAACCGTGAAGTGACGGCAGATTCCCTGGGACCCAATGTAGCGGATAATCTCTTCATTAACAGACATATTGTCAAGGAGTATGGGAAAGTGGCATACAACCGTTCTAAGATGCATCTGGTAAGCAGTTTAGTGCCCGGCGTTATGGCCAAGACAGGCATGGAGTCAGCCGAAATTATTAAAGGTGTCATCGGGGAGACAAAGCCGGATGTGGTGATCGTGATAGATGCGCTGGCGGCTCGTTCCACGAAACGGTTAAATCGTACCATACAGATTACCAATACGGGGATTCATCCCGGTTCCGGCGTGGGCAATCACAGAAATGCAATCACCCAGGAAACGCTTCATGTACCGGTTCTGGCACTGGGAGTACCGACGGTGGTAGATGCTGCTACAATCGTAGGAGATGCCATGGGAGAGAGGCCGGCGACCTTGAAGGAATTGAACAACATGTATGTGACGACTAAGGATGTGGATCAGCAGATTCAGCAGATCAGCCACATTCTCTGTGATGGAATCAACAAGGCTCTGATCTTCTAGCGGGGTGGCATGAAGTTATGTTCATACTGCATATATCTTAGTATGGACATGAAAAAGAATCTTCCCAGAATTATTTTAATAACAATTGTTATAATATCTTTGTTTTTTATGGTAAAAGAGTGGGCTGAAGAAAGAGAGAAACAAGAGGCAGGACAAGGACCGTTTATGGACTGGGTAAAGGAACTGGTGATGGAACCTTATCTTCCGGCAATCCGCAGGATAAATGAAGACAAAGGAAGCAGCTTTCAAGGAGATCTGCTGACCAGAGGGGTGCTTTTGGAATATCCCGTAGTTCTTTTTTATCTGAAAGAGGACGAGGAGCAGGCGTATGTGACGGAGAGCGATTACGCAAGGCTGCTTGTATTGGAGGGCAGTGATGAAGACCGCAGGGCAATTAAGGAAGGTGATTTGGAATACGGTGAGGATGCCATGCATCTGGAACAAAGTATGGAAAACGAACTATTAAAGGAAAACGAACGTTATTTGTTGGAACAGCCAAAAGAAAGGGAAGAAGGGAAGGAAACGGAAGAAGCAATACAATTTGTGCCGGTAGAAGAGAAAAGTTTTCATTATCAATGGGAGGAACTTACAGAGTACGAGGATCTTATCAAGGCTTTCTATGCGGTGGACAGTACTACTTATGCGGGGGCAGAACTTTTGCAGGCGAAAGAATTATTGTCTAAGGACATGCGTATGCAGGGTAATGCGGATAAGCCGCAGATTCTGATTTATCATACACATTCCCAGGAAGCCTTTGCGGACTCTGTACCCGGAGATGGGAATAGTGGAATTTTGGGAGCAGGAGAATATCTGGCTTCGATTTTACGAGAACAGTACGGCTATAATGTACTGCATCATACAGCCTGTTATGATGCGGACAGAGATTATGCCTATAGCAATTCGCTGCCGGAAATAGAGAAACTCTTGGCAGAAAATCCGTCGATTGAGGTGGTGATTGATCTGCACAGGGACGCAATGCCTGCGAGCCGCCGTCTTGTCATGGATCTGCAGGGAAGACCTACCGCACAGTTTATGTTTTTTAACGGGTTGAGCCGTACCACAAAGGGGGAAATCTCTTATCTGGAGAATCCGTATCTTTCGGATAACCTGGCATTTTCTTTCCAGATGCAGGCGGCCTGCAATGAGTATTACCCGGGAATCGCACGCAGAATCTATCTGAAAGCTTATCGCTATAATATGCACTTGTGTCCTAAAACACTTCTGATTGAACTGGGAGCACAGAACAATACGGAGGAAGAAATACATAACGCATGTGATCCACTGGCTCATGTGCTGCACCTGGTCTTGAGCGGCGAGGAACCGGACAGATGAGTGTGGACATCTTTTACAGGATTTGTTATACTTTCCCCATATGAGAGTGATTGGAAAGTAATTATGGGAGGAAATATATGGCAGCCATAGACCAGAGCAGAATCAGAAATTTTTGTATCATTGCCCATATAGACCATGGCAAATCCACATTGGCGGACAGAATTATAGAGAAAACGGGTCTTCTCACCAGCAGGGAGATGCAGGCTCAGGTACTTGATAATATGGAACTGGAGCGGGAACGGGGCATTACGATCAAGGCGCAGACAGTGCGTGTCGTTTATCAGGCCAGGGACGGCAAGGAATATATCTTTAATTTAATTGATACCCCGGGACATGTGGATTTTAATTATGAGGTAAGCCGCAGTCTGGCAGCCTGTGACGGTGCTATCCTGGTGGTGGATGCCGCTCAGGGGATTGAAGCACAGACTTTGGCCAATGTATATCTGGCGCTGGATCATGATCTGGACGTGTTTCCGGTAATCAATAAGATAGATCTGCCGAGTGCAGATCCGGAACGGGTCAAGAACGAGATTGAGGATGTAATCGGTATAGAGGCGCAGGATGCCCCTTTGATTTCCGCGAAGAATGGCATAGGTATTGAGGAAGTCCTGGAGGCTGTGGTCCACAAGGTTCCGGCGCCGAAAGGGAGTCCGGACAAGCCACTGCAGGCTTTGATCTTCGATTCCGTGTATGATTCCTATAAGGGAGTGATTGTGTTCTGTCGGATCAAAGAGGGCAGGGTGCGCAAAGGAACGGCTATTAAGATGATGGCTACAGGCGCCACGGCAGAGGTGGTGGAAGTGGGATATTTTGGTGCCGGGCAGTTTATTCCCTGTGAGGAATTGAGTGCCGGTATGGTGGGGTATCTGACGGCTTCCATTAAGAATGTAAAGGATACCGCGGTGGGAGATACGGTAACAGATTTGGACAATCCCTGTGCGGAGCCGCTTCCTGGATATAAGAAGGTCAATTCCATGGTTTACTGCGGCATGTATCCGGCAGATGGCGCCAAGTATCCGGATCTGCGGGACGCGCTGGAAAAGTTGAAATTAAACGATGCCTCTCTCAATTATGAACCGGAGACATCGATTGCCTTGGGGTTTGGGTTCCGCTGTGGTTTTCTGGGACTTTTGCATCTGGAAATTATACAGGAACGCCTGGAGCGGGAATACAATCTGGATCTGGTGACAACCGCACCGGGTGTTATTTATAGAGTATATAAGACCAACGGGGAGATGATTGAACTCACCAATCCTTCCAATCTGCCGGATTCTTCTGAGATCGATTATATGGAAGAACCGGTGGTCAGTGCGGAAATCATGGTGACTACAGAGTTTATCGGTCCCATTATGCAGCTTTGTCAGGAGAGAAGAGGCCGTTATATCAGCACGGAATATATGGAATCTACCAGGGCATTGTTAAAATATGAACTGCCCTTAAATGAGATTATATATGACTTTTTTGACGCCCTGAAATCCCGTTCCAGAGGGTATGCATCTTTCGACTACGAGCTGAAGGGATATGAGCAGTCTAAACTGGTCAAACTGGATATTTTAATCAATCATGATGAAGTGGATGCGCTTTCTTTCATTGTCCACGCGGACAGCGCCTATGAGAGAGGCCGGAAAATGTGTGAGAAGTTAAAGGATGAGATACCCAGACATCTTTTCGAGATACCTATCCAGGCGGCGGTGGGCGGTAAGATTATTGCCAGAGAGACTGTTAAGGCTATGAGAAAAGATGTTCTGGCCAAGTGTTACGGCGGTGATATTACCAGAAAGAAGAAACTTTTGGAAAAGCAGAAAGAGGGTAAGAAACGGATGCGCCAGGTGGGTAATGTGGAAATACCGCAGAGCGCTTTCATGAGCGTACTCAAACTGGATGACAAATAAGTATCAGACATAAGGCAGGCGTTACGGATGAGAGACTTAAGTATTTATATTCACATTCCCTTTTGTGCCAGGAAATGTCTCTACTGTGATTTCCTGTCTTTTGCAGCGTCTGCCGCAGAAATGAAAAGTTATGTAAACTATTTAACACAGGAGATAAAAGGACAGTCGATATTTTATAGAGATCACAGTGTGATCTCTGTTTTTTTGGGCGGCGGAACGCCTTCTCTGCTTCCGGCCGGGGAGACAGGACGTATCCTGGAGGCGGTCAGAGAAAATTACCGGATGACGGAGGGGGCGGAGGTTACCCTGGAATGTAATCCGGGTACGGTGACAGCGGAGAAACTTACAAGTTATATAACATATGGTATTAATCGTCTTAGCATTGGACTGCAATCCACCCAGAATGAGGAACTTGCACGGATTGGCAGGATTCATGATTATGAGACGTTCCTGGAGACCTATAGAATGGCCAGGACAGCCGGTTTTGGGAACATTAATATTGATCTGATGGCGGCGCTGCCAGGGCAGAGCATATCGTCCTATCGGAAAAGCCTGGAACGTGTGACGGCTCTTGAGCCGGAGCATATTTCTGCCTACAGCCTGATACTGGAGGAGGGTACGGTATTATTTGACAGGAAGGAACAATACCACTTCCCGACGGAGGAGGAAGACCGGGAGATGTATCAGATGACCAAAGAGTTTCTGGGAGAACGGGGATATCAGCGCTATGAGATATCCAACTATGCCAGAGATGGATATGCGTGCCGCCATAATCAAGTGTACTGGCAGCGCGGGGATTATGCGGGGTTTGGCCTGGGAGCGTCTTCCATGGTATGGGATGTCAGGTGGCGTATACCGGAAACGATGGCACAATACAAGGATTATGTAGAGAACATGCAGAAAAGTATGGAGACGGATATAGATTTTATGGCGTTTGCCCCCTGGCTGGAAAACCAGCGGGATTTAAGATGGCGGGAAAGGCAGATCCTTAGTATCAAAGAGCAGATGGAGGAGTATATGTTTCTGGGACTTCGTATGATGTGCGGTGTGGACAGCCGGGCTTTCTATGATATATTTGGGAGGCAGATGGAAGAAGTCTATGGACCGGTAATCGAAAAATTGATGTCTCAGAGTCTGATAGAGAAGGAAGAGGGGCGTTTGAAACTGACGGATACAGGGATCGATGTCAGTAATTATGTGATGTCCCGCTTTCTTTTATATTGAATTTTACACTATGTTTTTGTATAATAAAAAGTACAGGATTGATTTTCCAAAGGTGGAAAGGCACTTAAGAAGCCGCAGGGTCATAGAATAGAGTAAATGGACTTTGGGGGCTTCTTTTGAAAACATTTAGCCAGCCATTAACTGCGAAGGAAGAGGCCGTGTATTTAAGACGGCTTGAAACAGGCAGCGAAGAAGAGCGAAAGGAAGCCAAGGAGATCCTGGTGGAACACAACCTGCGTCTGGTGGCGCATATTGCCAAGAAATATCAGAATGTAGACGAGGATATGGAGGATCTGATCTCCATTGGAACCATAGGTCTTATCAAGGCAATAGATTCTTTTGATGCAGGGAAAGGGAAACTCAGTACTTACGCATCCCGCTGTATTGATAATGAGCTTTTGATGCTGCTTCGGGCCAAGAAGAAAACGTCCAGGGAAGTATCGCTTTATGATCCCATTGGCACGGACAGGGAAGGAAATGAGATTAATCTGCTCGATATCATAGAACAGGAGCAGGTGGATGTGATTGACAGAATGGAAGTGGAAGACAGACTTCGCAGACTATCCGGATTGATTCACGAGCGACTTTCCGAGAGGGAGCAGGCGATCATTATGCTTCGTTACGGGTTGTCCAGTGAAAGGGAAATTACACAAAGGGAGATTGGCCGCAGGCTTGGAATATCCAGAAGCTATGTGTCCAGGATAGAGAAGAAGGCGTTAGAAAAGCTCAAAGAAGGATACGAAGCGCTGGGAACCACATAGGACAGAGGGAGAGGGGGTAAAGGCATGCTTTTTGTAAAGAGGGATAATTTAAAGACGGGAATGAGACTGGCACGCCCCATTTACAATAAAAACGGTGTCCTGCTATATGAGAGGAATTCTAAACTGACAAGGCAGGGTATCGAAAGTATCCGCAATTTCGGGTTGATCGGTATTTTTATTTTAGAGCCGGCAGAACCCGTGCCTCCTATGACACAGGCGGATCTTGATTTTGAGCGTTTCCAGACAATGTGCGTATTTTCAATTCAGGAAGAATTGGAAAAGATATTACAGACCAGGCGTGTTTCCAGGATGCAGATGATTGCAGCCAATATTATAAAGAATTACGGACATCTGGATAAGAAAATTAATTTTATACAAAACCTGCGCAGCAAGGAAGATTATATTTATAAGCACTCTCTGAATGTGGCGATTCTTTGTGCGATGATTACACATGTTATGAATATAAGGGTGGATGAACAGATAGAGATTGTTCAGGCGGCTCTGGTTCATGATATTGGCAAACTGACTGTGATGGATATGATAGAGAGTGAAGATGCGACACAGGAGGAGAAAATGAGGATTGAAGTTGCTAAGGTGGGCGGCTTTGATCTGATTGATACTGCCTTTTCTTCGTCACCCAATGTGAAGCGTATCTGTGTGCAGGCGCATAAAGCGCTTATGAGCCTGAATACGAGGGAAGATATTTCTTCTATCAGAATGGGCAACGGTGCGAGGATCCTGGCGGTGGCAGAGACCTACGATAAGATGACGGCCGTACAGTTTGAGAAAGAACCCACATCCGAGGTGGCGGTCCTGAAATATTTTCTGGACAATCCTCAGATTTTTGACAGCAGAGTGGTGGATGCACTGATCAAATCTATTAATATTCTGGCACCGGGTGTCAGCGTGGAGTTGAATACCGGTGAAAAAGCGTTGGTGCTTTCCGCCAACGAGCAGAATGTTTTACAGCCAATGATACTGATGTTTCGAGATAACAGCGTTATAGATCTGGCGGATACGGAGATGTATGAGGATCTGGAGATCAAGGATATTATGAAGACATTGGACAACCGTTATGTGATGGATATCAATCTGTTGAAACAGTCGGGCGTTGAAGTGGAAGAACCAGAGTATGTGGAGATTGCGATTTTATAGGGAACGGATACGACAATATACATAAAAAGGGGAAGAGAAGATGCCAACGATAATTGAAATTATGCATACTGCATGCGATGCCGGCGCATCGGACGTACATATCACAGTGGGAATACCGCCGAAAATGCGCGTTAACGGCAACCTGATTACCATGGATTATCCTAAAATGTCACCGCAGGATACATTGGCGATCGCGTATTCTATCATGAATGATGTACAAAGAGAGCGGTTTGAAGACAGAGGAGAATATGATATGTCCTTCTCCATCCCGGAATTGGGGCGATATCGAGTCAATGTGTACAAGCAGAGAGGGTCAGCGGCACTGGCGCTTCGTCTGGTGGGGACACAGGTGCCGTCCCCGGAGGTCCTGGGTGTGCCGGAGTCGGTTATCAATCTATATGAGCGCAAGAGAGGACTGATTCTGGTAACGGGGCCCACAGGAAGCGGTAAATCTACGACCCTTGCGGCCATTATTGATAAGATAAACAATAAGAGAGACGCTCATGTGATTACCCTGGAAGATCCGATCGAGTATCTGCATCAACATAAGATGGCGATGGTCAACCAAAGAGAGATCGGTCTGGATTCCCAGAGCTATGCCAATGCCTTAAGAGCGGCTCTGCGTGAGGACCCCGATGTGATCCTGGTGGGTGAGATGCGTGATTTTGAGACCATCAGTGTGGCGGTTACGGCGGCGGAGACAGGCCATCTGGTGCTGTCCACGCTGCATACGATTGGTGCGGCCAGTACCGTGGATCGTGTGATTGATGTATTCCCGCCGCATCAACAGCAGCAGATCCGCGTGCAGTTTGCCAATGTGCTGGAGGCGGTTATATCCCAACAGCTTATACCCACGGCGGATGGAGAAGGGCGTGTGGCTGCGTTTGAGGTCATGCACGCTAATCATGCGGTCAGGAATCTGATTCGGGAAGGCAAATCGCATCAGCTGGCGACAGTTATGCAGACCAACCGTAAAATGGGAATGATTACCATGGACGACGCCATCATACAGCTTTTCTATGAGGGAAAGATTGACAGGGAGATGGCGATACAGTTTGCTCAGGATCCTGACGGGATGCAGAATAAGGTCATGTAGGTGTAGAAAAATGGGTTGCTTTGCAACTCATTTTTCTACCAGAGAACGCCCAGTGGGGCGTTCTCTGCTTGTCCAAGGGACAAAAAAGCATCATAGTTTAGGCTGTTTTGTAACTTGTGGCATGTTTTTGTGAAAAAACAGTTGACAAATGTATTTCTTAGTATCATGATAGCAGTATCTGAATTCTATTTCTGAGGCTGTGAAGCAGTCCTCGCAAAGTTGATTTGCGAAGCAAATTCACTTTTTCTATAGTTCTACATGCGGCGTATCGCCGGAAGATTTCAGAGTTGATTCATTAAAAGATTTGTTAAAAGGTTCTTTAAATAAAAACCAGTAAAGGAGGAAACTAATTTTGCTCAGTACAATTACATCAGGGGCAGTTTATGGTATGCACAGCCACCTGATTCAAGTGGAGGTGGATGTGTCCCAGGGGCTTCCTTGCTTTCAAATCGTAGGATTGCCGGGCTGCGAGGTGCGGGAGGCAAGAGAACGGGTAAAGGTTGCATTGAAAAACGCAGGCGTTAAGCTGCCGCCCATGTGCATTAATGTGAATCTCTCACCGGCAGATCTTCCCAAAAGCGGCACCATGTTTGATCTGCCCGTGGCGGTAGGGATTATGACAGCTCTTTCCAGGATTCCGAAAGAGGCGTCGGCGGATACTTTGCTATTGGGAGAACTGAGTCTGTCCGGAGAACTGAAACCGGTCAAAGGCGTTCTGCCGATTGTACGGGAAGCGGCCAGATGTGGTATCAGAAGATGTATCCTGCCGGCCGGGAATGTATGGGAAGGGGCTTTGATTCAGGAGATGGAAAGTATCGGCATGGATAATATGGAGGATACCATAGCCTTTTTGCTGGGCAAAGAGACAAAACATCCTGTCGTCTGTCAAAACAAAGAGGTGGATCTGGAAGCTCTAAGACGGCAGAATATGGATGCAGAAAATCTTGATTTTGCTGATATAAGCGGGCAGGAGGGCCTGAAACGGGCTGCAGAGGTGGCAGCCGCCGGATTTCATCATCTTTTAATCATAGGGCCTCCGGGTTCCGGTAAGACAATGTTGGCCAGGCGCCTTCCCACAATCCTGCCTCCTCTTTCCCTGGAGGAGAGTCTGGAAGTATCTTCGATTTATAGTATTTCGGGTCTTTTGCAATCAGTCGCATCACTTAAGACCACAAGACCGTTTTTGAATCCTCATCATACAATTACGGGCCGGGCTCTGGCAGGGGGCGGTCGTGTTCCTGTGCCGGGCTTAATCAGCCTGGCACACAGAGGAATCCTTTTTCTGGATGAGCTGGCGGAATTTAAGAGAGAAACACTGGATATCTTAAGACAGCCTCTGGAAGATAAAAAGGTACAGATAGCCAGAAGCACCGGCAATTATATTTATCCTGCGGATTTTATGCTGGTGGGGGCGATGAATCCCTGTCCCTGCGGGTTCTATCCGGATAGAGAACGCTGTCACTGTACACCTTATGAGATCAGGCGTTATCTCGGAAGAATATCAGGCCCTATCCTGGACCGCATGGATATTTGCGTGGAAGCCGTTCCTATGGAGTTTCATGATATGGCAAAGCATGCGACAGGCGAGCGGAGCCGGGATATCCGGGGACGGGTGCTGATGGCAAGAGAGAGACAAAAACAACGGTTTAACGGGACCGGAATCCAGTTTAACGGCGATATGGGGGCGGCGGAAGTGGAGAAGTATTGCAGATTGGGCCCTGCCGAAACCGGCTATATGGAGAAAATGTTTGTCAAGATGAAACTATCTGCCAGGGCTTATCACAGAATTCTCAAGGTGGCCCGCACGATTGCAGACCTTGCGGACAGCGGTGAAATTAGAAAGATGCATTTGTCGGAGGCTGTCTGTTACAGGGGGATGGAACATAAGTATTGGTAAAGGAGACAGATTGTATGACAGAAGAGGATAAAGCCTATGTGCACTGGCTGTATCAGGCAGTGGGTATGGGAAACAGGGGCCTGCTAAGAGGATTGGAAGAGATCGGCACGCCGCGTGAGATTTATCAGATGGCTGTTTCCGGGAATCTGAAAGAAAAAGTCTCTAAGCGCTATCACAATAAAATAACACATGTATCAGAATCGGCGGCTGATTATGATGTACAGGGAGAGTACGAGCGCATGAGGGCCCAAGGTATAGGTATGGTGAGCATGGCAGAGGAGACATTCCCGGAACGGTTAAAAGACATTCCCGATCCGCCCTGCGTCTTATACTATGCAGGCAGACTGCCCTCGCCAAAATGCAAAACCGTGGCTCTCATAGGAGCCAGGGACTGTACGGAATATGGCCGGTATATGGCCGGCCGATTTGGTACGGAACTGGCCAAGGCAAACGTTCAGGTTATCAGCGGTATGGCCAGAGGAATTGATGGTATCGGACAACAGGCGGCTTTGCGGGCCGGAGGGTATTCCATGGGAGTACTGGGCTGCGGCGTTGATATTTGTTATCCCCGGGAGAACAAAGAACTATATGAGACGCTGGTACAACAGGGAGGAATCTGTTCGGAATATCCGCCGGGAATTGGTCCCAGAGCCATTCTTTTTCCGCCCAGGAACCGGATTATCAGCGGTTTGGCGGATGCGGTACTGGTGATTGAGGCAAAGGACAAGAGCGGTACCCTGATTACCGTGGATATGGCATTGGAACAGGGCAGAGAAGTCTATGCCCTGCCCGGCAGGGCGACAGATCCTCTAAGCAGTGGATGTAACCGGTTGATCAGACAGGGGGCCGGATTGGTATCTGCACCAGGGGAATTATTGCAGGAACTGCTTGCTGATTATCATGCAGAGGAGACGGGATGTCAGCAAAAACTGTCCTTGTTATCGGAAGAACAGCAAAAGATTGTGAGGCTTATGGATATCAACCCTCAGTCGGCGGAAATGCTGCAGCAAAAATATGGGGAAGCATATCACAGGCATCTGCCCTATCCGCAATTGTTGCATGAATTGTTACAGCTTTGTGCGGACGGAGAGGTTAAGCAGATGGGCGGGAGCTATTTTGCCAGATGTCCCAAATGGTAAAAGGAAAATCAAAACTTGCACCTTATGGGAATAGAGAGTAGAATAAATGTGAGAATTGTGTACAAAAAGGGTATCAGGACCTTGCGATACAAAATCCTGAGGCGGGGGTATCAAGATGGATTATAACAGGAAAAAACTGCGTTTGGGAGACGTGCTTGTCAATAACGGCGTCATAACGGCAGAAGAGTTACAAAAGGGACTGGAACTGCAAAAAGGCAGCGGCCGTAAGTTGGGCGAGACCCTGGTGGATGAAGGTCTTGCTACGGAAGAAAATATTGCCAGGGCGCTGAGTAACCAGTTCCATTATGACATGGTGGATTTACAGAATGTGGAGATTGAGCAGGAGGTTCTCTCTCTTGTGCCGGCAAATGTTTTAAAGAAACATAAGGCTCTGCCGTTTGAGTATTCTCCCGATAATATGAATGTACTCAGGGTGGCCATGTCTGATCCTATGGATATGGCGGCCGTAGACGATATTAATATTATTACCAATCTTCAGGTGGAACCGGTGGTAGCTACTACCGGCAGCGTTATGTTGGCGCTTGACCGTTATTATGGACAGGCGGAAGTGAATTCCGCCCTGGAGGAATATACCAGAGAAAAAGAAAGCCAGATGATGGAGCAGGAGGATATGTACAGTGAGGATGTCAATAATTCCCCTATTGTACAGCTGGTAAAAGGCATGATCGACCAGGCAGTCAGACAGCGGGCTTCCGATATTCATATCGAACCCATGGAGCGCCAGGTGCGGATCCGGTATCGTATTGACGGGGCACTCTATGAAAAAGCCACCTACAGTATCAGACTGCTTCCGGCTATTGTGGCTCGTATCAAGATTATCGGCGGTATGGATATCTCTGAGAAAAGGAAACCGCAGGACGGCCGTATCACGCAGGTGGTGGACAGAAGAGAGTTTGATATCCGAGTGTCTATCCTGCCAACAGTCTATGGAGAGAAGATCGTTATGCGTCTTACCTCCAAGAACGCATTGACCAGAGAAAAGAGCCAGTTAGGACTCCGCTCTGATGAACTGAAAAAATTTGATCATATTTTAAAAAATCCCCATGGAATCCTTCTGGTGACAGGACCTACCGGAAGCGGTAAGTCCACGACCCTGTATACGGCTCTTAGCGAATTAAATAAAGAAGACGTTAATATTATCACGGTAGAGGACCCTGTGGAAGCCAATATAGACGGTATCAATCAGGTACAGGTCAATAATAAGGCGAACCTGACCTTTGCATCCGCCCTGCGTTCCATTCTGAGACAGGATCCGGATATCATCATGATCGGTGAGATCAGAGACCAGGAGACTGCGTCCATTGCGGTTCAGGCATCTATCACAGGACATTTGGTGGTATCGACTTTGCATACTAATTCTGCGGCCAGTACCATCACCCGTCTGGCGGATATGGGGATAGAGCCTTATCTGATTGCGGATTCTATCGTAGGTGTTATCGCGCAGAGACTGGTGCGCCGTCTTTGCCCGGAGTGTAAAAAGAAAAAGAAGGCGGATGCGGAAGAATTGGAACTGTTGATGCTTGCACCGGATGCGGATGTGACAATTTATGAGCCCTGTGGCTGCTCCAAGTGTGACGGTACCGGTTTTAAAGGGCGTATCGGTGTTTATGAGATTATGGAAATGAGCCAACCCTTAAAGAGTATTATCAGTAAGAACGGTTCGGCGGAGGATATTAAGAATAAGGCTCTTGAGGAAGGAATGAACACTCTGCGAATGAGCGCCACAAAGTATGTTTTGGATGGGATTACTTCTGTACAGGAGATGATGAGAGTATCGTTTGATCTTTAGGACAGGATTGCTGCGTGGTATTTTCTGCCTCAAAAAACAGTGTGAAAAATATAATAAACGATATTACGTATATTAATAGATTAAAATACAATTGACAAATTATAGGAGAAGATGTATTCTATCACTAAGCAGCCGGTCGTCATGACTTATGATGCCGGCTGTATCTATCAGTAGGAATATACCTACATCAGACATTCTGGCAGATTCTGCCTGTGGAGAAATATCTCCGTCTTTTATCGATTCTTTCCGATGGTCGGAAATGATCCCATAACGATTCTTGTTTGACTGAATCATGCGCTTACCTGGGTAACCTCAAGATTTCCTTGAATTCAGTCACAAAAAACTGTATAATGGAGGAAAATCTATGACAAAACGAAATGTGGACAAATGGTACAGGCGTGGAGACCGGTGGAGGAGACGGTGGTTTAACCGAAAGTATAAAGATGTTCTCTTCAGACGGCTCTTTCGGGAGAAAAAAGACCTGCTGGAGCTTTATAATGCCTTAAACGGCAGTACATATGAAGACCCGGAAGAGCTGGAAGTGGTCACCATGGAGGATGTGATCTTCATGAAGATGAAGAACGATCTGTCCTTTATCATTGCGAGCCACTTGAATCTGTATGAACACCAGAGCACCTGGAATCCGAATATGCCCCTGCGGGGACTGTTATATTTTGCCCAGCAGTTTGAAGGGCTGGTGAGCACCCGCGGGGATGATATCTATGGAAAAGGACGGATAGAGCTTCCCACCCCTGAGTATATCGTGTTCTATAATGGGAGCGGTATGCATACGGACGACCGGACATTGTACTTATCCGATTCTTATTCGGCAGGGCATGGGAGCGGATGCCTGGAGTGTATCTGTAAAGTGGTCAATATCAATCGTGGATACAACCGGGAACTGATGGAGAAATGCCATAGACTTTGGGAGTATTCTGAGTTGTCGGCAGAAATCGAAGGAAATATGGAAAAAGGAATGGGCCGGGAGGAAGCAGTAGAGGCGGCAATCGATGACTGTATCGAGAGAGGAATCCTTGCGGATATCCTCCTTGCGGAGAGAGGAGTGGTGATGCATATGCTCTTGACACATTATGATGAAAAGAGACATCTAAAGAATACCTTTGAGGAAGGGCGTAAGGAAGGTCTGGAAGAAGGGATAGAAAAAGGGATAAAAAAAGGTCTGGAAAAAGGCATGGAAAAAGGTCTGGAAGAAGGCATAGAAAAAGGCCGTGAAGAAAAACTTTGCGAACAGGTACGAAAGAAACTCTCCAAAGGCAGAACGGTTTCCGAAATTGCAGAGGAGCTTGAGGAAGAAGAATCTGTCATTGAGCAGATCATCAACGGCATAGCAACCATTGATATGACTATAAGAGTATGAAAGTAGTGTGGAAGATGAAACAAACGATATTTAGCGTATTAATATTTTAAAAATAGAATTGACAAATAGCACAAAAAGATATATTCTATCACTAAGCAGTCGGTCGTCATGACTTATGATGCCGGCTGTATCTATCAGTAGGATCATACCTACATCAGACATTCTGGCAGATTCTGCCATGATTTCACGGATACAGGCAGAGTTTGCAGAGGGCGGCAGATTTGCGGCCGGCGCCTACAGAATCGTTATATCCTGCGAAAACCGGTATGCTGCGTAATCAGTATAATGATGTGAGCAAATATGAAATAAAGGAAGGCAGGATTGCCATACAGTATACTTTGGAGAATCAATCCAGCCCCGATTATAAGATACTGCTCCGTAAGGCTGGTTATGAAGGAGCAATCTACAGACAGCAGTATGATGGCGGGGATACCTATCCGGCAATTACGCTCGTGTTATACTGGGGAGATATCGGGTGGAGAACAGGTTCAAATCTGCATCAGTTTTTTGGCAGAAAAAAGATTCATAGCATGGCTCGAAAATATATTGATAATATCAGCCTGCACATGTATTCCATGAAACATCTGCCGAAAGAAATACGGCAAAGATTCAAAAGCGATATGAGAGTAGTGGCCGATTATCTGGCTGAAGGAGCAGAGTATATACCCACAGAACAGGAAATAACAGATTTGGATAAAACCATGCATATGTTGTATGTTTTGACGGGCGAGACAGATTTTATAGATGATATTGAAAGATTACAGAAACGACGGGAGAAAGGAGAGAAGATTACAATGGAATATGCGTTGACGAGAATGAAAAGAGAAGGACGGGAACAGGGTATAAAAGAAGGTATAAGAGAAAAGCTCTGTGAGCAGGTGCGAAAGAAACTGGCTAAAGGCAGAACGGTTTCTGAAATAGCAGAGGAGTTGGAGGAAGAGAAATCTGTCATCGAGCAGATTATCGACTGCATGGCAACGCATTGACATGACTATGGCACAATATAGAAGCAGGGACATAGGCTGGGACAGGCTTTGGGATATGCGATATTATCTATATACATTGGGGAATACAGGCAGAGACTGGTCTTGGGTTGAAACAAATAGGAGAGAAAACCTTATTTTTGTAGTACTTTTGACGTGGATTCATGTCAAAAAATTTATATAACTATTGAAAAAACTACAGAAATATGTTAGACTATGTAGTAAATTAGTACCGGATAATAAATGAGATATTGTCACGGTCGTTTTGGGGCGTAAGTATAATATATATATTATATAGGTACAGACAATATCATAGAATGGCTTTCAGAGATGAAATCCGTACTTTATGCCGATATAGAATAAACTGGGGGAATTGCTATGGCGGCTTGGGGATATGTCGCAATCGATAAAGGCGGAAAAGAAATCAAAGGCAGTAAAGACGCTGATAACAAAGAACTCGTACTCAGAGATCTGAAGAATCAGGGTCTTATTGTGCTTGAGATAACTGAGCAGAACATGCTGACCAAAGATATCAGCATTGACTTTGGCGGTAAGCCTACAGCGCGTGATTTGGCGGTGTTCTGCAGACAGTTTGCCAGTATTACCAGGGCGGGTGTTACCATCATAGAGACACTCAATATGCTGGCAGATTCCACAGAAAATAAGAAGATGCAGAAGGCAATCTACGCGGTGCGCGCGGACGTGGAAAAAGGTGAGAGTTTTGCAGATTCCATGGCACAGCATCCGGCTGTGTTTTCAGAGCTTCTGGTGCAGATGGCCAGAGCCGGTGAGGCTTCCGGTAGTCTGGATACGGCTATGGAGCGTATGGCAACACAGTTTGAGAAATCCGCTAAAACCCACGCACTTGTAAAGAAAGCTATGATTTACCCAATCGTGGTTGCCTGCGTGGCAGTGGCCGTGGTGATTGTGATGCTGGTGTTTGTTATCCCGCGTTATATGGATATGTTCGAGCAGTTGGATGCGGAACTTCCGGGGATTACATTGGCGGTGATTGCATTAAGTAATTTTATTAAAGATAATTGGTTCATCATTATTCCGGTCGTGATTGCTATTGTGTTTGCGATTAAGACCTATGCCAAGACCAATTCCGGCAAACATGTTTTTGGCAAATTGCAGTTGAAGATTCCGGCAATCAAGAATCTGGTAGTCAAATCTGCCTGTGCCCAGATGGCCAGGACGCTCAGCACACTGTTGACGGCAGGCGTACCGTTGATTGAAGCGGTGGATATTGTGGCGGATACCATGACGAATATATGGTTTAAAGAGACGCTTAAGGATGCACTGGAGCAGATTATGGTTGGTGTGCCGCTGTCCCAGCCCCTGCAGACCAGCGGATTATTCCCGCCTATGGTTTATCATATGTTAAGAATTGGTGAGGAAGCCGGTTCCACAGAGGAAATGCTTAATAAACTGGCGGATTACTATGAAGAGGAAGTGGAGATGGCAGTACAGTCCCTGATGGCGGCTATGGAACCTATGATCATCATTGTACTGGCGGGCGTGGTCGGTATCCTGATTGCGGCAGTTATGGCGCCTATGGTGAACATGTATGCGGCATTGGATAATTTGTAAATCATGATGGTACGATTTTATACAGAAAAATCACACAAACAAACTGCATAGAATATTCCAGGCAGATATCACAAATCGAATTAAACCCGGCTGTCAGGTAGGGAGCGGCCGTGTTTAAGATAGAGCAACACAAATCAATTTTATGATGGAAAAGGAGAAAGAGACAATGAGGAAAGAAAGAATGAATGACAAAGGTTTCTCCCTTGTCGAGCTGATCATCGTTATTGCCATCATGGCAATCCTGCTCGTAGTACTGGCACCGCAGTACTTAAGATATGTGGAGAGATCAAGAAACTCAACAGATCTGCAGAACGCAGCAGAAATCGTAACAGCACTGCAGATTTATGCAGCAGATCCGGATGCTTCTGTAACTCCGACTGCTGGAAACATTACCATCGGGACAGCGGATCAGACTTTGAATCCGACTAATACTTTCGTGGGTGCAGCTTTGGCTGATGCAGGTTTGTTGGATGCAAGTAATGTGTTACACACGAGAAGGCAGAGCAGAACCGCATGGAATGATTATACCATTACATGGACGGTTAATAATGGTAGCCTCAATTTCACATATTCTGCAGCTAATGAAGAAACAGCAGGTACTTTTAGTAACAGAATGTTAGGTGCTACCAATACACCTACTACACCTACACCTGATCCTGGGAACTGATAAAACTGGTATCCAAGACATACAGATGTGATACAGTATTAAGCAATTCAATTAAAACGTAATAACCCCTCGCCCTCTATGCAAAAAGGCACATACATAAAAACGCAATTTTGCACAGGGGGGGGGTAATACGTTAAATCAAAACCCTACAGAAGGATATTACATGTTACCAGATATCATACTTTACATTATTATATTCCTCTTCGGCATCGTGATCGGCAGCTTTCTAAATGTCTGCATTTTCCGGATTCCGAAGAAGGAGGATATCGTAAAGACGTCTTCCCACTGCATGAGCTGTGGCTATCGTCTGAAATGGTACGATATGATACCGGTATTTAGTTTTCTTGTACTGCGGGGGAAATGCCGCAAATGCGGCGCCAAACTTTCTGTCCAGTATCCTCTGATTGAGGCGGCGAACGGAATCTTATACGTTTTGATCGTATGGACAGGCGGCCTGGGCATAGAATCCCTACTCTATTGTCTGTTGGCTTCGGCGCTCCTTGTCTTGAGCGTGATTGATTTTAGGACTTATGAGATTCCCTTTGGAATCAATTTGTTTATACTGGCACTGGGGCTGATCCGGGTAGGCACAGATTATCGGAATTTTCTTACCTACCTGGTCGGCCTCCTATCTGTCAGTGCCTTTTTGGCGGTTTTATATTATGCCACCGCGGGTAAGGCAATCGGCGGCGGTGATGTAAAGCTGATGGCGGCCTGCGGGCTGTTACTCGGCTGGAAATTGATTATTCTGGCTTTTTTGTTGGGGTGCGTTTTCGGAGCGGTCATTCATGTAATCCGCATGAAAGTAAGCGGGGAGGGACGCACGCTTGCGATGGGGCCATATCTTTCTCTGGGTGTGTTAGTAGCCGCACTTTGGGGAAACAGGATGCTTACATGGTATTTTGGGCAATTTGTATGACTTTATATGATTTTTGAGAAAAATACCTGCACGGCATCACCGGCAGGTTTATTATGATATAGGAAATGTGTAGAAGGAGGAAACAACACATGGCTGCTAGAGCGATCAGTATTGAGATCGGCTATTCGCTGACCAGGGTTTGTGAGGTAGATTATAAGAGTAAGTCTCATAAGGTCTACAAAAGTTTTACGATTCCCACCAATGAGGGAATGATTAACGATGGTGTGCTGACGATTTCACCGGAGTATGTGGAGAATTTAAAAAAAGCGCTTTCGGTGAACCGGATCAAGGCGAAACAAGTGGTGTTCACGATCACATCGTCCAGGATAGCCAGCCGTGAAGTTGTGATTCCTTTTGTCAAAGAAAACAGAATCATGGACGTAGTCAATGCCAATGCTACGGATTATTTTCCGGTGGATTTGAGCCAGTATCAGTTGGCTTACAGTATTCTGGGAACGATTGGGGAAACAAAGACTGCCCAGCAGTATAAGTTGCTTGTTATGGCGGTGCCCTCGGCGCTTTTGTCCGGTTATTATGATCTGGCGAAGGCCTTAAAGCTTGAAGTGGCGGCTATGGATTATGCCGGCAACTCGGTATTCCAGGTGGTGAAGCAAGAGTGTGCGCAGGGAACCAGCTTGATCGTTAAGATTGAGGAGAGAGCTTCTCTGGTGATGGCGGTGCAGGATTCCGTGCTGACTTTTACCAGAAATGTTTCTTATGGCGTGGATGAGGCCATAGATACCGTTATGAACACGCTTGCCTGGGGAGATATTTCTTCTGTGGAACAGGCCATCCGGGTTTTACAGCGGAATGAATGTATTGCGAAAGAAGACGCATCCCAGACGGCGCAGGAAGCGCCGGATGGAGCGGAAGGCTCTGCCGACGGGGCGGCTGTACCGGCAAAATCAGGCAAAGAAAAGGCCATGGATGAGGTGCGGGCGGCTTTCATGCCTCTGGTGGGCGGTATTGCCAGAGTTATTGACTATTATTTATCCCGCAATACGAATACGCCGGTGGGCAGGATTATGATTACCGGTCTTGGTGCGGATTTTAAGGGATTGGATGAATTGCTTTCCGCGGAGATCAACATGCCGGTGGTGGTTCTTCGGGAAGTGGCCGGCTGGAATCTGGCGCGTGATTTTAAGAATGAGAGTTTCGGAGAGTACATAGCCTGTATGGGCGCGGCAGTAGCGCCTCTGGGCTTTAAGAAGGATACGGATAAAAAGGGCAAAGAGAAATCCAAGGGCGATTCCAAGAGTGTGAATGGTGCAGTTATAGCCTATTCTCTGCTGGTTATTGGTGTGGTTGCGGGAATCGCGCTGGCGGCTGTTTCTTTGATTCGCTATATGGGAGTACAGAAGACCAACATGGAACTGAAAACAGAGGCCGGGGATTTGGAAGACATCATTCCCATCTATAACGAATATGTAGCCAAGAAGGCGGAATACACTAAGGTGAGTGCCATGTATGAGGCTACGGAGAACAGGAATGAGGGATTATTTGAGTTCCTGGAGGAATTGGAGGAAAATCTTCCCAGCAGTGTGAATGTGATTTCCTTAAGCAGTAACGCTGACGGGGTAAGTATCAGTATGGAGGTGGACACCAAGGAAGAGGCGGCGGCCACAGTGCAGAAGATGCGTACCTTCCATTCCCTGATTCCGCAGATGGTGACCCTTGCCGCCCTGCGGGAGGAAGAAGATCAGGAGACCGGGGTTATCACGATCAACTTTACGGTGACAGCTTCTTACTGGCCTGTGGGATACAGCCCGGAGGAGGTTGCGGCCGAGGCAGGCATTGAGATACCGGATGAAGCAGATACCGAGGTGACGGATAATGCAGATACCGAGGTGCCAGACGATGCGGCAGATACAGTCGATGACGGCACGGCAGAATAGGGGGAGCGCGAAATGAAAGTATCAAAGAGAGATATATTACTTTTGGTTGGTTTCCTGGGGATTCTGGCAGGGGTGTGCTCTTTTCTGTTTGTCTTCCAGCCCACCATGGAGAAAGCGGATGCTCTGGAGCAGGAAAATCTTCAGTTACAAACCAGGATAGCGGATTTAAAGAGTAAAGATGCTAACAGAGGTACCTATGAGAGTGAGACGGCGCGGATGGAGCAGGAGATAAAGGAAATCTATCAGCTTTTTCCGGTGGATGTGCGGGAGGAAAATGCAATCCTTCTGGCAATCAATCAGGAACTGATCGCGCCGCTTAAGGTGGAAACGGTCACCATAGATCCGCTTATCGAAGTGCCTTTCCTGGAAGGCGTGGAGGAAGAAGAAACACAGATCAGTTATGAGATTGATGCGGTGGAAGAACTGGAAGACTATGAGGGAACGCAGGGGTCGGAGGAGGCTTTGACTGTTGGCGGAGACGACGGCACGGGCGGCTTAAACCCTTATGGCTTGAAAAGCCGCAAGGTTACCATGACTTATGAAATCTCCTATGAAGGATTGAAGCGGAGTGTCAAGAATATCTGCTTACAGACCGATCGTATGGTCATTGATGAACTGACGGTGGTGTATGATGAGACCACAGGTCTTTTACAAGGAAACACTGCCGTGAATATGTACTGTGTGCCGAATCAGGAGGGCAAGGAGTATGTGCAGCCTAATTTCAGTTCGGTACTGCTTGGTACGGACAATATTTTCAGTACCATTGTGGTCCGCAGTGAAAGCGGACTTCCGGCTCTGGAAGACGGAGAAGAGACGCAAGAGGGCGAGGAAGCGAACGAAGCGGAAGAATAAATCGGCACAAAGAGACAGGGAGTAAGCGTGTGATGACAGGAGCAGACAGGCGCAAACTGAATAAAGATGCAGGATTTTCCCTGTTGGAACTTCTGATTGCGGTGGTGATTCTGGCAATCATCGTCATCCCGCTTTTGAATCTGTTCCTTTCTTCCAACAGGATCAATATCAAGTCCCGGCAGACCCTGCGGGCCACGACCCTGGCGCAGGATATCATGGAGGGGTTAAAGGCCTATGATATCGAGGAGCTGCAGGCACAGTTTACCAAGCCTGCGGATGGGTTTTATGTGATAGATGACAATCTGATCAAGGGAGCGGTAGCAGAGGAGACCGGAATGGAAGAGGACGGTTCCGGGAATCATATGGAGGGCATTTACTACTTTAGTTTACAGAAGGTGGCCCTGCAAGGCAGTGAGTTTGATGCCTTGGTCAAGGTGGATGCCAGAGAATATATGGAGCCGGGTACACACGGCAATGCACTTGATGGGGATCCTCTGGTATTGAATAAGGGCATAGGGGATGCCAGAAGCATTGATAAAGAGAACGGAACCTTCGTGGAGAAGGATGAGTACCGGCAGGCAATGTTAAAGAGTGTCTGGCCGGATGCCACCTCTACGCAGATCAAGGATGCCATGGTGGCGGATGGCATCACCAAGGATATGTTTGACAACATTACCTTTAAGAATCTGGATACGCTGTTCACCTCTGTACGAAGAACCATCACGGTTACCTTGGCAAAGAGCAGTGAGAAGGATGAGGAGGGGAATCCCAAGATAGATATGTTCGTCACGGAAGAGTATGAATTCGCTTATCAGGGAACGGTGTTCACAACCAAAGGCGATATGAATTCTTTAATCCAGATTGATGATATGGGCTGCGGCGTTATCAGCGGTAAAGACGCCAATGTCAATATTTTCTACTATCCGCTGTATGGCAGGAATACGGTAGATGAGATTGAGATTAAAAAGAATTCCGATGTGAACCTGGATTCTTTGAATCTTCTGATAGCCAAGCAGGTGCCCACGGTACAGGTCAATCCGGATGAAGTGTTGTCGGATGCCCAGCTGATGACGGCGGAGATGCGTTATAAGGCGGATGTCGTGATCAAAGATGGCAGCAGTGCTATGGATAAGGAGAAATTTTCCTTAAAGACCAATCTGGGAACGAATCTGGCAGGTAAGACCTATATGGAAGCGGAAGGCAAGACGGTAGATACGCCGGGACAGTTGGTGGTGAATGGCAGGCCTATGGATCTAAGCGGCAGCAGCCAGATGAATATCTATACCCTGGACGGCGTCCGCAGTCCTATGGGAGCCGCGCCGAAGGACGGGGAAGTGACGGAACTTTTCTATAACGTGGAAGTCAGCGTCTATAAGGAAGGCGCCGCAGGAAAAGGTTTCCCGGAAGAAGAGCGGATGATTGTGATTGAGGGCAGCAAGAACAATTAATGAAAATAAGGATATCTGACGGAAATGGATGGAGTGGAGCAGAACGTATGAACAGGGTGCGCAGGAAAATCATACAGCTACATAAGATTTGCAGGCGGAAACGGGACGACAGGGGATCTGCCATCGTGATTGTCATCATTGCTATGGCGATGATAGGGATTCTGGCTACTACGCTGCTCTGGATGTCCTACATGAATTATATGATCAAGGTGGCCGATGTCCGCAACAAGAACAGCTTCTATTCCGCCGAAGAAGTGGTGGAACAGATCATGGCGGGACTGCGGCAGACCTCTGCCGAGGCGGTGGGTGTGGCTTACCGGGACGTGATGGCAAACTGGGAAGATCTGGGGAGTGAGGAAAACCGCTACAATATCTTTGCCACGACCTATATGGACACGCTGGTGGATCTGCTCAAGGACAGCTCCAGGGGCAGCGGATATTATGACAGAAAGAAACTGAAAGCCTATGTGGATAAGGATGTTTTTGACGGGGCAGCAGGCGAGCCTGACTATGTGGGCGTGGATGTGAACTCCTGGGACAATGGTGCTCCCGCAGGGGAAAGCATGAAGCAGCCGGAGATGGAGATGGTGAATAATAACAGTATTATTCTCCATAACATTTATGTGTCTTATACGGACAGCGAGAACAGGGTATCTATCGTGCAGACGGATGTGTGTATGGATGTGCCCAAACTGATTTTTGAAAGCGGCGGTTCCATTGACGGACTGTATGAATATACCCTGATTGGCAATTCGGGGATTGATGTGACCGGAGGCGGCGGTACCACCACGGCAGAAGGCAGTATTTATGCGGGAATCAATGATACGGACGGGGGCGGATTGAATGTTTATCCGGCCAATACCCTGGCGCTGGATGGTTCCAGGAGAGTGATTTCCAAAGGAGATATTGTGGTGGAAGGGCCGGCGGCCAGCCTGGTAGTCAGAGACATGCCGGGAGAAGATAACCGCGTGTATGCAAGGAATATCATACTGCACAGTGGTACGGTCAGTCTGGACAGCAAGACCTATGTGGCAAATGATCTGTCTCTGAACGGATCCGGCAGTAAGGCCACACTTGGTAAGGAATATTACGGATATGGAACTTCCAGTTATAACGGACTGCCGGGAGAACCCTTGTCGGCTGAGGGGAAGTCTCTGGTGGATTCTGCAGCCAGCAGTGCCATCATCATTAACGGCAGAAATTCCACGGTAGACATGGCGGGAGTCAACAGACTTCTGTTGGCAGGCCGTTCTTATATTGGGCAGGCATCTACCAGAACGGAAGCGGATGAGATCAAAGCGGGAACCCGAGTGACAGGCGACCCTGTCATGATGGGAGAATCCATTGCGGTCAAAGGCGGTCAGATTGCGTATCTGGTGCCGGCGGAGTGTATCGGTACCATGGGCGGAGAGACCATCATAGGACAGAATCCGATTGGCGATGAGAAAGTAAATGATATTGAAGAGATGCTTCACCCTGATAATGCGGGGAATGAAGGCGCCTCCGGAGAGGAAAATAATCCTGGCGGTGCGGGAGAGGCAGATACTTCCGGCGAACAGGACGGGCAGACCTTCCATGAGGTGGACTTTTATAAAAAGGTTTACCGCCTGGGCGGCATGTCTTTAAGCCAGTTCGGCGTGAGTGACATGGAGCATATCCGCAAGGTGAATGTGCAGTATCAGGGCAGAACGCTGCGTTATTATTATCTGGTCATGGATAAACCTAATGCGGAGCGTTATTTCGTGCAGTATTATAATTTCCATGCAAACAGAGAGTCCATTGACCGGTATTTTAATACCTATGCTTCCGGCGGCATCCTCTTAGGGGACTTTGAGGCTCCGGATAATCAGTATACCATCCTGGGCAACAGCCTGGTGAGCAGTGTCCTGACAGACAGCGGGGTGACGCTGCTTACCAGAGTGGATCAGAGTACCATAAATCCCGGTGAGGGAGGGGAAGGAGGAACCCCTGGAGAGGGCGGAACGCCCGGAGAAGGCGGGGACGGCACGCAGAATCCGCCCATTGATCCCGATGCCTACACAGAAACCGGGGAAAATGCCGATGAAGTGGATAAAGACAAACAGATAGATGAGGCGGATGTGATCAATCTCTCTGCGGGGATTGCGAATACCTATAAGGCACTTACTTTCAATCTGACAGAAGACGCCTCCACGGTGCCTACAGATCCTGAGGTGGCAAAGAATTATTATGTGTTTAATAGCATTATCAAAGAGACCGAGGTAAAGGAGTATTTGGATGACCACGGTAAGAATACAGTGGTTTATGAGACGGATTCCGGTCTGCAGGCCATTCTGACCAGAGAGCCGTTAAACGTATCGGCGGTGGATGCGAAGACCAGGCTGATCATTTCTTATGGGGATGTGAACGTGGATCATAATTTTACCGGACTGATCATTGCCAAGGGCAAGATTACGGTGGATCCTTCTGCGGCGGTGTCCATCAAACAGAATAAGATGGATCTTTACAAAGTACTGGAAGCAAAGAGTGAGATTGAGGGTGATGGAATCACACCCATAGACATGTTTTACAATGGAAACGGCAGTATGCAGAATGGTGCGGAGGCACCGGCAGTGGATGATGCCGGCAATCTGATTATCGACTACGGCGAGATTGTCCGCTATATGAACTGGATTAAGAAGTAAGGAATGTCAGAGAAGAGCCGGCCGGATACGGGCCGGATTGGGAAAAGGAACAGGAAGAAGGATAACGAGGTTTGAAATTCAAAAGGAATCATAAAAACAAACTTCATAACAATAACAGCGGTTATTCTATAGTAGAACTGATTATCGTACTGGCTATCATAGCTGTGCTCATGGGTTCAGTGTTCTATTCTATCATCCTGGTGTTCAGTGCCAATGCCAAGAGCTGTGCCAATAATATCCAGCGTTCCATCGGGGACTGCAAGGTGACGACTATGGGCAAGGCGGACGCTTATATGGAACTTTACCGGAACGATGACGGGATATATACCAGGATGCATGTGACGGAGAGCGATGGGACGACCACGCACGGGGAACCCCAGAAGGTCGGAACGACTAAAGTGGAAGTAGGGTATGTTCAAGGCGGGGCGGAGACGCAGCTTATGCCGGGCGCTTCGATTCAGATACGGTTTGACCGCAGCAGCGGCGGATTCAAGGCCGGTGCAGGCGGTATTTATGAGGAAATCTATGTCAGGGGCGGCAGTAAGAATTACGCTATCGTCCTGACAGAACTTACCGGCAAATCCGAGGTGGAGGCAAGGCCCATGCCCTAATGCCTGGAGTGAAGCTAAGGGTCCCAAGTGCATTTAAGGGCGGTAAAAGCAAGAGAAGTAGCAGGATAACAGAGCGTAAAATGATGGAACATTTGTAAAGTTAAAAGTTACGGTGGTAGTAACGAGGAGTGGGAAAGATGTCACAGAGAAAGGTCGAAAGGATGAAAAAGGATCAGAGAGGATTCACCATAGTGGAACTTTTGATTGCGGTTGCGATTCTGGCAATCGTGGTTGCATCGGTGTGCGGCTTTATTCTGGTAGGTTCCAGAAGCTATGCTTCTGCTAACAGTGATATCAGCGTACAGCAGGAGGCCCAGCTTGCTTTAAACCAGATGTCAGACGTCCTGATTGATACCACAAGAAGCGTTAACTATGCAGGATATGATGCCTCCGGGAATCCGGTACTTGCATTGAAAGATTCCGAGTTCGGTTTTGAGCCTGTAGCGAAGTGCCTCATCATGTATAACGGGGCTCCTGTGATGACGACTGTAACGAATCCTGACGGTACCACTACCACGGATACGACCATAGAGCCTGGCAACGGTAATAAACATTATCAGTTTTATTGGGATAAGACGGATGAGTCCCTTTATTATACACAACTGGATGTGCTTCCAGATGACATAGACCCGGAAGGCAATATCAATGTCCGGTTTCCGGCTTTTGGCGATCCTGGCTGGGTGGTACTTGCGGAACATGTGACCAAGTTTGAGGTGGATCTGACTCAGGTAGAAGAAAAGCGCGTGGTACAGCTGCATCTGACTTTTGTGAACGGCAAGCGGGAGTATACGACGTCCAACAACGTGACCATCCGGAATAAAGTGGCGGTCAATGACGCGGAGATTGGGCCCTTAGACCGGTCTAAAACAATTTCCATCGTGCCGAAGGAACTTTCTGTCATACTGGAACCGGGAGAGACCTATCATTTCTCCACGCCTAAGGTCACGGGACAGAATGTGACGGATAAGAGTGTTACCTGGTCTATTGCGCCTGGATACAGCGGGAGCAGCAGCTTTGTAGACAGTGCTAACGGTATTATACAGATAGCGGCAGATGAGCCGGCAGGATCCTTTATCGTGGTTGTGAAGACCAATGCGAGAAACGATAAAAACGAGCAGGCGGAGGCTCTGGTCACCGTGCAGATTAAGCGTGTGGCCAACGTTGGTCTTGGCATACCGGGCAATTCCGACAATATTGTGGAAGCTGGGTCAGAATTTACCGTGCAGGCCAGTGTAGGCGGTAATTGTCTGGGCATTGTTTGTGACGGCTGTGGCGATCCGGTTGACAAAGACTTTGACGTGGTGAATACGGGTGCTGTGGATAACTGGGAAGTGGTAGAAGGCGCGGAGTATGTGACCGTTGAGGAGACCGGTGTAAAGTCCGCCAAATTTAAGGTGACTTCCGCGGCAGAGGACGGTGCGACCATTCGGATTCGTGCCACATCCTATCTGTCCACGGTAAAACCCTATGATAAGGTGTGGGGAGAACTGGTACTGCATATCAAAGGGGGAGAAAGTGCGGAACCCATCAGCGGTCTGTTGAAGTATGGAGAAGAAACGCTGATTAAGGAGATTACAGGAAAGCTGCCGACGACAGGCCATGAATATGTGACCTGTGTTCGGGTGGTGGATAATAGTGGCAAAACTCAGGATAAGATCCTTCTGTATTTTACAATCGGGCATGGCGCCGATTACCGTATTGTACCGGATATGTTTGACTTGGATTTGAACGGAAGTTATACCTTCTATATGCAGGCTTTGGATCCGGTGTCTATAGAGAATCATAAGAATAACAATCATCATCAGGCAGACAGCAATGAGGATATTTGGGCGGAATACCTTAAAGGAATGAGTAAAACAAAGCCTTATGGATATGAGGGGGATAGGTACGAACATAGTAAGGTGTATTACAGTGTGTTGGATAAGCCCAGGGCAATATGGGATTATAAAGGTGTCAGGTATAAAGGAAAGGATATCACTTATGATCCGGTGAATATCTATACGGTGGGCAAAGGCGGTACCATTATTGGAAGTGTAGAACCTTCTGAATATGAGAATATCTGGCATACAGGCAGAACACAGGAAAAGATGACTTACAGCGTTTATGAGGGAGAAGGCGGCAAATCTCAGTGGACGCCACTGTACTGGTTTGATGAGAATACGATGAGCTACAAAGGCAGTACCAGTGTGGGCGATGGAGCCGGGATACTGATGATTAAGGATAAACCGGGGAGACCGGCGAATCCCAGCACTTTCTTCTCCCTGCAAGGGGACGACAAGACCAAGGTATGCGGGAATTACCATATTGTAACAGGGTTCTGTTATAATAATACATTTGATAATTTTAATACGGGTGCGTATGAGTATATTGGCTGGCAGGGATTTTCATGCGATGGGGAGTCACAGTTTGTATTGCCGCATAATTATAAGTATTATGAGTTTGATGACAGCATTATCCATGTAAATGTTACCAAAGAGTTTACGATGGACATTAACGATGTGGATATCAACGGTAATAAGTTTAAGGGACAGGCGATGTTCCCTCTGCCGTCGCAGATGAAGGGTAATGCACTTTTCCCCAATATGCAAAGTACGGATTGGATGATTTCCGGCGGGGCATTGACGGTGCCGGCTATGCGGGAAGGCAATAACTATACGGAGAATCTGCGGTTTGACTATGTACGCTACCGTTATGTGCCACGACAAAATACTTATGAGGTAGAACCTATACAGATCAGGAAAAAGGATAATAAGCTCGTAATACACTCCTATGGCACTTATGTCTGCGAAGAGAATGGCGCCAAGTGGTCCGGGCCGAGCCTGGGCGGGGCAGATGAAGAATTAATCTTTAACATAAAGCAGTTTGAATATAACGGAGGTCAGTATCAGACCTACTTCCCGCTGCCGGATGAGCTAGGTTTCCCGTTTATAAGCGGTAATGGGAAACAACAGACATCTTATGAGGTATCTCTTTATGATAATAACCTGGATAACAAGGTTACGCTGTCGGGGCTGACTGTGGAAGCCGAGGAGAGCGGCGGTACCTGGAGGATTCGGTTTGTTAAGAGAACCAGGGCAGATGCCGGGGATGCTAATAACCACAAAATACTGGTGGAGTCCTACGGTACTTATGCTTGGAGAGAGGGACAGATAAAGAAGGAATGGGAGAAACAAAAAGGTTATGAGAAGCTGCCGGATGAGACGGATCTTGTGACCAACTTAGATGGTTTGACAATTGAAGGTACTTCTTATAAGATGTATTTTCCGTTGCCTAATGAGAGTAGTTTTCCTTTTACGGGCAGCCTGACGAGTATAAAATGTACAGGGGAACACATTGCCTATCCGAGTACGGATGCTTACGGGGATAATCCATGGGATGGGCTTCAATGGAAAGCCAGTGTGAAATATGCGTTAGATAGAGATACAAATACGCATAGGATTATGTTTGTAAATCAATATACGGATAGCCAGGTATATAATACCTTCAAATGGCAGGAAGGTGACCCAGTATGGACGAAAGAGTAACCCCATAATATGGTATGTATAGGCAGAATAAAGATTAGTAACCGGCAACAAAGCAAACGGTATGTGAGATGATAAGATGAAGAAAAGTCAGAAAAATGGGCAACCGAAACTGAATAAGAAAACAGCCGTTATGACAGTGGCATCCATAACGGCTGCCGCGGTGGCGGTTACAGGCATCCATGGGCTGGACAGACATGTGCAGGATATGGAAGTCTATGCGAAAGAATCTTTTACCGGCATGAAGGAAATCGTGGAGGAGCATAATGGTGAGGATCCTTTCAGGATTTTGGATATTACCCCTACCAAAGCGAAGTATACTGTGGAAGACACGGATACCGGTAAGAGTTCGACCTACTTCCTTTCTACGGGAACAATCGGTTATCTGACGAGTGGTCAGGCATCCATTGAAAAGGATTTGCAGGAGATTCTCGGGAAGGATATGTTTTTCTATGATTATGAAAAGCGTAAAGAGCTGGCGGACGCGGTTCTGTCCACCGACTATACAGACGAGGACTTTCTGACGATTGCTTATGAAGAAGCTTACGGGGGAACTATTGACCGTTTGGATGAGAGACGGGACTGGATTAAACTATATGATTCCGTAGGGGATGTAGGCCCGGCGGGCGGCCAGGGGCCGACAGGCAAGCTGAAAGCCTATGTGACGGAAGTGGATCCGGGTGAGGGAGAGTATAAGCTGAAACAGGGAACTATTACCGGTCTGGATATGGATGGACTGGACAGTCTCTATGCGTTTAGTGACAGCGGAGAATGGCAGGTAACTTTTGAGTACGATCCGGAGGCTGTGCTCGGGTATGTTCCGGAGATGCTGGCATGTGATGACTTAAGTTCCTATTCCAGTACAACGGGAGTATATTATCTGAATGATGATGGTACCTATGAATATGTGGGCACCAAGTCGCAGGTTTTAGGTCTGCGGGAGGAGAATCAAAATCCCCCGAAAGATAAGGTGGATAAAGACAAAGAAGAGGAAAACGGCGGCAAGAAAGATGACGTAGAAAGCGATGACAAGAAGGATAATGTAGAGGGCGATGATAAGAAAGATGATGTAGAAGACAGCGACAAAACTGGAAATGAAGGGGAAAACGGCGACAACACCGGAAACGAAGGGGAAAGCGGCGACAACACCGGAAATGA
>DKZA01000016.1:168694-170336 GCA_002492525.1 Lachnospiraceae bacterium UBA7086 | reverse complement strand
CACAAAGTGGTTGACCTCCCGGATTAGACTATAAGCCTACCTGTACCGGCCAAGTAACAAGGTAGGCTTATTTATTTTCGCTTGTTATTCCTATCTATGTAGGCAAGCAATGCGACAAGAAACGTTCCGAACAGTATTAACAATGTTAAAACTTCGTAGGTACTCATCTGCACCACCTCCCCTCTTTTTCAAGTTTGGGAGGCTACCACCTTGCAACACGATTACTCCTTTGCTGCATTATAACACGGACTATTCTTTTCGACAACTTATATTAAAATTTTTATCTTCTACTCTGTCTCAAATATTCCCCTATTGAAATCCCTTATAAATTGTGCGAAATTATAATTTTTTGGGTGCTACGGTTGGGTGCTATACGGGTGCTACTTGGGTGCTGCGAACTCAAATTATCTCGACTTATCCTGAACGCCACAAACATGAAAAACCCCAGAACCCGCGCGGTTTCAGACTATTTTCCTTTTTCATTATGGTGGGAGCACAAAATACGCCTCTGTCGCACCAACCACTAATTTTCAGCAAAAATGCGTTAATATTGTACCAAAAAGCGCCACAATTCTTTTGAATCATGGCGTTTTTTCTGTCTTTACATGCTATTTTTATTGTATTTCATGCAATTTAATTAAAATTTGCCCGCTTTGCTGGCCTCCTCGATCAAAACAGCCACAGCCACAGTAGCACCAACCATCGGGTTGTTGCCCATACCGATCAAGCCCATCATCTCTACATGTGCCGGCACGGAAGAAGAACCTGCAAACTGTGCGTCAGAGTGCATACGGCCTAAGGTATCCGTGAAGCCATAGGAGGCAGGGCCAGCTGCCATGTTATCCGGATGAAGGGTACGTCCTGTACCACCGCCGGAAGCCACGGAGAAGTACTTCTTACCAGCCTCTGTTCTCTCCTTCTTATATGTACCTGCTACCGGATGCTGGAATCTGGTAGGATTGGTGGAGTTACCAGTGATAGATACATCCACATTCTCCTTCCACATAATAGCAACACCTTCCGGTACAGAATTGGCACCATAGCAGTTTACTTTAGAACGAAGTCCTTCGGAATATGCAATTCTGTCAATCTCTTTTACTTCGTTTGTATAAGGATCATACTCTGTCTCTACAAAAGTGAAACCATTGATTCTGGAAATGATCTTAGCCGCATCTTTTCCAAGACCATTCAGGATAACACGTAAAGGTTTCTGACGAACCTTGTTTGCTTTCTCAGCAATACCGATTGCGCCCTCTGCCGCTGCAAAAGACTCATGGCCTGCCAAAAACGCGAAACAGTCTGTATCCTCTTCAAGCAACATCTTACCCAGATTGCCATGGCCAAGACCTACCTTACGGGTATCCGCAACGGAACCGGGAATACAGAAAGCCTGTAAGCCTTCTCCGATTGCTGCCGCAGCATCAGCCGCTTTCCGGCAGTCTTTTTTAATCGCAATAGCAGCGCCTACCGTGTAAGCCCAGCATGCGTTTTCAAAACAGATAGGCTGGATCTTTTTTACCTGTTCATATACATCCAAACCTGCATCTTTTGTGATTTTCTCAGCTTCCTCAATGGAAGAAATGCCATAACTGTTCAATACGGAATTGATCTTGTCAATTCTTCTTTCATATGATTCAAATAA
>DKZA01000016.1:92629-168438 GCA_002492525.1 Lachnospiraceae bacterium UBA7086 | reverse complement strand
TTCATATGATTCAAATAAAGCCATCTTATTTTAATCCTCCTGTTTGTATTAAAGAGTACCCTATAATTTCCCAACCGCTTATCCCGAGTCCGCAAAGCGGATCTCGCAAAGTTAATTCACCTATCGCTTATCCCGAGCCTGCAAAGCAGTGCTCGTAATCGAGCTTGCTCGATTTGTTATTTTGCGAAGCAAATTACTTCTGTTATTCGCATCTGGGATCGATGATCTTCACGGCATCATCCACGCGGCCATACTGTCCGCAGGCTTTCTCATATGCTGTGTTAGGGTCATCGCCTTTCTTAATGAAGTCTGTCATCTTGCCAAGACTTACAAACTTGTAACCGATAATCTCATCGTTGGCATCCAATGCGATACCTGTCACATAGCCTTCTGCCATCTCAAGATAACGGGGGCCCTTTTTGAGGGTACCGTACATGGTACCTACCTGGCTCCTCAAACCTTTACCAAGGTCCTCAAGACCTGCGCCTACCGGAAGTCCATCCTCGGAAAAAGCAGACTGTGTACGGCCATATACAATCTGTAAGAACAGTTCTCTCATAGCCGTATTGATTGCATCACACACCAAGTCTGTGTTGAGTGCTTCCATAACCGTAAGTCCCGGCAGGATCTCAGATGCCATAGCTGCGGAATGTGTCATACCGGAACATCCGATAGTCTCCACCAAAGCTTCCTGAATAATACCTTCCTTCACGTTCAGGGTCAGCTTACAAGCACCCTGCTGGGGAGCGCACCAGCCAACGCCGTGTGTCAGACCGGAAATATCCTTTACTTCCTTTGCCTGCACCCATTTTGCTTCCTCTGGGATAGGAGCACAGCCATGATGAACGCCCTGTGCCACTGTACACATTTCTTCAACTTCTTTTGAATAAATCATGTGATAACTCCTTTCGATTATGTATATATTATTTGATAACAGACTGATATAAGCCTGTCATAACCGCTGTTTCTATTGTCTCATATTGTTCATAAAAAATCCAGATATTTCTTGTAATTTACCTGGCACCGATTTCCCGGTTTTCTTTACATCTTTTCATGGCTGCCATAGAGTGCTAGCCCATAAAATATTCAGATATATCAATACTATTTAAAAGTGCAAGTCCATTTTCTTCTTTACATTCCAGCCAGCTGGCACTGCACCTTGTCCAACAGCGCAGAGAATAATTAAACAATTCCTCCGTACATCTGCAATGGGAATCCTGTTTATCCAGATTGCGCAAAATACAGTTTTCGCAAGGCTCCTCTTTATTCTGCAGTGCTTTATAGCATATATCCCCAATCTTTACATTGGGAGAATCCATCAGCACTTTTTTATTAATAAAACTAAGTTCATATGTATCCGGATTGACCACATAAACAAAACTGTCCAAATTATCAAAAATTTCAATCTGTGTCACAAAATCCTGCAGTCTGTCCATAAGACCGATTTGCAATATGTGGGCTTCCATGATTCTGAGCATGGACCGGATTTCTTCTATCTCACTTTTTTTCAATTCCATCTGCACATCCACATGATTCTCTAAAACAATGGCTCCCTGAAACTCCCCTTTAGATGTCAAAGGATAAAAGAGCATACTCTTAATGCCCTCTGACTGGAAAAAGTCATGCAGCTCATCCAGTGTCAGATCGTAATCATGAATAATGGATACACTGGGAAAAGAGGCATAAAGAATTTCATTCACCACCCTCTTTAATTCGTAATGCTCTTCTGCTTCCCTGCCCGTCTCATAACCGACCTCTGAGAACTGTACCGTTCTGGAAATTGGTAAGGAATCGTTACCACAGACATAGCCTCTATGAAAATGATACCTGGCTGTCATCAACTCAATAGCCGATTTCAGTGCAGACTCAAGCACCCTGTCCTCAAACAGGATCTGCATAACCTGATCCTCGATATTTCCATCGCCTTCCATACCTTTGTTCAGATTGTAACCATTCTTTCTATTGGCATGATAGACCACGGTGCTGGCCGCATCGTAAATACGATAGTCGCATTTACCATTGGCCTTTGCTGTATAAACGGCTCTGTCAGCTTTCTTAAAAAGCTCTTCATACTCTTTGCCATGATAGGGAAAAACAGCAACACCAACGCTACAAGTCACATGTATGGGCTTTTCCTCAAAATCCAACATATAATTCACACTGTTGACGATATTACTTGCCATCACATCCGCATCGGAAATGGTATTTAAATTTTTCACATACACAATGAATTCATCGCCGCCGATTCTGCCGATAATGTCGCCGCCTCTAAATATTTCACTTAATTTTTCCGCCGTCTCCTCTAACAATTTATCTCCCTGGGCATGACCGATCAAATCATTGGCCTCTTTAAAATTATCCAGATCAATAATCATGAGAGCGTTCAGTGTATTATCACCACTGTCCTCAATCGCATTGTGAATCAACTGTTCTGCAGCCCCCTGATTATACAGCCCTGTCAGCGCGTCTTTCTCCGCCCGAAGTAAGAGCTCCATCTCCTTGATCTTCTTATCGTTGATATTGATCATACGGCCCACGATTCTGGTCACATAGCCCTCCGCTCCCAAAAGAGAAGTCAGATTCGCCTGATACCAGGTAAAATCTTTATCGAACCGCTTGATCCGAAACTCTATGGTATCATGCTTCGGAGATTTAAGCAGGCTGCCAATGACTGCCCTGTAATATGCCACATCCTCTTCATAAATAGTGGAGGCATTAAATTTCTCAAGATATTTATTATAGATTTCCTCCCCTCCTACCCCATACTCACCGGAGGACTTGATGATCATAACGTCTGTCTTTGCATTATAGTCTAATATCTTCTCTCCTTCTGCCTCAGAGAGAATATGTAACCGCTCTGCCTGTCTTTGCAGTTCCTCTTCCACATTCTTGCGTTCAGTTACATCCTCAATAACCGTAACAATCGTATTTTTCTTTCCTTCTCTGGCATAAAGATTTCCCCTTACATGCAGCCAGCGCAATCCTCCCGAACCTGTGACGGTACGGAATTCCACATCCACCACGCCGTCATCCTTTAAGACATCTGCTATCGCCTGATGAAAAACCTGCATATCCTCTGGGATAATGACCATGTCGATCCTTTCGAGATATTTCATGCCCTCTATTCTGGAATATCCAAGCATACGAAAAAATCCCTCATTGATATAGATCGGGGTGAATTTTCCGTCTTCATATTCAAAGAAACATATCCCTGCGATCACATGATCGATCATGGAGCCAAAATTCTCAATACTCAAATCTGTTGCCATACATCTTATCCTCAAAATACTTTCTTCTGTCTGTTTACGGGTATCTGCTCTGACAGGTTTAATATTTTGCCGCTATCTCAGTCTGTTTTTTATAAATACTATTCGCCGGGATAAATCCACGTACCATGGAAGTAGGATATACATTGGAATTTCTGCCAATTACGGTGCCGGGATTTAACACGGAATTACATCCCACTTCCACGTTATCACCCAGCATAGCTCCAAACTTCTTAAGACCGGTCTCATAATTTTCTTCACCGGCATGTACCACAACGAGAGTCTTATCACTCTTCACATTGGAAGTGATAGACCCTGCACCCATATGCGCCTTAAAACCCAGGATGCTGTCTCCAACATAATTATAATGGGGCACCTGCACCTTATTAAACAGAATCACATTCTTCAGTTCCGTTGAGTTGCCGACAACTGCACCTTTCCCCACAATCGCCGACCCTCTGATGAAAGCACATTGTCTTATCTCGGCCTCTTCATCGATAATTGCCGGGCCGCCAATATAAGCGCTCGGAAAAACCTTCGCGCTTTTCGCAATCCAGATATTCCCCTCTCTTCTCTCAAATTTTTCTTCCGGAAGCGTCTCTCCCAGTGCAACGATAAAATCCTTAATCTTTGCAAGCACTTCCCAGGGATAGGTCACATTTTCAAAAATATCCCTGGCAATCGTCTCCTCCAACGTGTAAAGCTCCTTTATCGTGGTATCCTGCAATCCAGCCATTTTTTCTCCCCTTTTCTTCTTTCATTCTATAAATAGTCCTTCTGCTTATCCGAGGCCGCGGAGTCAATCTCCCAACCGCTTATCCGAGTCCGTGAACCGAATCTCGCAACCGCTTATACCGAGGCTGCGAAGCAGTCCTCGCAAAGTTAATTCCGAAGGAATTTACTTTTTTTATTTTTTGTAAAACTGCGATGCATAATGAAATCTATGAATAAGCGTTGCCTGATTATTCATCTGTTTGACGGCATTGGTTCTCCTGGTCACAAAATCATCCAGCTTAACCATGTATTCCTTCTCTGTGATTTCCCCGGAAGCCACCAGCGTCAATCCCTTCTCCCAGCTTGCCGTAAGCCTTGGATCCAAAAGCGGCCTGATAGCCCCCGCCACCACCTCGTATATCATTTCTCCCAGAAGTGTCGGCGTGATGATCTGTGTCTTCTTATTCAGATCAAGATATTTAATATGCACCAGTTTCTTTAAAATTTCCGCCCGGGTAGCAGAGGTACCAATGCCGCTGCCCTTAATCTGTGCCCGCAGTTCCTCGTCCTCGATAAACTGCCCGGCATTTTCCATAGCCAGAATCATACTGCCCGAATTATAACGCTTAGGCGGCGAAGTCTCTCCCTCTTTCTTGCTAAGTTCTCCTGCCGTAAGGTTCATCCCTTTTTTGAGAGCACTGAGCGCTTCCATAAACGAAGCGTCACAGGCCTCCTCTTTCACCTCTTCTTTTTTCTCCTCTTCAGTATACTCCTCTGTCTTCTTTCTGGCAAAAGAATTCTGCACCACTTTCAGATAACCAGGATCTGCCAGTACTTTAAACCCGGAAGTAAAGGTCTCTCCTTTCATCTGTACTCCGATGCTTATCTTCTGATAGACCGTTGCCGGATAGAAAACACTTAGAAACCGCCTGACGATAATCTCGTAAACTTTGGCTGAAGCAGGGTGCAGACTGTTTAAACTGCCAAATCCCTGCCCTGTAGGTATGATCGCATAGTGATCCGTAATCTGCTTATCATTCACATACCGTGTCTTTTCAATGCCTCGATAACTACCCTTCTTTAATATTTCCGCCGCATATTCCGCTGCCACATGGTAATTCTTAAGGCCTCCGATATTTTTGGCTATTTCCTTGGCCACTGCCGTGGAAAGAACCCTCGCATCCGTTCTTGGGTAAGTGGTAAGTTTCTTCTCATAAAGTTCCTGGGCAATCCGCAGTGTTTCATCAGGACTGATCTTAAACAATTTGGAACAGTCATTTTGCAGTTCCGCCAGATTATATAACAAAGGAGGATTCTTGGTCTCCTTCTTTTTCTCAATTTTTCGGATTACCGGTTCTTCCTTGGGCTCCTCTTGTAAAAAGCTGATAAAAGCATCCGCCTCTTTTTCCTCCAAGAAGCCATTATCCTTATAGATTTTCGGAGACTGGTAATATTTTGATTCCTCCGTTGCTTTCCATTCAAAAGTACACTCATGCCCCTCTATGGCAACCTGTAAAAGGATTCTATAAAAAGGGATTTTTACAAATTCCCTGATCTCACGTTCTCTGTTCACCACCATGCCCAGCACACAAGTCATTACACGTCCCACCGAAACTACCGCTTTATCTGTTTGCAGATAATTTTTAATGGGATAACTATATTTCAATGTCAGAGCACGGGAAAAGTTAATTCCCATAAGATAATCTTCCTTCGCCCGCAGGTACGCGGCATCGGAAAGATTATCATAAGCCGAAAGATCCTTGGCTTCCCGGATACCTCGAAGTATCTCCTCCTCTGTCTGCGAATCAATCCAGACACGTTTTCTGACTTTACCTTCCACCCCTGCCTGCTGTTCTACCAACCGATAGATATATTCCCCTTCCCGTCCAGAGTCAGTACAGACATAAATGGTTTCCACATCTTCCCTGTTTAATAAGCCGCTTACAATCCCAAACTGCTTCTTGACACTATCGATAACTTCATATTTAAACTCCTCCGGTATAAAAGGAATGGTGTCCAAAGACCACCTCCTGTATTTCTCATCATAGACCTCCGGATAACTCATAGTCACCAAATGCCCTACACACCAGGTTACCACTGCCTCCTGGGATTCCATATAACCGTCTTTGTTCTTCATATCATATTTTAAAGCTTTGGCAAATTCTCTCGCCACGCTGGGTTTCTCAGCAATGTATAAACTCTTTCCCATAACTTCCTCGCATACCGCATCCTATTTCATGCTTCCCTACGCCCTAAAGATCAGAAATCTGCACCAGTTTCAGATTCGTCTTGATCTTGGCCTCCAGATTCAGCTTCTCATCAAAACGAAAAGCTGTATACATATAGATATAATCCGGATTGATCTTCGCTTTTCTGGCATAAAGGAGCAGATTCTCATAATCCTCGTAGGTCATGGGCTTTTCCCAGTTACACAGCCCGATCAACGTATGCCCTTCCTCATCCTGGGACACAATATCCAAAGATCCCACTTTACCAATCCACTCGCCGATATCGTCTAAAAGAATGGGGAGTCTGTGTCTTTCATTTAACATAGACAGATGCTGTCTGCAGATCTGCTTAAAATATCCGGATACATAGCGTCTGAAATCCCGCATAATATAATGATTATAAAATTCTCCAACAGAAAGGGTCTGCAGATCACTCAGATGAGGATACACATACGTATAATAAAAATCCACAAAAGGATGACTGATTCTGTAAATGCCCTTCTGCACGTTTTCTTTTCCCGCCGTATCATAGGAAAAGACTTTTTCCACCAATTCAAGTTCGATCAGGTTTTTTAAATATACGCTGATCTTCGCCCGGGAAAACTCGGTATGCAGATACAGATCATTCAGCTTATGATTACCGGCCGCAATGGAAGCCATAATCGTATTATAGACGCCCGGCTCCCGCAGCTGTTCCGTAAGAATCCGCTCTCCTTCTTCAAACAGAAAGCTGTTGCTGTCTAAAATATTACGGCAGATATTCTGCTGAATCGTCAGCCTGTCATCAAACTGATTCCACAAACCGGGAATCCCGCCTAAAATGGCATAGGCCTCCACACACTCCTCAATACGGAAATTAGGAAACCTCTCCACAATATCCGCAAAGGACATTCCTTTTATCTTTAATAGCCCGGACAGCTCATAAGCCGCCTCGCCGATGCGCGTGATCATGCTGTTTTCTATCCATCCGATAGAAGAACTGCACAGGATCACCATAACATCATCCTTATTCCATTGACTATGCACAAAGGCTACCAGTTCCTTCATAAAACTGTCACTGGCTCTGACAATATTCTGGAACTCATCAATGACGATCACTTTCTTACCGCCTATGCGGTGAGATATCTTCGCAAAGATATCGTGAAAAGTAGGAAACTTATCCACAACGTAACCGTCATGGGCCATCTGACGCCCCCACTGGTAAGTTTGTTCTCTCTCGGAGCAGGCTCTGGCCAGATAATAATAGTTAGGCCGGTCTTTCATAAATTCCTTCACAAGTGCTGTCTTACCAATATGTTTCTGTCCATAAACGATGAGGATCTGGCTGCCGTCCCGATCGTAACAGTTATTCAGATAATTCAGTTCGGTTATTCTGCCCAGTAACATAAATTTCCTCACATATTTGCCGTCATATTTGCCAAAAGTTTCTCAATATTCTCTGCCGGCATCGGCTTGCCCAGATAAAATCCCTGAATGATATCACAGGAAATCTCATTCAGATATTGAAACTGCTCCTCGGTCTCTACACCTTCCGCTATCGTCTCAAGCCCAAGCTTCTTGACCATATAGATAATAGATTCCGTGATGATTCTGGTGTTCTCATCCGTGATCACCGTATCAATAAAAGATTTATCAATCTTCAAGGTATCGATAGGCAATCCTTTCAGATAAGAAAGCGAAGAAAATCCTGTTCCAAAATCATCTAAGGATATCTTGATGCCAATATCCCGCAAGACGGCAAGGCGTTCGGTAATCTCTTTAAAATCATCTATCAAAACAGACTCTGTAATTTCCAGTTCAATCTCATAAGGTGAAATCTCATATTTTTCTAAAATCTGTAACAGTTTATCAATAAAATCCGGCTGTTTATATTGAATTGCCGATATATTAATAGACATGATCAAAGGATAATGGTATTTCCGTTTCCACTCTGCATAAGCTTTCAGACTCTCTTCGATCACCCAGGTACCAATAGGCACAATAGTCCCGTTTTTCTCTGCAATCGGAATAAATACCGCGGGACTTATCATATCGCCGGTATCATCTTTCCACCGGATTAAGGCTTCCACCCCGCGCAAAGCTCTGTCCGTGGTTCTGAACTGAGGCTGGAAATACATCATAAAATTCTGTGCAAACACCGCTTCTTTTAATTTTGTCTCAATCGTCACATTCTGCAGAAAGTCTTCTAAGATGGCTCCGTCAAAATATTGAATCTTATCCTTTCCCATGTTCTTTGCCTTAAACATGACAATCTCAGCACAGTTGATCAGCTCCAATGTATTAGAGGCAGCCTCCGGATACTCAGCGACTCCTACACTTACCGTAATGAAAATCTCCTGTCCACTGGTCAGCTTGAACGGCTTTTTGAGACGTTCCCGAATAGACTGATAGATGGTTTCCACACTTCTGGCACCATAGGGAGCATAAATTCCGATACAGTAAATATCACTGTTAAAATGAGATATTATCACATTGTCTCCCATCAGGTCGATCAGATACTGTCCGAAAAGCTGTACCAGTTCGTCTCCAACGATAATTCCCATACCATCATTGATTCTGCGAAAATCATCCACATCCAGAAACATCACCGCCACCATCTCATTCTCTTCCCCGGCACGGCGAACAAATTCACCCAGAAGTCTCACAAAATAATTACGATTATAAAGGCCTGTCAAAATATCATAATAAGCCATATAGGTCAGTTCATCATTCTGTGCATTGAATTTGGTCACATCTTTAAACCGAATAATCTTATCCGTTGGCTGTCCCTTATCATCATAAACAATATTAACTTCAACCTCTATACAGATACGACTGTCTTTCGGTCTGATTTCGATAGACTGACTCTTCATCCCCTGCTTTTCTATGAAAAGCACCTCCCGAAGAGGAATAATGTCTTTCTCTTCCACGCAGTCATACAATTTCGTCAGATCACGCATATCCTGAACCGCGAACTTAAAAAAATGATCCCAGTTTGCTATCGTCTGAATCTTTTGCTCCTCATAGTTATAGTACAAAAAAGCACTGTTAGATGTCTCGCAGATCAGCTTGAGCATCTTTTCCTCTTTGCGCAGCTTCTGATTGATCGCATTTAAGAGATCCACCTGATATTCTAATTTATTCATACCTATACCTACCCCTATATCTGCCGCCGATACCCTTTTACCGGCAGCAGTCCCCGTCTTTTGTATTTTGACCCTTCAACATGTTTTCATTTATTTCTTTGTAATATATCCTTTGGCTTTCAAAGTCTCTGCACACAGTACAGCGCCTCCCGCTGCCCCGCGAACCGTATTATGTGATAAGCCCACGAACTTCCAGTCATAAACAGTGTCTTCACGGATACGTCCTACACTGATACCCATACCGTTCTCATAATCGACATCCAGTTTCACCTGCGGACGATTATCTTCCTCCATCACCTGAATAAACTGCTTCGGTGCACTGGGGAGTCCCAATTCCTGCGGTAATCCCTTAAAATTGATTAATTTCTCCACCAGCTGCTCCTTTGTCGGCTTCTTCCTGAATTTGACAAATACCGCCGCCGTATGTCCATTTAATACCGGTACCCGAATACACTGGCAGGTAATCACAGGACTTGTGGCAGGCACGATCTGTCCATTCTCCACCTTGCCCCAGATTCGCAACGGTTCTTTCTCACTCTTTTCCTCCTCTCCGCCGATATAAGGGATCACATTTTCCACCATCTCCGGCCAGTCTTTAAAAGTCTTGCCGGCACCGGAAATCGCCTGATAGGTAGTCGCCACCACCTCATAAGGTTCAAATTCTTTCCACGCCGTCAGCACCGGCGCATAACTCTGAATGGAACAATTGGGCTTTACAGCAATAAAACCGCGTTTCGTTCCGAGTCTCTTCTTCTGATCCGCAATCACATCAAAATGCTCCGGATTAATCTCCGGTACCACCATAGGTACATCCGGTGTCCACCGGTGCGCGCTGTTATTGGATACTACCGGCGTCTCTGTCTTTGCATAAGCTTCCTCAATCTGCTTAATCTCTTCCTTGGTCATATCCACCGCCGAGAACACGAAATCCACCTCGGCCGCTACCCGCTCCACCTCATTCACGTTCTTGACCACAATATCTTTTACGGCCTCCGGCATGGGTGTATCCATCTTCCACCGTTCCCCCACGGCCTCTTTATATGTCTTACCGGCAGACCGCGGGCTGGCCGCAATCGTCGTAACCTCAAACCAGGGATGATTCTCCAGCAAAGAGATAAATCTCTGTCCTACCATTCCGGTGCCGCCTAAAATTCCTACCTTCAGTTTCTCACTCATTTTTTCATCCTCCTCATATGGTATCCCTTTTTTGTACTATCTGGGAATATTAATCTCATCCTCATCCTGCCAGTCCTTTGCCAGATATTCTTTGTATTTTCCAATCACTTTACGCATGGCTTCCGGTCCCGGCGCGCCCACAGTGAGACGCTTTTCCACGCAAGTCTTTATATTGACCGCCTCGTAAATATCTTCCTCAAAGAAAGGACTGATCTGCTTGAATTCTTCCATGGAAAGATCCTCTATGGCGCATTTTTTATCAATGCAGTAAAGCACCAGTTTGCCTACAATGCTGTGAGCATCCCGAAAAGGCACGCCCCGGCCTGCTAAATAATCCGCCGCGTCAGTAGCATTGGTAAATCCCATGGCCGCACTCTTCTCCATCACTGCTGCATTAAACTTCATGGTGCAGATCATACCCTCAAACAGTGCCAGACATCCTTTTGCCGTATCAATGGCATCAAAAGTCAGTTCCTTGTCTTCCTGCATATCCTTATTGTATGCCAGAGGAATTCCCTTCATAGTAGTCAGCATTGAAAATAACGCACCATAAACCCGTCCGGTCTTACCCCTCACTAACTCTGCGATATCCGGATTCTTCTTCTGGGGCATGATACTGCTCCCGGTAGCATATGCATCATCAATCTCCACAAAACGATACTCATTGGAATTCCAGAGTATGATTTCCTCGCAGAAACGGCTTAAATGCATCATGATTGTGGACAGGGCGGCAAGAAATTCAATCACATAATCCCGGTCGGACACGGAATCCATACTATTGAACGTAGGGCCCTCAAACCCCAAAAGGGACGCCGTATAATTTCTGTCTAAAGGATATGTAGTACCTGCCAATGCTCCTGCCCCCAGGGGACAGTAATTCATGCGATGATAGATATCTTTAAGCCGTGAACGGTCTCTTTTGAACATTTCAAAGTAAGCACCCATATGATGCGCCAGAGTCACCGGCTGTGCTTTCTGTAAATGGGTAAATCCCGGCATATAAGTCTCCACGTTGGCTTCCATAATGGATACCAGCGTCTGTAAAAGATTCTTCAAAAGCTCATCCGTATGAAGAACCTCAAGCCTTACATACAGCCGCATATCAAGAGCCACCTGATCGTTCCTGCTCCTGCCGGTGTGCAGCTTCTTGCCTGCATCTCCGATCCGTTTGATCAGATTCGCCTCCACAAAACTGTGAATGTCCTCATATTCCTCAGTAATTTGAAGCCTTCCTTCCTCCACATCCTGCCGGATTCCGGTCAGCCCCTTTAAAATCTCATCTTTCTCCTCTTTCGTCAGGATTCCCTGTTTGGCCAGCATGACTACATGCGCAATGCTTCCCTCAATATCCTGACGGAAAAATTTCTGATCAAAGGAGATGGACGCATTGAAATTATATACAAGCTGATCCGTCTCTTTCGTAAAACGGCCGCCCCACAATTGTGCCATGCGCTAGTCCTCCACTTTAATTAAATCTAAATTTGATGATACCACAAAATACTTTTCTTTTCAATCAAAACACATATTTTCATGAAAAACATAAAATATCTTATAATCATAAGGAGTTGTTGTTTTATGCAGCCAATACTGTCTTTGCAGGATATTTCTTATTCCTACCACAACCTCAAAGGAGAAACCCCTGCTCTCACCCACATAAATCTTCAGATTTCCGAGGGAGAGTTTGTGGCTATCGTGGGCCCAAGCGGGTGCGGCAATGCGATGGTTCCAAATCGGAAACTTTGGATACCATTGCCTTAAGTATTTCTCCTTCAGACGCACAAAAATATCCCGGTGCCTGCCTGGCACCGGGTTCCTGATATAAATATGGGCAATTTCTCCATCCCAGACGACTTTTTCTATGATCGTTTTTAAAAAGTCTCTTTTCTGTATGATGGAAAGTTCTTCAAAGATCTGCGGAAAATGTTTCATCTTCTCCAGCCATTCTTTCACGTAATCTGTAACATCCAGATTTTCTTCCTTATGGCTCTCCATGTCCGTGATCCTCTTGTGCAGTTCCCTGCACACATCATCCATCCGCTTGATCTCTTCATTAATATATTGTACTGAGACGCTGTCTGCATCCAGATTTTTGATTGATCCGATCAGCTTCTGTATCTCCTCTTTCTTCTTATTATATTCCTGCTGTAACAGATCCTTCTCTGATACTACCTCCTCATCTGTATCCCTGATCTTCTTTAACAATGCCTCTAACATAGGAATGATCCCTGCATCAGGATTCGTCAGTCCGATAATCTCCTCACAGACCTTTGCATCCAGCGTATTGCCGTGGACATTTTTTACATCACATTTTTCCCGATGTGTGGCATCTTTGTACGGACAGCGGTAGGAGAAAGTCCTCTCTCCCTTTTCGGTCACACGAGAAGCCGGATAGTTTTTGGGCCGCATTAAGTGCCCGCAGGTACAGTAAAGCAGACCGGACAGAAGTGACACACTGTTTCTGGAATTCTTGAAGGCTGCTCCCTTTTCCTTGTTACATGCCAGCAGCTTTTGTACCATGACAAACTCTTTCCCGCTGACAATGCCCTGATGCCGCCCTTTCGCTATGATCCACGATTCGCAGGGCTGACTCTGGTTCTTATAATGAGTCGATGTCGTTTTGGCATATCCCATCAGACCGGATTCACCATCCAGTTCTTCTTCATCTATACACACCTGACAGCCCAGGTCATAAAAATACTGATAAGCTTCCTGATCTGCCTTACAGTATACCGGATTCACCAGAATATCCCGGATCCCCGATATGACAAACTCCTTTCCCTGTCTGGTTCTGATATCACTGGTGAGCAGATTCTTAAAGACTTTTGTGAGCGACCTGCACTCCATAAAACTGGAAAATATGTAACGGGCAATCCCAATCTCTTCCGGATTCTGCGTCAGACAGTACATGGATTTTTTCTTAAGGGCGCTGACTTCTTTTTCTAACTTTATGGATGAATATCCCAAAGGCGTATTACCGCCAAGCCACCGCCCGCTTCTGGCCAGCATGATCATATTGTCTTTCACCCGTTCTGCGATCTGCTCCCGCTCCATCTGTGCAAGCACACCTGAAAAGTACAGCATTGCCTTCCCGATCGGTGTTGTTGTATCAAACTTTTCTTTGATGCTGATAAAGGATGTGCCCCTGCGCTCCAGATCCTCCATCAGATTGGCCAGGTCTGCAAGATTCCTGCCCAGACGATCCAGTTTATAGCAGACCAGATAGTCAAAATGCTGTTCTCTCATGTCTTGCATCATCTTCTGGAACTGCGGGCGCTTTGTATTTTTGCCGGAAAATCCCTCGTCCTCGTAGACGATGATCTGCGCTTGGTCTCCCCCCTCAATGAACATTTCGATATATTCCCGGCACATGACAATCTGGTTTTCTACACTGTCGCCTTTACCGGTCCATTTGGATTTTCTGCTGTAGATGGCAATCTGCATAGGCTGTTTGCCTCCTTTCCCAATTTACTATTCTTATCGTTTTACTGTTCAACAATCCATACAGTTATCACCCATCGGTAAACTCTCTTTACTCCTCATATTGTCATGTTGAATTCGGTCTCTTTTCATGTACAATTACCGGCCAGCGTCTTTAAACGCTGGCCTTCACATTGCAACTATCAATATAAAACAGTACTACTGATCCACTCGTAATTTCATCAGCATTTGCTCTAAAATAGCTATTTTCTTATCTTTTGGCAATCCACTCTTTTTTAACAAGTTTTCGATATATAATGTTGCACAACTATTGACTATATATTGGATCTCCTTGATCGGTTTATTATCTTCGAGATGGCAAGTTATATGATGCTTTCGCATATCTTCCCCTGTGATACAACCTTTGTATAATATATGTACCAATCAGACATAAATTCTGCAGAAATATCAGCCGACATATCCTACTTTCCTCCATTCCAATCATCATAACCTCCATCAATAACCGCATCAAATATATTCTTTCTGATTTTTAAAACGTTTATTTTCTTCCCATTTCCCATTGAAATCCTAGCACATAGTGTTCTCTTTCCGGCCCCATTTGAGGATGTTTTGCTAATTCCATCATCTGCAAGGAACACCAGAATCTCCTTACAATCATACGGAAAATATCGATTTGTTTGTTTCAAAAAAGCGATTACTTTTTTGTGTACGCTTTCTGGAAGAAAACAAAGAAATTCTCCGTCTGAATATCCATCATATGCTCCAGATTCCAATATTGAGACCTTTTCTTCAGCAATTTTGATCACTCCCATCCGCATCAGAGCTTCTAGCGTGCTTACAAAAATTTCACTGGGGGATTCAACAGTGGACATCTGCTCACTAATCCTTACCGCATCAATGATAGAATTTTTCATCTGACTGGGCACATTCAAAACCGCACCATCATTTAGACCACAAAATTCCTGTAGAAATTTGATGAAAATATCAATAACCAAACCTAGCGTCACAGCAGAATCCACCAACCGTCTCTCCCTAAGAATCCCAAAAAGCCGCCTTCGTTCATCGTTAAACCGTTCTATAATATATTGTATAATATAATCAAAATTTTGCCCTACATATTCCGCAAACGAGGCAATAAGAGTAGTATATGCGGCTTCATTCTCCTGAAACCACGTCACAGTACTTATATCAACATCATCCCGATTTAATCGACAGAACACGCATCTAAGATTTGAAGACAAACCCTTGGGCATAAGCTCTCCGGTCAATACAACCATCCCATGCACACCTTCTCCGCGCTTATCCTCCAGTTTAATATCCGAGCGACTTCTGCTACTTCCGTCTCCCACCATGCGTATGATCGTTTCGAGTTTGTTTGTCATATCCCCTTTCCTCGTTTCCATTTTGGCAGGCGAAAAATCGTCAATCAGCGTAACGCTATCCTGACCTGCCGTAACGATGGCACGTTCCAGCGAAACTTCCGTATCCGTATCGAATCGCCGAGGTTCGTCCCGAAATTCATCCTTACAAAGCTGCGTATACAAAATTTTAGCTAACGTCGTTTTCATGCTGCCCGTCTTGCCATGAATGAAAAGAAGAAAACGCGGACGGAATCCTGCCTCCTCAAATGGACGATAGAGAACTCCAAGCAAGGAAGTGGCGAACATTACAGAGATTGCTGTGATATCTCGACATAAATCTCGAACTCGGAGGAAAATCGCTACAAGGGTTTCTCTACTACAGTTCAAATGTGGCAATGTCAATCCTGTGTCCACATATCGTTCATTTCCAAGGTCAATGCCATCATAAACATAAAGCCTCCGTCCATCAATGCGATTCCATCCCGCTTGACAAAAAATTTGAACCGACCTGCACTGCGCTATATCTTGTCTGAACCTTTTTTCGACTATTTTCTCAGCCTTCTTTTCCTCATGATCAATAATCGCCTCCGGTATCTGATCTGTCACGATCCGTGCAAACGAACGGATTTTCATATTTTTTATAACCAAATCATACTCTTTTCCGCATACAAAAATTTTACATTCTATCTCCCCACGGTCTGACATCTCTTTTCCCGTTCGATCCAAAAATATTTTTTTTTGTAGAACTTTCACGCAAAAATTTGTCGCCGGAAATGGATCTGCCGGTGTCCATGTAACTGGGCAATACGGATTTTGACGCAATAATGGTAATATCTGTCCTTCCATGCATATTGCTGAATCGTTATCCTTTCCCATATTATGAGGTGCTTCCTGGCTTCCTGCCGTTATCTTTTTCGCGAATGGTTCTTCTTTTTCATCTCCAAGGAAGTCTAGCACCTCTCTACCTTTGATCTGTCCCTGTTCATCCCGTTCTACAAACTCCAGAACCTCTCTGCCTTTGATCTGTCCCTGTTCATCCCGTTCTACAAACTCCAGAACGTCAACACATTTTTTCATTTTCCGATAACTTCTCCTCCATTTCTTCTTGAATTTAGAAATCTTTTACGGTTGCATGTCCATCTTACATCGCCAATGCAATATTTTCCAGCGACCGACATTTCTTTATAAAATTTTTAAAATTTTGTCCTTCGGATACATGAAAAAATCACCTCCAAATTCCCTTCATAACAGCCATATGTAATTGTGCATATAAATTATCCGGTTCTTTTATTAACTTCATTTCTCTAAGCTTATAATCGCCCCTCCATTTCATTGCATCATTCCCGATAACTTTATCAACAGTCTTATTCCTTATATATTTCTTCATCCATATCTCACATTCTCTTTCCACTGTCAACGCCATCTCTTCATCAAAGCCATATCTCAAGTCATCATTGGCATATAACCATACCTTAGCATCACATAAATCACGGTAATAACAATTTATTCTATCAATATTTGTCTCTAAATAACTACAGATCTGATCACAGGCCTTCCCAATACTTTCATACATTCGATTGATTTCTTCCTCTATATTTTGTTTCTTATTGACATCAAAAGTGAGTAAAAATTTAAAGATAATTTTTGCCAAAATATCACGACTATAGATACATTTAAATTTACCCAACAGAGTCGCAACATCAAACAGCTTTTTATTTATAATCTTATAATTTATCTCCATCCCCTCTTGCCTATACTTTTGAGTTCTATTGTATATGCACAAAAAAATAGTATTAGTCAGGGAAATCCCAAGCATATCATTTAGATAATAAAGATTTTCGTAAGAAACTCCCTCTAATTTTGAATATATCTCTTCAATATATTTATAACTATAGCGTGTTATATCCAAACTTCCTTTTGCTTCTTCCCTTTCACTGCCAAACACTGTAAAATCAAACAGCCTTATATATTTCTGTGTAAACAGAATATCTTGCAGTTCTTTTATAAAGACAGGCAAACAATTACTATCTTTCATCGGAAAAACGTCTAAACTCTTCAATCGACTTCTGCAGTCAATTTTTTCGTCTTTCCTTTCGTCTGCAAATCTATATTTATTCATAGCCATTTGTGTATACTTGTGCCTCATGAAATATTGTAAAATTATATCTTTCTCTGTCACTCTGCTATTTGTTAATATATATCCCATTATTGCTACACAATCTTCATAGGAAATATTCTTTAGCTTTTTCTTATCCTTCTTTTTTATTTTTTCCTCTTTCTCGGTGATTTTTTCATATAGTTTAAGTACTTCTTGATCTTTCGATGATTCTTGCTCTCTTAAATTTTGTTTATCAGCGGACAACTTTTCACTTTCTATAATTTCACTTTTTTTATTTGCCCGAATAATTTCACCCTGCTCCCATTGTAACCGCTGCTCTATACTTTCATCAAATTTTTTCAAATCTTTTTTTAAAAAAATTAATTTCCTAAAATCAGACCACTTCTCATTTAACTGGTACTTCTGTGCAATTTTTTCTATCAGCCTCTTATCCTGGAATCCATCTTCAGAAATCAGTTCCAAATTCACACCATAATCCATTAAAATTCGTTCATGAATCCACCCTAAGTTTTCCTCACTCAAAACTCCTTCATCTAAATCAATATCCAAATATCGCCCCATTATCAATTTCCACCTTTCCATCACTTCCACTGCATTATCATTGCATGTTGATTCAATACTTACTATACATCATATTCGGTGGAATAGGTGGAAAAATGGAAAATAATCCTTTTTCCACAATAAACCTTGTATACCATGCCCTTTATTTTATAAGAGACTCCCAATGGATTAACCACTGGAAGTCTTTCAATAAAATATATCGTTATAATAAATTTACTTATGCTGCCTTCACACTCTTCGTCTTCCCCAGTGCTTCCATTACCCGCTTATACATTGTCTCTCCCATCGTCTCCACCTTCCCGATCTGATACCTCTCCTGTACTGCCTCCATCGCTACCCCTGTCCGGGCAAGCTCCTCCTGCAGGGCTGTCATCTGTTCATCGCTGAGAGCAGATTCCTGCGCCTTTTTTCTGGATGTCTTTTTCCTGCCCGTCCCGGATGGTGTACTGCCCTGCATCGCATAGACACAATCGCCCTTCGTATTGACAATCACAAGGGATATGATCTCCCGGCTGTCATTGTACTCGATGGACGCCACTCTGAAATGGTCATTGCAGTACAGCTTATCCCCATTTTTCTGGATATTTGCCAGATCCCCCTGTATCCAGATGAACGGGGCCGTGTATAGTTCCCTGCCGATGCCCCAGTTAAAGCACGCCCTCTTAAAACTGTCTGATGCCTGCCCTTTTTCCTTCTCAGAATAGCTGGCAGCACCTACATCCTGTTTCGACACCCATTCCTTCTTCTCTTCGTCATAGATCTCCACCGTACAGTAGAGGTTCCCGTCTATGCTCTGGTGGCTGCGTTTCCACCCAAAGGATCCGAAGGTCTCATCCAGGATGCGCTGGTCCACCCTGGCATCCTTATAGAGTAAGAGGCTCAGTCCATTCTCCTTTATTATGGATACCCTGCACTCGATCTCTTCCGCTCTTAAGAGTCTTATCATTGCCTGTTTCATTCTCAGCTCCTTCCTGCCAGCCGTAGGAACGTTATATCCCGTCTCCCATATGCCATCTCCAGTACATCCCCGATACTGTCCGCAAGCTGTGCATACCGTTCTCTCACATACTCCGCAGACAGCATCATGCCGCCGTCTGCCTCCTGTATACCTCCCGACAAGTCATACTGGCTGTAATCGATATAATCAACATATCCTTCCCTGATATCCTCATCCAGGAGGTTCGTACCGTCTCCTTCCGAGATATGGATGATCTGTCCTTCTTCCTGCACATAGAGGAACACATCATCAAAATCATGCACAGACCTGTCACGCTGGTCTTTTGTATCCATCTTTCCCTCTGTCATCTTCCCATCTCCTCCTGTCCTGCTTTTTCCCGCCGGGAGGCATTTCCCTCCCGGCAGTCCTTTCTCCTGTAACCATGACAGCCGCATTTTCCTGTCATGCAGCCTTTACTTCAAACCGCCTGCAGTGGGATACGGCCGCATAATCCGCATAGATCTCCGGCCTCTCCTCTTTGATCCGCTTCGTATCGAGCCTGGTGGAATCCACATTGCTCCATGAGACACGGAAGTTTCCGCTCCTGGCCAGTTCATACTCCCCCATCGCCAGTTTCACTTCCTGCTCGATCTGTTTCTTCTCTGTTTCCAGTCCCGCGATCTCCTTAAGTATCTCCCTGCGTCTCTCCAGTCTCCCGTCAAACCCGGTCAGCGCCATCTCACCAGCTTTCGCACTGCCAAAATACTTTTCTATCACCTCATCACAGGCTTTACTCCCGTCTGGCGGCGGGATCTGTCCTGTCAGGACATGTCTGTTCCAAAACGCCTCCTCCATCCGGATCAGCTCCCCGATCAGTCTGTCATCCCATTCCAGTTTCCTATAGACAAATCCCCTTCCGAGGATGAGCGCCGCGATATACCACACCCGCTTTCCCGTCACGGCCATATAGTGATAGCACTGCATCACATAGTGGAGCGGGATATCCCCTTCCGCCCACTTGTCTGCATTATAAGCGCTTGCTGTCTTACATTCTAATCCGGCATCTTCCCCGATCACCAGCCTGTCCACATCCGCGATCATAAAAGGATGCTCGGTGCTGCGGTACATAAAATTGGAGCGGCGGACTCTTAAGCCCGCCGCCTCCGTGAACCTCTCTGCCACATACTGTTCCAGATCATGCCCGATGCGGACAGCTTCCGTATCCAGTTCCTCCACATCATCGCTCGTCTTGTCCCGGAATACTTTCATGGCACTGCTGTATGGGTTCAGCCCGCAGACTGCACCTGCATCCGATCCGCCAAGCCCTGTTTTCCGGAGCCGCAGCCACTCCTCCCTCGTCATCTCCCCTGTTGGTATCTTTTCATACATATGCTTTCCCTCCATAACCCGTTCTCCTGTTCCTGTCTTTTCTCTTATGACGGCTTTCTTAACTATGCCTGCCTGTTCCGCCTTCTTTTCCCATCCTGCGCAAAATTCTCGCCTGCCGGTCTGCGGTCCCCGTTTCCCGTGATATACCAAAGACCAAAAGGGCTCTTCTATTTGATACGGGAACCTGCAGACAGGAAGCGCCGCTGCAGCAGTATACTGTCCTCTTACGCAGCACTCACCATCTGGTAAGCCTTATCTATCATGGGATGCCCCTCTATGGTACGGGCAAACAGATTTTCCTGATGATTCGCCGTCCTGCGTATGGGTTTTGCATGCGTAGCAAAATCCGATACCGCATTGATAAAACGGTAAGCGCTCTTCCCTACATCCTTAAGATCGGGGGCGTCATAGTACCTCGCCCTCAGGTCCTCCCTGCTGCGCATCACATTCCGTGCTTTCTTGGAATCCTCTTCCTCCACCGGCAGGAGCACCTCGATAAGATCCTTTACCTGATGATCCGTAAGCCGCTTTTTCTGCAGCTCATCGAATTTCCTCCCCAGTGCCTCCATATAAGCCCCCGCAAGGGACAGGGTCTCCCTGGCATCCGTGATCTTTCCCCTGATGTCCCCGGTATGGACACAGGCCCATGAACGCTTTGCCGTCTCCAGCGCCAGATTCAGTGTGTTATTGCATACCACCCTTACCGGTGTCACCGCTGCCCTGATGGATCCTGTCCCATCATGGGTATTGGAAAACACCAGATAAGGATCGATCTGCTCCCCCGATATGATGTAGGAATGGGGAAGCCTTGCAAGGATCCATACTTTCCTGCCATTTTGTAATGAGCCCGCCGTCTCATAACGGACACCTTCTCCTAGCAGTGCATCCGTAAAGGCAAAAGCCTCCTCATTCTGTACCACCTTATAGCGGTCGCTCACTACGCCGAGTGTCCGCCTGTCCTTATCCCGGATATTGGCATAAAATCCCGGCACCAGCTCCCCATTTTCAGTATATACGTTCTCCTGCAACACCTTCCAGTCAAGCCCCGCAAGCCGCAGGGCATCTGACGATGTGGGCGCCTCCATGACCCTGGTACCCAGGCCGTGCCACGGGATCTCCCTCACATAAAACATACTCTCTACATTTGCCGCCATCTCTTTTCCTCCTTTTTATCTCTTTAAGATCAAATCCACTGTCTGTCTCTATCCCCTGTCCGGGCATCCATGCTGTATGGTTCAGTCCTCGCTGATCTCTTTCAGCACACCAGCAAGGACGACCACCAGACATTTCAAAACGATCTCGATCATTCTGCTCCCTCCTATTCCACTGTCATGCTGCGATCATTTTTACCAGGTTTTTTTCACGATCGTAACGGTAGATATTATCCGACAATACCTCTGTCGGTTCCACGACCGCCGCATTGATCTCCTCCACGATCTTTCTGTATGCCTGGTACTGCAGTTTATGGTCATCTTTCAAGAACAGGAGTTCGTGCACAGAACTAGGCAGGATCAGCAGATCGGACTGCAGCTTTTCTGCCAATTCCTCCAGTTTCCCGGAATAGATGACCGCTGTTGCTCCATATATCTTTTCTCTGTTCGTCAGCACATACAGCTGATGTCCATCTTCCGGCTGTCCTATCCCTGACAGGTCTTCGATGATCTCGTTCAGAGGGACCAGGTATCCCGGAATGTCCCTTTCCATGTTCTCCTTAGCTGTTTGGTAGATCTGATCCCATGTCTGTTCCCACATCTTAAGGTGTGTGTTCCGGATCGTGACAGATGCCCTCTCTCCCTCAGGGCACTCCATGGCATAATAAAAGATCACCGCCAGATCCAGCCATCTGAAATGAGGGACTGTCTTCATGAGTCCTTTATTCTTCTCATAGTTTACCAGTCTCATATAGATCCTCTCCTTCACCTGATCAAATTCCTGGAAGAATCCCATATCCAGATCGAACCTGGCTGTTTCATAATCAGATGTCATCTCTTCCACCAGGTCCTCCAGATCCTCTCCGTCCCGATACCTCCTGTGATACCCTTCCAGATAGAGTACCGGATGGACCTGCTCATCTCCTTTCATCAGGATAATCCCGGTCTGCCTGATATCATTATTTTTGATCACTTCCTTTACACTGACCTCATAACCTCTTTCTCTCATGAGATCCGTGATCTCTGTTGTAAACGCTTCCAAACTCATAGCCATCTCTCTTCCTCCTTTTTGATCTTCCATTTTAGACTTTTATATCATATAGACTGCTGTTCACGCTCCCCTCCTTCCTTTCGCAGATGACATGCCCTGTCTGGCACGATCTCTATGAGCAGGGCTCCACAGTCATGAAACCCCTGCCTGTACGCTGCCAGACTGTAATATGCTGCGCTCTCCGTGTACGCTGACACCATCCTGTCAACGCCACTACGCTGCTCTTTTGTCAGCCCCATCCCTTCAAGTTCATGAGCTGCCTCATCTATCTTTTTCTGCAGTCCAACAAACTCTTCATCATCCAGTAAAAGAGCATCCAGCCTCTCATTGGCTGCATGCTCCGTGATAATATCCAGTATGCTCTTGTCTCTCATCTTCTCACTGCCTCACCTCCATCCCATCCCTTCTCTGGACACTTTGGATTCCTGTCCCACAAATGTCCTGACAAAAATTTAGCGGCAGGATCAACTCCTGCCGCACCTACAACTTGAACTTCTCAGAAAATACTCTTCAAAATTCCCTTGACACCTCCGATCAATGCCCCGACCACGGAACCCACAACAGCTCCCGGCACTCCAAGGATCAAAAAGCCTGTCTCTGCACCACTATTGATACCTTCCGCCACGTAATCGGCCATCCCATAAAGACTCTCCTTCACACCTTCGTTATAATCCATCCCGTCATCATTATACTCATACTGCTCCGAATCCGTGTTGATCCCGCCAAACACTGCCACCCGCTTTTCCGTTGGCAGGGCACTCAGGATATAATATAACAGTTTTGACAGGTTATAAGGACGGACCACTTCCCCTGACTCTTCCTCGTATCCCGCACAGTAATAAACGGGCTCAACATCCAGTCCGGAATCCTCTTTGATCCTCGCCTGTATGGAGGCTGTTTTTTCCTCTAAAAACCGGGTAAGGATCTCATCCGGTTCATTCTTCTCATAATCCCAGTGCCTCCCCGTTTTCATGGCAATATCCGCTTGATTCAACGCGATCAGGATACGTCCTGTCTCCTCATCCAGTTCAGGGATGATCACCTCATTTAAAATTCTGTACGTTGTCCCCATATCCTTTGTAGAACCGTCCAGGATGACCAATACCAGATCGATCAGGGCGTTTCCCTCCTCATCTTCCTGACGGAGAAGTTCCGTGATCACTTCCCGGTGGTGTTCATCAATCTCCGTCCCGTCACCAAGCCCTGGCGTATCCCACAGGATCAGGTTCCCGATCCGGTATTTCTCGATATCCCTTGTCTCCGGATCCGCCTTGCTGCCCACTTTAGCGATCTCCACATACCCTTCTTCCTGATGATCACAGGAAAACAGGGCATTGATCGTGGAGCTCTTTCCACAACCGGTAGCTCCTACAAGCATGATATTCGTCTTTGTACTGCATAGCTTCCGAAGCCTCGCCAACAGTATCTGCTTCTCTTCCTCCGATGCATCACTCTTCAGGATCTCCGCTTCCAGGATCTCGCACAGATCATCCATGCTCTCCTTAACAAAACTCACTTCATCCTGTTCCCCAGCTCCACATACTTCACCCATTCTGCTCATTAAATGTGTTAACATACATTTTCCTCCCTTTTGTTCTTTGTTTTTACGGATCTACAAGTTCATTGTATATCCCTGTCATGACATTTTCTGTCACTCTGAAAAATATGAAAAAAGGGAGAACTTTTCAGCTCCCCCACAGTCAAACCGGCCGTATAAGTTTTTTCATCTGTTTCTTCTTATCTGCTTTCCAAAAACTTCTTACGAAGACTGCAGATATCTTTCGGCAGCCTTTTCAGTTCTCCCGTATCGTACTGCGTCCGGAGCCATCCGTAAAATTCATTTGCGACAGGCGTTGCGAGCATGGCTGTATTGTCTATATAGCCTTTCCTGGACACCTCTTTTGCCACCGCACGCATCTGTTTCCAGAAATTATAATAGGCGAGTTTTACCTTGACCATATACCCGTCCCTATCTTCGATCACAAATCCCTCTATCTTCTGTCCCCGGTATTCATAGCCCTCTCTGCGGATATCCTGATACCAGTCAAAAAAAGTCTGCCAATCCGGTATCTCAAAGGCTTTCTCCTTATGCATAAGGCCGAACCTCTCTGCTATGGCACACATCTCATCATATCCATACCTGACGGATTCCATGCTGTTCTGAACGATATCCAGCAGTACCACCCGATTCTCCGGATATGCTATGACATGGGGATCATGCTCCATATCAATACACTCAAAGATAAATGAGACATCCTTCTGTCGGATATAATCTTTCATCTTTTCCAGATGCTCTCCGGAAATGCTTGCAGTTAATATCTCTTTCAGTCTTTCCACAAACAAGCTGTCCATGGTAAATTTGCAGGCAAACAGCAGATCATCCTCTTTATCATTATAACTGACGATACCCAGGTACCCATTTTCTTTTACATAGGCAGTCACCGGAAAATGAAATCTGCGCTGTAACCTGTCCATACGGGTTTCCTCGCGCTCTCCGATGTTGAAAAACTTATCGTATGCCCTGGCCGCCACCTTTCCCCTTGCTGTATCCAGATAAAGTCCCCTCGCCCGCACAGTCTGGCTGTTCCAGGCTTTGTCGTGAAAAGCTTCATCTGTAAAATTAAAAGATGAGATATCCCCGTATCTCTTTTCCATGATATATTTATTGTGACGCATGGATATCAGCAGGTCTGCAACCGAACTCTCCGCAAAACGTTTCTGCTCTTCCCTCTCTTCCGGACTTCTGAATACCCTGTTTGAGGTCTCTGACGGCAAGATGCCATCATGCCCGATCTTCAGGCAGCGCAGAGAACCGCCATACTCGATCTGTCCCTCCAGGTTAAACACTCTTCCTTCTGCGGTGAGAGGCACCTGTTTTAGATTCCTGTGACCATAGATCTGGAAGCAGTCCGCCGGGGAAGTCACCCGGAAAGTCTCTGCGACCTGTTCCGCATCTTCATACTGTCCCACACCCTGGATCATCTGTTCTGTCGCTACAAATGACAGGTTATCCGGTATGGATGACAGTCCTGCATGGGTGACCAGATAGGTATTACCATCATAACGATAATAAGCGCACTGCCCGAAACGCCGGTAGAGATTCCTCACTTCTTTCCTGCCGATATCTGCATTTTCAAGAGCCGGTTTCGTCACCAGTTCAAATTCCCTGTCCGCAGTCTCCTCTTCATTGGCCCAATGCCACAGGTTCTTCTCATGGTTTCCTTCCAATAACAGTACATTCTTCCTGTCCATAATGGAGAGCAGGAATCTTACTACCTCTGCATTTTCAATTCCACGGTCTATGTAATCCCCCACGAAGATATAGAACTCATCTTCCTTCATACCGCCCTCTACCGCCAGATAATCCTGCAGGGCCGTATTACACCCATGGATATCGCCGATATGGTGAATCGCCCTGTAATGTGACAGATCAAGTTTCGTAAGCCAGACGGTTCCCAGTTCATCAGGGCGTATCACCCTGATCCCGGACGGCACCTTCTGGGTCGCAAACCGGGCATACATCGTATCGATCACCCGCTCCGGCACCCTGCGGAACGGCTCCCGTGCCATATTGCGCATTTTTACTTCCTCTATCGGAATATCAGTGAAATCCACACAGTAGACCCGGTATCGGTACTCCGCACATAATTCCTTATACCGGTTTAATTCTGACGTCCTTGCATTTGTAGCATCGATCACTGTAAGGTCGCCCCTCTGCATCCGGCCGCGCAGGATACGGAACAGCGTTTTCCAGACTGCATCGTCATTATCCTGGCTGATATGTACCTGACCGTCTGTTCCCATGACCGGACTCTGATACATAAGACGGATCTCATCAGAAGATAATGTATATAAACGCAGTCCATTCTTTTCTATCCAGGTAGTCTTACCGCACCCCGGCGCTCCCCTTAACAATAACAATATACGCACTGTTTTCCTTCCTTTCCGGCCAGTCTCTTTTCAGGGACTTTACCCGACCAGCATGCTCTTCCCGGCACAAGATCATTGTATCATCCGCCTCTTCCTTCTTCAATCATAAAAGGAAGCCCATATGATCGCCGCTTCCAGCGTACCATATTCTTCATCGCTGTCCGGACAGGATATCCCGTTCAATGACACTTCATGGGAGCCGTCTTTTAACTTCTCATAATAAAATTCAATCTGTATCGTCTCCCCATATGCCGGGCAATATCCTTTTACGTATACTAATCTGGAATCGTTATCCAGTTTGGTCTGTGTCCATTCCGGACTCTTTATATTTTCATTCACGATCTCCCCGATCGTCTCTTTTCCAATACTTTCAAAGGAAACAGATTTTACGATGGCATATGTGCCTCCGCCGGTATTGATACATACGATCAGTGCGATCACCATGACCACCACGCCAATACAGAGATTTCTTTTTTTCTTTCTGATCTCTGCCTCAGTCGGTGGTGAAGCCTCACTATGCTTACGGGATATCAATAACATGACACCATTGACACAGCATCCGATCCCCGCAAATACAAAGAGAAGCCCGAAAGCATATCCCCAAAAACCTTTTTCCCGGAACAGGATAACGGATAATATCACAAAGAATATCCCTTCCAGTATCTCCAGGACATTTCCAAACTTAATGGCTATTTTGGTGAACAATGATCCGTTCCACGCCTTAGAAATCATATTTTGTCCGACATTTTCGTCCGTCTTTTGATCTTGAGAATCAGTATTCTCCCCTGTATATCTGTCTGCGGTCTGAACACTGTCGTTTTCTGCCGATGTCTCTGAACGCTTCGTCCCGCAGACCGGACAGAACACTACGCTTTCTGATAATTCTCTTCCACAATTTCTACAAAACATATCCTCTTCTCCTTCCATGTTTGATTTTTCATAACAGCCCCTTTAACCGACTTCATCCAGGTTCAGGGCCGCATCCAGATGATAAAATCCTTCCATCAGTTCGATATCTGTAAAATCTGAATCTTCTATCTGCACATATAATCCACCATCCGCAAAAGTGACAAGGATACTGGTATCTACTTCCTCACAGTACGCGTGATAGGTGTCCCCGTTCTCTTCCAACATTCCCTCAAAATAGACTACCGCACGGTCATCTCTCCAACATTCTATATAAATATAGCTGCCGCCCGTTTCGTCCGTATAAAATCCCACCTCGGCGGTATTCATGCCCCCTGTTCCATCGTCACCGGAATATGCGCCATACGTCAAAGGCTCTGTAGCCGGAAACTGCAGCTCTTCCACTGGCTCCTGTGTCTCTGTCTGTTCTTCTTCCGCTAACGCATCTTCTGTTTCCTCCTCTTCTTGCATTTCTGGATCTGCCAGTCCCTCTTCCTGCTCATTCGTGAAGTCAGGCTCCTCTGCTTCCAGTCCGTAGATCAATGATAAGATCTGTCCGTCCATATCCGAATTGACATAATATGGATATCCCGTCCCGCTTTCCGTATAACAGGTCACCTGCACATCTACCGTATCAAGAGAGCCATCTGCAGCAACCTCATTTGTCTCATAAGATCCTGCTTTGACAAATCCGCTTTTTTCCAGGACCGCATCTGCCTTTTCCAGGGAATCCTTCAACCCTACACCGCACAACGTCATACCCACATCCTCCGGACTGCGGATCTGCATCAGATATATCCTCCCATCCTCAAAGAGTAAGTTCATATGATCCTCTTGCGGGTATATCCCATATTCATTCTTTTCATAACCAAGTTCCGCCACCAGTTCTGCTTCCGTATAACCCGCATACAGTGATAAATCTTTCATGGTCTCCACATGGCCTTTTGAGTTCCCTTCCCCCTCCGAAAAGACCATGATCCCAAGGATCATGACCACGACTGCAGCAATGATGATCACCGGCAGTTTTTTCCCTTTCCTTTTTACGCTCTCCTTTTTTGCTCTCTCTTTTTTTACATGCTCCTGTTGTGCCGGAATTTCCTGCCCTTTTCGTACCGGTTCCGGACTGTTTGCGGCCCCGCAGTAAGGACAGAACCGGCTTCCTTCTTCTACCTGTTTCCCACACTTTTCACAATACATGATGCCCTCCTTATTTTTTCTTTTTATGACTTTGCTACCATCCTGCCGGATATGATCTGGCGCCAGAACTTTTTCTAAGTCATTTCTGACATGAGTATATAACTCGACTGTGACAAATTTTGTCATCCTCTGAAATATCTTGCCGGCAGACAAAAAAGATCCTGGAATGACTTCCAGGATCTCCGTCCCTGTTTTCAATTATATGATATATCATTTCATTTCTTTGAAATGACTGACTGTGAAGCTTCCAAACTTCCCCGTCATCCTGGCCGGCCTTACTGCCACCGTCCATACAATCCCCACCGGTATATCCATGTGTTCCACGGGCAGCCTTCCGGCCTGTCCGCATCGTCTCAGTCACAGCAGGTTGGGATATGACATCTCCTGACCACGCTGTAATTGAAACCGTCTGCGCTTCCCGTTCTCCACAATGGATATACCCCCGCAGCTTCATCACTCGATATCCGGCACGGACAATGCCTGCCCTCATCTCACAAATCCACTGCACCCGTCACTGCTTCCAGCAACAGCCCCAGATCATTTAAAAACCATGAATATCCTTCCATCCCTTATTCTTTACTCAAAATAATTCTGCTCTGTTTTTATTGATCCTCCTGCTCTCCTTTACCATCCTGTAAAAGATAATTTCCCATCTTTATCTGTGCCTGCTCACAGGGAAACCCGGAAAATACATAGACGCAGCAGTCATTCCTTAAAAGTCTGGTCCTTCCGATACACTGCTCCATTTCGCTCTCTATGGATGAAAGCTGTATCTCCCTCAGCAGAGGATCCTTATAGGTTACGATCAGGAAATTATACTCTTTGTAGTCCACCCTCCTGATCTTGGGTGCCTTATCTATCTTACTGTTTACCTCAGAATCCAGATAACAGGCCGCAAGTTTATATACATCCGGTATGAGAAAAGGCGTACCTATGATCACTATATCTTTTCCCGCCAGATCATTTACCCCGGTGGCATTTCCAAAATGGATCCCCGACCTGTTACAGCCCCTCATTTCCTCCCATTGAGATGCTTCTTTAAAAGTGATGATCTCAACTCTTTCATTTCCTGCAGATGTTTTTGCATAAAAAAAAACCTGCTTTTTCTTCTGCAGATCCGCCCTCCCAAGGGAATGATAAGTGTGCTGTATCAGCTTCCCCATGTACTTCGCTTTCTTATACGGGTAACTGTACACTGTCATCCTGTTCCCAAAATATTCTTTATAGATCCTTTCATTCAAGGTCGCAGAAAGAATGATATATTTCGCCTTCGGGAGCTGTCCCGGGCAGAAATACCGCACATATTGTTTTCCATCCCTTCCGCTTGTTTTTACAAAAGTCCTCGCATAGACTATGTCATTCACGTTACCGCCATCGGCACAGTCCATGTTTTCCAATTCTTCTATATTGAATGGGACTGTCACGCCTCCTCCCTGTATCTTTGCATAAAAATCCTCGTCCACACTGAGCATCTGTTCCGCGATCCCGGCATATGGCTGTACTGCACTCCTTTTTACTGCCTGCAGGCTCTCAATGCTCACATACGGCATCTGTTTCAGGAAATATAGCTGCAGGATATCCTCATCTATGATGACCGTATACTGCTGCAAATCCATCTGAGGCATATTTACAAAATAAGCATGTGTGGTGATGATGATCCTCTCCCCGGATAATACACGAATCCCTTCCAGATACAGCCTGCACTCCTCCGCAACTGTTCTCTTATCTTCCCTGTCACGTATCGTTTCATAATAATCGCGGATGATCTTCTTTGGCAGATCATGCTCTCCCCTCTCATGTGCCTCCACATACGCCTTCTGTATATCTCCCGGTATGAGCGGATTGCCATTTATATTCTTCGTGACAAACATTTCTCCTTCCGGGATCCCCTCCTTTACCAGCCGATTATATATCTCATCCCTCAGCCTTATGGTCGGCACCGCTATGATGAACCTCGCATCCCTTTCTTCCCTTACCAATTTGATATAAGCAGTAGTCTTTCCGATCCCGGTCTGCGCTTTGATCAGATGTATCCCGGCTCCATCCAAACAGTATGCCTGCCTCAGGTTTTGCTCCATACATGTAAATGCCTCTTCTAATGGATAATATTCTATGCCATCCTTACAGGATACTTTTCTGTCCCTCTCCAGTGTCAAAGCGATCGTTTCTTCATGCTCGCATACATGATAATAAGGGCAGAACTCCCCCGTACATCTTTTGGGATTGTATTCTTTCATATAATGACGATACCCTTTCCATTTCTCTATGGACTCCTGTTCATAATATTCCTGCATCACTTCAAAAAACCGCTTCATGCCGCCTTTTATCCTTAGAAGGTTTGTAAGGATCGCAAACCGCTGGTCATGGCTGACCACTTTTCCCGAAAAGAAATCATCCAGCAGCTGACAGCCCGTCATATCTGTCAGATCCAGATTCTTCTGTTCCTGTCTGCGCCTTTTGCCATGGTGCAAATCCTCCCCTTTTTTCACACTTTCTATCACGCAAAATGACGGAAATGGGGGTTCCCCTATTATATGTATAGTAGCAGGTTCCCTTTTTCCGTCATCTTTCAGAATGTCCTGATAAAATGAGCTGTCTCCCATTGCCAGCCCTTTTTTTAACAACGCGATTTTATTCTTCCCTGAAAACTCCCTTATATTGCGGGTAAAGTTTTTATCTTTATCTAAAGACTGGAAAAATGGGATTTGTAGCTGCACCATGGCAAAAGTCGCATCCTCATGCAGACAGATCAGTTCCTTTCCTCCATAGAACATGCGATCCGGATTACTGCAATTTGAATCACACTCCGGAAATATACTCTTCAACATCTTCAAGGCGATCCTTATGATGAACGGATCCTCTATCAGGGTTCTGTGTACAAAAGCGATCCGGAACCTTTCCTTTTCCTCTGAAGAACTAAAAGTATGATACGCAAATGTGATCGGGAGCCCTATCTCCTGACATCTGTGCGCTATCTCCTGATAGCCTATTCCATCATCAAAATCTACCATAAAGACCTGCATCGCCTTACAATTTTCCGCCTTCATACCGTCTACCATCTTACCGGGAATGACTGTATATCCCTTTTCTCCGATCAAACTGGCTGCTTCCCCGACCTCCAGCCGCCGCCAGCCCTTTACTGTCTGTTTCCTGATCCTGACAATCTCATATGTTGCCTGTGGCTTTGTTTCCCGTCCTGCTGTATCAATGCTCAGATATACTTCCACTTCCTTCTGTTACCTCCTTCTTGCCCTGCACCGCTTTTACTTTTTATGTTTGTAATAAAAAGTTGTATCAGAGATAACAATCTAATAATTCATTGGAAATCAGCCTAAAGGAGGAAAAAGTATGTTTAACCAGTATGAGGATATCATGAGCGTTACTGACGTAGCGGAAGCTCTTTTCATCGGTAAGAACCGCACTTACGAACTATTAAACAAAGGCGTGCTTAAAGGCTTCCGCATTGGAAGAATATGGAAGATCCCTAAAGAATCTGTACGGGAATATATCCTGTCACAGAGTGGACTGCATTAAAGTGTCCTGAACCAAAACGAACTTAACAGGAGGCAGGCTGGTGGCCTGCCCCCATAAATTACAATTACTCAATGATAGTAGCCACACAGACCCAACAGTCCTGCCACCCTCACGGTATTTGAATAGTATTTTTTTATGGTATTTTCTATACTTTTTATTGCGGAAAACAGCATAAATCGTTGTTTTTGTGTGGCGTATTTTTATTTGCATGGTTTCTTGGCACCGTTTTGGCACCAGTAACAAACCAATACCTAAAAATTATTTTGATTATTCAGTTCTTTTGCTTCTTTTAAATCAATTTTAGCCTTATGTCCATGTTTTTCAAGCAAAAATAATAGATTTGCTCCATTCATTAACGTTAAAGGTTTTCCCTTTGCAAATTCATACGCATCATTTCCATAATTGGATGTTGTAACAAGAATTCCTTTTGTTGCACCCTCATTCATTACGGTTCCATATAAATCCCTAACCGCCGATACGCCTACAACATTTGTATAACGCTTTGCTTGAATAACAATTTTACCACCCCTAATTGGATCTGGATCAAATGCAATCGCATCAACACCACCATCTCTACTTGCTTGAGTAATTTTTACCTCTCCACCATTTGAATTAAATTCTTCAGCAAATAACTCACGAATTAAATTCTCAAAATCTTGCCAATCAATCGCCGCTAAATTTACAGAGTCATCTAATTTATCAGCCACTTCATAACCATCAATAAATCTCGAATCTTCTCTGCTCATCTCTACCACTGGAGCAACTGGTGTAATTTTCGTAAATGTTGCAGCCGATATTCCTTTTGAACTCTTAAACCATTCCTTTGAATCAATATATTCTAAATTAAGATCTTTGAAACTTTCTCTTGAAACATTTACAGATAATATATATGGCGAAATTGCCTTACCTGTTGATTTATCTATTGTATTTACTTTACCATTAAGTACAACTGCTTCTACATTTGAATCATTTGCACCAAATATTGCTTTTAATGTTAATAAAACAATATCATAAATCGCTTTATCGTACATTTTTTTCATAAAAGCATCTGACTGATATGATTCCTTATATTCTCCAGAAGACTTAACATACGTTACCTTCTTTAAATTAGGCAAATTATCAATTGTTGGCAGCGTAATATCAACAATTAACATTTTATTATCAGAGTTATATTCACACTTTGTTTCATTTTCAAATTCAAGTGGAAGATTTATTCTTTCTAACAATTCTGCATAATATATTTCTGATGCATCTTTATCCCCCTCCCTATATGAAACAAATAGCTCATCAATCCCCTTATTAAATTCTTCTTTATTTCGTAAAAATTCATTCTTTTCCTTTTCCCATTTTTCAACTTGCTCTCTGTATAAAGCAACAGCATTAGAATTATCATTCGATATTTTATCACATTCTTCTTGCCATTTTTTATAATCAAGATTGAATTTCTCATCATTTTCATCTATAAAAGCCTGCTTTTTCTTTTTTGAAATACTCGTAAAGAAAGACATTGGGGGATTATATATACTATCTTCACGAAGAGGTTCTCTTGAAAAAGTTTTTGGAATTGGCTTAACAGGCACACTTGTCGTAAATTGGGTTTTATCGTACATATCACAAGCTTCTAACGGTTTTGTTTGAATTTTTAATATATTTTCTATTTGTTCCAACCTGTCAACCGCATCTTTTGTCATATCTTCAGCAAATTTAACTGCTTTTTCTATATCTCGTTTTTGTTGCTCCTTATCTCTCTTTCTAGCTTCTAATTCCTGCTTACGTGCCTCTACCTCACACTTTCTTCGCCATTGTTCATCCCATTGTGCTTGAATAGCTGCAATCTTTTGATTTAGCTCATATCTATTTTGAGCTGTAACCACTCGATATTTATTTAAACCTTGATGACTTATTTCCTGACGTAATGTATAAGTATATCTTGCCATAACTGCTCACCTTTCATTTGTAATTTTTACATATATAAAACCTTTATTATTGTATCACTTTTTCGCTTATTTTTCCACTACTTTTCTAAGCGAGTTCAGCACTGGAACCACCTATGCATACTATAATAAAATTATTGGGGCAGGACCCGCATTGGATATATGCGGGACACCGCCCTCTTTTTGATAACGGATATGTAGCGAGCTTCCAAAGTTATTTTTGAAATGTTCAGGTAAAATCAGCGCAAGGTATTCTCATAATCCTGCAGGTCGTGATAGACGCCATCAACACGCACTGTATCGTCTATGATTTTATAAAGCAAAAGATAATTGTGGCGTTTAAGATGGATTGTCCGATAGCCCAAAGCCCGCAGTTCAGGATCGTCACACAGCTTAAGACTCCCAGCTGTGTAAGAAAGCCTGTGTTTGGTCTCTTCTAAGTCTTCTTTGACATTCCTGGCGGCCTGTTCGTTTCCTAAATCCTGTCGAAGATAACGCAAAATACGGGCAACCTGAGCCTTGGCCGTCCGCATAATAATGACTTTATATTTTGAGTTCTCGGTAAATTTCATCAAGTGCTTCTCCCATCTCCTGGTATTCTCCCCGGGCGAACTCATCTTCGGCGTTCTTTATATCCCTCATAAAATCTTCCCGTGACATGGGTTTGAGGAACTGGCCAACTGCTTCATCAGCCACCTTGTCTTCATGGCGCTGGAACAGCTTTTTAGCGAGAGCCTGTATTTTGATCAAGTCTGTTTCCGGCAGACCTTCCAGAATGGAGATTGTATTTTCCAATGTAGTCATTGTATTGCCCCTTTCTGACTGATTAGTGCTATCATGTATTTGTATTTATCTATGCCCATATTATAGCATTTTATTTGAAGAATAGAAACCACTTGTTTTGTAAATAAAGCGGTTGAATCTGAAAGATCATGCTATCCATACTGGTCCACTGATAAGACGTGAATCTGTGTATGCTAACGATTTGGTAGAGGAAAGGAAACGCCTATTCAATGCCTTGTTCAACTTTGCACGTAGACTCGATTTTCAGTATTCCTGCATCAAGGTAAAGAAAAGTGAAACCTGTAGATTATAAGTTATTCCAGATTGCTGACCTTATTTGTACGATGGAGCTTCTTTCTGAAAAGACTGAGACCAATTCATTTAGCCGTTCTGAAATGGAGTTCTTTGATAATATCAGAGCTTTTAAGAAAAATTATTTAAAGTATATGAGGAAAAAACTACTCCAGTGATTTTCAAAAAAGCTAATAAACTCTCTCTAATCACTCCAGTACTCCTCTCCTTCTTCAGATATACTGCTTATTCCGAATAATATCTGTAAAAAATCCTGCTTTTCATTCAAAATACGGATGATCTTTACAGAATCACCCTCAACCCTGTAAAAAACATAATTAAGTTTTACAACCAGATAATGATAATCCGTTGGATATTCTATCAGAGTCTCTAAGCAAAGACCTGCTCCTGGAAATGCCTCTAACTGTTTGGCCGTTGATGTAATCTCCCTGACACAGGCTTTGGCCCTGTCTTCATCAAACTGCTTGGCAACATATGCTTTTATCCCCTGTAAATCTTCTAACGCTTTCGGTGTATAAATCAGTTTCAGCATTTTACAATCCCAGCGCAGCCTCTACTTCATCCGCTGTTAACCAACCCTTTTCTCTCGCAGACTGCTCTCCCTCGTCCAATTTTGTCAAAAGTTGAATAGTCGCCTTTAATCGATCCAACTCATCAACATCCACAATAGCATATGCTCCCCGTCCATTCCGCGTCAGATATACCGGCTGGTTTGTTCTCACTTCTTTTAATACTTCTGTATAATTTCTCAAATCTGATATTGGTTTAATATTTGGCATAATCATCGTCTCCTCTGCATTTATTATATGTAATCCATAGATAAATAGCAAGAAAATTAACAGGTGTAAATTTACAGCAGTAAGATTGCTCTCCATTTTTGACCTTGGTAAAGTGAACGTAACAGGAGGCAGGCTGATGGCCTGCCTCCATATCACAATATTCCAAAATCAACTGTACAACGCTACGATGTTCTGTGCCCTCTCCCGCATCTCCTGACGCAGGCTTTCTGGACGCAGTACCTCAACCGTTGCGCTCTGGCTAAAAATCCACATGAGGATACCCTGCCCATCCCATCTACCTTTTATTCATTTAAATCCTTATACCACCCTTTCCAAACACACTACTCGCACTACTCATAAACCCTGCCATAACCCTGCCATTTCTGTAGCCTTTACAGCCATGTTATTTATAGGTATTTCATATTTTTTAATCAAACTTCCAAATTCTCTTACGGCCCAGTCTGTCTGAATCTTATAGTCTCCTTCTATGTCATAAATCCCCTGAATAATCCGTACCAAATCCATCAATTCGGCATCACCGACTTTAAACATTTTCGCAAAGTCGCATATCAGTGACAGATGTTCCTCCTTATCTGCATCATCCACAGCAAGGATCATCAGAGCCCAGAACATAAAGTGCAATTTTGATTTTTGATCCAGCTGCTGCACTATCGCCTTTGCCGCCTTCGTCCGATATTCTATGTCCTGACATTCTTCTACGAATTGCACTTGATATGAAAATGCATCCTCATCTTCCTCCTCATCCTTCTCAGTCATTTGGCTTACTTGATCCATGATTATCTTTCCATATTCATTCAACTTATTATAATCATACACTACGGCCAGCCATACTGAATTATATCCTTCATTCATATAATCTCCCAAATCATCTGCCAATGTATCTGTCAGATCTTTCTTTCCCAAATCTACATAAATATCTTTAATCATCATCCTAAATTTTACAATTTTCATATCGTTACCCATATTTCCTCTTCCTCCATATTTTTATATATTTTCTTTTCTTCGCCGATATCAATAAGACAATCTACAAAGTTTGCAAATATTCCTTCGCCATACCTGCGATCCCACTGTCCAAAAACTTTTCCCTTAGTTCTCTGATATCTTTATCCCTGTCATATCCCACTCCTTCCAGCATTACACTAATCTTTTCATAGCATTTTTCCACCTCTTTTCTGTCCTTCGGCAGAAGCATGAATTTTATATAGGAATCAGGATAATAACTGCCATATTGTGAGCTGGATGGGCCGTTCTCCCTCTGCGGTTTTTCCCCCTGCTTATCCTTCTCACCCAATACCTTCTGATATTTTTCATCAAAGCGGATATTCTCAAAGACAATTCCTTTCCCCTCAAAATCGATCTTTTCTTTAGAAGAAATAATAACGACCGGGATATTGATACCGATATAATGGATCCCTTCTTTTCCGAGCGGAATAGAAAACTGTTCTCCGCATAAATAGATTTCTGTCTGGTCCTCATCCAACAGATCATATAGCTCGTCCTGATCAAACGCTGTCTGATCTATTACCTTCTCATACCGCTCATCCTCTGTATATTCCTTAAGCAACTCCAGTTTCCGCTTTCTTTCCTCTATCCTTTCCAGATCTGCTTCCTCTTCCGGCACATATTCCACCTCAAAGATTTCGCATATCTTCCGATTAAATTCATTATCTGCCCTATCCAGCCCGGATACAGCATCCGCAAGCCCATCCTCATAACGGTCCCGCAGCCACGTTTCCAATTTTCCGTCTGTCAGATAAAAAAGAATCCTCTCTAACGAAAAGTTTTCTTTTAACTCCTCCAGATCCCGAACCTCGATCCCGTTCTGCATCTCCAACGGAAACCTAATCTTTTTTGCCATGTGACGATCACCCTCCTTTTGCTTTTATTTTCCATTCAATGCTTTGCCCATATTTTACGGATTCACATTGACAGATTCCGTCATTTAGGAATAAATATTTTTTTAATTTCCTAACGATTTAACAATCCTAATAACGTTTTCTAGTTGTATACTTATTTTCTTTTACACTAAATCGTTGTATCGCATAGTATATTTATAATCAAGTAAAAGAAGGAGTTGCAACATGATTATCCGATAAAAAAAACAAAGAGATCCCCGAAGAAAAAGGAAAATCCAATTACCGGCTCAGTCAGCCGCTTGGAATATGCTATAGAAACTATCACAACATTGTCACGAATAAAACTTCCTCAATCCGTTTCGATACCATGGAAAGGTTATGCGAAATACTTGAAATCCCTGTAACTGACCTGTTTGAAGAGATTGATGATTCGGTAGATATGGAAAAATAGCATATAGCTCATTAAAAAACATGGAAACAATCTCTATATTGGATTGTCTCCATGTTTTTAAATTTAACAATTATACAGAATATCTTCCCGGCTCGATTTAACTGTACAGCTGGACAATTTCCCACGCTTTCTCCTTCATCTCCTGCCGCAGGCTTTCCGGCCGGACGACTTCAACCCGGCTTCCCTGACTCAACAGCCACATGATGATCCCTGTCCCATAGACTTCTGCACTGATAAGATATTCACGCTCTTTTTGCCCGATGACCTGCGCCGTTGGAAGCCGGTCTAATACCGGTTCCGGATTCTCTCCATAATATTTCAACTGGATCCGCATCAGTTCCCCGGCATACATAAACTGGATCCGCTTACGAAATTCTCCTTCCTCAAATCTGTCCGCATAGGATACATGGAATCTTTCTCCCGTCTCCTTATAGTCCTTGATCCGGTCAATACGAAAGATCGCTGGATAATCATATTTATGTTTATATGTCCCATCTACTTCTTTCTCTACGATAAATGCGTTCAGATAAAAATAATACTCTGAAAAGAGAACTGCCATCGGCTCGATCAGGCGTTTCACCGTTTCTCTTGTATGTTCCGCTTTGGTATAGGTGATCTCAAGCAGGTTGTGCTCCTGAATATCTACCCCCAGACCCCACAGCTTATCCTGAATATGGCTCTTGTGATGCAATTCCATGTAGTGGAATCGTTCATTAGAAAGCAGTTCCCTAACCAACTGCATATTTTTCTGTGGGACACAACCCTGCACCATCTTTTTTAAAATGCTGCCAATCTCCCTTTTCGTAAAGGCGCGACTGGCGAGCAGGATTTTGCTGACTGCAAGGATCTCACTGTTTGACATCATGGAAGCCTCAGAGCCGGTCATGATAAAACCCTTCTGTCTGTGGTCATACTCAATCTTACGATTGTCAGCCGCTTTATCCGATTGTCTGTCGGCAAGAAAGGCACGGATATCGTCAATGTCACGCTGGATGGAACGTTCATCTACGCCAAACTTTTGGGCCTCCTGGGATTTGTTGATGATATGGCCTTCTGAGAGGCGAGTGTAGATGTCTAGGATGCGGTTATTTTTGGAAGATTTTTCTTTTGCCATGAATAATGGGCTCCTTTAATCCGGAATGTTTCTGATCATTCCCTTACTAATAACCTATTGCTTATCCAATTCTCGCAGCATGTCAATAAAATATTTATTGACCAGACTTGTTTTCTCTGATTTCAAATCAGTTTTTGAAACCTCCTCATCAAAAACAAATTCTGGAACGCATTTAAGATATATCTTTTTTATTGAACTCTTATCGAATATATTCCCATTTTGGCATGTAAAGCAATGATCATCATCAACCACAATTTCATAATTTTCAATATTTACATATTTATCACAAAAAAGACTGATCTCATGCCTGTGCCAGGATGACTTCGCCTGCATGCCATATGAAAACTCCGGGAACTCAACCGGCTTATCTGATAAATAGCAAAAATCAATGTATTCATCTGCCGCTATAGACGCCATTTTATTAAACCACTCAACAAATCTCAATAGGTCGGTATCTGTATAAATATCTTCACCTTTAAACTTGATCAATTCAAAATTTTCTTTATCTGTCACCTTATAGGTTTGAATCCCTTTGTCCGTCATCCAAAAAAGATATTTCCTGTTCTCCATAATCTCACCTTTATCAGATTAATTCTCCTCATTTCTGATCACTGCATCCCTAATCTGGTATATCCTTTCTAATGCTCCATCACCCATCGCACTCTTTAATGCTTCGCCAGTCTTAATCCTGTCGCTGTCACCTTTTCCCTCCAAATAATCCACAATATCATTCATATTGGTGATTCCTGATTCTTTAAGTTGTTTTATGATATCCAGCAATTTTACCGCATCAATATCAATCCCTGCCATATGTATTTTCCCAAGTTCAGCCAGACTCTCTTCTGGAATCTCCACTCCTCCAAGCTTCTGTTCCACCGCTTTTGTTTCCAGAGTTATACCGATAGCTTCACATCCTATTTTTTCTTCTGACGTCATTTTTTCAAACCTGGCTCTGTCAAGTTCAATCTCATCATTCAAATAGTGGATATATGCCTCGGCGTCCCCATCGAAATCATCTATACTTTTTTCCGCCTGCACAGCTTTTGCTCCAAGTTCTTCTGAAGTATCTTCCAATTTCATACCAAGCACAATCTCCGCAATCGAGTGCATAATTGTACCAACAAAACCGACAGCCTCTTTTATTGCCCCGACTGTTTCAACTCCTATCTTTGCAACAGCACCAATAAATCCCTTTGCGGCCCCACACACTGTGGAACCGATCGCAGTTATTGTACTGCCAACAAAACTTGCTACTCTACTCACAAAACCTCCAATTGCACCAAATACTGCCGTAAGAATTCCTGCCATAACTATCTTCTCCTATTCCATTAATGAATCAAACAAAATCTCATGTTTGTGATATGTCGTCACATTATAATCTTCTTTGCCATTTGCAATCTCTGTCAATAATTCTTTCACATATTCCTCTATTTCCGGATGTTCCTCCAACGCCTTTTGTTTATGGCATAAACCACAGATTATTTTTGAAACATTCGCATAACCCGAGCACCTGCCTATAGCGGTCACCTCTTCCTCAAATGCTTTGGTTATCTTTCTCTTATGTATGCAGGTACGATAATCTTTCATAAATACACTCTTCGCATGCATCTTTTCTAAATATAAATTTACAATCATTTTATCAGGACGGTCAGAAAATCTTTCCAACCCTGGAAGAACGCCCCTTTTATATATTGAACAGTAATACTCCATTATCTGCATCCTCAACTGTTCATCCTCCGGCGGCACTCTATCCGTATTATTTGCTTCTGTCTGCAGAATCTGTACCTGTATCGACTTTGACAGTCCGGGATGCAACAAGACTGCCCTTCCACATGCAAGATAAGATAAATACTCTTTCTGCTCATCCTTTAGCGCCATCATATTTCCAATCGCTTCCTTGTCATCCTGCGCAAATATTCTATGTACTATCTTAGTATTTGTGTTCTTTAATACTTCCGGTGTTAACTTATTGGGTATCTGATCAACTACGATAAGCGATTCGCCGTATTTTCTTACCTCTGCCAACATATCGGTAAACATTTCAACACCCTGTTTCTTGTTCATGCTGTCACCTGGCATATACCTACTGAGTAAACGATGCGCTTCTTCTATAAGCGTCAGATGTTTTATTGGTTCATGTTTCTCACTATACTTTATCCTTATAGCCTCGGACAGGTTAGCAAGTATAAATCCCATAATCAAGGATTTTTCCGAAGCACTTTTAATATTTTCAAGTTCCAATACCACTTTCCTGTCAAGTAATTCAACAAAATCAACTGATCTCGGCGTATCAAGCATCATTCCTTTCGCCCCAACCGTCAATCCCTTTAACCTCGCATGAATAGATCCTATGTATTCACTTTTAAGACGATCTTCAAAGCCTTGTTCCTGCACTACCTGATCTATCTTTTTCTCCAGATCACTCAACGTTGGAAAAGAATATACGCCATCAGCATAAGGTTGTTCATAATTACGATTCTGGTTAGTAGAAATATCCCATCCCTTATCTTTATAGCACGCATAGATGGCCGTTTCAAGAATCTGAGGTATTGCTGCCTCCATATCAAATGCCGCTTCCATACTCGCCTTTATCATGTCAACCCGCGATGTTATACTCTCACCCTCGAAAAATTCAAAGGGATTTAGTCTAAAGGGCGCGCCGGTCTCCTTGCCAAGCGTGAAGACAAGCATATCCTGAAATTCAGTTGTAGCAAGTATTCTGTACTCCGTCTTTGCCGGTTCAATGACCAAAAAATTTTCCTTACTTTCCAACAATAATTTTTGACAGGTAGTGGTCTTTCCACTGCCAGTGACGCCAGTAATGAAGATATGCTTATCAAAATAGGATTTATCAAAATGCACTGGTATATTAGGCCCGCCATCTTTTCCATCAAGAACAACACCACTTTGTACTAAATGCCCCAATAATATTGGCTCTTCCATTTTCTCATCTATATTTAGTCCAAACTCAACTTCTTCCCGCAAAGCCAATCCCACAACTTCTTTCTGCGGAATACCTGCCATCAGACTCAATTCTCTCGATGACATCCAGTTTCCAAGAAACACTTTAGTGTTATCCTCAAATAACTGCGAGCATACCGTGCGGACACTTCTCTCCTCAAAACTCAGTTCTTTGCCATAATGTAATCTGGGAATCTGCATTTTCTTTAAAAAAGACAACTCATTGCCTTGAACATCGAAAGCCTTTAATGGCATCCTATTCCCTGCCTCACCACCATACACGGACCTAATCGTATTCTCCAGCTTGATCAGTGATGCCTGCTCCCTACCCAAAATAAACACATTGGAAATAAAGATTCCCTTTCCTGATCCATAATCCAATCTTGGAAAAATAACATCGTCCATGTACTTGATCCACTCCTGAACTTTCTTATTAACTGTTTCAAGAGTCGTAGCACTGCCCTTACTTGTCCCGGTCTGTGTAGAAGTCCCTTTAGATTTATTTCCCCCACTCGACTCAGAACTCCCTGTAGTATAAGACTCACTTGAACTCTTCGATTCCTGTTTAGAATCAGACTCGTTCGTTGAATTATTCCAATCCGTATGTGTCCCACTGGAACCACTCTTACCAGATGTGGACTGAGAAATACTTTTATTTTCTCCCCCGGCCTTACCTTCGCTCGAACCTACAGTATGACTAGCGGATGTACTTTCTCCCTCTTGTTTCGTATTAGACCAGCTTGTTCCCGTTGTCTCCGAAGTTCCCTCACTTTCAGAACTACTTGTGCTGCTATTTTCTCCCATACTTTCCTGCACGGAAGATTTCGCCATAGGAGATAAGATATTATACAGGCAATACATATCGTCCTGAATTTTGTTGATCCACTCCATTTTAACCGGCTTCGCAACAAGCATCAATACAAAAGCATCTCCTAACATAACATCTATGATTCTGTCAACTGACTGAAAATTTTCATCATCCTTGTTTATTCCAGGAACCCCTTCCAAAAGCTTCGCCCTTTTAAAATTTTCAATTTCCTTCATTATTTCCTTCTTATCATCTGCTCCGACTTCTGTAATCACACTTCCTCTGAAATTTCCTTGCAGACTCGGTTTCAGAATCATATCTCCAATATCATGAATCGCTAAATCATTCGATTTTGTGGAAAAGTCTCTTACAGCACCATAATAGAAATTTACACCTCTTTTATTTCCAATTATCATATAAACAAAATTTACCCCTTCTATATTCATAGCACTAATCACATTTTCCAGGGCTTCTTTTCTAGGGGCCTTATCTTCAAAGGTAATCTCATCAACTCTATAAAGTGCGATAAAGTCTGTCCGGATTGTATCAGCCGTCCCTACTTCCTCAAACTTCTCAGCACATCTCCCGCCACTGGATTTTAAATAAAGTTCATTTGTATTTTTCAAAGAATTTAAAAGAATTTCTTTATTTTCCATTCGTATTATCCAAGTTCCTTTCTTATAATTTCCCCAAGCATAGAATTTTCCACATCATCACTGGCAGCGACAACATATTCTAACGTGTGTGGACCCACTGATCTAATATAAACAAACGCATTTTCATTTACGATATCAAGATTGCACCGATGTCTCTTAACCGCAGCATTTCCATCCACAAAAGTATTCCCATTTACACATTCCGGAAGCGTTGTATAATATAGATCAAAAACTTCTTCATTGGCCTCAATAAACTTATACCAGACATTATAATCCGGCTTTCCCATATATTTCGTTATCTTTGAATCGTCCTTGAATATGACAAATTTTTTCTTTATTCTCCACCCGATAAAATACTGGAATGGAATCTCTACATCTGAGTCTACATTAGAAATTCTCTCGATATTACCACCTTTTCTACATTGAAGCAGTCCGAAAGCCACTCCAGTTTTTCCGGTAGGTTTTTCAAAATTATCCCTTTCAAAATAGATTCCCCTCTCCTCCATTTTCTGATATGCTTCTTCTGTGCCAAGTGGCGGAAAAATTTCAAACAGATTTTCCACATCACCCTCACTCGGATATTTCTCCTTCATCACCTTCTTGTGTCTCTCTATCTCTTCCTCAAACACTTTTCTCACAATAGGCGACTTACTGGAATTTCCCGCAAGAAGAATATTTACCGTTGAAGGTTTTTTTACTTTTTCATTTTGATACGATAACATTAAAGCTGAGAAAAAATTATTGACACCTTCCCGTATTTTATCTTCAATAAACTGATTTATCTCATACAGGCTGAATTCCAATTCTTCATTCACATGATCATTACCTTCCCGATCAAACAGAGTCACCATCAACATCCCTGCCTGCGGTTCCTCCTCTTCACTGTCGTCCGGCTCTCTATACTCTTCCCAATAAGGTCTTAAAACCTCCATCAGATTATGCATATTTTTTTCCGCTTCCTGTGAATCCGAAAGCAAGGCATCTGACCCTAGAAATTCTTTGCATTTTGGCGCCAGAGTAAAAGTATATCCCTTTTCTCTCATGAAATTCTGATTTCTCTTAAATATTTCAAATGCCAGCATTTCCAGAAGATTTTCCCCTCCTAGGAATTCGTCCCCACCAGCACCGAAATTTTCTATTGTATAATCATATCTTCTTTTGGCAGATTGCTTCCATAACCCAAAATCAAAATCGGTCGTCCCACCGCCAAAATCAAAGATACCATAGAAAATTTCTTCATCTCCCATTGGATCAAATCCATATTCCTGTAATGCACATACTGCATATGCCGCAGGTTCGCTTATATCTCCATTGACTCTGAACTTACTCATAATTTCTTGATCATTAAGAAGGGTTTCCGGCAAAGATTTTTTAAGTCCTTTTTCAAAGCTTTCTACAATTTTCTTTCTAATCTTTACTTCATATGTGACGGGAAATGACAGGTAATAATCAAGAAATATACCATGCCGCATATTATTTATGTATAATCCGATATAATATGCATAAATTTCTATAGGATTAACATCTTCGTCTTTCAAATCCATGAAAGAAGGCAGTACGATAGATTCACCCATATGTGGCTGGATTCTGAACTGCTTCTCACGCTGTCCCGCCCACTGTTTGATCTGATGAAGATACTCATAATATTCTTCACTGCTACTTGTTGAAAACTGGTCCATCGCTGTGTGCGATATTGTCAGATCGTTCCACTCCGTATTAGGACGCCCCTTTTGGGAATTATACTCTTTTATAAATTTTGCCAAGTTTACAAAATGCATCACCGTGGGATTTTCATATTGCTTTACAGATACCCCTTTGCTTAGGTTTCCATCCCCTATCCTCATTGGCAGAGAATGTTCAATATCCGACTGGAATACGACAATTGTACTTTTAGTGCCAAAATCAACCGCGATTACCCCATTTTGATTGATATCACAAACCGGATTCCGAGCCACTAATTTTTCAGCGATTTTCACCGTATAGTCTGTTTCACTCTGATCCCTCCACAGATCCCAATGTCCCCTGTTTGGATCTGTCAGGATCCGAGCCTCATAGGGTTCAATGTCTGCACGAATTTTTTCACATTGCAACAATTTTTCTTTAACATCCACATTTATTTCTCCTTCTACGCTTCTTGTTTCATTGTATACTTTCAACACTTCTGTTAGTCTCCAATGTAACATTTGATAAATATCCTTTTCAGAATTTTCCATAAAATCTTCCCATATTTGTTCTATCTTAAACTTCAATGTATTATTTAAGTACAATATACTATCTGAGCCATATTCTTTGTTTATCTTCTTTAAAAGAATCAAATCAGAAAACAATTCTTTTTCTTTGGCTGATAATCCTTTCGGACACAATTCATATGGAATAAGAATATTTATCAACAAGTCTGTTGAATTATCAAATGATAAATCGATCACAGGAATTGCATATACTCCAATATAATGTATAATTCCAAATGAATCATTGCTCATCGGATTATAACATTTCCCCTCCCTCGATAAATACCATTTATCAGAAGCATTGTCAGACTCTAAAATTATCTTTCTTACTTTTCTTAATTGCTTCAGGGTAGGTAACTTACCTGCCAGCCCTTCTATTGGTGTATTTTTCTCAGAAATTTTATCAAGATTGAGTTCATCTGGCGATTCTATTTTTTGTGGCGCACCTTTGGCTGAATTTAAATCAAAAAAAATAAATTTATCACGGACATCTATAAAACAATGTTTCTCCTCTATAATAAAAAATTCTTGTTTTTCATAGATATTCTCTATTTTATCCAACAGAAGCTCAAATTCAGATACATATTCTTCACAGCAAATCCTCAATTTCTTTCTTATTAATTCATCAGCTTGTGTTTTGCTGATTTTCATCCTATCGACAAATCTCGTTGTCTCCATATCTACCTTCTCCTATATCTCAATCAATGCTTTCTGAACCACCCTTTGTGAACCCAGTTTCACAATCCCCGGCAATCGCACTTTTGACACAAAACCATCTGTTTTAATTCCCATAATGGTATGCCTGTCAGAATCAAACTTATCTCCAATATCCGGCATAAGTAATCCATATTTTTCATTTCCCAGCCTATTATATGCCTGCAGCATAAATTCAAATATATATATAAGTTCTTCCGTATCCGTCATTTCCTTTTCCACAATACGTCTCTTTGCAAAATTCCAAAGGCCTTCCACATTTCTCCAATCAACACTGGCTGTCAGAAATCCATATATGGAATCTGTTTTAAAAACATTACCAAGCCTGCCCTTAACATCCTCCGACAATCTTTCATACCTGATATAAGCCTCGTCAATACTCTTATACTTTGCTTCATACACTGCAAAAGACTTTTCTATGCTGTCCTTTTCTTCTTTAATACTGTCATAATCCAACTGCAATTGGTTATACTTTTGCCTTACATTTATCAACTCTTTATCTAAAAGAGCCGCCTTTTCACTCTCTTTTTCCAATAATCCCTGCAGTCTCCCACATTCTTCTTCACACTGAATTCTTCTATTTAGCTCGTGATTATACTTCTTTTCAAGCTCCGCTGCCTCTTCCCTATCATACTTATCCTGCTTACATCTTATCTGATCTAACAACATTTCCGTTTGTTCATTCAACAATTGTCGAAAGTATTCTTTAATCTCCTCTGATTGCATGAATTCATAAAACCATTTTTTCTTATCTCCCATCATCGCCTCCCAAATTCTCCCTGTCCAATAATATAGGCTCCGCTATTTGACACCTTTATCCTTTTTCTTTGCAGAACAATCTTTCGTATTTATTCATTTGGTATTAGTCAAACATCTGTGTTGGTGTTTTTCAGCAAATCATTATGTTGTACTTTTCAGTAGAACCATATGGCATATACAGTTCATTATTTTGGCGTAGTAGTACTACCAACACACTTTTGGGCTAACATCACTCATTTTAATCACCTACAATGACACATTCTGTCAATTTCTCCAATTTATTTACTTTTTTCATTATAAGATATTGTATATCCCATGTCAATTTTTATAGAATTTTAAATACAACACATTTACATATCTCATACTATATAATTTAACAATTAAGGTGGTGAAATCATGTTTGAAGATTTTTTCATTGAACGGCTCATCTCTCTCCGTAATCAAAAAAATGTATCCGCTAGAGAAATGAGTCTGGCTATTGGCCAGAACGGAAGCTACATTAACCGCATAGAAAACAGACAGGCCTTTCCTTCCATGCAGGCTTTCTTTTATATCTGTGAATACCTTCAGATTTCACCTCAGGAATTCTTTGATAAAAAAAATCCTGCCCCTGGAAAAATAAACCAGATCACAGAGGAAGCTAAAAAATTAGATGATCTTCAGCTTGATGCTGTAATGACCATCATCAAAGCACTGCAACATAAAGCAAAATAGGAGATTCCAAATATCTGCTTTTCTCTGGAGTCTCCTATTTTTTATGATCTTATTTCCTTGATAATCTATTGATCTTCTGAGTTCATTTACATCCTACACGTATTTTAAATATTTCTTTCATTTTCTACAATTTCCTGTAACAAAGTATTTATCTTTTCCAACAATTCCTCTAACGGACATAAAATCGTAACAGGTATCAGTTTATCCTTCTGCCCCTCCCTTGAAATAATACATATCAAGTCGATCAACCCTCTTATCATATCCTTTGCTTCCAGTATCTTATCAAGATCATTATTCTCCATAATCCCAGTTCCCTCCTAAATCAAATACCCTGTCTGATAACATAAATTCATCCGGATATTTTCCTCATCTGTTTTCTTTTTCCTGCCCAAACCATCTTTAACAAGCTATGCACATGTATAGATTTCTTCCATATCAGCTAACGATATGCTTATTATAGAGAGCAGCTATGATACATTCTGTCATCCTAATCATTTATACTATTAAAATTTACAGCATAGAAAAACGCGGGGACAGTTTTTTGCATTGATCGCCCCCACGTTTTGTATCTTAACATCAATTTGAAGATTCTCACTAATTTTAGAATATTTTCAATCACCTTTTAACTATCCTGAATAATATCACATACTCTATTATTACATTTTATAAATCTTTCCACGCCATATCCTCCTCTTCACACAGCCAATCTTTTGAAAGACTCACTTCACTTAAAAGCATATTGATAATATTATCATTTTCTTTCAAAACAAACTTCACAAATGAAAGAATACCATCTAGCTTGTTATTCATTAGTCCATACGTTCCCTTCTGAACTCCGCCATATCATCGATCATATCCTCTTCGCTATCCCATCCCCTATCATCTTTAAAAATATCCTGAATCTTAATAAGGATTTCCTTACTCTCCTGTGTGTCTGGTGACATGACGACCTCCTCAAACTACTCTTACGTTTTTGATATACTCAAAGCCTTGCTTCAATACACTGCAACCATTCTGCGAAATGGCTGCATTTTCCGGCAATACTCTCAATTCCTATTCTTTCAAGCACAGACACGCCTACATTTCCCTGCCATATACTGATCTCCGTTTCCATCATACCCGATTTCCCATAAAACCGCAACCGATTTCCCCATGCTTACCTGCCCTGGCCCACTAATCGCTGTTTTTCACATCACGATAATATATCTGTTCAGGCGTCACATAACCAGCTCGTAAAAAGTAATCTCGCTCCTATCGACCTCATTATTCAGTCTCTACTTCACATACATTTCATCTGTTATAATAACGCGTATTGCATAACGGGCGGGATATATTCTTCTGAAAATAACACATGCAATATTCAATTCTCCGGCCAATCCATTCTGCGTCATTGCACCTCCTTTTACAATATATCTGGCAGGCCGTCATCCTCAAAGCCTCCGAACTATTTGAAGAGATTGATGATTCGATAGATATGGAACAATAGTACAAGGCTAAATAAAAACGTGGAAACAATCTTCACATCTATCGTTTCCACGTTCCATATTGAATAAGGCTTAATAAGAAATATTATACTCTTTATATAATTTCTGACGGTACTCCTTATTTTCCTTGATTTTTGATATATCATCAAAGCGATTATTGTCCACCAACTTCTGGATCAGCATGAGCATCATCTCTTCCCCGACAGATTTCCCTTTTTCTATATTCTCCTGATCCCGCATCAATAATGTCATATATTCATGCCTCCATTCCCTGTTCTTCTTTGCTTCCCGCACTGCCTCTGCCACTCTTTGTACAAAATCATCCTCCGATTCTATTCCTGCCACATAATCCAGAAATGCCCTTAACTCTTTACTCACATCATTCTGTCTGCCGCTGGCATTTAAAAATACCTTCACCGCCCCGTCATCCAGAAATTATACAAAATTCTTCCGTAAAATACAATCACAATGAACCCCTCTTCAAAATCCCTTCCCCTAGTCCGAAAAGCCACATCGACCCATCCACCTTTCCACCCATCCCATCTGATACAAATAGTATGTAATACGCGCATATCATATACTCTATAAGCGATGGAATAGGTGGATTGGTGGTTTTCGGGGTTAATCAGACTCCCGCCTCCTCAAACGGCCCATACATTTCCTGAAGTCTGAGATAAACCTGATAAGGCAGTCTACACTTTCCCTGTTCATACTTTTTATAAATAGCAGTCGTAATATTTAATTCATCGGCTAGTACCTTCTGCGTCATTCCCTTTTCCTGCCTCAACCGCTTCAAGAACCTTACCACATCCACGGTATCCATAAATTTATGGTAATCATTGCAAAAGTAATAAATATCCTTACCGAAATATTCCGCAAAAGACTTTAAGACCGATATCTGCATAGACTCCTCCGGAAACCTTTTCCTTGTATAACTACTAACCAGATCTCTGCTCACCCCTATTTCCTTGGCCAGCCTTACCTTCGATATCCCGCAGTCCAGTATCTCATAATCAAGCCTGTCGCTGATCTTTGTCATGTCAAATTTCCTTGACATGGACTGCTGGCATCTCCTGCTTCTAATCCTGGATTTTATGATCAACATATATTGAAAAGTCTCCAAATAGCTGCCATCAGCAAATCTACCCTGCTCTCCATCATAGCAAGACTTCTTGTCCCTGAGGAAGGAAACGTCTTATATCGAGGTCTTTCCCTGTTAGACTACTGCCAGGACACAGTACTGAAAATCGGATACATGCTGCAAAAAGACCATCTCTTTGAATGGCGTACCGTCTATCAAAATGTGATCCTGGGACTGGAACTGAATCATATGCTTTCCAAGGAAAACACCGATTATGTCTTAAAACTGTTAAAGGATTACGGACTCTATGCCTTCAAGGATAAAAAACCTTCGGAACTTTCCGGCGGTATGCGTCAGAGAGCTGCTTTGATCCGTACCATGGCAGTGCATCCTGATCTTCTCCTCCTGGACGAACCATTTAGTGCTCTGGATTTTCAGACCCGGCTTGCCGTCTCCGCCGACATCGCATCCATTATCAGAAAGACCAGCAAAACTGCCATCCTGATTACGCACGATCTCTCCGAGGCGATCACTTTGGCAGACCGTGTGATTGTTCTCTCAAAACGGCCGGCTTATGTCAAATGCGAAATGCCGATTCACTATGCTGTCAGCAGAGAAGATCCGCTTGCAATCAGAAGTACCAAAGAATATCAGGACTATTTCAATCAACTATGGGAGGTATTGACAGATGGCGAATCCATTCTCTGAGGCGAACCTGCCTGTCTCCGCCCGCCAGGAAGAATTCCTGCGCGCCCACCACAGGCATCACCACATAATTACCTTTAACAGATTTTTTCTGTTCTTTCTCTTCCTCGGTATCTGGGAACTGGCCGCAAGGCTAGCCTGGATTGACAGTTTTTTCTTCAGCAGCCCATCCGGTATTCTGAACTATCTGGGGCAGATGTTTGCAGACCACTCCATTTACAGCCATACCGGCATCACCCTGTTAGAAACCATTATCAGTTTTCTGTTAGTCACCATTCTAAGCCTGTCAGCAGCTACACTCCTATGGTACTGGCGCAGTCTTTCCGAGATTCTGGAACCTTATCTGGTGGTCTTAAACTCACTCCCAAAATCCGCGCTGGCACCTCTGCTCATCGTATGGCTGGGCACCGGTACTGTCACCATTATCGTTGCCGGCATTTCCGTGGCTGTTTTTGGTTCCATTATCAGTCTTTACACCGGCTTTTGCCAGACAGACAGTGAAATGTGCAAACTGATCTATACCTTAGGCGGCAACCGCAAAGACGCCCTTTGCAAAGTGATCCTGCCAAGTTCCATTCCCCTGATCTTAAGCAATATGAAAGTCAACATCGGCCTGTCTTTGGTCGGTGTCATTATCGGAGAATTCCTGGCTGCCAGACGGGGCCTTGGATATCTGATCATCTATGGTTCCCAGGTATTCCAGCTCAATATGGTGATCACCTCCATCATCATCCTCTGTCTTATTGCCATGGCCTTTTATCAGCTGATTCAAAGAGCAGAACATTATTACCGTAAGAAATACTAAATAGAAAGGCTAAAACTTGAAACGGCGGTCTCTTCCGGATTTGCCGTTTCAAGCAAAATAAAATTGCCTTCCTTTTCAAACTCTGCTATAATAGGTTCGACTTAAACGAACCAATAACAATCTTTCCGGTGTCCTTTGTCTGCCGGCATGGTGCTAAGAATGTTACTAAGAAAACTCACACAAAAGTTATCTTTGTTTTACATATTGATTCTGTTTTTCTGGGGCATCATCTCCGCTTCTTCTTTTGCAGTAGAGATGTCGGATATGATCCGTGCCACGGAAGAATGTTATGCAGCCCATTCTTCGGCTGCCATTATGCCCCTGAACAGGACGTTTCCTACCCAGAAGTATTTATCTGCCAGAAACTTTAACGCACAAGAAACGGTATCTGTTCCTAAAGGCCGCCGCATAAGACCTCTGCCCCGTACTGTCAGAAATGTTATCGCGGCGCTTTTCTATGGCAGTCTTCTTACCGGTATCTTTTGTTCTTTCCAACGGTCAAAGAGACAGCAAATACCTTCTCACCGCTTCTGTGCCATTATCATAACAAACTATATTCATAATCAGGATGGTCTAAAAGTCTGATCTCTTTTTATTCCGCAATAATATCTGTTAAACAATTTCTGTTTAAACACGATACCAGCAGCTATGCATCGTTTTATTTTGATGCTTATTTTGCGTGCGTACATCTTAAACCATTTTAAATTGTGATAAAAGGAGATCTATATAAATATGAACATAGGATTATTAATATTAATCATCATCGGCGGCGCCGCAGGAGGATTGTCAACAATCTACATTGCTGTTTCTCTCTTCGGCACTCTTGGATATAAGATATACAGAAAGATCAGATACGGACTTTCTCTCTACTCTTAAGATATGCTGCCATGACAAATCGAGCAAAACCAAAAAGTAATCCGCTTCGCAGACTCAAATAAGCGGGGATTCTTAAAATATGAGAAGGGCTGTCGCAACAGCCCTTTTTCATATTATGCTTCTTCCCAATATATGATTTTTCCCTCTGCAAGAGATTCCTGTACCGCTATAATACGCTGATTTGCTGAGCCGCGAAACTGCAGGCTGATATCCTTTTGTGAAAGGATAAACTCTCCGTCCACGATTACATCAAGATAAGACAGAAATTCCGCCATCTCCTTCCATTGAGCACAGAATCTTTCCAGAATATCCTTATCAAAAAGATACCCTGTATAACACCAGATGGTCTTCCCTGGAAACTCTTTTTTTATCTCCCGCACAAACGGCAGAAGACTTTTCCAATTAGAATATTCCAAAGGTTCTCCGCCAAGCAGAGTCAGTCCCGCAATATAATCCGGGGCAAGATTCTTAAGGATCTCCTGCTGCGTTATCTGTGTAAACGGCTCTCCATACTGAAAATCCCATGTCTCCTGATTAAAACAGCCTTCACAATGATGCGTACAGCCGCTGACAAACAAAGTCACCCGCACGCCGGGGCCATTGGCAATATCACAATTTTTAATCTCCGCATAATTCATAGATGCAATACGCGCTCCTTGATCTCCTGGGTACGTCCCTGGTTCCAGAACTGTGTCCCGATATAACCGCAGGTCCGTCTGGCCACATTCATTTTATTCTGATCCGTATTTCCACAGTTTGGACACTGCCAGACCAGTTTGCCGTCCTTGTCTGTAACAATCTCAATCTCACCATGATAATCACATGCCTGACAGTAATCGCTCTTGGTATTCAGCTCAGCATACATGATATTCTCATAGATATACTGCATAACGGACAAAACAGCATCCAGATTATTTTCCATATTAGGCACTTCCACATAACTGATTGCTCCGCCCGGAGAAAGCTCCTGGAACTGTGCTTCAAATTTCAGCTTTTCAAAAGCATTGATCTCTTCCGTCACATGCACATGATAACTGTTGGTAATATAATTGCGGTCTGTCACGCCCTCAATAATACCGAAACGTTTCTGTAAACATTTCGCAAATTTGTAAGTGGTGGACTCCAACGGTGTACCATAAAGGCTGAAATCAATGTTCGTTTCCTCCCGCCACTCCTTGCAGGCATTATTCAAGTACTGCATAACCTTTAAGGCAAACGGTGTTGCCTCCGGATCTGTATGACTCTTTCCTGTCATATACTTTGTGCACTCACACAATCCCGCATAACCAAGCGATATAGTAGAATAGCCTCCATAGAGAAGTTTATCTATCTTCTCTCCCTTCTTCAGACGGGCAAGCGCACCGTTCTGCCACAGAATCGGCGCCACATCGGACAAGGTGCCCTTCAACCGGTTATGTCTGGCCATCAGCGCCCGTCTGCACAATTCCAGTCTGTCATCCAGAATTTTCCAGAATTTCTCCATATTCCCGCCCGAAGAACAAGCCACGTCCACCAGATTCAAAGTCACCACACCCTGATTAAATCTGCCGTAAAATTTGGGATTATCATCCTCATCATGATAAACTGTAAGAAAAGACCTGCATCCCATACAAGTATAGCAGTTGCCGTCCTTTAACTGTTTCATAATCTTTTCAGATATATAGTCCGGTACCATACGCTTAGCTGTACACTTTGCCGCAAGCTTTGTCAGATACCAGTACTTGCTGTCCTCATGGATATTATCTTCCTCCAGGACATAAATCAGCTTGGGAAAAGCCGGCGTGATATAGACTCCCTTTTCGTTCTTAACGCCCCGAATCCGTTGATTCAGCATCTCCTCTATGATCATCGCCAAGTCGTCTCTAAGCTGCCCCTCCGGCACCTCGTCAATATACATAAATACCGTAATAAACGGCGCCTGTCCGTTGGTAGTCATCAAGGTGATCACCTGATACTGAATAATCTGCACACCCTGCCGGATCTCATCTTTCACACGGCGTTCCGCAATGGCATTGATCTGCTCTTCCGTGGCATCAACCTGCATTTCCTCCATCTCTGCCCGCACTTTCCTGCGAAGTTTTTCACGGCTCACATTGACAAAAGGTGCAAGGTGTGCAAGAGAAATACTCTGACCGCCATACTGACAGCTTGCAATCTGCGCAATACTCTGCGTTGCCACATTGCAGGCCGTGGAAAAACTCTTGGGACGGTCAATCATTGTCTCACTGATTACCGTACCATTCTGTAACATATCCTCCAGATTGACCAGACAGCAATTATGCATATGCTGGGCAAAATAATCCGCATCATGAAAGTGAATAATGCCCTGCTCATGGGCCTCCACGATATCAGGCGGCAGAAGAAATCTCTTTGTGATATCCTTGCTGACTTCTCCCGCCATATAATCGCGCTGTACACTGTTCACCGTAGGATTCTTATTAGAGTTTTCCTGTTTCACTTCCTCGTTATTGCACTCCAACAGACTTAAAATCTGTTCATCTGTAGAATTTGATTTCCGAACCAAAGCTCTCTTATAACGGTATGTGATATAGTTTCTGGATATCGTGTACGCCCGATATTTCATAAGCTGATTCTCAACCATATCCTGAATCTCTTCCACACTGGGAGCCCGATTCATCTCCTCGCAATTGTCTGCCACTACCCTGGCAATCTCGTCTATTTCTTCTTCCGACAACTGCTCTTCCTCTTTGACACTATCATTTGCCTTTCCTATCGCTGCTATAATCTTCTTTAAGTCAAAGGTTACTTCCACTCCGCTTCTCTTAATAATCTTCATTCTTTCACCCACCCATAATTTTTCTGGCAGCACTACATCATATACTGCTTTGCTATGCCGCGCATACTATATATTGTATCATGTGGTTTTTTTCTGTCAAGGTATTGTGCCATAATTAATCAAATAAAATATAACAATAAAATTGACCGACTTGGTTGGTTAATTTTATAAAAAGAATTTGCCTCACGTCCTCGGATAAGCAAAAGAATCTCCTATAACACAAAAAGACAGCACTTACGTCAGTACTGTCTTTTTGACAAGCTGGAAAAGGGACTTGAACCCTCGACCTACTGATTACGAATCAGTTGCGCTACCAACTGCGCTATTCCAGCATGTTTCTCACAACAATGATTATTATATGATGGAACCTCGAAATTTGCAAGATATTTTTCTTAAGAATCTTTATTCCGACCGTTCTTTTGTCTGTATATGCACATCCATCTGTGGAAACGGAATAGAAATACCAGCCTCATCCAGAGCGTATTTCACATTCTCCGTCAGACGCCATTTGGTATCCCAGTAGGTATCATTTCTACTCCAACAGCGTACATGCAGGATTACTCCGCTGTCCGCCAGTTCATCCACAAACACCAGCCGCTCCTTATCCTGTAAGACAGCAGAATCCTTTTCCAACACTTCTAAAAGCACTTTCCTGGCTGTGCGGATATCTTCATCATAAGCAATGCTTACCACAATATCCATCCTACGGTCTTCTAAAGTGCTCATATTGATAATATTGGCATTGGCCAGCGTACCGTTTGGTACAATAACCACATGGTGATCCGGCGTAATCAATCTGGTATAAAAAAGCTGCACCTCCTGGACCGTTCCCTCATTTCCGTTACTGTCCTTAATGTAGTCGTCCGCCTTAAAGGGTTTCAATAATAAAAGAAGCACACCGCCTGCAAAGTTTGACAGGCTTCCCTGCACCGCAAGACCGATAGCCACTCCTGCGGAACCAACCAGCGCCACCACACTGGTCGCATCCAAACCAAAGCCGGAAGCGATCAGGAAAAGCAGCAAGATGTAAAGCACGACCTTGAGCAACGAATCCAGAAACCGGACTACCCCCTCATCCGCATTGCCTCTCCGCAAAGACCGCCGCAGGATTTTCCTGATCAGCTTGATAACCTGTATTCCCACCAGAAATACCACCAGGGCAAGAAGTACACGAACGCCAAACCGCAGCATCTTATCCGGCAGCTCCCGCAAAAAAGCCTCAATCACACCTACTTGGAGCTCATTTTCCGCAATAAACTCAACCCCGACAAGTTCTTCTTTCATGAGTTGTTCTCCCATACCAGTCCCCGCTTCTATTTCTTGTTTTTCTTTACACTCTTACTTTCCGGCACCGTCTGTCTGATCATACTCTCCTCCTGCTTCTGTGTCAGTTTTTGCAGTTTCAACGCCGCCTCTTCCGCCTTCTTTACCAACTCATCCGCTGCCTTTGCACGCTGCTTTGCTTCTGCAGAAGCCCGCTTTGCCAGTTCTTTAGCTTCCGCTGCCGCCTGTTTTGCCAATTCTTTTGCTTCTGCCGCCGCTTTCGCTGTCTGCTCCGCTTCTTCTTTGGCAAGCCGTCTCTCCTCGGCTTCCTTTTCCCTGCGGCGCTGTTCGGCACGTTTTTTCTCTATTTCTTCCTTCTCCTCCTTTGTATAAGGTATATAGGAGAAAATACTGATACTTAACGGCGCGCTTACCATATCCATAGCGTAGGGTTTCCCATCCCATTCCATCTCCATAGTCTCACATGCCTTCTTATTGACACAGCCGCTGCCGCCATAACTTCTATCATCCGTATTAAAAATCTCTTTATATTTACCCTCATAGGGGACTCCTACGCGAAAACTCTGTTTGACATCGGCAAAATTAGCCACTACTACCAACATATCTTCCGTCTTATCTGTCTTCCTTATATAAGACAACATGCAGGCATTAGGCGTGATGCAATTGATCCACTCAAATCCTTCCCAGGAAGTATCCTTCTCATAAAGTGCCGGCTGAGATACATAAAGTTTATTTAAATCCGCCACCATATGATTCAACTTTCTGTGATCCTCATTCTCCAAAAGTTCCCACTCCACAGCCCTTTTTTCGTTAAACTCATCATACTCGCCTATATCCTGACCCATAAACAACAGCTTTTTACCGGGATGCGTCATATGATAAGCAAATGTCAGCCGCAGATTATCGAACTGTTTCTTCCGCTCTCCCGGCATTTTGCCAAGCAGAGTCTTCTTGCCATGCACCACCTCATCATGAGACAGCACCAGGATAAATTTTTCGCTATAGGCATAAATCATACTGAATGTAAGCTCGTTATGACAGCCGGATCTGAAATAAGGATCCGTGGAAATATAACTCAGATAATCGTTCATAAAGCCCATATTCCATTTGAGATCAAATCCAAGTCCGTCCTCATCAAAAGCCCCTGTCACCTTGGGCCATGCAGTAGACTCCTCCGCGATCATCAAAACTCCCGGATTTCGCTTTTTCATCATGGAATTCAGGTGCTTTATAAATTCTACTGCCTCCAAATTCTCATTACCGCCATAAATATTGGCCACCCATTCTCCATCGTTTTTACCATAATCCAGATAGAGCATGGATGCTACCGCATCAATACGGATACCGTCTGCATGATACTGTTCTACCCAATAAAGCGCATTAGCAATCAGATAATTGGTCACTTCCGGCCGCCCATAATTATAAATCAAAGTCCCCCAGTGAGGATGATAGCCTTTCCGGGGATCATGATGCTCATAAAGACATGTTCCATCAAACCCGGACAATCCATAGGTATCTCTTGGAAAGTGTGCCGGCACCCAATCGAAAATCACACCAATCCCCGCTCTGTGCATCTCATCCACAAAGAACATCAAATCCTCTGCCGTTCCATAACGGGAAGTCGGTGCATAATAACCTATTACCTGATATCCCCAGGATTCATCCAGCGGATGCTCCATCACCGGCATTAATTCAATATGGGTATATCCCATCTTCTTTACATAATCAACAATCTTGGGGGCAAGTTCTCTGTAGGTATAAAACTCCCTGCCGTCTTTCGGCTTATCAAAAGATCCCAGATAAACCTCATATACGCTCATAGGCTTATCCTGTGCCTGCTGCAGCGCCCTCTCCTTCATCCACTTACTGTCCTTCCAGGCAAAGCCGTCAATATTTCTGACAATGGAGGCGTTCTCCGGCCGAAGCTGCGCACCAAATCCATAAGGATCCGCCTTCATGAAGGTGAGGCCTCCTTTTGCCTTTATCTCAAATTTATAACAGTCTCCTTCTTTCACATCAGGAACAAACAGCTCAAAAATTCCGGAATCCCAAAGTCTTCTCATCTGGTGCACCCTGCCATCCCAGCCGTTAAAATCGCCCACCACACTGACCCGCAGCGCATTGGGTGCCCAGACAGCAAAATAAGTTCCTTCTGTACCGTCAATCTTCATGGGATGCGCTCCCAGCTTCTCATAAATCATATAATGGATCCCGGCATTAAATTTCTCCGTATCCTGCTTCGTAATCTGCGGTGCAAAATTATAGGCATCCTTCACTTTTCTAAGACTGCCGTTCTTAGACTCCACAATATACTCGTAAGCCGGAACCGTCTTGCCCGGTATTAACAGAGCAAAATACCCCTCTTCATCCGCTTGCTCCATCTTATAACTTTTATCGCCTTCCAATGGCTGAAGACGCACGCTTTTCGCTCCCGGCTGAAAGGTCTGTACCAGCACAGAATTCCCCACTACATGCGCTCCCAGAACCGCATGAGGATCATCTGCCTCAGAATAAATGATTCCTTCTATCTGCGGCCAGTTCATCAGTTTGTATAATTTTTTATTCATATGCTATCCCATACCTTTCCTTTTTGGCTGATTCTTATCTACTCTTCCACATAATACAATTTTCTGTTACTGTTCAATTCTATGGATCAACAAGCCACTCCTGAGTTTAGGCTCAAACCATGTGGATTTGGGCGGCATAAGCTGTTCTGCATCCGAAACAGCAAACAACTCATGAATATCCGTAGGATACATGGCAAAAGCCGCCACGGCATCCGTATGAACACGCCTTTCCAGTTCCGGAATCCCCCTGATGCCTCCTACAAAATCTATCCTGTTATCTGTCTTTGGATCCACAATTCCAAGCACAGGCTCTAAAAGTTTTCTTTGCAGGATTGCTACATCCAGATCCTCCACAGGATTCCCCGTATACTCCGTGCTATCTACCGTAAGACGATACCAGCCGTCCCTCAGGTACATTCCGATTTCTCCCTTTTTTTGGGGCTTACACGGCTCGCTTCCCATAAACTTTACCTGAAAGATATCCTTTACTTTCTCTATAAATTCCTGTTGACTATAGCCGTTTAATGAACTCACCACCCGGTTATAATCCATGATCATCAGTTGATCATCCGGAAAGAGTACCGAAAGAAAATAATTAAATTCTTCCTCTCCCGTATAGGAAGGGTATTTTGCCCGCCGTTTTTTTGAGACCCGTACTGCCGAGGCACATCTGTGATGACCGTCGGCAATATAAATTGTATCCACCTTTAAGAATTCCTGCCGGATCCGCTCCACACGTTCTTCGTCATCTATGACCCAAAGCCTGTGTGTAATCTGATCATTCGCCGTAAAATCATAGACCGGCTCTTTGTCCATCGTAGCCTTTACTTCCTGTTCAATCGCTTCCCTTCTGCGATAAGCCAGGAATATGGGCCCTGTCTGCGCACTGCACACGTCCACATGCCGGATACGATCTGCCTCTTTATCCGCGCGGGTATTCTCATGCTTCTTAATGATCTGCCTGTCATAATCATCCACAGAGGCACAAGCCCCGATTCCAACCTGGGACCGGCCATTCATCACCAGTTCATATACATAATACGCCCGCTTCGCATCCTCTACAAAAAGGCCATCCCGTATCATCTCCTCAAGCATCTCTCTCGCCTTCTCATATACTTCAGGAGCATACATATCATACGCTTCGGGAAACTGTGTCTCCGGCCTGTCTATTCTCAAAAAAGTATATTCATCATTTTCTACAATCTTACGTGCCTCTTCCCGGTTATAGACATCATAGGGCAGGGCCGCTATCTTTGCTGCCAGGTCCCGTCTTGGTCTGACTGCCCGAAATGGAATGATATTTGCCATAAGTTCTCCTGTTACATTGATGTTTTCCGTTACTTTTACACTCATTTTATCAAATTCCCCTATGCAGTACAAGCGTGAAGTGCTAAAATATACGAGAAAGGAAGTGTAAGCATGACAGCAGAAAACAAGAAAATATTAGACCGAATCAATGCCTACGCCGAAGAAGCACTAGCCGACATTGATCCACAGAAAACCAGAATTTCATTTCAATTAGAGGCGTTAAAACCCATCATGCAGCAGATTGCCGATGAAACCGGAAAGTCAATGGAAGATATTTTTATCCTCTATATGGATCTCGCCAGCGAAGCATCTGTGGAGGCCGAAAAGAACCTGCAGTCCACATTGGATGAAGAGGAAGATGCTAATTTCTCCTCCATCGCAAATCGGCTTAACTGACACAATAATCGGGCAGATTCTCATGATATCAAATAGATAAGGCAGCCTGTGACATTTGTTTCACAGACTGCCTTATTATATTATTATGCTATAGGAAATCCCTCCGCTTATCCGAGTTCGCGGAGCGAATCTCGCAAAGATAATTTGCAAAGCAAATTATCTTTTTTTATTTTACAACCCTGACACGGAATACCCCGTTAATGGACTGTAACTTCTCAATAATCTCTGCAGAGGCAGGCTGTTCGATATCTAACATAGTATATGCCACTTCCCCTCTGGATTTATTGGTCATATCGGTAATATTGATATTATTATCACCAAAACATGCCGTAAACTTGGTGATCATATTGGCAATATTCTTATGGAAAATTGCCACACGCCCGGCCTGCGCGCAAATTCCCATATCACAAGAAGGATAATTGACACTATTTACAATATTACCATTCTCCAGATAATCTTTCATCTGTTTGACGGCCATCACCGCACAGTTATCCTCAGATTCTTCCGTGGAAGCTCCCAGATGCGGAATCACGATGCAGCCCTCCTGCCCTGCTGTGGTGGTGTTCGGGAAATCAGATACATATTTTCTTACTTTACCGGTCTTAATACCTGAAAGCACCGCTTTCTCATCCACAAGAAGGTCTCTTGCAAAATTCAACAAGATTACACCCTCTTTCATCTTATCCAACGCATCCTGATCAATCATTCCCTTGGTGGCATCCATCAGCGGCACATGAATGGTAATGATGTCGCACTCTTCATATATTTCCTCCACATTCAGCACATGCTTCACATCCCTGCTTAAATTCCAGGCTGCATCCACTGATACATAAGGATCGTAACCATACACTTCCATTCCCAGATGCTTTGCTACATTGGCTACTTTAACGCCGATCGCACCAAGTCCGATGATACCCAGCTTTTTACCCTGTATTTCTGTACCTGCAAAATTTTTCTTAGCCTTTTCTGCATCTTTCGCAATGTTCTCGTCAGTTTTATTTCCTTTTACCCATTCAATGCCGCCCGCTACATCACGGGACGCAAGCAGCATACCTGCTATGACAAGTTCCTTTACGCCATTTGCATTAGCGCCCGGCGTATTAAAGACGACGATGCCTTTCTCTGCGCATTTATCCAGCGGAATATTATTAACGCCTGCCCCTGCACGGGCAATAGCCAACAGATTCTCCGGCAATTCCATATCATGCATGGCAGCACTTCTGACCAGAATACCATCTGCCTCTGCAAAATTCTCTGTCTTTACATACTGGTCGCTGAACTTCTCAAGACCGACACCCGAAATGGGATTTAAACAATGATACTTAAACATTTCCTACATCCTCTTTTCTGAAAACTCTGTATTCTTTCCTTTTTACGCATGAGATGATGAATGATTCTGTTCAAACTTTCTCATAAACTCTACCAGTTTCTCCACACCTTCCAATGGCATTGCATTGTAGATGCTGGCACGCATACCGCCTACGGTTCTGTGTCCTTTCAGATTCACAAAACCAGCCTCTGCAGCTTCTTTGACAAATTTCGCATCCAGTTCCTCGTCCCCTGTCACAAAAGGCACATTCATCAAGGAGCGGTCTTCTTTTCTGACCGTTCCCTTAAACATGCTGCTTTCATCCAGAAAATCGTACAGAATCTTTGCTTTCTTCTCGTTCTTTTCCTTCATCGCCTCTAAGCCGCCATTTCGCAGCAGCCACTTAAATACTTTACCGCAGATATAAATACCATAGCAAGGCGGTGTATTATATAAAGAATCATTATCTGCATGTACCTTGAATTTCATCATAGTCGGGGTTCCCGGAAGCACCTCATCCGTCAGAAGATCTTCTCTGATAATGACTACCTGGGTACCCGCCGGCCCCACGTTTTTCTGCACACCTGCATACACCAGCCCATACTTTGTCACATCCATGGGCTCCGACAGGAAGCAGGAAGAAACGTCAGAAACCAAAATCTTGCCTTTGGTATCAGGCAGTTTATGATACTTGGTTCCATAAATCGTGTTATTCTCACAGATATAAACATAGTCCATATCCTCGGTAATCGGCAGATTAGAGCAATCCGGTATATAAGAAAATGTCTTATCCGCGGAAGAGGCAAGTTCCACTGCTTCTCCATAAATCTTAGCCTCGGCAAAGGCTTTCTTCGCCCACTGGCCTGTCAAAATATAACCTGCCTTACGATTTTTCATAAGATTCATAGGCACGGACGCAAACAGCAAGCTGGCGCCGCCCTGTAAGAATAAAACTTTATAATTATCTGGGATCTGCAAAAGTGTCCGTAAATCGGCTTCTGCCTCCTTAATGATCGTATCATAGACTTTGGAGCGGTGACTCATCTCCATAACAGACATACCCGATCCTTTGTAATCCAACATTTCCTCCGCAGCTTCCTGCAATACCTCCTCTGGAAGCACCGCGGGACCAGCCGAAAAATTATATACTCTAGCCACTTTTTTCTCCTCCCGTTATTGTACAAGTTTAACAACCAAACTTCATTGTACCTTTTTCCTCTACTTTAGTCAATTACCACGTCAAACTTTTTTAGAAAGCATACACTTCCCTTTAGTAGAACATGACCACCGGCGTACCAACTTCCGCCATATCATACAACTGTTCCATTGCTTCTCTCGGCGTATTGATGCAGCCATGAGATCCATTGGTCTTAAAGATATCTCCGCCGAATTTATTACGCCAGGCAGCATCATGTATTCCGATATTTCCCTTTACAGGCATCCAGAAATCCACATGGGAAGCATAATTTCTGCCCCGAAGAACACGATTTTTCTGTTTGAGATAAACAAAATTTACCCCCGAAGGCGTACCCATCCTGCGAGAAGTATTGCCTGTCACAATAGGAGTTTCCAGTTTTAGGACACCATCCACATAATAGTACATTTTTTGTTCCCCCATATCCACTTCAATATAGGTGGAACCAATATCTTCTTTTCCATGTACCCAGGCTTCCTGTAAATACGCCGGCTCATGGATTTCCTGCCGTCTTGTATAAAAAGCCTCCGTCAGATAGGCAATTTCCGCCTCCTGATCAATCCGGTTGCCATAAAGACCGCCTTCCACTGTCACCAGTTCTCCCCTGGTGGCATGAAACTGCCTGCTTACTCCCACTGTGTCATATTCTGCGGCAAGCGCCTTGACAAAGTTTTCAATCGCCCCCTCTTTTAACTGAAACTGCCCATCTTCATCCAGAAGAAATCCTCCTGACTCATCCAGCGCGATCCATTCGCTGATCACCGCCTTGTCAAGGGGAATCTGCTCTTCTCCCATCTGATAAACAATCCCGCACTGTTGAAAAGCGTCAAGTTTTTCCCAAAGTGCCAGGGTATCCTGCATCTGTTTTGTCAAATCCAGATCATGATAACATGCCTCGTCCACAAGAGAAACCTTCTCCTTCGACTCCTCCACTGCCGCAACAATAACTGCTTTTGCCTCCTCCAAATTCAAAACCTGTGTTCTTTCATTGATCAGCTCATATCCCTGACTGGTTTTGACAATTTCCAGTCTACGCTCTGTTTCCGGTATTTCCTCACGACAGAATGGAAGTGCAGCAAAACACGCATCTAACTTTTCTGGATTATAGGAAACCACCGGACTAAGTTCCGTGATATGCGCATGAACCATACTATCAATCCACATCCATGGATTTTGTTGTTTCTGATAAATCTCCAGAGCCTTGCCAAAATCAAACTGATAGGAAATGTCATCCGCTAAAATTGTATAGGCATTACCCCTGCTGTCATATATCGTAAGCCCTTTATACGTAAAATCCTGCACCAGTTCGTCATTCACTTCTTTAATACTCTTTCCCGTACAATAGACACCATTGATCCAGGTCCCATAAGCAAATGCATTATGATAATAAATGGCAAGACCGAAATAAGTCCCCATCAGGCTGATCATAATCATGCCAAACATGACAGCAAGATGCTTCAATGTTCTCTTTTTCATACATACGTTTCCATCACTTTGTTTTTCTTAAGTATCCTTAGACGGCCGGATTATTTTGCTGCCAGATCTTTTGCATCAAAAGCTTCACTGATGGGCGCACCGGCAGGAACCATAGGAAATACCTTGTCGTCTTCCGGTATAATGCAATTCAATAACACTGGTTTCTTTAAGGTGATTGCCTTTTCAATAGCAGGTGCTACTTCTTCCTTCTTCGTCACAAGAATTGCTTCACATCCGAGTCCTTCCGCTACCTTGCAGAAATCCACATTATCATTTAAAACCGTCTGGGAATATCGCTGCCCATAGAACAAAGTCTGCCATTGTCTGACCATCCCAAGCACATGATTGTTGATGACCACCTGGATGATTGGAATGTTATAACGGCTGGCTGTGGCAAGCTCATTCATATTCATGCGGAAACACCCGTCTCCTGCAATGTTGATACAAATCTTATCAGGCCGCCCCATCTTAGCACCAATGCAGGCTCCCAGACCATAGCCCATGGTTCCCAGGCCGCCCGATGTCAAAAAAGTACGCGGCATGGAATATTTATAATACTGCGCCGCCCACATCTGATGCTGTCCTACGTCTGTAGTAATAACAGCCTCTCCCTTTGTCACCCGGTCTATCTCTTCCATGATATAAGGACAGGACAGCATGGAATCATCATAACTTAAGGGGAATTTCTCCTTGAGCTCTGCGATATGCTTCATCCAATCCGCATGATCCTGCTTTGTAAGCTGACTGTTCAGTTTGCGAAGAACATCTTTCAAATCCCCTACCAGGGAAACATCTGTTTTAATATTTTTATTAATTTCCGCCGCGTCAATATCAATATGCAGCACCTTGGCATGTTCGGCAAATTTCTTCGGATTTCCCACCACACGATCAGAAAATCTGGCGCCTAAAGCAATCAGCAGATCGCACTCACTGACACCAAAATTGGAGGTCTTGGTACCATGCATGCCGATCATGCCCGTATATCTCTCATCATGTCCGTCATAAACACCTTTGCCCATCAACGTATCGCAGACAGGCGCATCCACATTCTGTGCAAATTCTCGCACTTCCTGATAAGCTTCAGAAATCACGGCACCGCCGCCCACATAAATATAGGGCTTTTCGGCCTGCTCGATCAGCTTCACTGCCTCTTTGAGTTCCTCGTCCGAGCATTTCAGCTTCTTTTCTATTGCAAGCGGCTCCTTCTTCTCATACGCAAAACTGTTGGCTGTCACATCCTTAGTGATATCCACCAGCACCGGCCCCGGTCTTCCGCTGCGGGCAATGGCAAAAGCCTTACGCAGCGTATCTGCCAGAATACTTACATCTTTTACTATATAATTATGTTTCGTGATGGGCATGGTGATTCCCGCAATATCGACTTCCTGAAAAGAATCCTTTCCCAGAAGCGGCAGATTCACATTGCAGGTAATGGCAACTATGGGTACAGAATCCATATACGCTGTGGCAATCCCGGTCACCAGATTGGTCGCTCCAGGCCCACTGGTCGCCAGACACACTCCCACCTTACCGGTGGCTCTTGCATAGCCGTCTGCGGCATGGGCCGCCCCCTGCTCATGGGATGTAAGAATATGGTTTATTTCATTCTTATGTTGATACAACGCATCATATACATTTAAGATTGTACCGCCCGGATAGCCGAACACGGTGTCTACACCCTGCTCTTTCAGACATTCCACTACAATCTCCGCACCTGTTAATACCATTTATTTATCCTCCTGCCTGTCTCATTAATTTACATATGTTATTTCATAAATCTTCACACTTGTTATTTCGTAAATCCTCGCCTTGATATCCGAGTCCGCGAAGCGGATCTCGCAATCGAGCTTGCTCGATTTGTTATATTGCGAAGCAAATTTACTTTATTACTTTATCTCCAGAATCGCACCTCTGTTACCGCTGGTGACCATCTCACGGTATCTGGCAAGATACCCGGTTGTCACCTTAGGTTCTCTTGGCTGCCATTTGCTTCTGCGCTTTGCAAGTTCTTCATCGGAAACCTTGATGTCCAGCTTCATGTTAGGAATGTCAATGCTGATCATATCCCCTTCCTCCACCAGAGCAATGGGGCCGCCCACTGCCGCCTCCGGGGATACATGCCCGATGGATGCCCCACGGGAAGCACCGGAGAAACGTCCGTCTGTTATCAGGGCCACACTGGAACCCAGACCCATACCTGCAATGGCTGAGGTAGGATTCAGCATCTCCCGCATACCAGGGCCGCCTTTAGGACCTTCATAACGGATTACCACCACATCTCCTGCCACAATCTTTCCGCCTTTGATAGCGTCAATCGCATCCTCTTCACAGTCAAAGACTCTGGCCGGTCCTTCATGTACCATCATTTCCTCCACCACTGCGGAGCGCTTTACCACACTGCCGTCAGGCGCCAGATTCCCTTTTAATACAGCAAGGCCGCCTGTTTTACTGTAAGGATTCTCCACCGTACGAATAACCTCCGTATTGCGGTTTACTGCCCCTTTGATATTTTCACCGATGGTATCACCCGTAACCGTCATGCAATCCGTATGAAGCAGTCCGATATCGGCCAATTCCTTCATAACTGCGTAAACACCGCCTGCTTCATTCAAGTCTTCCATATAAGTAGGGCCTGCCGGAGCCAGATGACAGACATTAGGCGTCTTCTCACTGATCTCATTGGCAAAAGCAATATCAAAGTCAAAACCAATCTCATGAGCGATTGCCGGCAGATGCAACATGGAATTGGTAGAGCAGCCCAATGCCATATCTACGGTAAGAGCATTGAGAATCGCATCCTTTGTCATGATATCACGGGGTCTGATATCTTTTTCCAACAGCTTCATCACGGCCATACCCACATGCTTTGCCAGTTTGATGCGCTCAGAATAAACCGCCGGAATCGTTCCATTGCCGCGAAGTCCCATACCCAGTGCCTCCGTGAGACAATTCATGGAATTGGCCGTATACATACCGGAACAGGAGCCACAGGTCGGACATACTTTCTCTTCAAACTCTTTAAGTTCCTCCTCCGTCATGGTTCCGGCCGCATGAGAGCCCACCGCCTCAAACATGGAGGAAAGACTTCTCTTTTGGCCCTTTACATGTCCTGCCAGCATGGGACCGCCGGATACAAAAACTGTGGGAACATTGATACGGGCCGCCGCCATCAGAAGTCCCGGCACATTCTTGTCACAATTGGGCACCATAACCAGTGCATCAAACTGATGGGCAAGCGCCATACACTCTGTGGAATCTGCAATCAGATCCCTGGTCACCAATGAATACTTCATACCGATATGCCCCATGGCGATACCGTCACAGACTGCAATCGCCGGGAACACCACCGGCACACCACCAGCCTGAGCCACACCCAGCTTTACCGCCTCTACGATTTTATCCAGATTCATATGTCCCGGCACAATTTCATTATAGGAACTGACAATTCCCACCATGGGTTTCTTCATTTCCTCCTCCGTAAAGCCGAGTGCATTAAATAAACTCCTGTGCGGCGCCTGCTGTACGCCTGCTTTCACATTATCACTTCTCATAGTATCCTCCGTTCCGAAGCGCCCTGCGCCCCTTTTCACTACTTTCTTTCATATAAGATAAAGTGCCAGTTCTCATAAACCGGCTCCATCTTTTCTTCCAGATACGCTGTCGGTATCTCCTCCCTGGTCAGATAAAACTTCCACTCTTCCGGCGACTCCCGGTAACTATATGTCATCCCGAGAAGCGCTTTATCTATCAACACAATGTCTGCTTCTTCTATCTGCCTGGTCACACGGTCTCCTTCTATATCATAAGCATACAGGAGGAAGTACTCCTGATCACAATCCGTTACAGCTACTTTTTCCATCTGCTCCATGGGAACCTGCTCATAAGCATCCCGAAGGAACTCATCCCGCATACTGTAGGGATTCTGATCTGCCCAGAGTGCAAGTACGCACAGGCCGCCAGTCAGGATACCCCATCCTCTGCCCAATCGTCTGACGCTATCCTTGTTCCCCTTCCTCTCATCACTCTTCTTCCGGGCAATGTCATCTATTGTCTCAAACAGCCAGGCCGTCAAAAACGCTGTCCAGGCTCCCAGAAAGGAAAACACCCTCTGATAAGGCAGTTTGCACTGTATGATCAAAGCCACCGTCAACAAGAGCGGCGTCAAAATAAAATACCCTGCCAGGAACTCTCGATATTTCTCCCGGTCGTCGCTTGTTATCCGCTGTTTCACCCGCCGTATCGACCATAAGATTACCACGGTAAGCGCAGCTCCCACAAGCCAGCACATACCGGCTCCTTTCACGCCCACTACGGGAGAAAGCTGCGTACCAAACAAAGTTTGCAGCCAATAAGATGCCTGCCGTCTGAACTGTTCTCTGGTCATGCTCTGGATATAAGGAGTATCCAGCATATAAGTGACACCTGTTATTAATGCCTTTATGGGAGCCTGTAAAATAACGGCGCCATGACTCATACCGCCGAATCCGCTGTCCGGTGTTTTGATAAGCAGATTAGAACCAATTGCCAACCACAAAATTCCATAGAGTCCTGCCGTAACGAACGCACTGACCAAAGATACCGCAATCAACTGTATCAGAATCCGGTATTCTTTCTGAGAAAGAAGCACGATACCACCCAGGATGCACAAAGGCATCACCACATACAGGCTGCTTGGAATCGCCCACAATGCCAGCACCAAAGACAGACCAAAGACAACATAATCCCTTATCTTCTTTCGATGTTCCACTGCAATATGAAGCAGTTCCCATATAGCAGTCAGATAACAGAACGTCACAAGCGCATAACCCCTGCCCTGTACCGCCAGCTGATTTACCATGCTCATGCCCGTAAAGATAAACATCGGAATCAGTGCAAAATATCCTGCAAAACACTTTCTGCCAATGCGATACAAAAGAACCACACTTCCCAGGCTGCATAACCATGATACACCCCTTAAGGCCACTGCGGCACTGCCAAATATTATAAAACAGGCTGATAGGGCGGAATATCCCACATGATTATTAGGAAGGGGCCAGTGAATGGCCGCATAAACCGGCCCTCTGCTGATAAAATAATAATACGTATAAAGTTCGTCATACCATGGCGTTATCGTAAACATTCTATATCCATAGTAGACTGCCATACCCAGGAAAAACACACAAAACACATATTGCGTCCTGTCTTTTTCCTGCCATTTAAAATACGGTTTTATAGAGTCAAACATTTTAGTATTATTCTCTTTTACGTTATAATGAAATAACAATTGTTTTATATTCTCTCTGCCAGAAGATCTCCCATCCTTCTGCACCCTACACGCTCACATCCCTCAGACATGATATCCGCCGTACGATATCCCGCCTGTAACACAGATTTAACCGCATGATCAATAGCATCTGCCTCCTGATCCAGATCAAAACTGTAACGCAGCATCATGGACGCAGAGAGCACCGTGGCAATCGGATTGGCAATATCCTGCCCTGCAATATCCGGCGCAGAGCCATGGCTTGGTTCATACAAACCAAATTTTGTATCATTTAGGGATGCAGATGCCAGCATGCCGATAGATCCGGTCACCATACTCGCCTCATCTGACAAAATATCACCAAACATATTCTCTGTCAGAATTACATCAAACTGTGCCGGATCCTTCACCAACTGCATGGCACAATTATCCACCAACATATGCTCCAAGGTTACATCCGGATAATCCTCTGCCACCTCTTCCACCACTTTGCGCCAGAGTCTGGAAGAATCCAGCACATTGGCCTTGTCCACACTGGTTACTTTTTTCCGGCGTTTTCTGGCTATGTCAAAACCTTTTATGGCAATTCTGCGAATCTCATTCTCATCATAAGTCAGGGTATCAATCGCCTTACGGATCCCATTCTCCTCCACCGTCTTACGTTCCCCAAAGTAAAGTCCTCCCGTCAGTTCCCGCATAATCATCATATCGAATCCTGCCGCAGAAATTTCCTCTTTTAATGGACAGGCTCCCGCCAATTCTTCATACAGAACCGCTGGCCGAAGATTGGCAAAAAGATTTAATGCTTTACGGATTCCAAGAAGTCCCGCTTCCGGTCGTAAGTTGGGCGGCAGTTTATACCAAGGCGACGTGGTCGTGTCGCCGCCGATCGAACCCATCAGAACCGCATCCGCACTTTTCGCCGTTTTCACCGCTTCTTCCGTTAACGGCACACCATGTACATCTATGGATGCACCACCCATCAAAATATCCGTATAATGCATCACATGACCATATTTGACTGCAACCGCATCAAGCACCTTCTTGGCCTCCGCTACAATTTCCGGGCCAATACCGTCTCCCGGAATACAGGTTATCCTAAGTTCCATCGTTTCCTCCATTCCTGCGCGCCTTTTAAACACACGCTTTTACCCTGTCATCATAAGCAATAGAATCGCAAATTATCACTTATATATCATAGACTATTCCCGTATAAATTTCAATATGGAAAAAGCCGGACCATCTCTGATCCGGCTCACTTTCTATTGCCGCATATTCGAGTCCGCAAAGCGGATCTCACAAATTACTTTTGCTATTTTTTTGCCGTAAATGATTTCTGTGCAAGCGTTCTGCCGTCCGCTGTCTGATAGCTGTATATGACCACACAGTTTCCAGGATTGCCAAGTTCATCCTCAATCATGGCAACCATTTCCTCAACCATAGGTCTGACTGATTCCATCGCCTCATTCAAAGCATCACCTATCCCCTCTACAAGATAGGAAGAATCAGTAATCGTCACAATCACAGCCATCGTATTTCCCTGAAAAACAACGGAAACATCCATACCACTGCCTGTAAACATCTGCATTTCAGAATCTAATAACGTCTTAAATTCCGGATCTTTGCCATAATCTTCCAGTGTCATACCGGCGGATGCCGTTTCCGGCTGTACCGCAGGCGCTACCGGAACTGCTTCGGGCTGTACTGCCGGTGCCGCTTCTGGCTGTACCACAGGTGCTGCCGGAACCGCTTCTGGCTGTGCTGCCGGTGCCGCTTCTGGCTGTATAACCGGTAACTGCACTGCTTCCGGCGTAAGATCCGGGATCACGATCACCTGCCCGGGATAAATCTTGGTAGGCTCCTTGATGGTCTCTTTGTTTGCCTCATAAATAACATTCCATTTTGTCTCATCGCCGTATTTATTCTGGGCAATCTTCATCAGATGATCTCCTTGCGCCACCGTATAATTCTCTGCGGCGCAAACTGTCATGCTCATAGATAACATAGTTACCATAGCAGCTGTTACTGTAAAAAATTTTATAAATCCCCTTCTCATAGTACTCCTTTCCGACCGTTTGATCTCTCGCGTATTTTATTTGTTATTTTTTATTTTGAATGATATTTCTCTTCTTGTCAAGCAATCGCATAAAAAGACCGCATCATCTATGATACGGTCTTTTTTCACTCGGTTCTTTATTCCCTTTTACTGAGCCTTAAAGCCTCTCTCTGCCAAAACCTTTCCGTCAGGATCAAGATACTTGATAACGATCTGTACAACACCTTCCTGCTCGATTACCTCATCCATCTGACCAGCCATCTGCTCGAAAATAGATGCGGTAGCCTCCAGTCCTGCTTCCAGCTGTGCTGATGCATCATCAGTAATCATGGACGCATCCTCAATGGTAAAGTTAAAGATAAAATCATTTCCTTTTACTTCCGCTGTCACAGACATGCCTTCCTGACTTGCGCCGGCAATCTGCTCCTCAATTGCTTCTTTGGCACCCGGTGTAGAATTCAGATACTCCTCTAATGTTTCACCACCAGCGGTACTTTCCTCCTCTTCAGGCTCTTCTACTTCTTCAGGCTCTTCTGCCTCAGGTTCCTCGGCCTCTTTTTCCTCTTCTTTAGGCTCCTCAGCCTCTTCTTCTTTTTCTTCTTCGGCTTCCTCTTCAGTAGCTGCATCCGCACCGTTAGCGTCATCAGAACCGCCACACGCTGTCATTGACAGTGTAAGTGCCATAAGTGCTGCACATAAAATTGCCTTCACTGCTTTTCTCTTCATAAAACTATCTCCTCCCTGATTCCACAGTATTATTTGCTGTGTGTAGTCTCACACAAGAGGGAATTTTACATCAATTATTTTATAATGTCAATACTCTATTATGTAACATTAAAAAAAACTTAATATTTGATGAAATCAAGAGAACAAAACTGCATTAACATCCAATATTTCCACATAAAAAGACCATGACAGCTACGCCATGGTCTGTGTCAACCGATAGTTTACTCCGCCTCCGGCTTTTCAATCTGCGCCACTGCCGATTTCTGCATCGGGATACGGCAGTTCTTGTTATTGCCGAACTCCACGATCAGCGTATCATCCGTAATATCAATCACAATGCCATAAAATCCGCTGGTCGTAAGAACAACATCACCAACACTCATCTCCGCCAACATAGCAGCCATTCTCTTCTGCTCCTTTTTCTGAGGGCGGACCATAAGAAAATACATAAATGCAACAATGACCACAATATAAATGATCATGACCAGACCACTGCCCGTAGCAGCTGCCGCTTCAGCCTGTAATAAGATTCCCATACAATTTCCTCCGTTATCTTTTCATCAAAAGTCTACAGCATATCATACACAATTTAACTTTCAAAAACAAGCCTTTTCACAGAAATTTTATGATTGCAATATTTTCATACCCTCCAATTTCTGTTTCTTATAGGATGCGAACCTCTCCTCTTCCAAAGCATCCCTGATCTCTTCCATCATCGTATTATAAAAATACAGATTATGCAGCACACAGAGACGCATCCCCAACATTTCTTTTGCTTTGAGAAGATGTCTGATATAAGCTCTGGAATACCGTCGGCAGGCCGGACATTGACACCCTTCCTCTATAGGCCTCTCATCCAGCTCATATTTTGCGTTAAAAAGATTTATCTTCCCTTGATTTGTATACAAATGTCCATGTCTGCCGTTTCTGGTAGGATACACACAATCAAAGAAATCCACACCACGTTCCACCGCCTCCAAAATGTTAGCCGGCGTCCCCACTCCCATTAAGTAAGTCGGCTTATCCTTCGGCAGATAAGGCACCGTCTCTTCTATCACATGGTACATCTGTTCATGACTCTCGCCCACAGCCAAACCGCCAATCGCATAACCGTCACAGTCAAGTTCCGAAATCCTTTTGGCATGTTCAATACGGATGTCATCAAATACGGCCCCCTGGTTAATGCCAAAGAGAAGCTGATGAGGATTGATCGTATCTGCAAGAGCGTTTAAACGCTCCATTTCTTTCTTACAGCGCACAAGCCATCTTGTGGTACGTGCCACGGAATCCTCCACATATCTGCGTTCTGCCACACTGGATGGGCACTCATCAAAAGCCATAGCGATGGTGGAAGCAAGATTGGACTGAATCTGCATGCTCTCTTCCGGCCCCATAAAAATTTTACGCCCATCCACATGGGAATGAAAATATACGCCTTCTTCCTTGATCTTACGCAGTCCTGCCAATGAAAAAACCTGGAAACCGCCGGAATCCGTGAGAATCGGTCTGTTCCAGGACATAAATTTGTGCAGTCCTCCCATTTTTCTTATCACCTGATCACCCGGACGCACATGCAGGTGATAGGTGTTGGAAAGTTCCACCTGAGTGCCAATCCCCTCAAGATCTTCTGTGGACACCGCTCCTTTGATAGCCGCCGCCGTCCCTACATTCATAAAAACCGGTGTTTGAATAGTGCCATGTACCGTACTAAACGCAGCACGCTTAGCTCTGCCTTCCTGTTTTATAATCTTATACATAATTACCTCATATCCGCCTATTATAAATATTTATCCCAGAATTCCTCCAGACAGATATTTTCCTGCTTCATAATCATTGCCGCTTCTCTGCCCACATACCGGAAATGCCAGGGTTCATACTCGATGCTGGTGATATATTCTTTACCTTCCGGATAACGCAGAATAAACCCATACTCACAGCTGTGTTCCGCCAGCCATTTGCCTGCCTCCGTATCCTCAAACCCCTTGTCCAGAGACTTATAAGTATCACTCCAGATATCGAGTGCCAATCCTACCTGATGTTCGCTTGCCCCCGGTACCGTAACAATCTGAGAAGCAATCTTATATGCTTCCATATAAGACATTCCCTGCCCCATATAATTTTTTATCTTCTTATTAAATAGATATTCTTGTCTGTTATCTCCCCGGTAAGGTGAACATACCTCCAGATTGACCCCATCATCTTTCGCCGCCTGCATCATAAGAAGCAGGTCTTCAATAATCCGCTCGTCACATCGCATACCGGCAGTAAACGTTCCCAACGTAAAATCATATTCTTCCGGAATCGGATGCTGCTTATTGATCAGCACCAG
>DKZA01000016.1:91977-92356 GCA_002492525.1 Lachnospiraceae bacterium UBA7086 | reverse complement strand
GAATCGGATGCTGCTTATTGATCAATACCAACCGCCAGTCCGAAGAATCAAACTCCTGCTCCTCCCCCGTTATTTCCATATCCACACTAGGAGGCTGATAGGTTTCTCCTTCACGGTTTGCCAAAAGATCATCCAGGGAATAGGCGATTACATCCTCTGGATCTTCTTCCGTCTCGCACTCCGATGCCACAGCACCCTCTTCCAGAATCATCTGATTCTGCGGATCCACCGGCTGTTCCGCCAACGCGATATCCGAATCCTCCACAATCGCACTATATGTTTCCTGAGCACTGATAAATCCGGTACGCTCTGCAAACACTGCAAAAGAAAAACTACAACTACTCATAAAGAAGACCGCCACAAAGACTACACTGGCATA
>DKZA01000016.1:91476-91692 GCA_002492525.1 Lachnospiraceae bacterium UBA7086 | reverse complement strand
CGCCACAAAGACTACACTGGCATAACGTTTACCATTATTCACAAAGTGCATAAGAAAATGGTAAAAAAACAACACAACAGACACTGCCGCCAGACACGGGTATTTCATAAACCTGTGTGCTTTGGCAATGCCTGCAAACCATGCTATTATATTTTCCCGGAATGTTTTCTTCATGGAACTCCTTAATCTATGTATTCCTATTAACAAAAAGATAAT
>DKZA01000016.1:982-91244 GCA_002492525.1 Lachnospiraceae bacterium UBA7086 | reverse complement strand
TTCCTATTAACAAAAAGATAATAAAAAAAATATGTTAACTTAATTTATATCAATATCATAACACATAAAATTTATTTGTACACCCCTTTTTATGTAAATCTTTTAACTTTTTTATGTGGAAAATATCCTTTATATTTATTTTTATCTCTAAATATGATATGCTACAAACGAGAAATAGATTTCCGGAAAAGCAATTTTCAATGCATAAAAAATGCAATTTTTCCGTCTTTAATATTAAATATGCATTATATATTTCGTAAGTTATTTAATTTTGCAGGATATCTTGCAAAATGTTTTCAGAAAACTTCATCTCAATACAGGAAAGGAATAAGCAATGGCGGGTTCATCACTGGGAATTATCTATCAACTTACTACTTGGGGGGAGTCCCATGGTACGGCACTGGGTGTCGTAGTGGATGGCTGTCCTGCAGGACTTCATCTTGAGGAAAGGGATATCCAGACCTACTTAAACAGGAGAAAACCAGGACAGACAAAAATAGCCACTCCCCGGAAGGAGGCCGATGAAGTAAAAATCCTCTCCGGCCTCTTCGATGGAAAGACCACCGGCACTCCCATTTCCATGCTGGTACAAAATACTTCGCATCACTCTGCAGATTACAGCGAAATTGCAAATTATTACCGTCCGGGACATGCCGATTATACCTTTGATCAGAAATACGGTTTTCGGGATTACCGGGGCGGCGGCCGTTCCTCCGGACGAGAAACGATTGGACGGGTAGCGGCAGGTGCCATTGCCGCTAAAGCGCTGTCAGAATTTGGTATTCATCTGTGTGCCTACACCAAATCCATTGGACCCATTACCATTTCCATGGATCATTTCGACCAAAAAGCCATCCTGGAAACACCTACTGCCATGCCCGACAGAGAAGCTTCTTTACTGGCAGAAAAATATCTGGCAGACTGTATGAAAGAATACGATTCGGCCGGCGGTGTGGTGGAATGTGTAATAGACGGTGTGCCCGCTGGTCTGGGCGACCCTGTCTTTGAGAAATTAGACGCTAACCTGGCAAAGGCCCTTATGTCCATCGGCGCAGTGAAAGCCGTGGAAATCGGTGACGGCGTTGAAGTCTCCCTGCACCACGGGTCTGCCAACAATGATCCGTTCCGGGTACAGGATGGCAAAATCATCAAATCCTCAAACCATGCAGGCGGTATCCTCGGCGGTATCAGCGATGGTTCCCGCATTGTACTGCGGGCCCACATCAAACCCACCCCTTCCATCTTCTCTTCCCAGAAAACGGTCAATCAAAATGGAGAAGAAATTGAAATTTCCATCAAGGGGCGGCATGATCCCGTTATCGTACCCCGGGCAGTCGTTGTTGTAGAATCCATGGCCGCCATTGTCATCCTGGATGCTTTATTAGTCAATGCAAGTTGTAAAATGGAAAATTTGAAGAAACTCTATCTGCCTTAAGAAAATACTCTGTACGCTCCAATCACTATGCCACAGGAATCTGCACCGTGTCCGATCTTAGATGTTTTTATGATGGGAAGGCACCCTGCATATTCCTGTATCAATGTGACAATATCCGGCTGCTCGCCTTTTTCCTCCATCTGTGTAAAAGTTCCCAACACAATGCCACGTATCTTTTCAAAAGCTCCCATACACCTGAGCTGACTTAAAAAGGTCACCATCTGGGCCACACTTCCCCCAAGGGATTCCAGTACCAGAATCTTATCTGTCAAATCCGGAAAAAACTCTGTTCCTGCCAATTTCAGAAAACAGCGGATATTCCCGCCCACCACTATGCCTTCCATATGTTCTCCCTGAATAAAACGATAAGGAAAATCAAACAGCGTATCCTTCCCATGCAGCACTGTTTCCACAAAATTATCACGTTGAACGCCGCTCTTGTCCCGAACCAGATTCATCACCTGATATAATACGCCCTCATATCCCGTCTTTGTATAGACCGCATTTACGATTGTGGTCAGGTCACTGTATCCCCAAAAGGCTTTCGGATGATTTTTGATTACGTCAAAATCCAGATAAGGCAGAATCTCATTGGCAATATCTCCGCCGGATATATCAAAAACAGCTTTCACGTCTTCTTTCTCATACAGCTCCATCAATGCCCGTGCGCGTTCCCTTCCGGTTCCCGAAAATACGGCATTATTCGCGTAAATATGTTCACTGATCACAGGATTGATTCCAATATCCGTCAGCAGCTGTATTACCTTTTCCACTTCATGCCTGCGCTCCGCCAAAAGACCGTTAGAACAGCACACAATCCCCGCTGCATCACCCTGTTTCATGTTTTTGCTCCCTTACTTTCCCTTTTACAGGCCTATTTAATAACATTCGTTTTTATTCTTTACGGCTTTTATTCCTGACCGCGGATGATCACCTGGCCCGTACATTCCATGACCGGATCCTCCCGAATGATTTCACCCACACTATCTACCGTTATGCTGCCAGATCTGGGATTCTTAATGGAAATCACATGCCCGCGCACATCCGCCTCCACATCGGAATATTCAAAGGAAAGATCCGTATCATCCATGGTGCAGTTGATCAGTTTCAGATTTTTACAATAACATAACGGCTGTGTTCCGCTGATTTTACAATCTATCAATGTCAACCCATCAGAAAACCACCCCAGATATTCTCCCTTCACAACACTGTTTTTGACTGTCACGTTCTCACTGTGCCAAAAGGCATCTTTCGTGTCCAGGACACTATCCGTAATCTCCAGATTCTTCATATACTGGAAAGAGTATTTCCCCTGCATCTTCACTCTCTCCAGTCTGACATTTTGGCTGTCAAAAAACAAATACTCAGATGTAATATCCGTATCTGTCAGTGTAATATCACAGGATTTCCACCCAAATTCCTGTGACACAATCTTACAGTCCGCAAGACTTATCCTTTCACATTCTCTAACAGCCTTAATACCGCCAAGCACAGAATTCTTGATTCGTCCGTCCTCTGCATACCAGATCGCTGCTCTTGTCAGCTCATCCATGGTGGAATCCTCCATCACAAATCCTTTCACATGCCACAGAGGATAGCGCAGGGAAAAAACACATTGATAAAGCTTCACATCCCTGGACTCTTTCAGCACAGACTCTCCATCTGCCGGCCCTGCAAAGGTACACGCCACCACATCAGCTTTTTGTAAATTATATAACGCCCGTTCTTCATCAAACTGCCTGTTACTGATATTCGTTCTCATAGGAATCCTCCTTGCCTGTTCCCAACAGGCTGTTCCATTTTTCGTTTTATGCAATCTATTGTATACTATGCCGCAGGATTCGGAAATATCTATCCTCACTGCATCAGATAACTGCTGATACAGTACAAAGTCTGTCCATTATAATCTACCCTCGACCATCCGTAATCTTCATTGATACCCGTTCTGGTCACGTATTCACCATTGTGCAGAACTGCCGCCACCGTAGCATCCGGATTGGTCACACTGGGCAAAGTACGCAGATTCACCTCTATCTTAGCCGTCACCTGTTCATTTCTGTCCGCAAACCTGGTCTTTAATCCATCTCCACTGCCTGCTCCTTCTTGTGCCTCCGGCTGTGGTGTCTGGAAAGATAAATCTGCAGTCAGGTAACTGGACACAGCATAAACTGTCTGTCCATTATAATCAAGTCTTGACCAGCCGCTGTCGCTGACACCGGTTCGTGTGAGAGTCTCCCCGTTTTGCAACGTATACACCACCGTACTGTCACTCCCCTGGCTTGGTATATTACGCAGATTGGTAGCATCTTTGGCTGTTACTTCCTCCTTTACCTCCGTGAAATTCATCAATGCTTCCGCATCTGCCTGTACTTCCTCCGGCGGTTCCTCGCTTATGGCATCCGCCGTTCCCTCATACCCGAAATAGGCAATATTCACATCCACCGGTTTATCAATCCCGGCCACAGTACCCCGGTTCGTATACTGCCACATGGCATGGCTTCCTCCATAGGAAGATTTCGCTGTCTGCGGATATGGCTCCGCCGGATATTGTGATACCCAGATTTTATACGATTTCTCAATTCTGGATGTTTCCCACTTCGCTTCCCCGGTAAGTTCTCCCATGGAAGCGTAGAACATAGGCGTATAGCCCCGACTGTAAATCTGTTCCAGAAAAGCAATCGCTATGTCCGTACGTTCGGTTTTGGTGAGCGCATACTGAGCGCTTTCCGGCCTGTCAAACCCTTCGCAGTCATACACCACAGGATAAGTAATCTGATACTGCGAAATATAATCCGCCACCCAGTCAGCCTCTTCCACAGCCTCCTGTGTACTCACCGCGGTAGAGAAAAAGTAAGCTCCTACCTTAATGCCGTTTTTCTGGGCCTCCTGCATGTTATATCTGGCATTGGTATCCGCGCAGATTTCCCTTGTGCTGTCTGTTCGATATCCCACACGTACCATGACAAACTCAATTCCTGCGGCAGCCACCTGCTCCCAGTCTATGGTGCCCTGATACCTGGCCACATCAATGCCAAGCGTCATATCCTCTGTCTCCGCTACGGCTCCGGATGAAAGCAACCCGGTCACATCTACCTCGGTGCCCTGTTCTGTACTCATGTTTTCTGCCTGGGGGTCTTCCGCCTCCGGCTGCGGTACTTCTGTTTCCTCTGCCGCTTTCTTATCCGGATCCGGCAATTCCTGCCCTGTCTGAGTCGTCAGATCCGATATCTGCGTCTCTTCGCCGTTACCGCCAGACACTTCTTCCATGACCGGCAAAACATCCTCCTGCTCATCCCCGCGATCATTCCGAAAAAGAAACAGCACAGCAATAACAGCAATTATAATAACTACCGTTATTGATATTATCAGCAGTTTCAGGGAAACATGACTTTCCCAGTCAGATTCCGATTCATACGAATCAAAATCATCATCTTCATATGCATCGTCATCATATGCATCCTCGTCATATGCATCCTCATCTTCGGAGACCTCTTCCTCATAATCATCCGAATCGTCATCCAGGTCAATAAACTCCATATCCCAGTCTTTCTTGTTTTTCATCTGTACGAGCGGCTCCTTATCCGCTTAGAAATTCTCCAGAAGTTCCAGATAAAACTCGTAGTAATCCTTCCGTCCTTCCTTCATGAACTGAATGGCAGATTTCGGGTGCTGATTTAATATCCCTGTCAGAAGATAGGGCACATCATATCCCCATGTCACACCGGACTCTCTTAAAGGAACAATCTGCTTCTCCACGAAGTTCAGAATCGGATTGATATTATATTTTGGATTCTTTAAAAATCCCAATAACAGTTCGCTGGGACAATTGCCGCAGCCGCGTCCCATACCGCTTACCGTCGCATCCAGATAACTGACTCCCATAATAATCACTTCTGCCGTATTGGCAAAGGCAAGCTGCTGATTGTTATGGGCATGGATGCCAACCTTTTTATTATATTTGGCTGCCGCCTCCAGGTATTTATCCGCCAGACGTCTCGCCTGCTCCGGATACAGCGAACCATAGCTGTCCACCAGATAGATTGTGCCCACGCTGCTTTGTCCGAGCAGTTCCAGAGCCGCATCCAGATCGGTTTCATTTGATTTGGAGATTGCCATGATATTAACCGTAGTCTCATAGCCTTTCCTGGTACAGTCTTCAATCATCTCAATGGCTGCCGGTATGGTATTGATATAAGTGGCCACACGCACCAGATCTACCGGACTGTCCTTCTTATTCAGAATATCTTTCTTGAAATCACACCGTCCCACATCAGCCATCACCGCAATCTTCATATCCGTCTTATTATCCCCGACCACGGCGCGGATGTCCTTATCATCGCAGAACTTCCACTTACCGAATTTGTTCACGTCAAACATCTCTTTGGACGCTTTATAGCCGAACTCCATATAGTCTACGCCTGCCTTGATATTAGCCTGATATAACGCCTTCACAAATTCATCCGTAAAAAAGAAATCATTCACAAGTCCGCCATCCCGCAACGTACAGTCCACCACCTTAATATCCGGGGCATACGACATCAATGTTCTTCCTTTTGCTCTCTTTTCCATAGCAATATCTCTCCACACTTTCTCTTTTTTCTCTTTTATACCAGAATCTTTTTAAAGCTTTTCTTACCCTTTTTCACAATAAATTCTTCCGCCGCAATATCTTCGCCTGTATAGGTCGTCTTAACATCGCTGACTTTTTCTCCCTTTACGGATACGCCGCCCTGTTCCACCGCCCGGCGGGCTTCCGAACGGGACGCCGCCAATCCGGCCGCCACAAGGATTCCCAGAATATCAATGACTCCATCCTTGAAATCTGCATCCGTAAGTGTTACTGTGGGCATATTTTCCAGGCTTCCGCCGCCCGCAAAGAGTGCTCTCGATGCCTCTTTGGCTTTCTGTGCCTCTTCTTCGCCATGTACCAGATTCGTCAGTTCATAAGCCAGAATCTCCTTGGCCTCGTTCAACTTACTTCCCTCCCAGCTGTCCATCTCATCAATCTGCTCCAATGGCAGGAAGGTCAACATCCGCATACATTTCAATACATCGGCATCATCCACATTACGCCAGTATTGATAAAACTCAAAAGGCGTGGTCTTATTCGGATCCAGCCATACGGCCCCCTTCTGGGTCTTGCCCATCTTCTTTCCCTCTGAATTCATGAGAAGCGTGATGGTCATGGCATAAGCGTCTTTGCTCAGCTTACGCCGGATCAGATCCGTACCACCCAGCATATTGCTCCACTGATCATCTCCGCCAAACTGCATATTACAGCCGTATCTCTTATACAGTTCCAGGAAATCATAACTCTGCATAATCATATAGTTAAATTCCAGAAAACTTAAGCCCTTCTCCATTCTCTGTTTATAACACTCCGCCCGCAGCATATTGTTCACGCTGAAGCACGCACCCACTTCCCTGATAAATTCCACATAATTTAAATCTAACAACCAGTCCGCATTATTAACCATAAGAGCGCGCCCTTCTGAGAAATCAATAAAACGGCTCATCTGTTTCTTAAAGCACTCACAATTGTGCTCAATAGTTTCCTTCGTCATCATGGAACGCATATCTGTCCGACCGGAAGGATCCCCGATCATCGCCGTACCGCCGCCGATTAACGCAATCGGTTTGTTACCGGCCTCCTGCAGCCGTTTCATCAGACACAATGCCATAAAATGCCCCACATGCAGGCTGTCTGCCGTAGGATCAAATCCAATATAAAAGGTAGCCTTCCCGTTATTGATCAGATCCCGGATCTGATCGGCATCCGTCAGCTGTGCAAGAAGCCCTCTTGCCTGTAATTCTTCATAAATTCCCATGTTTTATCCTTCCTTTCTTCATCATACGAATAAGCAGATTCGAGATACTTATACGCACAACAAACCCCCGTCCTGCTATCAGGACGAGGGTTAAACTCGTGTTACCACCTAATTTCACAGACAACTCACATTGTCTGCCTCATCAAGTACAACCATAAAAAAGTAAATTTGCTTCGCGGCCTCGGATATAACCGAAAATTTTCCTGATTTATGATGATACTTTCCTGCTATAACGTGCATCCTTCTCCGTCATGACCTACTAAGACGGGCAATGTTTATCTAAATATCTTCTCACCGCACCCACTCTATTCTGCCATGAAGCTCCGAGATGTATTCATGAAAAAGTTCCCGCGCGCCTCTCATCTGCCGGCTGCTTTCTGTCCGTTTCCTGATTCACTACTTGTTCTCTTCAACGCCTGTCATATGATATTTATGTGCTTTTACTGCCTATAAATGTATAGGAAATTCATCTGTTTGTCAACTGTTTTTTAATGAAGACCCAGATTTTCTCCCGTAATCGTGTCGATTCCGCTCTTTTCCAGAACTGTTGTCAGCTCCTCTGCATCTGCCACTCGGAAAATCATGCATGCCTGCCCGTCCTTCTGTCCGAAAACAGAATACATGTACTCCACATCGATTCCGACATTGGAAATCAAGCCTAACACCTTACTTAAGCCGCCCGGTGTATCCGGAACCGCCACACCCACAACGGGTGTCATGGTCAGAATAAAGCCCTGCTCCAAAAGAATGGAAGAAGCCTTTGACGCATCATCCACGATAAGCCGCAAAACGCCATAATCTGCCGTCTCTGCAATATTGATTGCCCGCATATTCACCTGATTCTTAGAAAGAATATCGGTAATATCCGCAAGCTGCCCCGCTTTATTTTCAAGAAATACAGAAATCTGAGGTATTGTCATGTTGTTCTCCTCTCTGATTTTAATCCGGGGAATGTCCTTTGGGAATCATTCCCCATATGAAATGTTAGATTTTACGTTTATCGATAACACGCACTGCCTTGCCTTCACTTCTTGTAATGGACTTGGGTGCCACCAGACGCACCTTGGCATAGATTCCCAACATTGCCTTGAGCGCCGACACCAGCCCTTTCTCCATCTCCGTAATCTTACCCAGATTATCAGAAAAGTTCTCCGGTGTCATTTCCACCATTACCTCAATGGTATCGGAATTATTGACACGATCCACGATAATCTGATAGTTAGCCGGATATCCCTGCTCTAAGAGTACCGTCTCAATCTGGGACGGGAATACGTTGACACCCTTGACAATCAGCATATCATCACTTCTGCCCATAGGTTTACTCATCTTCACATGGGTACGGCCACAGGAACACTTCTCTCTGGTAAGGATGCAGATATCTCTGGTACGGTAACGAAGAAGCGGAAATGCTTCTTTGGTGATGGCCGTAAATACCAGTTCACCCTTACTGCCTTCCGGAAGTACTTCTCCCGTATCCGGATCAATAATCTCCGCAATAAAGTGATCCTCATTGATATGCATACCTGTCTGTGCACTGCACTCAAAGGCAACACCTGGTCCGCTGGTCTCCGTAAGTCCATAAATATCATACGCCTTAATACCTAGCTTATTCTGGATATCCTGCCGCATTTCCTCACTCCATGCCTCTGCACCGAAGATACCGGCTTTTAGTTTAATCTTATCCCGCAATCCCCGCTCGTGGATACTCTCCGCCAGAAAAGCCGCATAAGAAGGCGTACAGCAGAGAATCGTAGCCTCCAGATCTACCATGAACTGCAACTGACGATCCGTATTGCCGGACGACATAGGAAGTGTCAGACAGCCCACCTTGTGGCTTCCTCCGTTTAGTCCGGGGCCGCCGGTAAAAAGGCCATAGCCATAGCAGACATGGCAGACATCTTCATCGGTACCGCCTGCCGCCACAATAGCACGGGCACAACAATCCTCCCACAAGTCTATATCGTGCTGGGTATAAAAAGCCACTACTCTGCGTCCGGTAGTGCCGGATGTTGACTGGATGCGGACGCAATTCTTAAGAGGGGTTGCCAGAAGTCCATACGGATAAGCCTCCCGCAGATCGTCCTTTGACAAAAAGGGCAGTTTGTGCAGATCTTCCACGCTCTGGATATCCTCAGGCGTAACTCCTTTTTCCTCCATCTTTGCACGGTAGTAAGGTACATTGTCCCACACATGACGCACCTGTTTTACCAGGCGTTCATTCTGCCATGCCAGGATCTGCTCTCGGCTGGCAGTCTCAATTTCTTGTTGGTAATACCGTTCCATATTCTTTAACCTCCCAATTTTGTTCTCTTTTCACTGACTTTTAAAACGCTGTCTAATGCCGTCATCATTATGTCATGCGCTTTGTCCCAGAGCAAAAGCTTTCTTATTCAGCTCCAGGAATTTAGGCGGCACACTATGCTCGATAGCGTCCATCCATTCCTCGGTGGTAAATTCAAAATGTTTGGACAGTCTGCCCATAAGAACCAGATTTACTGCTTTACTGCTTCCGGCTGCTTCTGCCAGAGTCAGTGCATCAAAAGCATCCACATGGATACCAAGATCCGCCATCTTCTCCTCCAGATTCTCCGGATAAGATGCCATACCTGCAACCACAGGCATGGGATTGATCTGTTGACTGTTGACGATAATCCTGCCGCCCGGTTTTACATATTCCGTATAACGGGCCGCTTCCAACAATTCAAAGGAAAGAACACAATCCGCCTGTCCCTTATCTATAATGGGAGAACATACCCTGTCTCCCCAGCGTACATAAGTAACAACGCTTCCACCGCGCTGGCTCATGCCATGTACTTCGCTGACCTTTACATCATATCCTTTTCCAAGGAGCAGACGTCCTAAAAGCTTACTTGCAAGCAGGGTGCCTTGTCCGCCCACGCCTACGATCATAATGTTTTTCGTTTCCATATTTACCCTCATTCCTCTCTCATCCAAGCGCATCAAACTTACAAAGCTGTTTACAGACGTTACATCCCACACAGAGCGTGCTATCTATCTTTGCCTTGCCGTCCACCATGCTGATGGCAGGACATCCAATATTCATACATGCCTTACATCCCTTACACTTCTCCGGGTCGGAACTGATAGGTCCGGGATGCTTCACATATTTTAACAGTGCACAAGGGCGGCGGGAAATGATAACGGAAGGCTCTTTCACCGCAAGTTCTTCCCGGATTACCTTCTGACAGGTATCCATATCATAAGGGTCTACCACACTCACACGCTTGATTCCAACGGCATGACACAGACTCTCCAGATCAATCTTCGTGCAGGGATCCCCCTTCAGGTTATAACCCGTGGTAGGATTCTGCTGATGACCGGTCATACCGGTAATGGAGTTATCCAGTATAATGACTGTAGAATTCGACTCATTGTAAGCAATATTGATCAGACCTGTAACGCCGGAGTGAATGAACGTGGAATCCCCGATAACAGCTACCGTCTGCCTTTCCTTCTCTTCCCCGCCTGCCTTCACAAACCCATGAAGACCAGAAACAGAAGCTCCCATACACACCGTAGTATCGATGGCGCCAAGAGGCGGAACTGCTCCCAATGTATAACAGCCGATATCTCCAAGTACCGTAAGATTTAACTTTTTCAATACATAGAAAATACTGCGATGAGGACAGCCTGCGCACATCACAGGAGGTCTTGCCGGAATCTCCTCAGAAAGACAGGCCCCGGTCTGTACCTTACCGCCTAATTTCTCCTTCACCAGATTCTGACTGAGCTCTCCGATATTGGAAAACAGATCTTTGCCGGATACGGAAAGGCCCAGACTTCTACAATGTGTCTCAATAAAGCCGTCCAATTCCTCCACCACCACCAGTCTGTCCACAGTGGCTGCAAAATCCTTAATCTTCTGCTGTGGCATCGGCCAGATCATTCCCAGCTTCAAAACCGGATAGGTATCTCCAAAAGCCTCCTTTACATACTGATAACAGGTAGAAGACGTAATAATGCCGCAGGAAGTATCCTGTCCCGGCTCAATCCGGTTAATCTCTGTCTGCTCCGCCCAGTCTGTCAGCGCGCGGGTGCGCGCCTCCACTTCCGGATGGCGCTTCTTGGCGTTGGCCGGCATCATAATATATTTCCCCGGATTTTTCTCATATTTCTTTTGCTCAGGAACCTCTCGTTCTCCCGTTTCCACCACACTCTGGGAATGACTGACACGAGTACACATTTTGATCAAAACCGCCGTGTCAAACTTTTCCGAAAGCTCGTAAGCAAGCTTGGCAAAACGAAGCGCCTCCGCGGAATCGGAAGGCTCCAGCATGGGAATCTTCGCCGCCTGCGCATAATGTCTGGAATCCTGTTCATTCTGAGAACTGTGCATACCGGCATCATCAGCCACCCCAATGATAAGCCCGGCATTGACCCCTGTATAAGATATGGTAAAAAGCGGATCCGCCGCCACATTCAAACCCACATGTTTCATGGCACAAAAACTTCTTTTTCCTGCTAAGGATGCGCCAAGCGCCGCCTCAAGAGCCACCTTTTCGTTGGGTGCCCACTCCGCGTACACTTCTTCATACTTTGCCACACACTCGGTAATTTCCGTGCTGGGCGTTCCCGGATAACTGGAGACAAAACAGCAGCCAGCCTCATAGAGACCTCTGGCAACTGCCTCGTTGCCAAGCATCAATGTTTTCATATATCCTTTTCCTCCTTAAGTCTGATCACCGATGGAATCTGTCACGGAGACCGTCACTTTCTTCTCATAGCAGGAAAAAATCTTCTGAAGCTCATCCTGCTTTGGCGCCTTTGTGAACAAACTCACCACAGGCACAATTACAAGCCCTGCCAGCATACAAAATGCGCCGGCATTAATGGGCGACTGTAAGTATGCGGGAAAACTTGACCGAAAGAAAATATTGGCAAGCATCACAATCGTAGAGAACAAAAAACTCGTCCAGCAAGCCGCTTTGGTAGTTCTCTTCCAATATAGACCATACAAGAACGGCGCCAGAAAAGCACCGGCCAAGGCGCCCCAGCTCACCCCCATGAGCTGTGCGATAAAGGTGACATTAGAACGATACTGAATCAACGCAAGTACTACGGAAATAGCAATAAAGACCACCAGAAGGGCCCGCATCCATTTCACCTGTTCTTTCTCATCCATCTCTTTTATCATATTACCTTTAATAAAGTCCAGCGTCAAGGTGGAGCTTGATGCCAATACCAGGGAAGAAAGCGTGGACATGGAAGCAGAAAGCACCAAAATCACCACCACCGCAATTAAAATTGTGGGCAGCCCGGAAAGCATGGTGGGTACCACAGAATCATATCCATTGGCAGCAATATCAATTCTATCACTAAAAAGCCGGCCAAAACCGCCCAGGAAATAACAGCCGCCCGCCACAATCGTCGCAAAAATAGTGGAAATGATCATTCCCTTATTGATAGCACTCTCACTCTTGATCGCATAAAACTTCTGCACCATCTGGGGCAGTCCCCAGGTTCCCAGACTGGTGAGAATCACCACGCCCAAAAGGCCTGCCGGATCCGGCCCGAAGAAAGAATTAAACACACCCGGCGCCGCAGAAACCGTCTCGTCGCTCACAGCGGCCAGTTTATCCAATGCCGCAAGGAAACCGCCCTGACTGTTCAGCACCGCAAAGATTACGGCCACGATACCAAAAATCATGATGATTCCCTGAATAAAGTCATTGATGGCGGTAGCCATATAACCGCCCGCAATGACATAAATACCGGTAAGCACTGCCATAACTATCACACATACGCTGTAATCAATATCAAAAGCCATACCGAAAAGACGGCTTAACCCGTTGTAAAGACTGGCCGTATAAGGAATCAAAAAGATAAAGATGATTGCCGAAGCTGCCAGCTTTAACGGTTTGCTCTCAAACCGCTGTCCAAAAAATTCCGGCATGGTAGCACTGTTTAAGTGCTGCGTCATAATACGGGTACGCCGTCCCAGCACTGCCCAGGCAAGAAGAGAACCAAGAAAGGCATTGCCCAGTCCGGCCCAGGTAGCGGCAATTCCATATTTCCAGCCAAACTGCCCCGCATATCCCACAAAGACCACTGCCGAAAAATAGCTGGTTCCATAGGCGAAAGCTGTGAGCCATGGTCCAACGCTCCTTCCGCCCAGCACAAATCCGTTAACATCGGTGGCATGTTTACGGCAATACAATCCGATGCCGATCATTACCCCGAAAAATATAATAAGCATAAGTAACTTAATAAAAAGATCCATAATACAACCTCTTTCCCTTTCACAATTTATCTTCTAGTTTGTAATCTGCGCCTCCACAAGACTGCCATGACAGTACCGCTCCCTGAGCACTGGTTTCTCAATCTTACCCGTAGGATTTCTGGGCACCTTTTCAAAGATAATCTTTCGCGGACGCTTGTACCGGGGAAGCTCTTTACAAAACTCCATGATCTCTTCCTCCGTACAGGCCATGCCTTCCTTCAGCTCTATCACTGCCGCCGCTATCTCGCCAAGCCTTGTATCCGGCAGTCCGATCACGGCCACATCCTTAATCTTATCGTTTCTGCGCAGGAAATCTTCAATCTGCACCGGATACAGATTCTCGCCGCCGGAAATAATAACATCCTTCTTGCGGTCCACCAGATAGATGAATCCATCCTCATCCATGCGGGCCATATCCCCCGTATAAAGCCATCCGTCCTTTAAAACTTCGTCTGTAGCCTCGGGATTCTTATAATAGCACAGCATAACGCCAGGGCCGTGAACAATGAGTTCTCCCACCTCTCCCTGTGCCGTCTCTCGTCCCTGCTCGTCCACAATCTTTGCTTCCCAGTGATAACCCGGTTTCCCGATGGCTCCCACTTTATGTATATTTTCCACTCCCAGATGCACACAGCCAGGCCCGATAGATTCGCTCAAACCATAATTTGTGTCATACTGATGATGGGGGAAATGTTTCTTCCAACGCTGAATCAGACTGGGCGGAACAGGCTGGGCTCCAATATGCATCAGCCGCCACTGCTCCAACAGATAATGTTCCATATCCACCTTTCCCGAATCAATGGCATCCAGAAGATCCTGTGCCCAGGGTACTAACAGCCACACAATTGTGCACTTTTCCTCTGTCACCGCCCGTAAGATCCACTCCGGTTTCACACCCCGGAGAAGCACCGCCTTGCCGGCCGTGATCAAAGAACCGAACCAGTGCATTTTAGCCCCTGTGTGATAAAGCGGCGGAATACAGAGGAACACATCCTCCTTGGTCTGTCCGTGGTGGTTCTGCTCCGTCTCACAAGAGGAACGCAGGGCAAGATGATTATGCAGAATCGCCTTGGGGAATCCGGTGGTACCGGAAGAAAAATAGATAGCGGCATAATCCGTCTCCTTAAGCGCCACCGGCGGCGCACTGGAAGAGCAAAATCCCATCAATTTCAGACAATCCTCCGTGTAAACGGGTCCGTCCGCTCCCGGGAAAAACATCATTCTCACACGCGTCAAATCGTCCACTATGGCATCCATCCGGCTGATAAACTCCGGCCCGAAAACCAATATCTCCACATCCGCAAGTTCCAGACAATATTTGATTTCCTCCGAAGAATACCGAAAATTCAAAGGCACAGCTACGCCGCCCGCTTTCAGAATTCCAAAATAAATAGGCAGCCATTCCAGGCAGTTCATCATTAAAATCCCCACCTTCGTCTCCCGCTCCAAACCGCGGCTTAAAAGCAGGTTCGCAAATCGGTTGGCACGCCTGTCAAAATCCGCCCAGCTTAACTCCCTGCGATAGGGAGCGCCGTTTCCCGCGCTCTCAATAAGACTTGCTTCCCGCCAGGTCACCGCACTGTCACGCTCCTGAGATGGATTTAACTCCACGAGCGCCGTATCCGAACCGTATAGACGGGCATTTCTTTCCAAAAAATCTGTGATTACCATTCCCTGGTTCCTCCTTTTCGCATCTTTATCAAAGCATGCTTCTCTCTCACATCCTCTATGATACTATCCAATCACATAACCATTCACCGTGGCATGGGCCACATAAGTCCCCAGTTCATCCCGCACATCCACCGCATAAAGTGCTGTGGTGCGTCCGGCCCGCAGACAGGAGGCCTCTGCAATCAGGCGCTTTCCTTTGGCCGGGGCAAGAAACGTGATGGACGCCTGCTGACTGACCGTTTTTTTCTCGGAATATCCGTTAGCAGCCACGGCACAGGCAATATCCGCCAGAGTAAAAATAGCGCCGCCCATAGGAACATGATTCTCATTCATATGTTTTTCTTCCAAAACGAAAGAACACACCGCTTTCCCTGGTTCCGCTGCATCAATGACGACCCCTGTGGCGTCCGTAGCAAAATGATCATTTTGAAAACGACTGCGAATCTCCTCCAACGCTGACATAATCAGGCTCCTTTCCAATGACAAACATTCACGCGGACAAATCTGTCCATGTTTTATCAACGATATCAAAACCGCTTTTACCACTTTAACACTTTTACTCGTTAAAGTCAAGAGGGATAAAAAATCGATGACAGGATACCCGTCACCGATTTACCATCAGTTTCATCATTGCCTGGTTGAGTCCATCCACCGTCAGCTTATACATGGGAAACAGTTCCTTGATCGCTGTCTCCGCCTCCCGCCAGGGCGCATGTCCCGGGGCCATCTTCGGATTCAGCCACACCACTTTCTTATAATGCCGTTTCATTAAGAGCAGCCAGTCCATTCCTGAAAGTCCGCCGTTAGGGCCTCTGTAATTGCCAGTGGTGGAATACAGTTCCTCCGGCGCCATGGCCGCATCTCCTACAATGATCACCTTATAATCGCTGTCAAGATTCCGGAACATCCACTCTGTCTCGATCCAGTCTCCGTTCTCACACTCCGGTGTGTTATAGAGGTTCGCATAGATACAATTATGGAAGAAGTAAGTCTTTACATCCTTATAATGATTGGATTTATGCACAGAATGGAACAATTCATTCAGCAGCGTTGTATAGGGAATCATGGTACCGCCGGAATCCATCAGCAGCAAAAGCTTCACCGCATTTTTGCGGGGCTTTTCCATGACGATCTGCAAGCATCCTCCATTGTTGCAGGTAGCGTCCACCGTTCCGTTGATATCCAGCTCCGTCTCCGGAATATCCAGCTTACTGGAAAACTGCCTTAGCTTGCGAAGCGCCATCTGAAACTGCCTGTTATCCAGCACCTTATCATTTCTGAAGTCACGGTACTTTCTGGCACCCACTACCTGAAAAGCCGACTGATACCCGGTGGTACCGCCCACCCGGATACCGCCCATATTGCCGCCCATATTGCCAAAGGACGTCTTGCCCATGGTACCGATCCAGTAGCTGCCGCCGTTGTGTTCTTCATTCTGGTCCCGAAGCCTGTCTTTGAACTTATTTTCTATATCTTCTTTATCCAGAGTAATGACTTCCTGGTTCATCTCGTGACGCATCTCTTCAAACACATCCTGCATCTCCGGTTTATCCAGCCAGCGCATCATGTTCTTGCCCACTTCACTCTCCGACTGGATACCCTTAAACACCTCATCGAAAGCCATATCAAACTTGTCAAACTCGGTCTCGGACTTCACCAGAATCATCCGCGCCAGATAATAAAACTCCGTAAGACTGCTGTGACATAAACCCTGATCCAGCGCTTCCTGTAAAGTCAGCCATTCACTTAAAGAAACTTCAAGCCCCTTATCCTTTAAAGTATAGAAAAATTTATTGAACATACTAAAAATCCCTCTTATTCCTGACCGTCTCCAAATCCTCATCCTTCTTGACCACAACACCGATAAAAGGCAGTTCCTGTCTCAGCCTGTCTGTAGGAATCCCGCCGATCTGCAAAGCATTGATCCAGTCAATCAGCTCCGAAGTGCTCGGTTTCTTACGGATATCCTTCATGGAACGAATCCAGTAAAACACCTCCATAGCATCCTTTAACAGCTTATCTTCCACCTCCGGATAATGGGTCCTTACAATCTCCTCCATAAGTTCCTGATCAGGGAAATCAATATAGTGGAAAATACATCTTCTCAGGAAAGCGTCCGGCAGTTCTTTCTCCGCATTGGAAGTAATGATCACGATGGGTCTGTGTTTGGCTTTCACAGTCTGCTTGGTCTCGTGAATATAAAATTCCATCTGGTCCAGTTCCCATAATAAATCATTGGGAAATTCCAAATCCGCTTTGTCTATCTCATCAATCAGAAGAATCACCTGTTCCTCCGACTCAAAAGCCTCTCCCAGCTTACCCAGCTTAATGTAATGGGCAATGTCATCCACGCCCTCTTCCCCGAACTGTCCATCGTATAACCTCTGAATCGTGTCATACATATACAGACCGTCCTGCGCCTTCGTGGTAGATTTAATATTCCAGATAATCAGTTTTTTCCCGAGAGAATTGGCAATGGCCTGTGCCAGCATGGTCTTACCGGTACCCGGCTCTCCCTTTACAAGCAGCGGTTTCTTTAGGGCAATCGCCACATTTACGCTGGACAAAAGCTGCTCAGATGCCACATAATCTGTCGTACTCTCAAACTTTGTATTTCCCATATTAATATCCTTTCTGGTTCTCTTTGCTGATTTTCCATACAGTCTGACTGGTGCCTGTGTGCCTCATGGATTTAGGTTATTGCACCCGCTATAAATTTATGTTACGATATTTCAGATGTAAAAGCAAGTCATTCATGCGAAAGGAATATACCCATGTCACAGACAACAACGCCAAAGGAAACCAGTCTTTCTTTTGAAATATTTCCGCCCAAAAAGGAAGAAGAATTTGAAAATATATTCAGCTTCTTAAAAGAGACTGCAAAACTGCACCCCGATTTTATCAGTTGTACTTACGGTGCTGGCGGTTCCCGGGCCGGCAAGACAATAGAGATTGCCTCCTATATCCAGAAAGAACTTCATATTCGTGCCATCGCCCACATTACCTGTGTTGGCTTTACAAAAGAGGATCTTGAGAGAAACTGTGCCGCCTTACAGGAAGCCGGTGTAAACCATGTCCTGGCTCTTCGCGGAGACAGGCCCAAAGATATGACGGACGAGCAGTTTAACAAACGGGAATTTTATTATGCCACGGATCTGATACGCCACCTGAAAGCGCACACCGATTTACAGATTTCAGGTGCCTGCTATCCAGAGAAACACTTTGAGGCCCCGGATATGGAGACAGACTTAAGACATCTGAAAGAAAAAGTAGATGCCGGGGTCACCTCCCTGGTCACCCAGATGTTTTTTGACAATACATACTTTTATCGTTTTATGGAAAAAATACGCGCCCTGGGAATTACCGTGCCGGTTCACGCGGGCATCATGCCCATCACCACCGCCAAGCAGCTGGGCACCACCGTCTCCCTCTCCGGTTCTTCCGTTCCCAAAGAACTGGCAGATATCATCGCTACCTACGGGGAGAATAAGGAGGATATGCGAAAGGCCGGTATCGACTTTGCCGTCCGTCAGATCCTCGACCTGAAAGAACAGGGAGTGGACGGGATACATCTGTATTCCATGAATAAATTGAAAACGACCACAGAGATTTGTGAACAGATTGCAAGATAACTGGAAAGACTGCCGCTTTACGATAATTCCTGTAAGAGCGGCAGTCTTATTGCTTATCCGAGACCGCGAAGCAAATTTACTTTTTGTCATCCCAGGGAATCAGGGGATTCTCAATCTTTTTATCCCGCAGCATCAGGTTCCTTACCGCTTCATCCACCGGCATCCCCTGAAAGAGAATATTGTTCACCTGTTCTATGATAGGAAGCTGTACATCATATTTCGCCGCCAGTCCCATGGCCGCCTTAGCGGAATAAACACCTTCCACCACCATCTTCACCTCAGCCATAGCCTGTTCCATGGTATATCCTTTTCCAATCAAAATCCCGGCCCGACGATTGCGGGAGTGCATGGAAGCACAGGTCACGATCAGATCTCCGATACCCGTCAGCCCGCTGAATGTCTCAATCTTACCGCCCATGGCCATACCCAGTCTGGCAATCTCCGCGATGCCTCTGGTAATCAGGGCTGCTTTGGTATTATCCCCATATCCTAAGCCGTCGGCAATGCCCGCCGCCAGGGCAACCACATTCTTAAGCGCCGCTCCCAGCTCAATCCCCAACATATCCGGACTGATATAGACACGGAACACTTCATTCATAAAGATATTCTGTAAATACTCTGCCGTAGCCTTTTTCCTGGCACCCACCACGATAGTTGTGGGGATTCCTCTTCCAACCTCTTCCGCATGAGAAGGCCCGGACAGTACCGCCACAACAGCCTGCGGTATCTCCTCTTCGATGATCTGCGACAGCGTAAGAAGACTGTTCTCCTCTATCCCCTTGGCCACGTTAACGATGATCTGCCCCTCTCTTACCAGAGGAGCCATATTATGAGAAGTAGTCCTGGTATAAGGGGACGGCACCGCTAAGACCAAAATATCCTTATCCTTTACCGCCTCTTCCAGATTCGTGGTAAATATCATATCTTCCGGGAGTCTGACGCCCGGTAGTTTATCCTTATGCTCATGTTCTTTTTGAAGCATTTCAATTTCGGCCTCCACAATAGACCAGACCGTTACCTTATGGCCATTCTTATGAAGTAAAACCGCCAGTGCCGTTCCCCAGCTTCCTGCACCTATGATACTGACCTTAGCCATTTCCTTTCCCTCCTAAACCTGTTTCGTGTTTTCTTCCGCCCCTTTATTCTTATGCGTCAGATACGTCTTTCTTTCCGTACCGTTAAGAAGACGCTTGATGTTCTCCCTGTGCTTATAAAATGCCATGATGGTAAGAAATCCTGCCAGTACATACATTTCATTCAAAAACGCCTGGGTCATTCCAAACACACCGTTTTGTCCCAAGATAATCAATTCCGCCATAAAACCAATATACACCAAAAGTGACCCTAACGATACATAATGGGTGGTAAAGAACACTCCAAAAAACAAGACCACTCCCACCGGAATCAGATAGGGATGAAAAGATAAGATCAGACCAGCTGTGGCAGCGATTCCTTTTCCTCCCTTAAATTTCAGATAAAAAGGAAAATTATGCCCGATAATCGCGCCTGTAGCAGCATACATTTTGAGCAGATACACCATACCCGGATGGGATGCGCCGAAAAGATAACTCACAAGTACCACGGAAAGAATACATTTCATGATATCTCCCACAAGTACCAACAGACCTGCCTTTGTGCCAAAAACCCGCAGAGTATTGGTGGTACCCGCATTGCCGCTTCCATAATTTCTGATATCAATTCCATGTATTCTTCCGTAAATATAGGCTGTCTGAAAAAGTCCAAACACATATCCGATCAATAAGCAAATAATCCGTTCCACTTTTATTTATTTTCCTTTCTTTCTCTGATAATAAACTTAAGAGGTGTCCCTAAAAATCCAAAGGTATCCCGAATCTGATTTTCCAGGTAACGCTGATAAGAAAAGTGCATCAGTTCCTTGTCATTTACAAAGATAACAAAGGTAGGAGGTTTTACTGCAACCTGCGTGATATAATAAAGGCGCAGTCTTTTGCCTTTATCGGCAGGCGGCTGCTGTAAGGCCACAGCCTCCGCCATAATCTCATTCAGCACCCCTGTAGCTATCCGCATGGAATGATTCGCATACACGGCATCAATCATATCATACAGTTTCATAAGTCTTTGGCCGCTCACTGCCGAAATAAACATGATCTCTGCATAAGGCATAAAGGAAAGAATCTGCCGTATCTTCTGGGTATACTCTTTCACCGAATTATCGTTTTTCTCAATGGCATCCCATTTATTGACTGCAATAATAACCGCCTTGCCCCTGTCATGGGCAATCCCGGCTATCTTAGCATCCTGCTCTGTCACACCCTCCGTGGCATCTATCACCAATACAGCAATATCCGCCCGCTCCACTGCCGCCACCGTCCGAATAATCATATAGCGTTCCAGTTCTTCCTTGATCTTGTTTTTTCTTCGCAGTCCGGCCGTATCAATAAATACATACTCTTTACCGTCATGAGTAATCTCCGTATCAATGGCATCCCGGGTAGTACCTGCAATCTCAGACACAATCACACGATTCTCACCAATCAGACGATTGATGATGGAGGATTTACCCACATTAGGTTTACCGACGATGGCAACCCTGATACGGTCATCTTCTTCCTCCTGTGCCGCTTCTTGATCAAAATAAGATATCACCTCATCCAAAAGTTCTCCGAACCCCAGCCGGTTTACCGAAGAAATCGGATAGGGCTCCCCGATGCCCAGATTATAAAACTCATAGACATCCGCCATATATTTTTTAAAATCATCTACCTTATTGACTGCCAGTACTACAGGTTTCCTGGAACGTCTAAGCATGTCCGCCACCTTGGAATCCGCATCCTGCAGCCCCTGTTTCACATCCACAAGAAAGAGGATCACATCCGCTGTGTCGATGGCAATCTGCGCCTGCTCCCGCATCTGCGAAAGAATAATATCCTTACTCTCCGGCTCTATACCACCGGTATCAATCAAGGTAAAGTTACTGGTAAGCCAAGTGACATCTGCATAGATTCTGTCTCTGGTAATACCAGGAGTATCTTTTACGATAGATATATTTTCACCTGCCAGAGCATTGAACAGTGTGGACTTTCCTACATTGGGACGCCCCACCACCGCCACGATCGGCTTGGACTTTTTCTTACTCATAGTTTCCTCCATAACAGTCAACGATACCGCTTGATTTTACAACATCTGCACTCACTTGTAAAGTTTTTATCCGCTCTTATTTTACTAGAAATTCCTTGACGTGTCACTAGCATAATGATATAAAAAAAGAGAATACACAGACAGTGAAAAATTTCTCCGGTCTGTACAGCGCAAATTACGCAGGAGGATAAAATGCCTAATACAGAACAACTGGAACATTCCATGCCGGTAGCCCCGGTAAAACTCCTCACCGATAAATCCGCCCTTCCGTTGGCTGAGATAGTAAACAGCCATCTTGTGGATTTCCGTAAAAATCTCAAGAACAGTGTCAAAAATGATCCTGCTTTTCACGGGTATATGGAAAACAACTATCTGATGAAGGTAGAATGTCCGCGTTTCGGAAGCGGCGAGGGCAAAGCAATCCTGAATGACTCTGTCCGCGGCAAGGATATCTTTATTCTGATTGATGTCTGTAATCACAGCATCACTTATACCATGAACGGTTTTGAAAATCATATGTCTCCTGACGATCACTATCAGGATTTAAAAAGAATCATTTCCGCCATCAATGGAAAGGCGCACCGCATCAACGTAATCATGCCGTTTTTATATGAAGGCCGGCAGCATAAGAGAAACGGGCGGGAATCTCTGGACTGTGCCTATGCAATCAAAGAACTGATGGATATGGGCGTATCCAATTTTATCACTTTTGACGCCCATGACCCCAGGGTACAAAATTCGGTGCCCATCAAGGGCTTTGATAATTTTACGCCGCCCTACCAATTTATCCGCGCTCTCTTACGCATGGAAAAGAATCTGATCATCGACAAGGAACACACTATCGTTATCAGCCCCGATGAGGGTGCCCTTGACAGAGCGGTATACTTTGCCAACGTATTGGGGGTAGACACAGGCATGTTCTATAAACGAAGAGATTATTCCACCCTGGTAGGCGGCAAGAATCCTATAGTTGCCCACGAATTTCTGGGGGATAATATTGACGGCAAGGATGTAATCGTCATTGACGATATGATTTCCTCCGGCGGCAGTATGATAGATACCGCCAAGCAGCTCAAGAAAATGAACGCCAAACGGGTTTTTGTCTGCTGTACCTTCGGTCTTTTTACCGACGGTCTACAGGCTTTCGACGACGCCTATGAGAAGTGCTATATTGACAGAATCGTAACTACCAATCTCTGCTATCAGCCGCCGGAACTCAAAGACAAACCTTACTACATAGAGGCAGATATGAGTAAATTTGTCGCATCCATCATTGATTTTATGAATCACGATGCATCCATGGCCAATATTTATACGCCGACTGACAAGATTCACCAGGTTCTTGCCAAATATAATAATCGGGAAATGAGCGGACTGGATATGTGAAAAAGGTAAATTCCTACGGAATTAACCTTGCGATAGACAGTCAAGAAGAAGGCAGATGCCCTGCATACCATGCAAGACATCTGCCTTCTGTTATTTCCAATTGTTATTTCCAATTACTGTGCCGGATTTTTGACAATCGGGAAAGTCAGTATGACTTTGAACAAATCTCCGTCCAGACTGATCTCAAAGCTGCCCTTCTGGGCCTCTGTCAGATTCTTGGCTATGGAGAGACCAAGTCCGCTGCCCTCCGTAGTTCTGGAAACGTCCCCCCGGATAAACCGCTCTGTCAATTCCTCCGCGTTACAATTTAACGGAGTAGCTGAAATATTCTTGATAGATATCACAATATTCTCCGCCATATCCTGCTGCCTGTCTATGCTCACATAGACGCGGGTGCCTGTCATCGCATATTTATAAATATTGTTAAACAGATTTTCCATCACACGCCAGATTCTGCGGCTGTCCGCCTCTATGACCGTCTCCTGGGTATTGACATTCATCACAGTAGTAAGACCCTTTTGTTCAAATTTCTCAGAAAACTCTCCGATGGTCTGATTCATCAGTTCTGTCAGATTAATCCGCTCAAAATTCAGACTGATATTGCCGGAAGTAATCTTACTTGCTTCCACAAGATCATCCGTCAGCTGCTTTAAGCGCTGGGATTTCTCATCCAGTACACGAATATAATTCTGTACTTTCTCATTGTCCACCTGTTCTCTCTTTAAGAGATCCACATAGTTGATAATGGAAGTCAGAGGCGTCTTGATGTCATGGGATACATTAGTGATCAGATCCGCTTTCATACGTTCATCTTTCATACTGATCTCCACTGCCTCCTTAATGCCTTTCCCAATACTGTTGACAGAATTGGCAAGGGTCAGATTATCCCCGTGCAGTTCTTCCGTATCAATCTGATGATCCACTTCTCCACCGGCAATGATCTCGATTCCCTTCACAATCCCCTGGCGCTCCTTTGTGTCTTTATAAACCAGAATTCCTACCAGAATATCTATGATCACCGCAATGAAAAGGACAACCAGATTTCTGCTGCTGATACTCCACACAACCATCAGCAGGTTCAGACCCAGGAATATACTGTAAGGAACCCATGTCCTTACAACAATGCCGCCGTTATCATACACATTCCACGCGAACTTCTTTGCCCGGCACATAAGTCTGTGCAGATAACTGTTCTTCCACAGAGTTCTGGCCTTGATTCTTCTGACCAGACTATAGAAAAAGAACGTAAAAATCACATCCGCCGCAAATACGCTGCCAAGAATAAGCGCTTTGAACCAGTCCTCATGAATGGCATCCCTGCAATAAGACATGTCCGTAATATCAATACCTGCCAGTTCCGTCACCACGATCATCACCCAGATTACCAGAACCGCTGTTCCTGCCGCTATAAGCAATGCCGCTTCTGTCGGGATTTTATCAAAGGACTGAAGCCGTATTGTTTTCTTACCCTCTTCATCTAAATATCGTCCCGTCACTACAGTCTGATAAAGGAAGAGCACCAGATACAGGACGCCTGAAATCAAAAGTACTGCTATCCACTGCCACAGATAAGGCAGGTATTCTGCTGCCTGCGTAAAAGCATCTTTCACAGGATAAGAGGTATCCACGTCCATCCAGATCTTTACCGTCTCCGGATACGCATAATCATATTCCTGAAGAATCTTGCGAATCGTACTCTCCGCAATGGTAGTGTTGGTTTCATAGATCATCTCGGAAGGACTGTAATAAATAAATTTATCATGGGGCATCTTATGATTACTTTCATTCTCCGTAAAGCCTTCCATCATTTCCAGAACGGACTCCTGGTGGGAACTTCCGTCTTTCATATTGCTGTAATACTGTACCTCATCCCCCACTGTTTTGATGATCAGGTAACGCACATTGGAATTTTCCCTGCTGTAGTAATCCTGATACTCCGCGTACTCATTATAGTTATAGGCAAGATTTTCCGCTGCTTTCTTAACATTCTCACAAAGCTCCCGGTAAAGTTTCCAGTCAGACACATACTCTTCCAGATTCTTGCCTTCCACAGTTTTATAACGGTTCACCATCACATCGTAAGTATACACGGGTGTACCATCTTCCGTCATGCTGCCTGCAGCCTCCTGAACTTCTTCCTCCAATGTACTCAGCTCATTCACCGGCTGATAATCTGCCACAAATCCGTCGCCGTCTTCCCCTCCCGGTGCCAGAATCTGGTTGGCCGATACATCGTTTACAAAAGTATAGCTCTGGATATCAGATTTTAAATAGCTGGCATCCGAGGTATTATAATATTCGCTCTTGGAATCCACTGTTGTAACTTTGGTCATGGGTGCCAGGAACTTCTCTGCCTGCTCTTTTGTCATGTCAGTCGGCGTATATTCAAATCCATAATTGGCCCACTTAAGCAGATCCTCCAGATAATAATTTGCCGTCACATATTGCTCCGGCAGCCCGGTATCCCTGCAATTATAGGCAGTTACATCTACCACCTTGCCGCCGTCAAAGGCGCCTTCTGTTTCCAGCTGACTGCTCACCACGCCAAAACGAATGATATCCGCCATCGCATGGCCAAAAATTGTGTTGAACAATTCCGAATCTTCAAATTTCTTATCCTTACCGGAATAACGCGCCGTATAACTGGTGTAACTGCCGTCCCTGTGAAATCCCTCGATCCGTACTGTTGTACTGGCCACCGTCACCACCAGCGAAAGCGCCATGACCGCCAGTGCCACATGCTGCAGGATACGGCAAAACATTCTCATACCGTTTCTTTGCTTTCTCGGCTTCCTGTCTTTCTCTTCGTTTTTTCCCATCTCTTTGCCTTTCTACTGTTTTTCAATCTTATAGCCTACTCCCCACACCACCTTAAGATATCTCGGCTCCTTGGGATTGATTTCAATCTTTTCCCGAATATGTCTGATATGTACTGCCACCGTATTGTCCGCCCCGATTGCCTCTTCGTTCCAGATACTCTCATAAATCTGATCGATGGAAAAAACCCGGCCGCAGTTCTTCACAAGAAGCAGAAGAATGTTATACTCGATGGGCGTCAGTTTCACGCTTTCACCATCCACAGTCACTTCCTTGGTATCGTCATTGATACAAAGACCGCCTACCTGGAAGAGTGCATTGTTCTCTGTATTCAGATTGCCAAGTGTCGTGTACCTGCGCAGGTTAGACTTCACTCTAGCCACCAGTTCCAGAGGATTAAAGGGCTTCGTAATGTAATCATCGGCGCCGATGTTAAGCCCTAAAATCTTATCGCTGTCCTCTGACTTGGCAGACAGGAAAATAATCGGGATACTGGAATACTCCCTGATTTTTAAGGTCGCATGAATACCGTCAAGCTTAGGCATCATAATATCAATGAGAAGCAGATGAATCTGCTGTTCTTTGAGTATTTTGATTGCCTGCTGTCCATCATAAGCCTTAAAAATATTGTATCCTTCCTGTAACAGATAGATCTCAATTGCGTCTACAATTTCCTTGTCGTCATCGCATACCAGAATATTCGCCATGTTTTTCACCTCTCTTGTGCTTTCGTATAGTAACATTCAAACATATAAACATAAAGGAATAGATGGGAATTTTTTTAATTGTTTCTTAATTTCACTCCAAAAGCCCCAGAAACGCCCCCAGATTGCCTCTCCTGCCATGACTGGCCCGGTGGGAAAAAAGATAAGCGCTGTTATGACAGGTACATAAATCCGTCACCTGTATCCGGGACGGCAAAACGCCTGCCTCCGCAAGAACAATCTCATTGGCCCGCCACAGATCAAGCTGATACTTTCCGCCGCCCTTGGCAAGAAGTATCTCCTGGCCCTGGCCCTCTTTTCGGAATTCCTTGTAAAACGCCTCCGCCACATCCTCGCTGACTTCATAACATTCCTGACAGATGGACGGCCCCACAGCTGCCACAATATCCTCCGGATCTGTACCATAGCTTTCCCGCATTTTCTCCACCACACACTGTCCCATTCTGGCCACTGTTCCCCGCCATCCGGAATGTGCCAGCGCAATGGCTCTGTGCTTCGTGTCCACAAAATATAACGGTACGCAATCCGCATAAAAGGTTGCAAGAACAATACCGGGTTCATCCGTCAAAAGTCCGTCCACATCATGATAATCCCGCCTCCTGGTTATGCCCTTACCGCCGTCACCCCTGCCCACCACCTTAAGATTGGTAGTATGCGTCTGGTCAGAACAGACAATATCTTCCACACTGCATCCCAGTACAGCCGCAATGCGCCGGTAATTCTCGTCCACCGCTTCCTTTCTGTCTCCTCTGGTGTAGCTTAGATTCATAGAGGCAAAGATTCCCTCACTGACACCGCCCAATCTGGTGGAAAACAAATGTCTTACCATACCGGTTTTATCCAGAAGCGGAAAAGTGAGATATTCCAGCTCCCCCACGCGGTTTTGTTTCATCTGTCCGTTACCCGGATATCTATATAGTTCCATTTGATAATCCTTCCTGTTAATCATCCTCATATTCTATCTGGTTTTCACCATCATTCTTTAGAAATCTCTGCCGTCCGCTCAGCATCTGGCAACATAATCAAACGCATTTTTAATCCAACAGATTTTCTCCCCGTCAACAGCCACCACATCGAAGCGGACCGGCGTATCTTCCGCACAGTGATGACACAGTCTGTAATAATCCGCCACTTGACAGATTTTCCTTTGTTTGATGTTTCCCACTGCCTGTGCCGCACTGCCGTATCCTGCCCCAGATCTGTATTTCACCTCGAAGAATACCAGATATTCTCCATCGCGGCCGACAATATCAATCTCTCCCTGCCTGGAACGGAAGTTTCTTTCCAGGATCTCCACTCCCGCAGACAATAAACAGGCACAGACCTGCTGTTCCTTCTGTGCCCCCTTTTCTCTCGTATTCATGTTTCCTGACTCCTCGCCATCTTGGCCCTGATCTTGTCCATAGAGTCCACAAAGACCAGAATTTCCGCCACTACTTCATAAAGTTCCGGCGGAATCATATCACCGATTTCCAGGCGGGACAGCGTCTCCGCCAGTTTATCATCCCGGTGAACCGGTACATCTGCTTCTTTCGCCCGTTCTATAATACGTTCCGCCAACGCCCCCTTGCCGGAAGCTATGACCCGTGGCGCTGCCTCCTCAGGATCGTATTCCAAGGCAATCGCCTGTTTCGGTTTTTGCGGTTTCTTATCCTGTAAAGCCATCCCCTGCTCCTTTCCCCTTCCTACAATGACTTCTTCCCTTCATCCGCTGAAAGCCTCTCCATCTACAGAGAATTTCCCGCTTTTCGGGAAATTCTCTTGCACAAGACATAGAACTTCTTAGCGAAGCAGCCTCTGCTGCTGAGCTTTAGAAGTTCTTCTTGTGCTATGCGCGCATATCAAAAGAAGTTCTGCTAAGTACCGATATATTCTTCTGCTGATGCAGAATGGTTCTCATAATAGACTCCTGCTCCCCTGTCTCTTCCGCTTCCTTAATCTGCATCTGGGCCTTGAAATCATACCCCCGCTTGGCAAGCCGGTCATGCAGAAGTTCGATATGCTGCTCAATCAGCTCCAGAATACTCTCATCCTGCACAGTAAAATTAGTGCTGACTTTCTGACTCTGCATGGTTACATACACATCCAGAGGCCCCAGGTGTTCCATATCCAGATGTAAAAGGGCGCTCACGTTTCCGTCTTTAGCCGCCAGATTCTTCTTGTTGGTATAGACATACAGATCCCCATGGGCATTATTGCCCAGCATCTTAAGCGGCAGTTGGACATATGTGTACATATGATTCATCTGATTTAAGAAATCCACATTGCTCTGTAAATTCTGCACACTTCTGGCAACCGGTGCATCTCCCTTTTCCGCCGCTGCAAGCGCCTGGTGCAGCCGCATGGACTGTTCCCTGACTCTCTCATAAAGCTGCTCCACCTGTTTGGGATCTGCCACCTCTTTGGGCTCAATCAGCCATTGTTTTCCAATCTCAGCTTTTAACAGATTCTGGAATTCCCTGCCGCCAAGAAGTCTCTCCATGGTCTTTCCCATATCCGGATCATGCATGACTTTTGGCAAAAATTCCCGAATCAGACTCAAAACTTCTTTGGGCGGAATCTGCCCCTTCTGTATCTGCCCTGCAGTTTCTTCCTCCACACCAAGATTTTTTAACATATCTGCCAGACTGCTCCACTGTCTATCGGTAAGAACAGGCTGTCTGCTTTCCTCCCCTGCTGTATCCACCATATTGAGTACCGCAGCATCCGCCTGTGACTGTACTGTCTGTGCGGCATCCTGTGCCTGCTGTGCGCCGGCCTGCTGTTCGCCTGTCTGCACCGCCGTATTCGTCTGTACCACAGCATCCTGCGCCAGTGTCTGTTCCGGCATCTGCGAAGCGCTCTCCTGTGACGCCGCCTGCTCTTCTGGCACCTGTTCCGGGAGCGGTTTTTGCAGAATAACACTGCCGTCTGCCTCTCCCTCCGTAAAAATATTCAGCACAGCTTCATAAAAAGCATAAGCCTGACCGTCCTTTCCGGCAGTCATTAACTCCTGAAACACCTGGGGCAGTTCGTCCATAATCGTTTCCACACTGCCCAGTATCTGATGGTTTGCGTTCATATAATGCTCAAACTGCTCTATATTGGCCTCGGTGACCGGCAGCCCAAGCTTCGTCATCTGTATGATCGACACAGGATTTTGCCCGGGAAAATCCAGAATCTGTCTGGCCATGCTTAAGATGGATTCCTTATCAATAGGCATCCCCTCCTCCATCATGGCAGCCACCATCTCGATATTACCCACCGTTTCCGGCAGTCCTGCCGCCGCCAGGGCCCGCAGTATAGTAGCCGTATTGGCCGTATTGGTATACAGAGGCGCCAAGGACAAAAGTGATCCATTGTTCGCCTTAATCTCGAAGCTCATCATCTGTCCCATAGCCAGGCTCACGCTCTGATCAATCTTCGCATTGATACTGAAATCCTGGGCCAGCTCAATCTGCACGGAATTTCCATTCCTGTTCACCACCGTACCCTGTAATGTCTGTCCGGGCTTCATCCCCCGTATCTCGTTTTGCAGACGATAAATACGTTCGCCTTTGGTCATGGTTTCCGGCGCCCTGGCTGTATCATTCGTCCGGATTGTCCGGCTGTCTTTCTTAAAAATATTCCCCAGATTCAAATTCACACCTCGCAAAAATGTGTAATAAATGTTTTTCGATGAATGGGACAAGGCCCGTACTTTTTGAGCGCCTCAATATGCATCTGTGCGCCATACCCCTTGTTAGCGGCAAACCCATAGACCGGATACACCTTGTCATACTCCACCATCAGGCGGTCTCTTGTTACTTTAGCCACAATACTAGCGGCCCCTATGGAAATGCTCTTCGCATCACCCTTAATGATGGGCACCTGTCTGGCTGTCAGCTGCGGAATCGTCACCGCATCATTTAACAGAAGATCCGGCGTCACACATAACTGCCCGACCGCCTCCCGCATGGCCTCATAAGTGGCCTGTAAAATATTGATCTCATCTATCCGTTCCGGCGTACTATATCCCAGCCCCACCGCAACAGCTTTTTCCATGATCACTTCATAAAGCTCTTCTCTTTTTTTTTCGGACAGTTTCTTGGAATCGTTGATATATAATATATCACAATCTTTCGGCAAAATAACTGCGCCGGCTACCACCGGGCCCGCAAGGGGACCTCTTCCCACTTCGTCAATGCCGCAGATATGTGCATAAGCACTGTATTCCCGTTCATATTTCTTTAAAGCATCCGTCCGCGCCAGTTCTTTTTCATAATCCAGAATCCGCTTTCTGGCCCGCTCCACCTCTTTCTGCACACCCGTACGCGAATCTGTTTCATATGCATGAAGCAAAACAGGCAGCTCTTCCATCGTTGCTGCCTGTAATTTTTGCCTGATTGTCTTACTATCTTCTGCCATCCTATCCCCCTATCAGCGGTGCTTGATCAACCCAAACTTATCAAACGGCCATATTCGTAACCACGCCCTGCCTATGATATCTTCTCTCTTAATATTTCCCACAGAAGGGTCTCTGCTGTCGGTACTGTTATTTCTGTTATCACCCATGACGAAATATTCGTCCTCGCCCAACACCACCGGCTCATATGCCCTGCCGGGATTTATAATCACTTCTTTACCATATGACTCTTCCAGAATCTCCCCGTCAATCAGAATATTGCCTTCTTCGTCTATCTGCACGGTCTCACCCGGCAGTCCGATAATACGCTTGATAAAGAACGTATCTTTCTCATACTGGAAGGGAAATACGATAATATCAAACCGCTCTGGATCGTGAAACCGGTAACTGATCTTATCCACGATCAAGTTATCTTCCGTACTGAGTTTGGGTTCCATGGATTCCCCCTGTACCTGCGTTCTTTGTCCCACGAAATGAATTACCAGATAAACGGCACATAATACACCCAGTAAATATAGACTCGTGCTCAATATTTCTCTCAACACTTTTTTCATGACTAAATCCTCCACTACACTGTCTTTTCATAATCCGTATCCATGGATATTCTGCCGTATCATCCAGGCTCTTCCAGCGTAATTTGGCCTATTCTTCCACTCCTGAAATCATCTATTATAAGAGCCGCTGCCTTTTCATAATCGGGCTCCTGTCCTCTTTTATAACATTTCCGCTTCTCACAGACGATTGCCATTACCTCCTGGGCTGTGAATATCTGTCCTTCCTCTTCTATCTGATATCGTCTCAGGAGCTCACTCCGGTAATAGGACAACAAGTAAGTGACCAGAGCATCGGCAAGTTCTGTCATCTGTAATATCTCATCATTCATGGAACCGATCATGGCCAGTTTCTTTCCCACTTCCTCACTCTCGAACTTAGGCCAGAGTATTCCCGGCGTATCCAGAAGTTCCAGTTCCTTATTCAGCCTGATCCACTGTTTCCCTTTGGTCACCCCTGGTTTATTGCCCGTTTTTGTACAGGCTTTTCCCGCAAAAGAATTGATAAAAGTTGACTTGCCGACATTGGGGATCCCTACCACAATGGCTCTCACCGGACGATTCTTAATGCCACGCTTTCTGTCCCGTTCTATCTTCTCTTTACAAGCCTCCCTTACCATACTCTGAATCGCTTTCAACCCCTGTCCCGTCTTTGCGTTCACTTCCAGAACATAAAAGCCTTTTTCTTTAAAATAATTCATCCAACACAGATTTTTTTTCGGATCTGCAAGATCCGATTTGTTTAAAAGAATCAGCCGCGATTTCTGTTTTCCCAGTTCGTCAATATCCGGATTCCTGCTGGAAAGCGGTGCCCTTGCATCCACCAGTTCAATAACCAGATCTATCAGACTGATATTCTCCTGCATCATGCGCTTTGCTTTCGTCATATGCCCCGGATACCACTGATAATTCATATGCATTGACTCCTCTCAATTATCTATTCAATCAATCCGACAGACACATCCCCTGCGGCCATATGGAACCATGCTTTTCCAACAATATTATCCTTCCTGACCGCACCAATGTTACCAGAACGACTATCTTCGCTGCTATTGCGATTATCTCCCAGAACAAAGAATTCGTCCTGCCCAAGAAGCAGTTCGTTTTGAGCGATTCCGGGATCTGCCATCTCATCAAGTAAATCGTCTTCATTCAGCAACAGACCATCTATGTATACTCTTCCATCACGAATCTGAACCGTCTCTCCCGGCAGTCCGACTACCCGTTTGACATAGAAATGAGAGTTCTGATTACCATTCGGCAAAAAGACAATCACATCCCCCCTCTTAGGAGTAGAAAGCCTGTATATGATCCGATTCATCAAGATCTCCTGTCCATTATATAAAGCCGGCTCCATAGAATCCCCGATCACACTGGTACGCATCCCTACGGAAAAGATAATAACAAAAGCCAAAAAGACGGCCACGACACTACCCACCAATACCTCCAGGATATCTTTGATCATCCTGGGATTCAGCCGTTTCTTCTTCTGATAAAATGTCAAGCCTTTCCTTCTTGCCATAATCCTTTCCCTTTCAAAAAACAGATACCCCGAATCGCTTCAAGGTATCTGCTCCGTCATCACTTTCGCTTATTTAACCAGTTCTTTCACTTTAGCCTTCTTACCAACGCGGTTTCTCAGGTAATTCAGTTTCGCACGTCTTACTTTACCTCTTCTGACAACCTCAACCTTCTCCACGTTAGGGGAATGCATAGGCCATGTTTTCTCAACGCCGACACCGTTTGACACCTTTCTCACCGTAAAGGTAGTCCGGTTGCCACCGCCCTGAATCTTTAACACGGTTCCCTCGAATATCTGAATTCTTTCGCGGTTTCCTTCTTTGATCTTACCATAAACTTTAACCGTATCACCTACGTTAAAGTCACTGACATTCTCTTTCAACTGTGCTGCTTCGATTTCTCTAATGATTTCGTTCATAATTTCCCTCCTAAAATAACCTGGATGTTCTTAATACCTTCCGTAACAGAGGACCATCTCTTTTCACAACATTATTAACTTACCATATTGTACTGTCAAATGCAAGCGGTTTTTAGCTTTTCTTTTATCTTTTAGCCCTCCGCAGCTTCCTTTTTCTTCCGGCTCTTCTTCTCCAAAGGCGGGTGCATCTGCTGATACCTTTCATACAGATCCGGCCTTCGTGCCTTTGTCCGCAAAAGAGACTGTTCCAGACGCCAGGCATCCACCTTCGCATGATCCCCCGACAAAAGCACGGCAGGCACCGGTTTATCATGCCACACTTCCGGTCTGGAATACTGCGGATATTCCAAAAGGCCATTGCCAAAGGATTCTGTCACGGCAGATTCGTCGTTATGCAGCACCCCCGGTACCAGCCTCGCAATCGCATCCACCATCACCATGGCCGCCAGTTCCCCTCCCGTAAGCACATAATCCCCCAGCGAAATCTCATCCGTCACAATTTCTTCTAAAACCCTGTCGTCTACCCCTTCGTAGTGACCACACAAAAAAATAAGCTCCTCCTCCCCGGATAACTCCAGAGCCATCGCCTGATGAAAGGTCTTTCCCTGGGGCGATACATAAATCACCCGCTTCTTCTTTTCTTGACCAATTTGGTCAACTATAGACTGGTATGCATCATATACAGGCTGTGCCTGCATCAGCATCCCTGCACCGCCCCCGTAAGTATAATCATCTACTTTACCATGTTTATCCTGGGTATAATCTCTGATATTGACCGCTTCTATTGAAATATGGCCTTTCTGCACTGCCCGTCCTAAAATACTGGTATGAAGCCCGTTTAAGACCATTTCGGGAAACAATGTCATAATGTGGAAATTTACCATACTTCTCCTTTTGCTTTGCATAAATCTTCGTTACAACAGTCCATCCATAATGTGCACTCTCATGATTCGCTGTTCCATATCCACCTGGAGGATACATTCCTTGATGGCAGGAAGAAGAACCTCCGTACCGTCTGCCCGTACCACCACATAGACATCGTTGGCACCGGTTGAGAGCACATCCTTTAATTCCCCAAAGGCTTCCTCTTTGTCAGTCACCACTCTAAGCCCTATCATGTCCGCTACAAAATATTCATCCTTCTTTAATTTCACGGCCTGCTTCCTTGGTACCAGCAGTCTGGATCTTTTATATTTTTCAATATCATTGATCGAATCATATCCCTGGAATTTTAAGATGACGAACTGTTTAAAAAACTTCACGCTCTCTATCTTAAGGGTAAGACGCTCCCGTCCTGTATCCAGAATCACTTCTTTAAGTTTCTTAAACCGGGCGGCATCATCCGTCGTTGGATATACTTTGACTTCCCCCCGGATTCCATGCGTCTGCGTGATCACACCTACCTGTAATTCATCGTTCATAAATACCCTCGCTGCTCCTGATCATCCGCTATCCTGCGGACTGCCATAACTGCCTTATCAAAAAATCAGCCCCACAGATAACTCTATGGGGCCAAACAGTCAGATGATTTCTACATCCACTCTCTTATTGTCTTTCGACGACGCCGCCTTGACCACCGAGCGGATTGCCTTGGCAATACGGCCCTGTTTACCGATCACTTTTCCCATATCAGAGGATGCCACATGCAGTTCGATGGTAACATTTTTACCTTCTTCCTTCTGTGTCACGACTACTTCATCCGGGTTCTCGACGAGAGCTTTTGCGATTACTTCCACTAATTCTTTCATAGTCCACCTCCAAAAGCCAAACTATTTCGTCACCCCTACCGTCTTAAAGATTCTGCTGACGATTTCTGTGGGCTGCGCGCCGCTTTCTAACCATTTCTTAGCCTCTTCCTCATTCACCTTGTAGGTGCTGGGATCTGTGTTGGGATCATAAGTTCCAATCTCTGCGATACATCTTCCATCTCTGGGAGATCTGGAATCCGCAACTACAATCCTGTAAAAAGGATGTTTCTTCTGACCCATTCTTCTTAATCTGATTTTAACTGCCATTTTTCTTTGCCTCCATTGTAAAATTAATTGTTTATGTTTGAAACCCTAAAATGGGAATTTCATACCACCCATACCGCCGAACATGCCGCGGCCTTTCTTGCCGCCCATCATGCCGGGTATCTGCTTCATCATCTTCTGAGACTGTTCAAACTGTTTGATGAATCTGTTGACTAATGCGATATCCACGCCGGCTCCCACCGCAATGCGGTGTTTTCTGCTGGGATTTAAAAGCTTTGGATTCTGCCTCTCCGCAGGTGTCATGCTAAGGACAATCGCCTCCATACGGGCCAGTTGTTTCTCATCCACCGCCGACTCGATATCCGCCATCTGTTTGCCCATACCGGGCATCATCCCCAGGATACTGGAAAGACCTCCCATATTGCGCATCTGTTTCATACTCTCCAGATAGTCCTCAAAATCGAACTTGCCCTTCTTCATACGGGCCGCCATCTGTCTTTCTTTCTCTTCGTCTATATCAAGGTTCTGCTGTGCCTTCTCTATCAGGGTCAGCACATCGCCCATACCAAGAATCCGGTTTGCCATCCGATCCGGGTAAAACTGCTCTAAGTCGGAAAGCTTCTCTCCCATACCAATATAGAGAATCGGCTTGCCTGTCACCGCCTTGATGGAAAGTGCCGCACCGCCTCTGGAATCGCCGTCCATCTTTGACAGAATCACGCCGTCTATACCCACCTTCTCGTCAAAATCTTTGGCCACATTGACTGCATCCTGTCCGGTCATGGCATCCACAACCAGAAGAGTCTGATGCACTGTTACATTTTCCTTGATCTCTTGTAATTCTGCCATCATCTCCTCATCAATGTGAAGACGTCCCGCAGTATCTAAGATCACCACATTATGCCCATTCTTCTGGGCATGCTCCATGGCGGCCTTGGCAATATTGACCGGTTTATGATTCTGTCCCATGGAGAAAACCTCAACCTGCTGTTTCTCCCCGTTTATCTGTAACTGCTTAATGGCCGCCGGTCTGTAAACATCACAAGCCACCAGTAAGGATTTTTTGCCTTTTAATTTAAGCTTTCCGGCAATCTTTGCCGTGGTGGTGGTCTTACCTGCACCCTGCAGGCCGCACATCATAATAACCGTGATAGCCTTACCCGGCTGCATGGCAATTTCCGTGGTCTCGGACCCCATCAGGGATACCATTTCCTCATTGACGATCTTAATGACCATCTGGCCCGGATTGAGACCGTTAAGCACATCTGTGCCGACAGCACGTTCCTCCACAGACTTCACAAACTGTTTGACCACTTTAAAGTTGACGTCGGCCTCTAAAAGCGCCATCTTAACTTCTTTCAAGGCAGTCTTTACATCCGCCTCCGTGAGCCGGCCCTTGCTTCTTAAGCTTTTAAACACATTTTGCAGTTTATCGGTCAGACTTTCAAATGCCATATAGCCCACGCCTTTCTGCCTGTTTACAGTTCCTGCATAATCTTTTCGGATAACTCTCTGATCTGGCTTCCATAGGAACCAAAGTCCCCAGGATCGCCGTTTTCATATTGCGCTGCCAGTTTACTGATCTGCGATATCTTATCTTTGATACTCATAAACCTGGCCACTAATTGCAGTTTTTCCTCATATTCCTGCAAAGTCCTGTCACATCGCTTTACGATGTCATGCACTGCCTGTCTGCTGACACCCTCCGTCTCGGCAATCTCTCCCAGGGAAAGATTGTCATACACAACGCTCTCATAAATCTCCTGCTGATGTTTCGTCAGCAGCTCTCCATAGAAATCATATAATAATCCCTGTTCTACGATCTTCTCCATGAGTAAGCCTCTGTCAGCTGTTTGCTGTTGATATGATTACCGACTTATGCATTTTACTATAGTGTTCTTTCTGTGTCAAGTATTTTTTCTTGACAGATGCATAAACAGAAATAATAAATAACAGAAATTTGAAAAGCAGATAGGCAGACGACGAAAAAGATGTTATAATAAATACATTATTTGGGGATTTGATTTCAGTTAGAATATAACATCATACCATTTTAAGGAGGGTTACGATTACCATGAAACTCACAGACTTTATGGACATGGCGCATTTACAGAAAATTCAGGATGCTTTCTCCGACGCCACCGGACTTGCCGCCATTGCCGTTGATGCAGAAGGCAATTATATCACCAAAGGCAGTAATTTCACTGATTTTTGTATGAAACATACCAGGGGATGCAGCGAAGGTGCCAGACGTTGTCAGGAGTGTGATGCTACAGGACAAGGTACCTATGAGTGTCATGCCGGCCTGATGGACTTTTCCATTGACATTATCTTAAACGGTGAAAAACTCGGCAAAATGATCGGCGGACAAGTTCTGCCGCAAGCGCCGGATGAGGACAAATTTGCCGCTATCGCGCAGGAACTTGGCATTGATCCGTCACAGTACATAAGGGCCGTCAAAAAAGTTCCTGTACGCCCTGAAAAATCCATCCGTGCCGCAGCCGCACTCTTAGATGATGTAGTCAACCGTGCAGTCTTACAGGAATATATGGATAAGACCGAATATCAAAAAATCCGGATATGGGAAGAAGAGATTGCCAATGCCACCGGAACTGTAGCAAGGATCAAAGAAAATACCAGAGAGTTGGAATCCATCGCTTCCAAACAGACAATCATGGCCCTAAACGCCTCCATAGAGACGGCAAGAGTAGGCGCTGTGGGTGCCGGCTTCGGTATCATTGCCAAACAGATGGGTGTCTTCTCAAAACAGTCTGCCGAAATATACAAAAAGATTACGGAAGATGCCAACATTATATCCGAATCCATCCACAAGATGAATCAGACTTAATATCTTCGGATACTATCTTCTAAAGTATAAAAGCTGTCCTCCCGGCGGGAAGACAGCTTTTATAATCCGTTACCTTTCTTCACTATACGATAATTTCCAGATACCCTACCACTTTGGTCAGATCAAATTCTTTGAGCACACCCAGATTGGGATCATAGTATTTTCCTTCATATCCCACCAGATAATGACTGTATCTTCCCATACGTTCCATAATAATACAACATTTGGGTAGTTCCACGATTTTGCCCAGCGTATAAACAATCTTGTCCGCATGGCGGATTCCCAAATACTCAAGCGTTGCTATCATTTTACTCATATTGGCCTGCCACTCTCTGCACTTCATAATATCACAGGCCTCATCCAACGTTGTTCCTGCGATCATGGCAATACAGGACTGTCCGCAAAGTCCGTCCCATGGCTGTGTCACCAGATCCACACCGTCAATCTTACGGATCGGATTCTCTACACTGTAGGGACTGGCGCCGCCTACGTTCACCACATTTCCGACAATCTCAATGGAAATCAGATATTTCTTGCCCAGTTCCACCTTAGAAAGCGTGTCCTGGCTGACCGGAATATCATAGTACCCTTGTCCTCTCGGCACAAGATCACAGATAAAGCATACGTCGTCAAAGCAGACTCTCACCGGCGCATCGCCTACCTTCTCACACACTTCCCACACATTAAAGGGCACGGCTATGGTATTCTCATTTTCCCGAAATTCTACCGTACCTTCAAATTCATATTTCATGTCACTAACCCCGCCTTTCGTGTATTATATAAATAAGTTCTTTACGAATCTTGCGTCTAGTATACCATGAGCCCCCTGTTTGGACAACCTAATCTTCACAGACGAATCACTTTTCAGCGCATCAAATCCCTGTTCTCTGACGTGCCGGGCAGCCTGGACGGCGCCGTACCCACAATCTCCTTGAAGCGTCTGGCGAAGGTAGAGTAATCTTTAAATCCACATTCATAACAGGCCTTGGAAGCAGGCATACCGGCAAGAATCATATGTCTGGCCGCCTGAATACGTTTTTCATTCAGATATTGATGAATGGAATAGCCTGTAGCCTGCTTAAACTGCCGCATCAGATAATACTTGCTGATATAAAATTTCTCCGCCAGAAGATCAACTGGAATCTCTTCCTGCAGATGCTCCTGGATATAGGCAATCACATCTACTACTTTCTCATGGTATACCGCCGTCTCAATAAAAGCATTGGGCTGGCAAAGCACATTTTGGTTAAAGAGAACCAGGAATTCCAAAAATGCCGCTTTCAGAAGAAGATCATTATAACAGCCCCCCTTGCGCTTCTCGACCTGCCGCATCTTAAGCAGGCATCCCAACAACTCCTCATAACTTTCCGGTGCAAAATGCAGCACCCGGTTCTGCCTTTTCTGCGCCTCATCAAAACATCTTTTCAGACTGTCTCCCGAAGAACTCTTCTGGCTCAGAAAATCCTCTGACAAATATATAATATATCTTTCATAGGGTACAGACTTATCTATCTGTGCCCTATGAATGACATTGGCACCCACCAGCACAAAATCATGGGGCTTTAGGCAATAGGTTTTTCCCTCTATCTGATAATCTACTTTCCCTTCTACAAAATAAATAATCTTGTAAAACTCATGATAATGGAAGGCGAATTCCAGCTCCCTGCGGTCCCTGATATGAAACACTCTGAACGGTTCCATCAGATACCCTGCCTTCTCATATTGTTCCGGTCCCTTCTCATTCATCTTTCAGTTCCTCAAAACTGATATTTAAGTCTACATCTCCCTCAATCCCGGATACTTTACCGGCATTGGTATACTGCCATACCTTAAAGGCATAAGGAAAATACATCTGCTCATCATAATAAGCAATCCACTTGTCATAGTCTTCCAACTGTTCCATATCGAGCATCAGCATAAACGTCTTTAAATTGCCGTAAATCATCGGCGTATAGCCTGCTTCCTTAATCTTTTCACAGAAAGTGATACAGTATTTCGTCCGCTCCTCCCTGGTCAGTTCATTCGTTCTTGCCTTTCTATTAGAGACAGACTCTATATCTATCACTACGGGATAACTGACATCGTACCCCTCTATGGAATCTATTACAAACTCTGCTTCCTCTTCGGCTTCCTCCTCACTGGTAGCCTGGGTGAAGAAATAAACACCCACATCAATATCATTCTCCAAAGCTCCTTCTATATTCTCCTGGAAATTATCATCTACCAGTATTTCTCCTTCCGTATAACCGCGGATGCCCAGTCGGATAAAGGCATACTCCACCTCATCATCCGCAACTTTCTTCCAATTGACAGATTCCTGATATTTAGATACATCTATCCCCTTGTGAGACACCCGTTCTCCATTTTCATAATAATGCAGGATCTGATCTCCGTCCATCTGAAATCCCAGCGGATTGTATGTATGCTTCGCAAGATTATCCTGTATGGGGAAAAAGTAATATCGCCCGGCATCAGCCACCACGATTTCCTCCGGGAAAAAGAAGCGGAGCATTTCCGTGGCCCCGTCTCCCGCCTCCATCATTTCCTTAATTTTACTTAAGAAGGCGGTACTCACTTCCTCACTTGTCTGCTCTTTTGTCTGGTTTACGGCTTCCTGAACCATCTGATCTACCTCGTCCTGTGTATAGGACATCTCCACTTCCTGCCTGACCGTTTCCAGCTCATTCATCACTTCCACATTTTGCAATTGGGCCGCACGATTCTGAAAAACCATCACAAGGCAGATTGTAATAGATATCAGCGTAACTATGCACAGCAGGATAGAACCTGCCAGAATACCATTTTCACTTCTCTTGTGTTTCTTTTTTCGTCTCTTGCTCTGTAGATTATTTTCCCGCATAGACTCTCCTTTTTAAATTCGTTCACTAAAATAACTTTTGTACCCCTCTCCGAACACTTCGGTAGCGCTTGTAATGATCATGAATGAATGGGAATCTTCTTCTTTGACTACCTCCTCCGCCTGTGGAGACACAGTCTTTTTTACCACACACATAATAATTTTCTTATTATCTCCACTATATGCACCCTGCCCGTTTATATATGTCACACCGATATTCAAATCCTCTAAAAGCCTCTGGGCAATCTGCTCGGATTTCTCACTGATAATATAAATAAGCTTGGCCTCATCCCTGCCGTAAAGCACAATATCCATCACCAGAGAAGTGCAGGTTGCAGAAATGGCAGCATATAATGCAGCATTAATATCCCTGAACACAATACCGGACAAAGTAACCACCATGGCATCCATAATAAAGAATATCTTCCCTGTCTTCAAATGTGGAAAGCGAAGCCGCAGGGCCTTAATAATGATATCCACCCCGCCGGTCGTAGCTCCTACTCGGAAAATCAGTCCCACTGAAACCGCTATCAGTACACCGCCCGAAAGCGCCGCCAGCAGAATATCGTCCGTGGCTGCTCCAAAAGGTGCCAGCAGATTCGTAAAAACCGAAATTAATGCCGTCGCATAGATGGAAGACAAGGTCAGGCCCAGACCAAACTTCCATATCCCAAAAATAAGAATCGGTATGTTGATCACCATAATCAAAGTACCGGTACTTACAGGCAGGAGCCTGCTCAAAATAATGGAAATTCCGGTCACACCGCCGGGCGCCATATCATTTGGATCTGTAAAGAGACTGACTCCCGCAGCATACACAAAAGCTGCCACTGATATAATAATATATTTCTTTAACCATTCTGTCTTGCTTTTTTTTGATTTTTTTTCAATTTTCCTGAAATTACCTTGTTCCATGATGATGCCGCCTTTCTTTTCCTATAGCATATCCTTTTTGGGCATATGATATCAAAAAAGAGATCTATAAATCAAAATCCGCATATTAATATACGGATTTTGATTTTATATATTATAGGAAATTCTCTTATACTTAAGGTTAATTCCGAAGGAATTTACCTTTTTTAAATACTGGCACGAACTAACTTAGGCTGGTAGCCGTGCTCATGAAGTGCGTCAATAATCTGATTCTTATGCTGTGTTCCATAAGCTTCTAACGTAATCCGCAGTTCCACCGCCGCATTGCGATTGATGGACACGAACTGATTATGCTCCAGCTTGATCACATTGCCGTTTTCCTTGGCAATCACATCAGACACTCTGCTTAATTCTCCCGGCTTATCCGGCAAAAGTACAGACACCGTAAAGATTCTGTCCCGCAGCACCAGACCCTGCTGTACCACAGACGACATGGTGATTACATCCATATTTCCGCCGCTTAAAATGGACACAATCTTCTTATGCTTCACCTCCAGATGTTTTAGGGCCGCCACCGTAAGCAGACCGGAATTCTCCACCACCATCTTATGATTTTCCACCATATCCAGGAAAGCCACTACCAGCTCCTCATCCTCCACGGTGATGATGGCATCCAGATTTTTGCTCACATAAGGAAAGATCGTCTCTCCCGGTGTCTTGACCGCCGTGCCGTCAGCTATGGTGTTCACCTTATCTAAGGTCGTTACCTTGCCGGCCTTGATAGACGCCTCCATACAATTCGCTCCGGCAGGCTCCACGCCGATGACCTTAATCTTCGGATTTAATAATTTCGCCAGTGTGGACACACCGGTAGCCAGACCGCCGCCGCCGATAGGCACCAGAATATAATCTACCAGCGGCAGTTCCTTGATAATCTCCATGGCAATGGTTCCCTGACCCGTGGCCACATCCAGATCATCGAAAGGATGCACAAAGGTATATCCGTGCTCCTTCGCCAGCTCATAAGCATAAGCACAGGCTTCATCATACACATCGCCGTACAGAACCACCTCCGCTCCGTACCCCTTGGTGCGGTTCACCTTGATCAAAGGTGTGGTGGTAGGCATCACGATCACTGCCTTCACTCCATAGCACTTGGCCGCATAGGCAACGCCCTGGGCATGATTGCCTGCAGATGCTGTGATCAGTCCCTTTTCCCGCTCTTCTTCCGTGAGGGTGCTTATCTTATAATAAGCGCCCCGCAGTTTATATGCTCCTGTAAGCTGCATGTTTTCCGGCTTTAAATATATCTTGTTACCGGTCTGTGCACTGAAATAATCGCTGTAAACCAGCTTCGTCTCTGAAGCTACCTCCTTGACGATCTCATAGGCTTCCTCAAACTTATCCAAAGACATTTCTTTCGTTCCCATATCTGTTCCCCTCTCTTACCGGCTGACTGTCCGTCCGCCGCTTCCTGTTCAGATTTCCGACACTATTTTGTCACTGTTCTTCCAAAGTATCTTCTGTATTTTCCCTGTCTTCCTCCATTGAGGTTCTCACATCAAAGAGGGCATCTACAAACTGGTCGGCATTAAATTTCTGTAAATCTTCTATGGTTTCTCCCACACCGACGTACTTTACCGGAATCTGCAGTTCTGACTGGATTGCCACCGCAATGCCGCCTTTGGCTGTTCCGTCAAGTTTGGTTAAAATAACTCCCGTAAGGTCAGCCGCTTCCTGAAACTCTCTGGCCTGCTGCAAGGCATTTTGACCTGTGGTCCCATCTAATACCACCAGATTTTCTCTGTGGGCATCCGGGAATTCCTTACTGATGATGCGGTCAATCTTCTTTAACTCTTCCATCAGATTCTTTTTATTGTGAAGCCGCCCCGCTGTGTCACACAAAAGGACATCCGCTTTCCTTGCCTTCGCCGCGCTCACCGCGTCATAGATCACACTGGCCGGATCGGCGCCTTCCCTGCCGCCGATGATATCCACCCCGGCGCGGCCTGCCCACTCTTCAAGCTGTTCTCCCGCTGCGGCACGAAAGGTATCCGCCGCGGCAATCAACACCTTCCTGCCCTGACCTTTCAGCTTACCCGCAAGCTTACCAACGGTGGTAGTCTTACCCACACCATTGACACCGATTACCAGTACCACAGACTGTCTGTTCTCAAACTCATAGGCAGTCTCCTCCACCCGCATCTGTTCCTTGATGCTCTGAATCAAATACTCTTTGCAGGCTGCCGGTTCTTTAATATGATTTTCCTTAACCTGTTCTTTCAGCCTTTCCAGGATTGCTTCGGTGGCATTTACACCCATATCGCCCATGATCAGGATTTCTTCCAACTCCTCATAGAAGTCATCGTCAATGGCGGAAAAACCATGAAAGACAGAATCCATTCCATGTACAATATTATTTCTTGTCTTGGTAAGTCCTTCCCGCAGTCTGCCAAAGAACCCTTTCTTTTCTTCACTCATATCAGTCATCCAATTCCTTATCAATCAAATTCACACTTACCAGTGTGGAAATTCCCTTCTCCTGCATGGTGATACCATACAGTCTGTCGGCTTTCTCCATAGTACCTCGTCTGTGCGTGATCACAATAAACTGGGTGTTTTTGGTCAGCTTATGCAGATACTTGGCAAATCTGGTCACATTGCTCTCATCCAGAGCCGCTTCAATCTCGTCCAGCAGACAGAAAGGAGAAGGCTTCAAGTTCTGAATGGCAAACAACAGACAGATTGCTGTCAGCGACTTCTCACCGCCGGACATCTGCATCATGTTCACCAGCTTCTTCCCTGGCGGCTGTGCGATCACACGGATGCCTGCCTCCAGTACATCCTCGTCTTCAATCAATTCCAAAGTTCCTTTACCACCGCCGAAAAGTTCCTTGAATACCTTGTCAAATTCCCTGTTGATCTGCTCAAATTTCTCATTGAACTGTTTCCGCATGGAAGTATCCAGTTCTTCGATAATACCGAGAAGCGTCTTTTCCGCCTCCACCAGATCGTCATGCTGCGTCTTTAAGAAGGTATAACGTTCCATCAGATTCCTGTAATCCTCGATGGCGTTCACGTTCACATCCCCCAGTTTGCGAATTTCATCCTTTAACCCGCTGATACTTCTCTTCATGGCCGGCAGGTCATTCATCTCGTCATTCTTTAAAGACTCCGCATCGGATAATGTAATCTCATATTCGTCCCACATATAATTAATCTGGGACTCGATGGACTCCTCCATCCGCTCCTTCTGACTGCCCAGACGATACACTTCCTTATCAAGCGCCGTCATACGCTCAGCCAGTTCTTCCCTGGAAGTAAAGAAATTCTTCTGTCTGCCGGACAGCTCCTCCTTGGTTTCGATATCCTCTTTCAGTTTCTGTTCCGCATCGCTTTGGGCGGTATGGGAAGCAGCAATGGTCTTCTCGATTTCCAGAATACTTTCCTTCTTGTGCTCCACCTCTTCCTTGCCCAGATGCAGTCCCTCTTTCACCTCATTTAATTCTGCCGTATAGCGGGCTCTCTCCCCCTCCACACGCTCTAAATTCTGGCGTTGGAAATCCGCGCTCTGACGCATCTTCTCCACTTCCACGTCCCACTCGGACACCTTGGATGACTGGGCAGATTCTTCTGCCCGCTTAGACTCAAGACGAGCCTGAAAACCGGCAATCTCACCTTCCACATTTTTCTCCAGATTCTCGGATGCTTCCAGTTCTGCAGCCGCCTCATCCTTGCCTTCCTGAATTTCCCTAATCTGCGTCTCGATATCCTGCTCCTCGGTTTTTAACTCATCAAATCCTTCTGCCGTCTCATTCTTTTTCTCCTCCGCCTGCATCACATTCATTCTGGCGGTATTCTGTTCAATAAACTTACGCTGAATCTGTCCCTTGATATCTTCCAGTTCCAGACGCATTTTATTGCGGCCTTTCTTCGTCTCCTCTATATCATTTAAAATATTGTCAATGTCCGTCAGGTACTGTTTGACCTTCTTTTCCAGTTCCTCCATCTCCCGGCGTCTGCCCAGAAGATTGGAATTGTTCTTAAAAGCGCCGCCGCTGATAGCGCCGCCAGGTACCAGAAGCTCTCCCTCCAGCGTCACCATACGAATCCCATAATCGAATTTTCTGGCAATCTTTACCGCATTATCCACGTTGTCCACTACCATGATGCGGCCCAGCATGGCTTTGGCCACATTCTGATACTTTTTCTCGATTTTCACCAGATCATCCGCCATCCCCACAACGCCTTTTTCTTTCAGGGCTTCCGGATTCTTAAATTCCTGAGGGTGGGTAATACTGGTAAGGGGTAAGAAAGTAGCCCGGCCCGCCTTCGCCTTTTTTAAAAAGCCGATCATACGCTTGGCCGTCTCTTCATCCTCTGTCACGATATTCTGGATATTGCCGCCCAGGGCAGTTTCAATGGCTGTCTCGTATTTGGCGTCCACTTTAATGATATCCGCCACCACGCCGATGATACCCTTCTCGCTGTCTTTTTGTTCCATAACAGCCTTAACGCTGCCGCCGTATCCTTCATATCGCTCTGTCAGATTGGACAATGCCTCCAGCTTGGATTTCTGCTGATGGTAGAGAATCTGGGTATCCCGCAGCTTCTGATCCTTGCCTGCCAGTTCTTCCCGAACCCCCGAAAGCCGCTCATCCATCAGCTCCTGCTGTTCTGTCAGTTCTTTGATGGTATTTGTTATGGTCTCAAATTCTTCTTCCAGTTTTTTAATGGTCTCGGTCTGCTCTGCCTCATCGGATTTGGCCCGCAGCAGTCTGGAATTTAACTCTGCTTTACGGATGTTCACCTGCTCAAACATGGTATCAAAACGACCTAGCTTGGACTTGATGGTGGCACGGTTATTGAGGGCATCAATAATAGTATTCTTACCACTTTCAATATTATTATTGAGTTCTGCAATCTCCCCCTGAGTTTTTTCCAAAAGTTCCCTGGCCTGCGCCCGTTCTTCTTCCAGCGCGGAGAGTTTATCGTCAGTCTCTTTCTTATCTGCAAGGATCGCATCCCGTTCTTTATCCCGTTCGGAAAGCTGCTCGCTGATACTGCGGATTCGATTCTGCAAATGTTCTTCATTTCCCTGTGCAGAATGGATCTGCTCCTTTAGGACATTGATCTCTCCCTCTAACTTGGAACGCATAACACCAGTATCCGTAAGAGATGCCCTGGCTGCCTCGATCTCCTGGTCTAACTGTTCTATTCGCCCCTGTATCCGCTCATATTCTTCTTTGATGGATTCATACTTATCGGTAGTCTCCTGCAAGTCCCCTGCAGCAATCTGAAGCTTTCCTTCCACCTCCACAAGCTGCTCTCTTACACGCACATTCTCCAACAAGAATACATTCACATCCAGGGTCTTTAACTCTTCTTTCTTGCGCAGATAAACTCTTGCCTTCTCTGCCTGCTTTTCCAAAGGCCCCGTCTGCTTTTCAAGCTCTGCCAGGATATCGTTTACGCGCACCAGATTCTGCTTTTCATCCTCCAGCTTCTTCTGCGCCGCATATTTTCTGCGCTTAAACTTCACGATTCCGGCCGCCTCATCAAAAAGTTCCCTGCGTTCTTCCGGTTTGCCGCTTAAGATCTTATCAATCTGACCCTGCCCGATAATAGAGTACCCCTCCTTACCGATACCGGTATCATAAAACAGCTCATTAACATCTTTCAAACGGCAGGCCGTACCATTCAGCATATATTCACTTTCACCGGAACGATACAGTCTTCTGGATACCGTCACCTCATCATAGTCGATTGCCAGCTGATGATCGGAATTATCCAGCGTAATTGCCACATAGGCATACCCCAGGGGTTTCCTCATCTCCGTGCCGGAAAAAATCACATCCTGCATGGATGCCCCGCGAAGCTGCTTGATCCGCTGTTCGCCTAACACCCATCTGACCGCATCCGCCACATTACTCTTTCCCGAGCCATTCGGGCCCACGATACCTGTAATGCCGTTATGGAACTTGAACGTAATCTTATTCGCAAAGGATTTAAACCCATGTACCTCAATACTCTTTAAATACATATGTACCTCTCACATTATCATAAAACGCTTATCACTCTTAGCCGCGTGCACACATTACAGGCGCAGGCCACTCTGTTTTCTGCAAAGAAGTGCCTGATATGCTGCCTGCTGTTCCGCCGCCTTCTTGGAATGACCGCTTCCGCTTCCCAGCTTCTGCTCTCCCACCATCACTTCTACCAGAAAGGTCTTTTCATGTTCCGGCCCTTCCTCTTTCAACAATTCATAGTGCGGAGACTCTTTTCCCTCCTGCTGTATGGCTTCCTGCAGTATTGTCTTCGCGTCATAAAAAAGCTGCTTGTGCTCCAAATCCGATAATATGAAACGATGAATAAACCGGGACGCCTCCTCAATACCGCTGTCCAGATAAATCGCACCGATCACCGCCTCCATCACATCGGACACAATGGAATCCCTCTGTCTTCCGCCTGTAGTCTCTTCTCCCTTGCCCAGAAGAATATATTTCTCCAGTGCAATATCCCTGGCGCAAAAAGCAAGGGCCGGCTCGCAGACAATAGAAGACCGCCTGCGTGTCAATTGTCCCTCCGCCATATCCTTTTCTTCCCGAAACAAAAAGTCGCTGCTCACCAGTTCTAACACAGCATCACCCAAGAATTCCAGCCGCTCATAATCGGCAGACTTATTAATCCGCTGTTCATTGGCATAGGAACTATGCGTAAGAGCCTGCCGTAAAAGCCGCCTGTCCTGAAACTGGTACTGTATTTTTTTTTCAAGTTCTGTAAGCCGCTCTTCCAGCATAGCGTCTAATCCTCCACATGGAAAAACCCCTTCTTTTCAGAAAGGGCTTTCATCTATTCCCTACTGTTCTTAATCAGTTCAACCGCCTCTCCCACAGTACTAATATGCTCTACTTTCTCAGCGGGTATCTCAATATGAAAAACCTCCTCGATTCCCATGATTATCTGAAAAACATCCAGGGAATCGGCTCCAAGATCCTCCAAAAAGGTAGTCTCAAGCGTTATCTCCTTCGGGTCAACGCTCAAAACATTTGCTATCACTTCCTGTAATTTTTCTAATTCCATCGCTACAGCCAACCTTTCGCTTTCTCTACCGTCTAATTCTTCGGTTCCGCCACAACCTCTTCGGTCGCAATCTTCTCCCGGATTTTATCGCTGATTTTCTGTTCTGTAAAAGTGATGCACTGCAGAATCGAATTCTTAATTTCATTTGCCTTGGAACTGCCATGGGTTTTAACCACTAATCCCTTTAAGCCGAGCATGGGCGCTCCGCCGTACTGCTCCAGATCAAAAGCTTTTAAAGTGGTTTTTAATGCGGGTTTCACAAGTAATGCTCCGATTTTACTGCGCAGGGATGTCATCATTCCCTCCTTCACTTTCTGAATCAGAGTCAGACCCACACCCTCATACGTCTTTAAGATCACATTCCCTACAAACGCTTCACAGACTACTACATCCGCCGCGCCTGCAGGAATATCCCTTGCTTCCACACTGCCGATAAAATTAATATCAGGACAGTTTTTTAACAGCGGAAAGGTTTCTTTCACAAGAGCATTGCCCTTTTCCTCCTCGGCGCCGATATTCACAATACCCACTTTAGGATTCTTAATGCCCATCACATATTCCATATAGACAGAACCCATTTTGGCAAACTGCACCAGATGAGAAGGTCTCGCATCCACATTAGCACCGCAGTCAATCAACAAAGAACAACCTGTGGCTGTGGGAATAAGCGGCGCCAGCGGCGGTCTCTCCACACCCTTAATACGCCCTACGATAACCTGTCCTCCCACTAAGGTCGCGCCCGTACTTCCCGCGGATACATAGGCGTCACAGGTACCATCCTTAACCAGATTAAGCGCTCTGACCAAAGAAGAATCTTTCTTTTTGCGGATGGCCATCACGGGAGGTTCTGCCGTCTCTATAATCTCGGAAGCATGTACCACTTCTATCTGTTCCTGGGGATAGGTATATCCTGCCAGTTCCTTCTCCAGCACATCCTGAAGTCCTACCAGATACACTTTAACCTTGCTGCTTTCATTGACCGCTTCCACGGCACCCTTTACCGTCTCTACCGGCGCATTGTCACCGCCCATGGCATCCACTGCCACTTTTACCCATTCGCTCATATGTTTCCTTCCTATAACATGATTTTATTCACTAAGGATACTTATATTAATATACTAAATATACACACAAAAATCAAGGCTCTTCGAGAAACCTCGAAAAGCCTGTGCACATACCGATCAGTCAACTGCAATGATTTCTTTTTTGTTGTATGTTCCGCATTTCTTACATACTCTGTGAGGCACCATCAAAGCGCCGCATTTGCTACATTTCACCAATGTAGGAGCAGTCATCTTCCAGTTTGCTCTTCTCTTATCTCTTCTACCTTTAGAAGATTTGTTCTTAGGACAAATAGACATCGTCACACCTCCTTATCCGCTTCAAAGATATCTTTGATCGCCGCCATCCTGGGATCTGGAACAAACGTATCGCAGTCACATGTCCCCGTATTCAGATCCCTGCCGCATTTGGGGCAGATCCCCTTACAATCCGGCTTACACAGAATCTTCATCGGCCAGCTTGTCACTATCTCACTGTTTAGTAAGTCTTCCACATTCAACTGGCTGCCGTCCATAAAATCCTGTTCTTCTTCCTCAGAACGATCAGAACATACTCCCGGCGCCGCAACTTCTCTGGTAAAGATAAGCGCGATCTCCTTCTCCACGGGTTTGAGGCACCTGTCACAATTTAGTGCAAATGTAAGCACTGCCTTTCCCTCTATCCGCGCTCTGCCCTTTCCTGTGTTGGTAAACAAGAAATCCACCGGCGTACTCTCAAGCACCTGGAAACTTTCTCTGCCGACACGAATCTGTTCCATTCCTGTCACAAGCTGCATCGAAAGTACTTTGCCCTCGGTTGTCAACACATCAGTTAAGTTCACGAACATAGTAAACTCCTATCCATACTCAAACAATTATACATAGGCAGTAGTGGTTTGTCAACCGCGAATTTTCTCATTATAAAGCCTCATTATCAGGCCGTTACAAGGTTTTTCCCCCTGTCTGCTGATACTCCTGTAATCTTTGATTTAGTCTCTCGGAATCCCTTTTATGCAGCCTCCATATCACGGCTGATACCACGATGAAGACAGCCAGAATTTCCAGCATCATAACTGCCAGCATAAAAACGTTCTTAATATCAAGCCACTGAAACATATGTCCACCGCCCAACACCACCAGATTAATATACAGATAACGGATCCCGATATTGAGCACTACTCTCTTCCGGCTGGTTTCCAGATATGGGTGAATGAAATTGCACAGACTGCATACAAAACACAGCAATAATATCTGCCACAGAATATCGTGTTTGAGCAGTGCATCACGCCAAAAAACACCAACATATATTGCACACACAAAGACTGTACCCGTTGTTGTTATACAGAATGTCAGAAAAAATTCTATCATCTTTCTTTGCTGATTCTCCGTCATTTTCTTTCCCCCTTCCTCACATACCGAGTCTTTTTTTTAAAACCGGCACATACTGTCTGGAAATAATCAGTTTCTCCCCGTTCATCATCTGCGCCTCGAATCGGCCGCCAAAATCCGGGGCAAACTGCCTGACCTTAGAAAGATTGATGATCACAGACTTGGATGCACGGAAAAAATCTGTATTCTCATACTCTGCCTCAATCTCATACAGCTTATATCTGACCTCGAATACATCCTGTTCCAGATAGAGGAATACTTTATTGTCCACGGCCTCGAAATAATAAATATCCCCTGCATCAATCTGTCTGATCCTGCCGTTATCCGTGACCGTGAATTTTCCACGTCCAATCTTTAATTCCCGAATCATCCGAAGAAGTGCCTCATCCAGATTTCTGCACCGTACGATAATCTCTTCCTCTTCCCCGGGCTTGATATCCTGTATTGTTATTTTCATCGTTTCCATCCGTTTCCCAAAATCCTGTTTCTCAGATATACCGCATAAGATTGACGCGTTTAGTCAGCTATCGATCTCTGCCGGAGCGTTTCCATGTAATAAAGGCAGCTGCCGCCGTAATCACGATACCTAATGTTACCACAAAAACCATCTGCTGCGTAATGGAAAGTATCTCCCCATTCACAGAAACGGTGATGCCCATTCCTTCGCTGTATCCTTCTATCACTTTCGCCGGCAGCCCCGCAAAAGTATCCGCAAGCGCTTCCTGTACACTGACCCTGCGCATCATGGCGGCCCCATGCAGTATCGGCAGTGCTTTCAGCACCGTACCTACCTTATCCGGCAGCATCGCCATGGGAAGATAGGCCGCCCCCAGGAAACCGACCAGGGTTCCGGCCAGCGAAAGCAAGGCACTCCAGGCACTGCTGCTGTGTACAAAGAGAGATAACAGATAGGCGAATGACGCATAGAAGAAACTGTTCACCAAAATCATACCCGCAAGCGACAGACAGGTCTGCATACGCAGTCCACTGTCATTCGTCATGAGAAATATATTGCCAAGCGTAAGCGTAAGCAGACTTATGCCTGCCCCGATGAACCAGGCGCTTAAGATATATCCCAAGGTAATCCGGACTCTGCTCACCGGTGCCACATAGAAAGATGCAAGCCGTCCCGTCTCCTCATCCTGGATCAAATTGCTCATCACCGACATGGGCACCGTCATACAGTTCACTAACAAAAGGCCGGCTAATGTCCACACCCTCACCAGATGCTCCGCATTGGCCTGGTCCGCCAGCGTATCCCTCTTTCCCCCATATTCTAAGAGTATATTCATGATGGTATCGCTGTTCATACTGCCAAGAAACAATAACATCAGCACCAGCATGATCAGCATGGATAATAAAGAAAAAAATACCGCGGCTTTATCCCGCATAAAAATCTTGATATTCCTGGTCACCAGTATCCTAGTCGTTGTCATACAATTCTCCGTTTCCTCCAGACGCTCCCTCAGTTTCTCTTCCCGTAATATACAAAAACACATCATCCATAGTTCCCTGTACCATCTCAAAACCGTCCAGTAATGACCGGTATCTTTCCAACAAGGGCAGAGCCTGCATACTGTTTTCTACCGTAAGTACGATATATGACTCCTTCTTTTTCCAGGACAGATTGTCTTTTGTAAGGGAGTCTGACAACACGTCTTCCCTGCCCGGCACCGGAATCATCCTGAGTTTATCTTTCGCATAATGCTCTTTGAGATAAAATGGCGTTCCCTGTTCTTTGATCTGTCCCCTGTCCAGTACGGCAATGGTAGACGCTCTGGCAGCCTCTTCCATATAATGAGTCGTCAAAAACACCGTCATTTTCAGTTCCTGTCTAAGCCTCTCCACACTTTTCCACACATCCTTCCGGGTGGCCGGATCCAGGCCGGTGGTAGGCTCATCCAAAAACAGAATCTCCGGTACATGCAAGAGCGCTCCTGCGATCTCGCATCGTCTTTTCTGTCCTCCGGATAACCTGGCATACCGCCTGCCATAGACATCCTGTAATCCCATCATTTCACAGACATCCAGGAGTTTCGTTTTCAGCTTCGTCCTATCCTTCTCATAAAGACTTCCTCTGACCAGCAGGTTTTCTTTCACACTCAAATCATCATCCAGACAATTACTCTGTCTGACCACGCCAATCTTTCTGCGGATTTCCACATTATCCTTTCCCAGCCGGTACCCGCAGATTTCCACGTTCCCTGATGTCTGGGGAAATAAGGTGCACAATATATTGATGGTGGTGGACTTGCCTGCCCCATTGACGCCCAGGAAGCCGAAAAGATCTCCCTTCTTAATTCCGAAACTGATATCATCCACCGCTTTTACGTCGTTAAAATGTTTCACCAGATGCTCTACTTTGACCGCCGCCTCCATATGCCCCCTCCTTTTTTATATGGGCACATGGTAACATACGAAAGAAGAATCCACAATACAGCGGCGTGTAAGTGGTAAATACAGACCGGTAAGATGCATAAGAAACACTCAGATCAAAATACAGCCGCCGGTACTTAGTCCGGCGGCTGTATTCTATTGTTCCATCAGGAAATCTACAATAATCTGCTTTTCCCTCTTATGTAAAAGATGAATATGTCCTCTTCCTTTCAACATATGTATTTTGCAGTTCGGAAGTACTTTCTTGGCCTTGGGCAATACCTTCCTTGCCGGGAAAAGGCAGTCATATTCCGATGCCATCACAAGTGTGGGCGCTTTGCATTTATGCAGACGTTCCGGCTCCACGTTAGAAGGCATAATGGGATGAATCTTTACATGATCAAACGTATTTTTGATCACAGCCATCAGATCTTTGGAAAGAACCTTCTCGGACAATGCCATATACATCGCCGTCTCTTTCACATATTTCTCATCTTTGGTCAGATAATATTTGGCGAGCGGCACCATCATTCTGGCCGTGTCCGTGGGAAATGCATTGTCGATTCCGGCCGGTACGATAAGCACAGCCCGTTCCACCTTGGAAGGCGCAATACACATCAGCTTGGTCAGCACACCGCCGCCAAAAGAACCTCCCAGGCAGCAGATTTTCTCATAACCCAGCGCTGAGATCACTTCTCCCGCCCATCTGCCATAGTGATAACCAAAAGGCATCAGGATATTCTCAGCACTCTTTCCCGGATGGCCGATGATATCTACCGCATAGATATGAAACTGATCCAGCAGGAACCTGCAGGCCAGCAGATTATAAGCAGTGGTACTGTTGCCTCCATGGAACACCAAAAGCGGCTTTCCTTCCAGATTGCCAATTTCTACTACATGCGTCCGGCCAAAACTGGTCTCCACAAAGATGTCCTTATAGGGAATGTCCAATTTGGCAATCTGTGCATTATACAGATTGATGACTAAGGATTTACTCAACTGAGATCTATATATACTCATTTACCTTTCCTCCTGTGCGCGGCTTAGTATTTCTCCCATTACTTTACCAGCGCAAATGTCTCCCTTGCAATCGCCAGTTCTTCATTGGTGGGAATCACCATCACCTTCACTTTGGAATCTGGGGTGCTGATTACCAATTCTTCTCCGCGCTTATCATTCTGATCCTTATCCAGTGCAATGCCAAGATACCCCAGACGCTCACAGGCAAGGTTCCTAACCAGAGGACTGTTCTCTCCCACGCCTGCTGTAAAGCAGATAGCATCCACTCCATTCATGACGGCTGTATAGGCACCGATGTACTTGGCAACCCGGTAGGCAAAGGTTCTGATGGTACGAAGTCCTCTATCCTCTCCGGCATTATAAGCCTTTTCCAAGTCTCTGAAATCCGAAGAAAGATTACCGGACAGCCCCAGCACACCGGATTTCTTATTGAGTATGGTCATCACTTCGTCAATATTCTTATTTTCCTTATGGGCAATATATTCTATGATAGCAGGATCAATATCTCCGCTGCGGGTTCCCATGATCAATCCTTCCAAAGGTGTCAGACCCATGGACGTATCCACACATTTGCCGTTTGCTACCGCCGAAATACTGGCGCCGTTGCCCAAATGGCAGACTATGATCTTCATGTCCTCATACTTTCTGCCCAAAAGCTCCGCCGCCCGCTTGGACACATAAGAATGGCTGGTGCCGTGGAACCCATATCTTCTCACCTGGTACTTCTCATAATATTCATAAGGAAGACCATACAGATAAGCCTCTTTCGGCATGGTCTGATGAAATGCCGTATCAAACACACCCACCATAGGCGTCTCCGGCATCAGTTTCTGACAGGCATCAATACCGATCAGATTGGCCGGATTATGTAAGGGTGCCAGATCATTGCAGGCTTTGATCGCCTCAATTACTTCCTCTGTGATCACGGTAGAAGCTGCGAACTTTTCTCCACCATGCACGATACGATGTCCCACAGCCCCAATCTCCTGCAGGGATTTCACCACACCCGTCTTTTCATTGGTAAGGGCACCCAGAACCAGTTCGATCGCTTTGGTATGATCAGGCATGGGAGTTACAGTCTCCTCTTTTGCACCGCCGGCGGGCTGATAAACAAGCTGGCTGCCCTCAATACCGATACGTTCACACAGGCCCTTGGCAATCATTTTCTCTGTTTCCGCATCGATGAGTTGGAATTTTAAGGAGGAGCTGCCACAGTTAATGACTAATATGTTCATGATTTTTACCTTCTTTCTTAGGAATTATTTAATGTGATAAGCTGCCACGCATCTTTCTTCGCCTGCCTTGCGTGATAAGCTGCCACGCACTTCGTGAACTTCGTTCACGAAGTCGTGTTGCACCACTTCATGTCCGTCCAAAAAGTCCCGGACTCGTGTAAACACGGTCCGTGCCTTTCCGGCCGTCCATGCGTGGCAGCTTATCACGCAAGTTGTGCCTGTACTGCTGTTAGGGCTACTACGCCTACGATATCCTGCCAGGAGCAGCCTCTGGAGAGATCGTTTACCGGTTTGGCGATTCCCTGAAGCATGGGGCCGTAAGCTTCGGCTTTCCCTAGTCTTTGTACCAGTTTGTAGCCGATGTTGCCGCAGTCCAGGTTCGGGAAAATCAGTACGTTGGCTTTCCCTGCCACTTCACTGCCGGGTGCCTTAGATTTAGCCACCTGGGGCACCAGGGCCGCATCGGACTGCAATTCTCCGTCAATACACAGATGTGGATACTGCTCATGGGCAATCCTCGTTGCCTCCACCATCTTATCTACCAGAGGATGTTTGGCGCTGCCTTTGGTAGAATGGGACAACATAGCGATAATAGGCTTAGCACCCACCAGGCTCTTAAAGCTCTTGGCCGATGAGTCTGCGATGGCCGCCAGTTCTTCCGCAGTGGGATCCTGGTTCAAACCACAGTCCGCAAAGAGAAAAGTACCGTTTTCTCCCAATTCGCAATCCGGTACATCCAGAATAAAGAAACCGGACACTAACTTCACCCCCGGCGCCGTCTTTAAAATCTGCAGAGCCGGACGTAACGTATCTGCCGTGGCATGACAGGCACCGGCCACCATACCGTCCGCATCATTTGCCTTCACCATGACCACACCAAAGGTCAGATAATCTTTCAACAATATTTCTCTGGCCTTCTCCGGTGTCATACCCTTATTTTTTCTGGTCTCAAACAACAGGTCTACATACTCATCCAGTTTCTCCGTCTTCTCCGGATTAATGATCTGTACGCCGTCCAGTTCCACCTCCAGCCAGCCGGCACCGTCCATGATTTTTTCCTCATTCCCCACCATAATGATATTGGCAATTCCCTCTTTTAAAATATTGGCTGCCGCAATCAGTGTCCGCTTATCATTTGTCTCCGGAAGCACGATGGTCTTCTTGTCACTTCTGGCCTTCTCTTTCATCAGATCAATATAAGACATAACTTTATCCTCCTTTTTCTATCCGATAAGCCCCCCAGGCTTTTCTTCACTCTTTTATCATACAAAATTACGAGGCATGGCACAAGGGATTTTCTTGTCTGTTTGCATAAAAAAACAATACAAATTTACCATTTTATGTTAGACTGTTTACAGTGAATCTATCGTGTTAAGGGGAAAGGACCGGAAACTATGAAAACTGTGGGGATCATTGCAGAATATAATCCGTTTCACAACGGACATGCCTATCATCTTAAGAAGGCAAAAGAACTCACCGGCGCAGACTATTGTATCGTCGTCATGAGCGGTGATTTTGTACAACGCGGCGCACCGGCTATGCTGGATAAATATCTCCGTACCAGGATTGCCTTGCTAAATGGCGCCGATCTGGTTCTGGAACTGCCGGCCTATTATGCGCTTAGCAGCGCAGAATACTTTGCCGGCGGTGCCGTGACTTTACTGGATAAGCTGGGCGTTGTAGACAATCTCTGCTTTGGAAGCGAATGTGGAGATGTTAAATTACTCATGACATTTGCTCAGCTTCTGCTTCATGAAGATGAGGTCTTTAAGCAGACTCTTAATCACGGGCTGCGCAAAGGTCATTCTTATCCGCAGGCAAGAAATGCCGCCATCGAGGCTTCCGCACCTCATCTGACGGCTCACACAGACATATTATCCAGTCCGAATAACATTCTGGGAATCGAATATTGTAAGGCGCTTCTCAAAAGAAACAGCACCATAACCCCCTGCACCATCCGCCGTTTTGGCGCGGCCTACCATGATGAGAGTCTGCAGGCCGACTTTTGTTCTGCGCGGGCGCTTCGGGAAGCACTCAAATGTTCTGGCTCACCAAACAGTATCTTAAATCAGATGCCTGCCTCTATCCATCTGCTGATGGAAGAGCAATACTTAAAAACTTACCCTGTCTTCGCGGACGACCTGTCTTTGCTGATGCATTATCGTCTCCTCTCGGAACCTTCCAAAGAATTTACCCGGTATCCCGACATCGACAAGGAACTGTCGGACCGTATCCTGAAACTCTTACCGCAATATAGGGATTTCCCGTCCTTCTGCGATTTGTTAAAATCAAAGAATCGGACTTACACACGTATTGCCCGCAGCCTGCTCCACATCCTGTTACAGATTTACCGGGAAGATTTAACCTGCTATCTGTCGCAGGACCAGATTTTCTATGCGCGTATGCTGGGCTTTCGCAAAGGGGCAGAACCGCTTCTATCCGCCATCAAACAAAAAACAGCCGTCCCGCTTCTTTCCAAACTGGCAGACGCCGGGAACCTGCTGACACCCACAGGCACTCATATGCTGGAAAAAGACATTTATGCAAGTCACGTCTACCAGGGCATTGTCAGTCACAAATTCTCCGGGCAGAATACGGCATCCGAAATCAATGAATATAAACAAAGCATTGTCAAGATTTAGGTCCGCAGTCAGGCAGGATTCAACACTTCTGTAATTCTGTTGACAATCCTGTTTTTTACCATCTCGGCAATCTCTACCGTTGTCATGCCTCTGTACTCATCATAAGAGATTGCCTGCAGGAAATGAACCTGGGTCTCTACTTTGCGTAACGTCCACTCCTCGAACACTTTATAGGAATCGATCAGAGCTACCGGTACAATAGGAACTCTCGCTTTCATAGCACTTTTAAAGCATCCCGGTTTAAACTCTCCAACCGTATTGTGATTATGGAAGTAACCGCCTTCCGGAAAGATAATGAACTTACGTCCTTTCTGCGTCTCTTCCGAAAGTTCTTTGATAATCCTGACAGACTGTCTGAAGTCATTTTTAATCAATCTTTTGCCGTGCACCAGATCAATAAATTGTTTGACTAAAATTCCATGAGATTTGGCATCGTCTATGACCACGGAACAAGGCTTCTCGTGCGAAATCATAATGCCAAGCGCGTCAAACTTTCCCTGATGATTAGGACAAAGAATGTATCCCCCCTCGGAGGGCAGATTTTCCATCCCATACTTCCTGGTGCTAATATGTCCTGCACGCATCATACGCCTGATGGCAAGCTGTGCATAATTATAGCACTCTTCTTCTCCATAACGGTTTGCATGTTTAGCCATATATGCCATTCTGGGTATCATATAGATTCTTGGCAGATTCCACACGATAACCTTTACAAAACGTATCATAATTCACTATACCCCTTTCTTCCCTCTATAACAACGGCGAAAACAGTTTTAATATGGGGCCCACAACATTTGTCTTAACAAACTTATCCCTGCACCACTCCAAGGTAATCTGCTCCGAGACAGCAAAGGTCTCTTCCATATCTTTCTTTAATTCGTCGATGGCATCCGCCCGGTATAAAAATACACCACACTCAAAATGGTGATAGAAACTCCTGTAATCAAAATTAATGGTACCTACTGTTGCAACTTCATCGTCACAGAGCACACACTTAGAGTGAATAAATCCCGGAGTGTATTGATAAATTCTCACACCAGCCTCTATCAAATTCTGATAATTGGACTGGGTCAGCCAGTAAACAAACTTCTTATCCGGCACGCCCGGCGTCACGATCCGCACATCAACGCCCCGTTTGGAAGCCAGCTTAAGAGCCGTGATCATCTCATTGTCTGTGACCAGATAGGGTGTGTAAATATATACGTATTTCTTCGCATTGCCAATGATATTCAGATACACATTTTCTCCCACGATTTCTTCGTCAAGAGGCGTATCCATGTAAGGCTGCACATAACCGGCCGCCGGAAGCATCTGTGTAAAATGATACCGGTATCTGCAATAGTCTTCCTCTGTATAACGGGACATATTCCACATCTGCAAAAACATCACCGTAAAATTCCAGACAGCCTCTCCCTCGATCCGGATACCGGCATCTTTCCAATGCTCCCCATAGGGATGTGTGCAGTTAATATACTCATCGGACATATTGATGCCGCCGGTATAACCTACTTTTCCATCAATCACCACAATCTTTCTGTGATCCCTGTTGTTAAGTACAAGTGACATAAAAGGCACCAGCCTGTTAAATGCCACACACTTAATCCCCTTCTTCTCGATAATCTCATAATACTTTTTGGGCAACAGAAAAACACTTCCCACATCGTCATAAATCAGCCGGACTTCAACGCCTTCCTTTGCCTTGCGTTCCAGGATTTCCAGCACCGAATTCCACATCTTACCCTCCGCCAGAATAAAATACTCCAAAAAGATAAAATGTTGTGCCTTTTCTAAATCTATAAGCAAAGCTTCCCAATAGGGCTCTCCATCCGGAAAATAAGTAGAAGCCGTATGATCCCAAACAGGTACTCCTGCATGGGACAACAGATACCCACTCTGATTGGCAACTGCCTGGTCTGTCTGCCGCAAAGCTCTTCGCACGTCCTCATCCTGCACCAGATTCTTCTGTACCAATGCGTTAGTCCGTTCCATGCTGTCTCTGAGTTTCTTTGGCACAATGACATGTCCAAAAAACAGATACATCACTCCTCCAAAGAGCGGGAACGTCAGAATAGGCACAATCCACGCCAGTTTTACCGCAGGATTATTAGGCCGCCAGATAATATAAACCACTGCGCAGAAACTAAGCAGCCGAAGCACAAAGGCGATACCTACGTAATAGTTTCCCCATTTCAAAATTTCCAACAGGAAAAACCCTATCTGTAACAGTACAATGATCGCTGTAATCACGACCCTGTTTAATGCACGCTGTAAAAATTTTCTCATTTTAAAAACCCGTTTACAATCTGCTCTTCCGCTTCTTTCTCTGTGAGTCCAAGCGTCATGAGCTTAATCAGTTGTTCTCCTGCAATCTTACCGATTGCCGCCTCGTGAATCAGATTGGCGTCTATATGATTGGCCGTCAGTTCCGGAATGGCGCTGACGCTGGCCTCATCCATGATGATGGCATCACATTCACTGTGCCCCTGACAACTGCTGTCTCCAATAATACGGCTCTTAAAAAGCTGCCTGGAATGTTCCTTGGCCACCGATCTTGACACCAGATTGACACTGGATCCCGGCCCCGTCATATTCACCGTAAAATCCGTCTGCGCATACTGCTTTCCATGGGTCATGATCTTCTCATGAATCACCAAAGAAGCGCCTTCTTCCACGGTTGCCGCAGTGACTCTCTTCGTAGAATCAATGCCCTTAATCTGTACCGTCTCCATCTCCAGAGAAGCGCCCTTGGCCAGATGAATCTCCGTGGTAGGATTCATGATCCGTTCTCCGTTGCCGTCGCCGGAACCGTAATGCTTCTCCACATACCGGACTTTGGCATTTTGTTCTACGAAGAAACGATGAATCCCGGAATGTTCCGATGCCGCCGAACCGCCATTGTGAATCCCGCATCCCGCTATGATTGTGACATCGCAGTCTTCCCCCACAAAGAAATCATTATACACACTTTCTTTCAGGCCGCTCTCACTCAGAACCACCGGAATATGCACGCTCTCCGAGCGAGTGCCCGGTTTAATCCTGATATCTATTCCAGACTTATCCTCTTTACTCACAATATCTATATTGGCTGTGGTATTGCGCCCCGCCATCTGTCCGTTGGCACGGATATTATAAGCGCCGGCAGGTATCTCATGCAGACCTGCCACCTGTTCCAACAAGTTTTGTTGTATTGCATCCATGATACATCACCTTCATTTCTACAGTTTATCAGCCAGCGTCCTGCAGGGCTGTCCGACGCCCAACAGTTCCGGCATCAGTTCCTCTCTGGTTCCCACCTTTTTAACACAGCCATCCGCCAAAAGTACAATCTGGTCTGCGATATTTAATATTCTTTCTTGATGGGATATGATCAGAATGGTTCCTTTCGTCTCCTCATACATCTTCTCAAATACCCGGATCAGATTCTGAAAACTCCACAGATCAATTCCCGCTTCCGGTTCATCAAAAATAGACAGCTTCGTTTTCCGCGCCATGATCATAGCAATCTCAATACGCTTCAATTCTCCGCCGGAAAGACTGGCATTGATCTCCCGGTTTACATAATCTCTGGCGCATAATCCCACCTCCGACAACATGGAACAGATTTCCGCCATGTCCGCATCCTTTCCGGCCGCAATGGAAAGCATATCCTTCACGGTGATTCCCTTAAACCGGACGGGCTGTTGAAATGCGAACCCTACTCCCAGATTAGCCCGCTCGGTAATGGATTTGTCCGTGATATCCACACCGTCAAGCAAAATCTGCCCCTCTGTCGGCGTCAATATCCCGGCCACGATCTTGGCCAGGGTGGATTTACCGCTGCCGTTAGGCCCTGTGACCGCCACAAACCGGTCTTTGATCACAAGATTGATATCTCTTAAAATCTCTATTTCCTTCCCAGTGTCCTCCGCCTGGAAAGATATATGTTTCAGTTCCAGCATATTTCCTCTCATTCCGCCGCATCCGCGGCCGGGATATCCCTTTACCGGTTATCCCTTAATAGTTCATAATAACACAAAAATCCTGCTGAGGCAAACTTCTGATATCCGTTCTCATCCTTGTGTTTATTCCGTCAAAAGTTCCGCTCTGCTGCCTGCCGCCGGATCCTTGGTTATCAGAATCTTCCTGTCAATCCGCTCTTTCAGTTCCCCTACATGAGAGATGATCCCTACCAGTCTGTTTCCTTCCGCCAAGGACAAAAGCGCCTGTATGGCCTGTTCCAGGGCACTCTCGTCCAGAGAACCGAACCCCTCGTCCACAAACATGGTGTCTAAGGAAATTCCTCCTGCCGTGGACTGCACTTCATCCGCCAGTCCCAAAGCTAAGGACAAAGAAGCAAGAAATGCCTCACCGCCGGAAAGCGTCCTGACACTGCGTACAGTACCGTTATAGTGATCTGTCACGTCCAGATCCAAGCCACTTTGACTTCTCTGATTCTGCGCATGATCTGCACGCCTTAACTCATACTGTCCGCGTGACATGATCATGAATCTGGTGTTGGCCCGCTGAATGATCCTGTCAAAATATCTGGTCTGCACATAAGTTTCCAGCATCAGCTTATCCTTCCCCGTAAGCGTTCCGTTCATGGTAGCGGACAATTCCTTTACCATAGCCCACCTATGCTCTGTCTCCCGCAGGGTAGTACTGCGTTTCTCTATAGAAGTCTTAACCTTTTTATCCGTCTCATACCGATGGGATATCTGCTCTTTCTCCTGCTGTCTTTCCTGTCTTTGCCGCACCAGTTCCTGCTGTCTTTCCGTAATCGTTTCCAGCTGTATCTCCTCTTCTGGCCCCGCAAGCTGTGTCAGAAGCGTTTCCCGCTTTTGCAGAGCGTTTAGATATTTCTTCTCCTGTTCCTGATAATCGTTTCTGGCTGCCTGAACATTCTTTTCATACCCTTCCAGGGTTTTCCGCTGTATCATAATCTGCTGCTGTGCCTGCTGTTTTTCTTCGTAGGGCAGCGTACTTATCATCTCCTGAATTTTATCGGACAGCGCCTGCTTTCCGACCTGTAATTCGGCGATCTTTTTCTCTGATTCTCTGTGTATTTCTTCTGCTTCCTGTAAAAGGTTCTCCAGGTGCGGTACTTTTCCCCGCAGTTTTTCCAGGTTCTCCCTGGCATCCTGCAGCTTCGCTGTTACCGTCTGCTGTCCGGCAATCTCTGTCTTCTTATGCGCCAGGCCTTCCGCCAGCTTATCCCCGGCCAGTCCCAAAATGGATAAAGCCTCCTCTGCCGCAGGCACCTGTTTTTCAAGCCCCGGACACGCAATCTGTTCTGCTGTCAGACTCTTTCGTAACAGATGAAACATATTCTCCGCCGCCGCCCGTGCCTGCCCGGCCTTTGCGCTCTTACGCTGTCTTTTCTCATTCCCTGCATCCCAGTCTGCTTTTGCCTGCTCTACCTGTTCTTTATCCGGCGCTTCCTGTGTCATCTGTGCAGGCTTCGGATGGTTCGTGGCTCCGCAGACAGGACAGGGCTGCCCTTCTGACAAAGTCTGTGCCAACACGCCTGCCTGCTCATCCAGATAGCATCTTTGCAGCTGTTCATACCGTTCTCTACAGTGTTCATATTCCTCTGCGGCTTTCTGGTATGCAGTCTGCGCCTCTTGCCACTGCTCATACAGACGGACGGTCTCCTGCACCTGTCCGGCCAATTCCCGCAACATCTTCTCCTGCCGTGCCAGTTCCTGTAGTTTCTGCTCCTCCTGTACCGTTCTGGCCGCCACATCCGGCAGAGATTCCAGACGTTCTTTCGCCGAGAACAGTTCTTCTTCCAGCTGCGCCGCTTTCTTTTTTTGTTCTGTCAGGTCTCTTTCTTTTTCCTGCAATAGTTTATTTCCCGCTGTCTGCTCCTGACGCAGCTTCTCCAGTTCATCATAAACAGGCAGTCTCTCTTCCTCCCGCTGCATCTCTCTGCGCAGTGTCGCCATCTGCTCTTTCTGCCCTTCCAGTCCGCTCAGGATTTCTTGTAAAGGTGTAAGCTGCGGCTTCGTACAGACAATCTCTTCCTGGGCCCTTTCCAGTTCTTCTTTTAATCTCTTCTGACTTTTCGCCCTGCCGATTATCTGATTGTCCGCTTCTATGGCCTGGTTAAAATCCGCAATCTCCCCATCCAGTCTCTCCAGCTTTTTCTCCTGCCAATGTATCGTGTCCGAGAGAGCCTGTAACAGATCCTCCGTTATCTGTATCTCATCCTGACCGGGCACCTGGTCCGATTCCCACAAAATGCCTTCCCGATACTGAGCGATACTTCTGCTGTGTTCTTCGCACAGACCCTGCAGCCGCGATGCTTCCTTCCGTAAAGTTTCCTGAAGGACGCCATACAGTCTGGTATGAAATAATTCCCGGAAAATCTGGCTTCTCTCCTCCGTCTTCGCAAAGAGCAAGCGCAGAAAATCTCCCTGAGCAATCATGGCAATCTGTGTAAACTGCTTTCGGTCAATACCTAATAAATCTGTCACCGCAGCGGTCACCTCTTTGGTCTTTGTCACCACATGCCCGTCTGGGTAAGTAAGTACCGCCTCCGGCTTACTCAAGGTCATTCCCCCGCCCCGTTTGGCTGGCCTTAAATACTCCGGTTTCCGCATAATCTCATAGACTTCTCCCCGCAGCAAAAACCGCAGACGGACATAGGTGCTGTCCTCATCCTTTGCATACTTGGAGCGGAACATGGAAGCCTCCCTGACACTGCCGCTGGCCTCGCCATAGAGGGCATACACGATGGCATCAAACACATACGTCTTCCCCGCCCCGGTGTCTCCCGTAATCAGATAAATACCCTGTCCGCCCAACTTATCAAAGGGTATTTCGGTGACCCCCGCATAAGGGCCAAATGCCGACAGTGTTAATGAAAGCGGTCTCATACTCTCTCCTCCCATACCTGCCTGATCAGGCTCTCCATATAAGCACTTTGTTCTTCACTCATAGGCTTGTTATTCTGTATGTCGAAAAGTTCTGCTGCCAGTTCTGCCGGCCCCTTCTCTTCCTCCTGTGCTGCCGTCTGGACTGTCTGATACTTCCCGGTTCTCGTATTATCATACTCTAGCCGCATGAGATTGGGATAGATTGCCCGCAGCTTTCCCACCGCATCAAAGATATCTTCCTCATCCGTCAGAATGATTCGCATATAATCTTCCGTGTCCGTATTTTCATAATTCGTCCGTCTCGTAATCTCTTCATAACTGCCCCGGATCTGCCGCATCTCATGAAGGGGCTTGAGCGGAAATAATTGTATCCTGACCTCTCCCTTTTTCCCCAGTTCTACCAAGGTAACACTCTTATGATGCTGTATCTCTGAAAAAGAATATTTTAACAATGTCCCTGCATAACGAACCGTCTCCCGCCCTGCCTGCTGAGGCCCATGCAGATGCCCCAGTGCCACATAGTCAAACCCATCAAAACAGGACACATCAATCTGATCGACTCCTCCCACCGACCGTTCCTCCGAATCGCAGACAGCTGCCCCTGCCACAAACTGATGAGCCACCAGAATATTCCTGTGGCTCTCCTCCAGGGTGATTTTTTGCAGTACGAAAGATACCGCCCCCTGAAAGGTCTCTATTTCCTGAGCTTCCTCCTTCCACACAGCCCGCACCTGAGCCGGCTTTAGGAAGGGGAGCAGATAGATATCCACCGGACCGTCGGCATCTTCCACACACACTCTCTTCACTTCTCCCAGATACTCCCCCGCTACGTAAATACGACTTTTCTCTATCAACTGCGCAGCGAAAGAAAGTCTCCCGGCGGAATCATGATTGCCGCTGATCATATAAACCGGGATATGATGTGCTGCCAGTTTGGTCAGAAAATCATCCAGAAGAGAAACAGCCTCCACAGAAGGCACTGTCTTATCAAAAATGTCCCCCGCTATCAGAACGCCATCCGCCTTTTGCGTGCAGGCCAGCGTTACTACTTGTTCCAGAATATATTCCTGATCTTTTACCATAGAAAATTCATTCACTTTTTTCCCAAGATGCAGGTCAGCCAGATGAAGCAGTCTCATAGGATACTGTCCCCTTTCTTTTTCTTATGCTGTCATTTTTTATGCTGTCATTTTGTTTCCAATTTACGAATCCCCTGATGATACTAGAGAAAAACTGCCGATGCAGAGGTTGTGCCCTGCACTGGCAGTCTCATGTTTTAATTCCGACTTATATTGTACAATATTGCACTTAGACCCGATAAGGAGCGATTGCAGCCTCCACTTCCGCCGCCTTTGCATCTGTCTCCAAAATCCGGAACTCCACCTGCTTGGACAAATCCATGGAAAAAATACCCATGATCGATTTGGCATCAATCACATATCTGCCAGAAGCCAAATCAAAATACCCGTCAAATCCCTCGATTGCGGATACAAATCCCTTCACCTTGTCAATGGAATTCAGATCCAGCATATAACTTTTCATTCTTTTTACACTCTCCTCTTTTGCCTGTTGACTGATCAGATTGCAATGCTGTCAATCTCCCTCATCAAAGATTTTAGTATTTTTTAAAAGATTTGTACAGAGTATTTCTGAGTTTTTCCAAATTAATCATATCAATTGATCAGATACGTTGCCTGTAAATTATGAAAATTAATATAGGCCGTGCCATGATCATGACCGTGGCCGCTTTTATAGACAGACACACTGCCCACTGCTTCCACATAAATATACTGGGTGGTGATCGGCAGGGCCATGGCATCTATCATAAGCGGCTCAGATGCATATCCGTAACCGGAACCTATGGCCTGTCCATTCTGGTCGTAAACCACATACGAAACAGATGCGGTTCCCACGGTGGCACCGTCGTCATCCCGGCCGCCCCCTGTCTCTGAATCTATCTGAAACTGCATTTTGGTAAGCAGTCTTTTCTCTTCTTCCTCCAGGTTCCATACCGGTATTTGTTCGGAAATCACCTTGATACTGTAGGGACCTGCATCCTCCTTGCTGTCTATGCTGACCGACAAGCTGCCGCCGTCTTTCCCTGTCACAGCGTACTGCCTGGTCTCATTGACGCCGCTGTACAAAAGACTGATGATATTGGTGATTGTCTCACTGGTCTGCCCGTGCCCCTGCTCGTAGTACTTCTGATTATCTGTTCCGGTTCCCAAAAGCAGATGGCCGTCCACCCAGGCTGCCGCTCCCGCAGACAGACTGTCGGCCGTGGCCGGCCGGATTGCCAATTCTTCACAGCCTGCCTCTTCCCCCGTAGTACTTAAAGCACCTTCTGGTGTCTGATACAAGGTAATACCAGGCTCATATCCATAAGCCGCCGAATCATCCGGGATCGACTGACTGGCCGCAATTTCCTCCAGAAGCGCATTAAAATCCACAGTCAAAGGATTCACCTGCTGTTCCTCCGAGGGCCTTACATGTGTCACGCCAAGGGTATCATCGGTCTGTATCCCCATCCCGACACCTTTGGCCAGATAAGTACCCATAGAAGCCAATTGATTAGAGACGGCACTCTTAAACAAATCCAACCGGTCCGCAATCCGATACAGATCCTGGGTATCCAGCTCCACCCTCTTATCCCCTTCTTCATAGACAATCCTGCCTGATGAATGAAGCATATCCCTGGATATGACCGGAACCTTCTCATCCGCCGCCACTGCCATACAGGTGCCAAAAGCCGCTGCTGACGCCACTACGAGTGCCATAAATTTCTTGTTCATGTTTCCTCCGTTCCGAAGCATGGTCTTATAGTCCTCATAAACTACCCATACTTCATAAATATAATATTTGGTTGCATATCATAGGATTCTGTGGCGAAGTGCCGTCTGAGATTGTTGCAGATTTGTTATCAGAATATACAGATTCCCGGATATTATACGATTACTGTAGCATATTTTGGTAATGCTGTAAAGAAAATATAAGGGAATTTATGGTTTTTTAATGATTTGCCCTGATTTTTCGCGCTGTAACAATTAGTCCTTGCCTTCCATTCCCCTCATACTATATAATTAAAAAATAGTGCAGACAGGACGGCGCGCCATATCTGGCACGAACCATCTCAACATAAACATAATTGTCAGGGCCATGACCCGGGAGGCATCTATGCAGTACAGAAAAATGAAAGACGGCACACAGATATCCATTCTCGGATATGGCTGTATGCGATTTAGCAGTTCAGGCGGCAGAATCGACATTGACAAAACCGAAAAGGAAATCCTGTTAGCTATTGAGAACGGCGTCAACTACTTTGACACCGCCTATATCTACAGCGGCAGCGAAGAAGCGCTGGGCACCATTCTTGCACGTAATCACTGCCGGGACAAGGTGAACATTGCCACCAAACTTCCCTATTATTTATTAAAAAACACCTCTTCTGTAGAAAAAATGTTTCAGGAACAGTTAAGACGCCTGCGCACAGATCATGTGGACTTTTACCTGATGCACATGCTCTTTGATTTAAATGTCTGGAACCGATTAAAAAGTATCGGTATTGAAGAATGGATCGCCGAAAAGAAACAAAACGGACAGATCCGTAACATCGGTTTTTCTTTTCACGGAGATACAAAGACCTTTAAGGAACTGATTGATGCCTATGACTGGGATTTCTGCCAGATTCAATACAACTATCTGGACGAACACACTCAGGCCGGCAGAGAAGGTCTTCTCTATGCTGCCGGAAAACAGATACCCGTTGTCATTATGGAACCGCTGCGGGGCGGCAAGCTGGTAGACCTTCTGCCCGATTCCGCCAAAGAAGCAATCCGTAACTACCCGGTTAAGCGCACACCTGCCGAATGGGCTTTCCATTGGCTGTGGGACCAACCGGAAGTAACCTGTGTCTTATCCGGCATGAACTCTCCGGAAATGGTTGCCGAAAACATAAAAACAGCTTCCGAGGCGGCTGCACATACCCTTACCGAAGCAGATCATGAACTGATCAACACAATCCGGACAAAAATAAACCAGAATCTCCGGGTAGGTTGCACAGGCTGCGGTTACTGCATGCCTTGTCCTCAGGGGGTAGATATTCCCACAGCCTTCCGCTGTTATAACAAGGCCCGGATGGACGGACGTTTCAGCACCATCCTGGAATATACCCAGGTCACTTCCCTCAGGAAGGACTCTTCCGATATCAGTAAATGTATCCAGTGCGGCGCCTGCGAACAGCACTGTCCGCAGCACATTGCCATCCGTAAGGAGCTGCAAAATGCCAAAAAAGAACTGCAGCCTTTCTATGCACGTACTGTCCTGCGGATTCTCAAAAAACTGGCTAAAATCAAATGATATGCCAAATACACTTCCCAATTTCATTCCTACAGCATAAAACAGGCTGTTGCCGGCAGATTGATCTGCGAAGCAACAGCCTGTTTCTTTATCTTATCCTTGCAGCATCTTTCCGAAGTCCGCCATCGCCTCGGAAATCTTAATCTGCTGAGGACATACTTTCTCACAGCTCTTACAGCCGATACAAGCCGTTGGCTGTTTCTCCTCCGGCACTGCCATCAGCGCCATAGGTGCAAGAAATCCTCCGCCTGTAAAACGATGTTCATTGTAGAGACCTATTAACATAGGGATATCCAGCCCCTGAGGACAGTGAGTCGTACAGTAACGGCAGGCCGTACAAGGCAGGGAACCGTCTAACATCCCGGCCGCCACGGCAAGAAGCGTCTGCATTTCTTCTTCGTTTAACGGTTTCTCTGTCTCGAAAGTCTCTATGTTCTCCTTCAACTGTTCCATGTTAGACATACCGGAAAGTACCACCTTCACATCCGGTAACGACTGCAAAAACCGAAATGCCCAGGCCGGCACTTTCTCTGTCAGTCTGCAGGCCGCGAGTTTGGCCATATCCGCCTCCGGCAGGCTGGCAAGTTTCCCGCCGCGAAGAGGCTCCATCACCCACACCGGAATATGATACTCCTTAAGCAGCTGTACCTTTTCTCTGGCATCCTGGAAGGTCCAATCCACATAATTTAACTGAATCTGGCAAAACTCCATATCTTTGCCGTAGGCCTCTAAAAACCGCCGCATCACCTCACAGCTCCCATGAGCCGAAAAGCCCAGATGACGGATGCGGCCATTCCTTTTTTGCTCTGTTAAATATGCATAAATACCATATTTTTCATCAAGATAAGCATCTATATTCATTTCACAGACATTGTGGAACAGATAGAAGTCAAAATACTCTACCTGACACTTCTTCAGCTGCTCTTCAAAAATTTCCTCCACCTTGGGCATATTGCTTAAATCATACCCCGGAAACTTCGTGGCCAGATAAAACTTCTCCCGCGGATACGCGGAGAGGACTTTCCCCATCACGGTCTCTGAGTTACCCCCATGATATCCCCATGCCGTATCATAATAATTGATGCCGTGCTCCATAGCGTAGGCAACCATTTCTTCTACCGCTGCCTCATCCACTTTGGCATCGTCCTGATCAATCACAGGCAAACGCATAGAACCGAGTCCTAACGCAGACAATTCCAGATCTTGAAAGTTTTTGTATACCATAAGCTGATCCCTCCTCTTGTTTCTATAGATTATAAGGAAAAACCGCCACAAACGCAAATACCCATTCCCTATCCTATGGTATGCCCAAAAAGAATATCACTTTCCCAACATAGAATACTTACCGTTCCGGTCATAGGAATCCAGCAGATAATGATTCTGGGCCTGCATGGACAAAGTCTCCTCCCGGTCCACTTCCTTTTTGCTTTTCTTAGGCATATCCTTCTGTTTATCTATCCGCTTGGCCCGAAACAATCTCTGCCTGATTTTCTCTTTCTCTTTCTGATACGTTTCCCGCAGCTGCGCCGCGCCTTCTTTTAAACGGCTGCGGACATTGCCCTGTCCGCCTGCTGCCGCAATGCTTTTAATCTGTCCATCCGCCTCTTCTTCTGTCCCGGCCGCAGGCTTCGCCCTGTCATAGTATCCCGGATGCCCCAGATGTTCCGCCGCCTTGCTTATAAGGATACCCTCCGCCATTTCTGCCTGCCGTGTTTCTGCCTGCTGCGGTGTTATCTCATCCTGCTGTCTCTGTGCCCCCTGGCCGGAAATAAACACCCCATCCTGTCTTTGCGCACCGTTCTGACTTTCCTGCAGCATAACGCCTTCCTGCCCATGCCCCAGGGCAAATCCGCCGCTCTTGACAGACGAAACAAGACCGAAACCTATCTCTGCGGTCCCGGTCTTTTCGCTATTTGCGGATACAGCCAAAGCAGCGCTCTCCTTAGGAAGAGCGCTGTCAACCATCTGCCTTGCCTGTGGTTCATGAAAATGGGAAGAATCCCACTTTAACACATGATATTGTGGCTGATAATCAGGATCCTGCTGAACCCAATTGACATGATTCATACTCTTCCCTCATTGCTTCTATCGGAAAAAATTAAAATAATTTCCCCTGTTATTGCCATAATTCGCATATAAATTTGCTCTGTCAAATGGATTGGTATAATTGCTGCTGCTCTGTGCTTTCATGTTCTGCTGTGCCGAAGCTTTCACCGCATCCGCCCTGCGGGCCGCCCGGTTTGCAAAGCTGTCTTTGCCGCCCCATACTTCCCGCAGCGTCTCCACATCGGCCGCCGCCAGCTTCTCCTCGTCAATCACCAGGGTTCCGTCTGATTTCTTCGTCACACCGGTAGATGCAAGCTGTGCATGATAGCTTCTGGCAGCACTGTCAAGCTGTGTTTTCAAAATACTGTCGGATTTGCTGCCGGATTCTGAAAGATCGTCGAGCATCTTATTATACTGATTCACAAATCCTTTGATCTGTGTCCTGATTTCCTCGGTATTGCCGCTTTCTTTGGCCTTGTCATAAATAGAATTTTTCTCGCCATCCGTCAAAGCCTCCGCATATTCTTCCACCTGTCCGGCATGGTATTTCATATCATAATAAAATTTTTCCGTCTTCGTGTTAGCGGCAAAATTTGGCTTTGTCACACTGTTTGCCTTGTTCGTACTGTTCAAGATTGCCGCTGCCCTGCCGCTGTTTCTGTTCTTGCTGTTACGGCTTAAAGCTCTGCGAAACAAGGAAGTATTTTCATTGGCTTTTTGGGCACTCATCAATCCGTTTCTATAATTTCGAGTAATTCTCATGTGTCTTCCCCCTTTTTGCTTTGTTACTTTCTATATCGTCCCTATTTTTCGGAAATTAACCCTCTTGTCATAAACCGTACACTTTTGGTTATCAAGACTGTTCTTCCACAGATTGCATCATCAAAGTCAGCACAAAGGTGTCCTTGGCTGCTTCATACTCCAGAGTACCATAATAGCGTTCCACACAACTTCTCATGTTTTTCATGCCAATGCCATGCATCTGCGACTCTTCTTTGGTGGTCCGGCACACACCGTCCTCTTCCAGAAGCGCCTTCCCGTCATATCCGTTCTCCACCACAAGGAAAAACATTCTGCCTTTGACATAACTCCTAAGCCTGATAAAGCGCCGCCTTTCTTCTGCTTTCCGACAGGCTTCCATGGCGTTGTCCAGCGCGTTATTAAGTAAAATCCCCAGATCAAACGCTTCAATCCCAAATCCTGACGGATAGAGAAAATCTCCAGTAAATTCTATACCCTCCTGCCGGCATATCTGCGCCTTACGATTTAAAACCACATCGGTCACCGGGTTGCCCGTACTAAACTGTATGAAAATATTATCCACTGCCTGCTGCATCCCCGCGAGGTATTTTCCGGCCTCTTCCTTCACGGTATCAGGTAACGTTCCATGCTCTTCTTTAATCTGTAAAAGCTGCTCCATATCCGCCACATAATTATTGATATCGTGACGCATACTCCTGATCCCGTCATAGAGCTGTTCCATCTCTTTCACATGATCCGTCATATCCGCAAGCTGCTGCTTATAAAAAACCAGATTCTGTTTTTCACGCTCCGCCTGCATCAGTTCGCTATATATTTTTCTGCTGTAAACTACGGAAATAAGACACAACACTGAGATGACCGGCACCACCGCATACATACTGCTGTGTCTTTCATAAAGAGACTCGATCTCCATTCCTTCCTGCCTGTAAAAAATAATCCTGATCGCCACATCCAAAGCCACACCGATAATGGGTGCCAGCATCAGAAACAAAAGGCCCTGGCTTGCGGTCTGCGTAAGCGGCTCTTTTACATACTTCCGGTAAATCCAGAGGGTGAGATACATCACACCAAGCCAGCCGCCGGCAAACAGAATCCATCCCTCCATCTGCAATCTCTCTGTCAGACGATAATACACTTCTATCTCCATCTGCCCCGCGATAATCTGCTCGTTCAGCTTGTCCAGATACCCCATGACAAACAACATCCAGACGCTGTGTATGGCAAAGCGCACCGTCTCCTGTACGCTATAAAACACCAGAAGCAGATACAGTTTCGCAAGCCGCCTTCCCTCATACAATATATCCATCATCAGGAAGGCAATGCCAAAGCAGATTACCAGTTTAATAATCGTATAACTGCTGCTTCTGACTTCCCCATAAATCTTCTCATCCAGCCATTTTGAATGGGAAAGCCAGGTACTTACGACAAATGACTGTAAGAACAAAAGAAAAGCGCCTGCTCTGCCATACTTGTCTTTCACCGGGATGATACCCCTTACCAGATATAACAGCAATCCTGCTTTACAGATGTTTTCCAACAGATCTAACGCCTGCCACACCATATATATTCCTTCCTGTGCTATTCCTTCAAAAACCGGCAATATAATTTCACAAACTCAGAATACTTCTGTTTTGCCAGATAAATCTTGTCTCCGCTGTTCACCGTAATGCTGGTATTATCATACCCGCTTACAGCGCCAAGCGCAACAAGATACCCCCTGTGGCACCGGTAAAATCCTTCTCCCAGCACTTCTTCCAGATGGTTCATACGCTCATAATATTCCAGTTTTTCTGTTCTTGTATAGACAATGACCTTTCTGCCGTTATTTTCCACATACAGAATATCCTCCACGGGAATCCTCCTGTGGACTCCGCCTGCCTTGATCAGCAGGAATTTAGGCGCTCCCTGCCGCTTTTGCACTTCCATCATGGCACGGTTTAAGACCTCTTTCAGCCGCTCTTGTTCCACCGGTTTGACCAGATAATGAAACGCTCCTACATCAAATGCCTGGAAAACCTGTTCTTTCACTCCCGTCACAAAAATCAGGATAACATCCGACAACCTCTTAATCTGTCTGGCCGTCTCCATACCGTTCATGCCTTCCATCGCTATATCTAACAACAAAATATCCGGCTGATATCCCTCCTGTACAGCCGCAAGCAGCTTCGTCCCTGAATCAAATTCCCTGGTCTGTACCTGATCAAACTCTTTTTCGAGTAAGGTTTGAATCCGTTCTCTCCCTCTCGCCTCGTCATCGCAAATCGCAATTCTCATGCTTCCCCTTACTCCTTATTCCTTTGTTCCTGATGTTTATATCGTCCTTTCTTTTTTTGTATCGGCATGAATCCTTTTATTCTTCTTTATTATGTCATGAAACTTACATTTTTTGTCACCAATTCTATTCCAAACAAAAAGAAACACGCCCTGCAGTCCGAAGTGCGTACCAGCCTTCCTCTACAGAACATGCCCCTTTATCCTTGATGGGTTTGTATCTCTTTCCTAATACTTTATACTAACAATATTGCCTCTTAAACTATACTTCTTCATCCACCTTAATGCCCTTGATATCCGCTTCAATCAGTTTCATCTTATGCAGCATATCTTTGATTTCCGCCTGCACACCGGCTCCGGCTCCAGCCACATCCATACCGGCATCCGCCATGGTCTTTAGAAGTTCCGCCTCGTCTCTGGCTTCCCGTTCCTGCTCCTTGCGAGTCTCTTCCGCTTCGTGGCTGTCTTCCTTTATGGTTTCGATTCTCTCCTCTATGAGTTCTTTTTCTTCCCGAATATCCTCTACTTTTTCTTCCTGCTCTTCCTTCTCCTCGGCCTTTTCCTTCGCTTCCTCTCTCTGCTCCTCGTAAGTCTCGTCCACGTGATCCTTGGCCTCGTCCCAGAGCATACCCACAATCTCCTTGCCGGTCTCTTCCATCAGCTTCTCGGCATTGTTCTGGGCGTCTGTCATCTTATGGAACTTCAACCGTTCAATCTTCATATTACTGATAGACTGCCCGTACATGGAAGCCGCCATTTCCGCCGACTCCGCACGGTTTTTAAAAATATGCTCTTCTCCGTGAATCTCCAGACATTTCTGCTGATATTCCGTGAGCGGCTGACCTTGCAGCTCCTCCAGCCTTTTCTCTTCCTCCTCCGTAAATCCGGTCTCAGAAGGATATTTTGCCCGTTCTAAAAGTTCTAAGTCCTTCTGTTCCTGAGAGTCCGCATCCACACCGTAACCTTCCCGAAGCTTTTCCTTTCTTGCCTCGCACTCCGCCACCTTTTCGTGATTCATGACTGCTTCGTCTCTCTGCTGCTGCGCTGACTCCTGCACTTCCTGCATACTCTGATCCGTCTTGCGGTCGCCCTTCCAGGCATCCTGAATCATCTGCATGGCCTTCTTCTGCGCCTGCTGCTTCCGTAACATAATGGAATCCTTGTTCATGGGCAGATCGCCTGCAAAAATCGTATTGGTTCTTTTTATCCTGGATGATTTGTGTCCGTCACGCACACTTTCTTTCGTCTGTGTCTGTATGCCCGGCCCCGTAATCTGATTGTCGTTTGTATTAATCCTGACCTGCATTGCCGATAACCTCCCTGTCTCCTGCAATCTATGCGATGTGGGATAGAATCCGTTCTATCCGTTTCCTGTCTTCTCTTGTTTATATTATCGGAGCCTATATCGCTTTTCTTAACCGCGCCAAAGACACATTCACTGCAAAAATAACCTCGTTTATGACAATCAGAACTTTTCACTGCCGGGACACCCATGCCTGTCATGTCCGCAAACGTGATCTTCCCCTTGATGATCATGTCCATGATGATCGCAATGCACCTCAGGATTGTAAGAAAGCGTCCCTGAAAGCAGAGCCTCTACCGCCTCGTCCGCATTGCCGGCCACACCGCCGTAGAACTGAATCCCTGCCTCCATCAAAGCAGTCTGTGCCCCTGCCCCGATTCCGCCGCAAATCAGCTTGGTCACACCCCACCCGGAAAGTATTCCTGCCAAAGCGCCGTGACCGTTTCCATCCGTACTCATCACCTGCGCATCCGTAACTTTTCCGGATTCAATCTCATAAACCTTAAACTGCTGCGTACGTCCAAAATGCGGAAATACATTGCCGTCTTCGTAAGTAACTGCTATTTTCATTTTCTACCCATGCTCCTTTCCCGAATTCTCTTTCTATCATAGCGCCGTCTTTCTAAAAAAACAAGCAATCCTTCTATGGCAATAAAAATTCCTGTACCAACCCCTCGTATAACAGGTGGATTCTCTCTCTGTCCTGCTCTTCCAGTTCATCACTGTATCCGTGCATTTCCAAAGAATCTTCCTGCACCTGTACCATACGCACTGCTATATGGACACAGTGTGCCGTAATCCGCTCGTAAGCCGTCACAATATCAGAAAGAAGAAATCCCAGTTCTATTGTACACTTTCCCTTCCTGAGCCGTTTGATATGACGTTTCCTGACTTCGGCCGCCAGCCTGTCCACCAGCGAATGTAATGCCTCCACCTCATAGACATAGGTGCCGTCCTCCTTGACAAAAACCTCCAGGGACAATGCCAGTATCCGTTCCACTGCCCGGGTAAATACAGCAAGTTCTTCCTGCGCCTTGCTGGAAAAAGCCATCTGCTTATCCGCCATTTCCTGATACGCCGCTGCAATGCTCACCGCATGGTCGGATATTCTCTCCAGATCCCCGATACTGTGCAGGTACAAAGTAAGCGTCCGGCTGTCCCGCTCTGCCAGTTCCCTTCCGCTCAATCGAAGCAGATAGGTGCCGAGTACATCCTCATAACAATCCACATCTTCTTCCATCTGCCGGACTCTCTCCACCTCTTCCTCCGTATAATGGTGCAAAAGTCCTGCTGCCCGCCCGCAGGCATCCCTTGCCGTGTCCGCCATGTGTGCCGTCACCCTCCGGCACTGTTCCATGGCCACTGCGGGATTATTCATAAAGCGGCTGTCCAGGGCCCGGATATCCTCCTCCACATAGCGTACCGCCGCATGTTCTGCGGCATCTTCTTTGATGGTCAGATAGGCCAGCTTCTCCAACTGATCCGAAAACGGCAGGAGCAGACAGGTGGCAAAAATATTAAAGACACTGTGCGCAATGGCAATCCCATAAGGCTGCGCGGCATGATCCATAAACGGAAAACCAATGATTTGATGCAGCCCGTAGAATACTACCAAAAAGGCCGCCGTACCGATCAGATTAAAATACAGATGTACGATTGCCGCCCGCCTTGCGTTCTTGGAAGTTCCCACAGAAGACAGCAGAGCCGTCACACAGGTACCAATATTCTGTCCTAAGATGATGGGCACGGCTGTTTTGTAGGAAACCGCCCCCGTAGCACACAAAGCCTGCAAAATACCCACAGAAGCTGAAGAAGACTGTAGGATAGCCGTGAGCACTGCACCTGCCAGAATCCCCAGAAAAGGATTCTTAAATAGCAGCAAGAGATTCGCAAATTCCGGCACATCAGCAAGGGGTTTCACTGCCTCGGACATGGTATCCATTCCAAACATCAATACTGCAAATCCCACAAAGATGGTGGCAATGTTACGCCGGCTGTCCTTCTTGGAAAACAATAAAATCATGACTCCTACAATTGCCAGAACCGGTGAAAAAGAAGACGGCTTCAAAAGCTGTACCCAGAAATTCCCGTTGTCGATACCGCTCAGGCTTAAAAGCCAGGAAGTCACGGTGGTACCGATATTGGCACCCATGATGATACCGATAGCACTGGACAGTTTCATAATACCCGAATTCACAAACCCTACCACCATCACGGTAGTGGCCGAAGATGACTGGATCACGGCCGTGACCGCGGCACCCAGAAAGACCGCCCGCAGCCTGCCGGAAGTCAGCCGCTCCAGAATCTGTTCCATCCTGCCGCCGCTGGCCTTGGAGAGCCCTTCCCCCAGCACATGCATACCATACAAAAAAAGTGCAAGACCGCCCAACATCGTCAGTACGCTGAAAAAATCCATGATAACCTCCCATTCATACATCACCGTAGTATTATGATTTGAAATTATCATGGATTTATCCCTGCCGATATCCAGGTTTTGTAAAATAAAAGTAAAATTTATGTAAAATCAGGTCTTGCCAAATATTCCTCACCATGTTATCTTTATAATAGTTCTATATAGAACAGTTCTATTTAAAACTATTTTTTTGCAAGGATTCTGGAAACACTGCCCAAAGAAGAACAACCCCATAAAACCACAAAGGAGGATTCCCTATGAAAACCAGAGAACAGCTTTTCGGATTTATCCAGAAACAGAAAGTATCCTTTATTGCCTCGGTGGATGAAGACGGATACCCCAATATGAAAGCCATGTTCATGCCCGGCAAAATTGAGGGAGACAGTTTCTATTATTCCACCAACGCCTCTTCCCTGCGCACCGCACAGTTTCTCGCAAACCCTAAGGCCAGTATCTACTTTTATAACAAAGGCCGTTTTAAGTACGAGGCCGTCATGCTGACCGGCACCGTGGAAGTATTGCAGGATCCCCAGATCAAGGAAGAACTCTGGCATCCTCAGGATGTCATGTATTATAAACAGGGAGTCACAGACCCGGATTACTGTGTCCTCAAATTTACCGCTGTAAAAGGCCGGCACTACTGTGCTCTCAAAACCCAAAGCTTCCTGCTTGCGGATCTGACCTGACCCTAACCAAACTTTCCGCTGATATACGCTCTCGTTCTTTTGTCTGTTGGATGGGAAAACAGGCGGGCTGTGGTATCATACTCCACCACCTCTCCCGCCAGAAAGAAAGCCGTATCATCCGATACCCTGGCTGCCTGCTGCATGTTGTGAGTCACAACAACAATGGTATAACTTTTCTTTAAATGACACAGCAGCTCCTCCACTTTTAACGTGGAGACCGGATCCAGAGCCGAAGTGGGTTCATCCATCAAGAGCACCTCCGGCTCCACGGCCAGGGCACGGGCGATACAAAGCCTCTGTTTCTGACCGCCGGAAAGCCTCAGAGCCGATTGGTACAACCCCTCCCTGACTTCCTCCCAGATTGCCGCCTGCCGCAGACTTCTCTCCACAATCTCATCCAGCTGCGCCTTACTTTTCCGTTCATGTATCCGGGGGCCATAGGCAATATTATCATAGATACTCATAGGAAAAGGATTGGGCTGCTGAAACACCATACCCACCCGTTTCCTCAATCTCGTCACGTCCATCCCTCTGCCATAAATATCCGCCCCGTCCAGATACACCTTCCCTTCGATTCTGACATTGTCCACCAGATCATTCATGCGGTTTATGGTCTTTAAAAAAGTGGATTTTCCACAACCGGAAGGGCCGATCAGAGCCGTCACAACATTCCTTCGGATGCTGATATCAACATCCTTCAAGGCATGATTACTTCCATAATATATATTTAACTTTTTTGTAATCACCTTACCCTGTGTCATCTTTCCTTGTCCTTGATCTCCCGCCATCTAAACCACATCCCATTTCTTCGCCAGAATCCTGAGCAGCAGATTGATGCCCAGCACCATACAAAGCAGTACTGCCGCAATGCCAAAAGCCACTGAATACTGTGCTTTGGACATACTTAAATATAACTGTACGGAAAGAGTGCCGCCGGACTCCAACAGCTTACGAAACCATCCCCCGAAAGACCTGGGCAGAAAATAACCGCTTCCCGCCGTAAAAAGCAGTGCCGCCGACTCCCCCAGAATACGCCCCACCGCCAGAAGGATTCCTGTAAGAATCCCCGGCATAGCCGCCGGCAAAAGAATCGTACGGATCATATGCCACCTGCCGGCACCCATACTGAGCGCACCGCTTCGGTAAGCCTCCGGCACCGTCTTTAAGGCTTCCTGAGTATTCCTTGTAATAAGCGGCAATACCATCAGCGCAAGCGTAAACGCTCCCGTCAGAATTGAATACCCAAGCCCCAGTGCGCTACCAAAAAACACCATGCCGAAAAGGCCAAATAAAATAGACGGTATCCCGGACAATGTCTCTGTGGTAAATGCAATCAGCCCGACTATCTTTCCCGGCCTGGCATACTCGTTTAAATAAATGGCCGAACCAATCCCAAGAGGCACCGCGATCAGCAGGGTCAGTATCACCATATATAAAGTGTTGACAATGTTACCGGCAATTCCGGCCGTCCCCTGCAGCACACTGGTCACCGAAGTCAGAAAATGCCAACTCACCTGCGGAAATCCTTTGACGAACACGTACCCCAGAATCCCGATCAAGAGAAACTCCGCCGCAAAAGCCGCCAGATAAATCAGACACAAAAGCATATCATCCTTCAGCCTTCTCATCACGCTTTCCTTTCCCCTCTTAAAATGCCGTTTAAAATCAGATTCGTCACCATAATAAAACCAAACAACACCAGACCAATCGTAAATAACACCTGCCTGTGCAGCCCCTCTGCATATCCCATCTCACTGACAATGGCTGTTGTAAGAAAACGTACTGACCCAAAAGGAAGCGGCAGATTCACAGAATTGCCCGACACCAGACTGATAGCCATGGCCTCACCGATGGCCCTGCCCACTCCCAACACCACTGCCGTAAGAATCCCCGATCTTGCCGCCGGCAAAGTGACCCGGAAAATCGTCTGTACAGGAGAAGCCCCCAACGCCAGAGAAGACGCCTTCAGTTCCGGCGGCACCGCCTGAATTGCCGCTTCACTAATATTGATCACCGTGGGCAGTATCATCACCGCCAGCACAAGCACCGCCGTAAGCAGGTTGGCACCGCCCGTAAACTGATGCGTCCTGGAACCCGCAAAAATTCTTTGTTCCAGCCTATACATTACCGGATTCAGCACCATCATTCCCAACACGCCATAAATCACCGAGGGAATCCCCGCCAAAAGTTCCACTGCCGGACGCACCATAGCCGCCAGCCGCTTAGACGCCACCTCCGAAAGAAATATGGCCGTAAGAAGACCCAGAGGCACACTGATTAAAATTGCCAGAAACGTGCCCGCAATGGACGTCAGAATGATGTATAAAATTCCAAAAGACGGCTCTTGTGCCGTCGGTTTCCAGACGGCAGAAAATAAAATATCTTTGCATCCCACCTGCTGGATGGCCGGTATGCCATTGGCAATCATGTAAAGCGTAATGGAAACTACCGCCGCAACCGCAGTAAAGGCACATAGCGAAACAATCATTTCCGCAGTCTTTTCCACTGCCCTGACACGACGCATCCGGCTATTTCTATCTTTTACAGCGTTATCTGTCAGATACAATCACCCCCGCCCTGTTAAGCAGTGCTTTCCCTTCCTCTGAATACAAATACCTGAAAAATTCCCGCACCGCCTCGTTCTGCTTCTCAAGACCGCCCCTTGTCACCATCACATAAGGCCTGCTCAACCCGTATCTGCCATCCCGGATAGTCTCCTCCGTGGGCATTATCCCGTCTAAAGAAAGAACCGCCACCGTATCGTTAAGCACCTCCCAAGAGACATAACCGATGGCACCCGGCGTGGACGATACCCTGGCCATCACCGCCCCTGTAGAACTTACCTCATTGGCATAAACGCACCGGTCCTCCATCCCCAGGAAGCCCTCAAAAGCTTCTCTGGTACCGCTTCCCGCCTCCCGGCCGATCACCACCACGGGCTCATCAAGACCTCCCACGTCCTGCCAGTTTCTGATTGTGCCCTGATAGATACCGCACAACTGCTCCTTCGTCAATCCCTTGACCCTGTTGCCTGTATCCGTAACCATGACAATTCCATCAATTGCCACCACCTGTTCCACCCCGCCCGCCGCCTGTTCCGCCGGATGAAGCCGCCTGGAAGAATTGCCGATATCTACACGGCCCGCCAGTACTGACTCGATTCCCGCAGAAGATCCCGTAAATTCCGCTGTCACCACCACCTGCGGATATCGGCTCATGAACCCTTCCGCCAGCGCATTGGCCATGGACTCCATGGAAGTGGAACCGGCCATGGTGACCGTCCCCTGGACAGCATCCTGCCCTACAGACTGCATCCCGCTTTCCCCCATGCTCTGCAGGCTGTCAGTCCCTCTGTACTCCCTGCCGTGCGGGCTGTCAACCCCTCTATACTCCCTGCCGATTCCTGATAAAAGACCAATCACCAAAACTGCCCCTAACAGATGTACCTTGGTCATATAGATTCTGTTTCTGTTCTTCTCCTTTTTATACATCCCTTTTCCTGCACTGTCGGCTCTTCTTTATACTTTATGCCTGCTTATTCTTGTTCATATCCTGAGAAAACCTGTTTCTGCAGAAATCTTTGATTTTTGCTTGTCCCTTTGGACCGGTTGGATTATAATTTCCCCAAACTCAACCAACAGTTCGTGTTAAAAAAAGGCTTTATGATGTACCTTTATCCCAAGGAGGAAAACACAATGAATCAGACCGAAATCGGAATCTTTATTGCCAGATGCCGCAAAGAGCAGAAACTGACACAGGCACAGCTGGCTGAAAAACTGAATATTACAGACAGAGCCGTATCCAAATGGGAAACCGGAAAAAGTATGCCGGATTCCTCTATCATGCTGGATCTGTGCGCCATCCTTGGCATTACCGTAAACGAATTGTTGAGTGGGGAGAAAATTGAAATGAAACCATATGAAAAAAGTAAATCTGCTTCGCAAATTAACTTTACGAGTTCCGCTCCGCAGACTCGGACAAACGGAGAAATCTCCTATTATACACAAAAAGCAGAAGAAAATCTGCTCGCCTTAAAACAACAAGAAGAAAACAGCCTGTCTAAAAACAGAATCCTTGCCATCCTGTTTTCCGCGGCTTGCTTCCTTGGCATCGCAGTATGCCTTATCTGTGACATAGCTACTGCCGGCCGCCTCACCTGGTCACTGATTCCGCTTGGCTCTATTGCTTTTGCATGGGTGGTATCCTTTCCCGCTATGATTATGGGAAAGAAAGGAATCCTTGGCAGTCTTGTTTCATTAAGTATTTTTATCATTCCCTATCTGTATCTGTTAAGCTTCCTGCTAAAAGTCCACGCCGTATTTTCCATCGGCACCGCCATGGCGGTACCCGCCATCCTGTTTCTTTGGCTGATGTCTGCCATATTTGCCCGCATGGGAAAGACCAGACGATTACTGGCCCTTGGTATCTCCCTTTTGTCCGCCATACCGCTTGTGTTTCTCATCAATCTCATCCTGTCAAAAATGATAGATGAACCACTATTGGACGTGTGGGACGGGCTGACGGTGTTTCTATTGCTAGTGCTGTCCTTTGCTTCCCTTACGGGGAATTATCTCAAAAAAAAAAACGGGAAGTCTGATCATTGATCGGACTTCCCTGGAAATCATATCGCAGGCTCAAAACCGGGATTCTACCTTATTATTTCGATTCCGTCAGGAAATTTAAGAAAGCCTCACACCCTTCCAGGATATCATCGTAAGTTACATCAAACTCTCCCGTATACCACGGATCGGCAATGGCCCTTCCGCATCCCGCAAACTCTAAAAGGCGATAGATTTTATGCTCCGGATCGCCGCCGGCGATTCTTATCATGTTACGAATATTGGCGTCATCCATGCCGATCAGATAATCATACTTCTGATAGTCTTGTTTCGTCATCTGCACTGCCCGATGCGGCACAACGGGAATACCTACGGCTCTCAGTTTATTAACAGTGCCGTAATGAGGACCGTTGCCAATTTCTTCCCGGCTCGTGGCTGCGGAAGCAATCTGGAATTGGTCCGAGAGGTGCCGCTTGTTTACTAAGTAGGTCATGACGCTCTCGGCCATTGTGCTACGGCAGATGTTGCCGTGACATACAAATAATATTTTTATCATATTGGTTTTTCTCCTCTTTTTCGTCTCCAAAGAGACTTACAATTCCTTATAAGCCCTTGATTTATCTAGGTTTGTAGGCACTTATTCATTCCCATCGCTTTATGTTTCTGCCATATTACTTTTTACCCTATCCTGGCACAAATCTTCATAATTCTTCGGTAGCTGATCTTCATAAGCGGCATTGTATTTGTCAAGCAACCGCTTCATGACATGCTCCAAATGCATTGCTACTTTCAGCTTTCCATCCTTGTCCAACTGCAAACGTCACTAATTTTACTTTATTATATTTCTCACACTGTACTCTAAAATTTGCAAGCAATGCATCACTGTCCGGAATATTAACAACATGATAATCCTGTCCTTGTCACTGCTTTATAAATTGCTTTTCTAATTATGCTTCACTCTGATAAGCCATTTACACATTCCTCAAATCATGTGTGACTTTCTACAACCTCTCATAATACTTCTGTATCATCGCCGCCATCATTTTACGTCTCTCAGTTAAAAACTCATCATAGTTTTCAACTGTCATATTCATAATATTTTGTGGAATACAGTTCTCTTCCAGATTTATTGCAAGCAAGTCTTTATCTGCAATATTTCCAAGTAACATATCTCCATCTGCACACTGACTCAAAACCTTTCCAAAATACACATTCGGTGCATCATCACTAATTGCTTTATTTACCTGGGTATCAAGGTATATGTAGTTAGCAACCTGATTATATTTTGTCTTATTATCCACACCATTATTTTTCAGATAGCTGCGGGGAAATATATGATGCACATCTCCGGAAATAGTAATCAAATCCGCAACTTTCGTACCATTCATTAACATGGAATTACAGTTCATATTAATCTGTGCTGCTAAAAATGTATTGAACGCCGGACTGTTAACAGATGATGTTTCCAAGTTCTGAGGCAATGTAACTGTCCAGAAAGTTTCTGAAAGTGCCGAAGCCTCAACATCTGCTAAAAATGTCAGGAATCCTTTTTCTCCAATAACTCTCATGTCACGATCCATCTGCGTTTCTGGTGAACCTATATATCTTGACGTCAAGGTTGAAAGAACAAACCACTTCTGCACATATCTCTTTATCTGTACATTCGGAATTGAAGGTTCATCTAACAACATCAAATACAATGTATATGCAAAATCTAATGTCATTCTTGAATTAAGGAGCTTACTTGATACATATCCGGCACCCTTAATTGCCATAACAAACTGTGAAAAATTATACTGGTTGATAAAATTCATAATACCAACATCCAGTTTTCCATAAGACTCTTCTACGATATCTTCTCTAAATTCCTTCGTAACAAAATCACGTCCTGATAGCAAGCTAACCAAATCCGCCAATTTACCTCTTCGGAACTGATGCATAAACGATACCCTAAGCATATCGCCATAATCCGGATCATAAATATCATCATAATCTTTCGCTAACCATTTAATTTTATCAGCGTATTTCGATGCTTGGAATTCTGCATCGTGTGTTAGCTGTGGATAAAAATCCGGTTTTGTAGCCAAATGACAGAAATAATCCACCGTCTTTCTCATAAGGCTGCCTGCATGAACTGTATCTGCTGCCATTTTGGACATTACGAAGTCTGACTGGCTAAGAGCTGTACCTTTGGAATTGATACGAATAAATATTTCAGTAACTTCGTCAATATCCAAAGCCGCATCCAACTCAATAACACCTATCTGACGATTGGCTATTCCTTTTAATGCTGTTACAGCCTTATTCACTTCATTTGGTTTTATTTTTTCATTTACCTCACAATATTTCATCGCAAAATCAAAAGAGTCAAACTCTGTATCAAAAACAACAGAAATATCCGGTATCCAACGCTTATCCTTTAAATGCGAAGCATCCTGCACCGCAAAACGCTTTGTCTCATCCTCCACCAACGGATTAAACGCTATCTTTATTCTGTCCTTGTTAAAATCATCATCTAAGACTTCTTTTCCAGTAATAGCAGCCATTAATGCAGTAACTCTTTGCTGACCATCAATCAACACTTTCTTTCCGTTTGCTTTACCGCCATCCTTTGTCTTAACATCAGGATTTTTCCATGTGATAATATATCCCGTCGGATAACCGTTGTACAATGAGTCAATTAAATCTCTAACCTGACTTCTCTTCCACACGAATGGTCTCTGAATTTCCGGAATAACAAAATCTTCTGCATCAATCAGACCCAGGATTGCATTAACTGAATATTGCATTAATGTAAACTTTTCACCTGTCATTTGGTTACCTCCTTCTTCTATATCAACTTGTATTCCTTTTTCCCCAATCCCAGAAAATATGTATCATTCGTTTCAAACGTAACAACATAAATATAATGCTTAACCAATTCAATCGCTGCTTCCACTATATTTTTATGTCTTATACATGCCTGATTCAATTGATTTTTAATAATGGCCTATATCTACATTACGTTTTTCATAAAAGCACCCCCAGATATGCTCTGAGTTTTTTCTCCACATTCAAGGTTTTTGCATACTCTGACAAGACCGGAATATTTTTATCCATTCTAGCTGCATACCGTTTAAAAGCCTCCGACACTACCTGAATATCCACATGACTATGTGGCACAAAATATCACAGAGCGTGCGCTACACTATAAGCCCTTACTGTATTTTCTCCCGGTGTAAGCACTTTTGCCACTCCTAAATCATACAGAATTTCTTTACAGTGCACACATCGAATATTTGTTTCTTTGGGCTTTGTCAAATTATAAATTTCATCAACCCAAACATCCGGCAGAATATAAACACCTCTTGCTGATTTTTCAATCCTCCCCTTGTCAACAAGGTATTTGATTCTTCAATTTCCCAACATCGCCAAATAGCTATCCAGCCTTACATTTACATATCCGGCAAACAGCTTCTCCATTGCATCCAGATTATGTTTCACATAATACTCATCAAAAGCATTATAATAAACTATCCGATCAGTAAATTTGATGTCAATCGGTGGATACCCATTTTTCATCAATTCCAGATTCACAAGCAATCGTCCTGTCCGGCCATTTCCATCGATAAAAGGGTGAATTCCCTCAAATTCAATATGGAACTTCGCAATCCGGGGAATGATATGCTCTGTGCTGTTCCTATAAGACTCAAGCAACTGCTCCATCTTTGGCTGAATCAGATATGGCTGCACAGGTTCCTGCTTTGCACCCATAATTCTTACTGGCACTCTTCTATAAACACCACGGTCATCCTTTTTATCAGCCAAAACTAAATAATGAATCTGCTTGATAATGCTCTCAGATAGCGGCGCCCGATTTTTCACTAAATCCTGCACAAAATCAAAAGCTTCCTTATGTCCGACCGCTTCCATGTGATCTTTCAGCGGTTTCTGAGCGATCGTCAGACCACGCAGCACCATATCTGTCTCCCGCAAGGTCAGCGTATTTCCCTCGATTGCATTAGAATTGTAGGTATATTCAACCACAAATTCCTCTGCAAACCGTTCCGCTTCTCCCTCTGTCAAAGGCCTTCTGGAATCCAGTTCAATTTTTTTCCTATCAATCATCGCAAGCAAACTCTCTGCTGTTTTAAACCTGCCGTCCTCTGGCTTCTTTGCATCTGCAGGAATCCTCCAGCCGCGCCCTTCACGGGTTACACCCGGGATTTTCCCCTCTGAACATAATATACGAACTCTTCTATCTGAAATGCCCCATTTTTCTGCTGCCTGCTTCGCTGTCATGTACATAGATCTACACCCCACTTTAAACAGTAGTATATCCTATTATCGGAATAATATCAATGATTTCGGAATAATATTTCCCATCTATCGGAATAATGCATCCAAATAACTTCCGTTATCATGCCGCCCGGCTCTGCCTGTGGAAAGGACAGACCGCCGCATATGGCAGTGAACCATAGTACGGCGGTCTGTGCATACTATCTTTTTATTTAACTCAACATAAAGCAGGCATAAACTTCGCAAACAGATATAACCCCTCTGCACCCGCATCGACTTCATGCGGCACGCCCGCCTGCATGATGGATATTGTACCTGGTTCATACGGAATCGTGCTGCCTTCATTTATACATCTTCCACTGCCCTTTATCACTTCATGCGTTTCCAACCGCGTTTCATGGATATGGTTCCCAATACTGCACCCGGGAGCAATCCGCACCAAATGATAGCTGAACTTTCCATTTGTGTCTTTTGCCGTGATGATGTGTTTCAACTCAACGCCCTTAAAAGTCGGATGCTTCGACCATTCGATCTTTGCAAAGCCAGCCTCTTTTTCCGGCAAAACTAATTTTCCATTGTTAAATAATTCAAATGTATCCATTCTGGCACCTCCCATAAAATATGTGATCTGTTTTACATTTCAATCCTATTCTTTGGAGGCTCTCATGTCTTGTAAAAAATTGCCCTATGTACTCTGCCCTATCTGCTTTTTTGAGCGAACATATTCTGACGGAGATATCCCGACAATCTTCTGGAAAGCCCTGTCAAAATGGCTCTGGTCATAAAACCCCATTTCCGCAGCAATCCTGCCGATTGTCATTTCTTCATCCAGCATCCTCTGTGATTTCCGTATGCGGTTCTGGATACAGAACTGATGCGGCGTCATTCCAACACTGTTTCTAAATTTTCTTATGAGGTAATATTTGCTGACAAAAATATCTGCCGCCAATGTTTCTATGGACAGTTCCTGTTCCGGGTGTCTGGTCATTTTATCCGTCAGACCTTTTATGTCTGCATCCATCTTTTTGCGTCCATTATCATGGAGGCAGTAAACCGTCCGCACGAAATTCAGCAGTTTTTCTCTTTGTTCCCTTCCGAAAATCCCCTGCGTTACTGCATCCCCTAACAATTTCCGAAAAACTTCCTCTGCTGTCTCCAAGTCGTTCTTTTCTACAAAAGCAGTCCCCATACACATAGACAGCAGACGCGCATCTTTTCCCTGACGCACGGAATGTACGGCATAAGGCGGGATGATAAACGCATCCCCTCTGCAGCACACCGCTTCCTTGTTTTCCAAACAAACAGCAACCGTTTCCTGCATGACGACTGATATGACATAATGACCTACATGGTTGTGGGAAGCAAAGTGCTTATCAATATTCTCTGACAATACGAACTCGATTGGGTACTCACTGCATTGATAGTATCGCATATTTTCCGCTCCTGTCACATCTATAGAATATTTCTGACGTTACGCCATCTCCCTGAACGCACCAGCCATTAACACTATACCCTCTGCCAGAGCAACATATTATCCTGAAATTCAGCCGCCATCTTCCCGGTATCTTTCAGCCATGAAAGATAAGAGCGCACTGTACTGCCTACCAGCACATACTGCTCAAAGTTCATGGCAAGTCCATAACCTTTGAACACTTCCTGCAAA